>CAMTUW010000001.1:0-154412 GCA_947085035.1 uncultured Actinomycetes bacterium
ATCGCGAGGGTGTGGATGTCACCCGCAGAAACCGAGACCCACTCCGTCGCCGTGCCGACCTGTGTCGGGATATTGCGGTGCGTGGTGGTGCCGTCACCGCGCTGGCCAAGTGAGTTGAAGCCCCAGGCCCAGAGCGTCCCGTCGGACTTGATCGCGATGGTGTAGAATCCGCCCGCCGTGACCGAGACCCAGTCCGTCGCCGTGCCGACCTGTGTCGGGATATTGCGGTGCGTGTTGGTGCCGTCGCCTAGCTGACCCCAGCCGTTGGCGCCCCAGGCCCACAGCGTCCCGTCGGACTTGAGCGCGAGGGTGTGACCTTGGCCCGCAGCGACCGACACCCAGTCCGCCGCCGCGCCGACCTTGACCGGGGCATTGCGGTCCGCGGTGTCGCCGAGCCCGAGCTGGCCGGAGTGGTTGTGGCCCCAGGCCCAGAGCGTCCCATTGGACTTCAGCGCGAGGGTGTGGCGGTAGCCCGCAGCGACCGACACCCAGTCCGCATTCGTGCCGACCTTGACCGGGCTGTTGCGCTGCGTGGTGTCGCCGAGCCCGAGCTGGCCGTCGCCGTTGTAGCCCCAGGCCCACAGCGTCCCATCGGACTTCAGCGCGAGGGTGTAGAATCCGCCCGCCGTGACCGAAACCCAGTCCGCCGTCGTGCCGACCCGGACCGGGGCATTGCTGCCCGTGGTGCTGCCGATGCCTAGTTGGCCTACATCGTTCCAACCCCAGGCCCACAGCGTCCCGTCGGACTTCAGCGCGAGGGTGTGGTAGTCGCCGGCAGTGACCGAGACCCACTTGCCTTCCGTGCCGACCTTTGTCGGACTGTGACGGTCGCTGGTGTATGTCGGTTCGCCAGTTGAAAAAGCGGCTGATCACGGGGCTCACTCGGGTGGTCGACACGAAGGTCACTCGGTAGCCGACTTCCGAAGCCGGTTCTGGGTGAGCCTTGCGCTCACCGTGCCAGTGATCTCGATCTCGCCGGGCCTGCCGCTTGTCCCCGGTGGGCGCATCCTCGACGTACCCGGTGCGGGCTGGATCCTCCTTGCGCTCTCCACGGTTCTCTACGTCTACGGCGGTGTGCCGTTCCTCAAGGGTTTCGTGCGCGAACTGCGCGACCGCAGGCCCGGGATGATGACGCTCGTCGCGATCGCCATCAGCGTGGCCTACTTCTACAGTGCCGCCACCGTCCTCGGCTTTGAGGGCATGCCGTTCTTCTGGGAGCTCGCAACGCTGATCGACATCATGTTGCTGGGCCACTGGATCGAGATGCGCTCGGTCGGCGAGGCGTCCAAGGCGCTTGAGTCGCTCGCCAAGTTGATGCCGTCGCAGGCGCATCGCAAGAACCCGGACGGTACCACCACCGACATCGATCTCGACCAGCTGCAGTCAGGCGACGTGGTGCTCGTGCGCCCTGGCGAGAAGGTTCCGGCGGACGGGGAAGTGCTGGAAGGCTCCTCGGCGGTGAACGAGTCGATGCTCACGGGCGAATCGGTCCCGGTCGCCAAGTCCCCGGGCGACCGGGTCATCGGCGGTTCTGTCAACGGTGAAGGCGCCCTGATCGTGAGCGTGGCGCGGACCGGCGCCGAGTCGTTCCTGTCGCAGGTCGTCGAACTCGTACGTGAGGCGCAGGAGTCGAAGTCGAAGACCCAGGACCTCGCCGATCGAGCAGCCATGTGGCTCACCATCGTGGCGCTTGGAGGCGGGGCGCTCACATTCGCGGCGTGGCTGACCCTGGGCGAGTCGCTCTCGTACGCGATGGAGCGTGCGGTCACCGTGATGGTCATCGCGTGTCCCCACGCTCTCGGACTGGCGATCCCGCTTGTCGTGGCCGTGTCGACAGCTCTGGGTGCAGGCAACGGGTTACTGGTCCGCAACCGGATGGCGTTTGAGAACGCACGTCTCATCGATGCGGTGATCTTCGACAAGACCGGGACACTGACTCTCGGGCTGTTCGGCGTTGAGGAGGTCGTGGCTTTCGGCGATACAAACCGCGACGAACTCTTGTCGCTCGCAGGTTCGATCGAGGAGCTCTCCGAGCACCCCATCGCACGGGCGATAGCCAGCGCCGCGACGGACAAGGCCCCAGTCGACGAGTTCAGGGCCATTCCCGGCAAGGGTGCCGAAGGTCGGATCGGCGGCAACGACATCGCGGTCGTCAGCCCCGGATACCTGACCGAGGCTGGTATCGAGACTCCGGCCGACGCAGAGGGGCTGACCTCAGGCGGCCGAACCGTCGTATTCGTGCTCAAGAACGGGTTCGTCATCGGTGCCATCGCTCTTTCCGACATCGTGCGACCAGAGTCCGCCGAGGCGATCCGCAAGCTCAAGGAGATGGGTGTCGAATCCATCATGCTCACCGGCGACAACGCCGTGGTGGCTGAGAGAGTTGCCGCACAACTGGGGATCGAGCGATTCTTCGCGGGGGTGCTTCCTGCCGACAAGGCGGCGATGGTGCAGCAGATCCGATCGGAAGGCAAAGTCGTCGCGATGGTGGGCGACGGCGTCAACGACGCGCCGCCCCTCGCCACCGCAGATGTGGGCATAGCCATAGGAGCGGGAACCGATGTCGCTGTCGCGACTGCAGACGTGGTTCTCGTGCGCAGCGATCCGCGTGACATACCGACGGTCATCGCATTGGCGCGGGCGACCTACGGCAAGATGGTGCAGAACCTCGCGTGGGCGACGGGCTACAACGTGGTTGCCATACCGCTGGCGGCAGGCGTCCTGGCTGGCGCCGGTGTGTTGTTGAGCCCGGCGGCCGGGGGCGCCCTCATGTCCGTGTCAACGATCATCGTCGCCATCAACGCACGCACGCTCAGGATCAAGTAGGGGTCCGTATCCTGGCTGCGACTCCGCTCGTTCGCTGCCGGCAGATGAAGAGGCCCCGCTCCCTTTCGGGGAACGGGGCGCTCGAGCAATTCACGATTGCGGCGACTACATCCCGGTCCAGCCGGAGAAGCCTTTGTGCATTCCAGGATTCATGGTACCGCTGAAGCCGCCCATATTCCGCGCATGCTCCGCGTGGTGCTGACCGAAGGTGCGTCCCGCGCCGTCAGCGCCTGTGGCGGCAAACGCCGGCGCCGCAAGTGCGAGGGCCAGAACAACGGCCAATACGAATACCGATAGTGTCTTCATGGTGGTTCCCTTCCAGTCGTTTTCAATCATCAACCTAATTCATACCATTCTTGTCATGATTCTAAACTCAAGTCGTTTCAGGGAGGCTCAAACTGCCGTTCGCCTGCGACAGGACGGTCGCATCGATGCGGCTTGGGTCGTGGGGTCAGCTTCCCAGAGTCTTGCGGACGTCCTTCATCAGCATCATCAGGTGCAGGGGGTCGGTCGGAGACGCCTCGAAACCGTGCCGCACGTAGAACCCTTTGGCGCCGTCACTGAGTGCATCGACCAACACTATTCGAACTCCGATTGTGTCGGCGGCGGCCGCCGCCTTGCGCAGGGCCTCAACCAACAGCGCCGACCCGAGCCCCTGTCCCTGTTCCGAACTCGCTACCGCGAAGCGCCCGATCAGCACGGCCGGAATCGCCTGGGCACCTTGGCCCTTCACCGCTCGTTCGGTCGCATCGCGCGGCTCGACACTTGCGGCGGTCATGCTGAAGTACCCGACAACACGCTGCACCCGAGTGACCACATACGTGCGAGACCTACCGGCTCTCTGGTCGGAGATCGCCCGCCTGGTCAAATAGTCGTTGAGCGAAGCAACACCGCACTCAAAGTCGTCCGTCTCGTGGTCCGAGCTGAGCGGTTCGGGTCCGAAGACGGGATCAGCGCTCATTGAACGGGCTCGGCTTGGATGCAGCCTGCTCGAGTTCAGCGATCACACGAGCCGGTCGATCGAGCGCGGCAACGAACGAATCCCACTGGTCTGCCGGAAGCGCGAAACGCGTCTGGTCGGCCAGCACTTCTTCTGCTGAGCGCAAAGCAGCCTGCATCACGAACTGACTTGTGGTCATGTGAGATGCGATAGCGGCCTGCTCCACTAGAGCCTTCTCCTCGCGCTTAGCACGAATGTTGAAGCGCTCGCCTTTGGTTGTTGCGATGGCTGTCTCAACCGAACTCATGAGACGAGTCCTCTCTTGTGATTGTGCTCCCATTGTACGCACAGAGCATCATGACGTCCAGCCATTGTGCGGGCCATCGCCGAGAAACCCTCTAGTCCTCCGCAGCCAGCATCGCGCCGTCGTCAGGCCTCGCCGCATACGCCAGGAAGTCCTCCTCTTCGTGGGAACCCTGGCTTATGCTCTTCTCCACCCTCACCATCACCGGTATCCGAGTGAAGAGTCCCGACAGCAGCACCTCGCCAGTGTTCAGGTTCGGAAGCGACCTGGCCTCGTCCTCGCCCATCGTCTCCACAACATCTCGGATGTACTTCTGGTCGTTAGGATTCACGATGCGAAGGATCAAGTAGCTGTTCGCCTGAGACAGCACGGTCGCATCGATGCGGCTCGGCCTCTGGCTGATGAACACCAGCCCCATCCCTGCGCACTGCCCATCTGCAGTGCACCGCGATACGGCACCTTGATCTCGATCGATTCCCGACCGTATTCGTCATCTATCACTTCGACCCGCGCCTCATCTGGCAGCAGCCGAACGCCCTGGCTCGCCGCTGCGGGGACTGATGCGGTGATCGCAGTCCGCGCCCCTTCGACGTCCAACTTCCCCGTGACCGTGAAGTCCAAGTCCTCGGAGAATCTGTAGTCACCGAAGTAGCACTTCCGCAGACACGTCCCTCCCTTGAAGATCCATCCCTGCTCCCGGATATGTGAACTCAGAGCCCAAAGAACCACTCCCAAAGCATGATCCCGGTCGATAACCGCGGGATCGACGCCTTGGTTCCTTGCCAGCGACTTGACTGTTGCCTCGGGTATCACAGCGTCACCTCGTGCACGCCCGAGTTGATGCGCAGTCCCCATCGCGTGACGATGCGGCCTTCATTGGGTCCTCCCCGCTCGAGCAGGGTGACTCCAAACCCCGAAAGCTCCTGCCAGCGTTGTGTCTGGTTCTGGGTGGCTCCGAGAGCAAGGAGTTCGGTCAGATAGCCGAGCCGCTTCGGCACTGTGCCGCTACCGAACCGCTCAACATAATCAGTCAACCGAGCAGCATCTATCTCGCGCCACGCATGGATGAGCACTTCGCTGACCTCCGCGATTCCGCCGGAGAGGTCTGGTCGATCAAGGATGTCGACAATGGTTCTCTCTCGGTCCGTTACGCGAATGGGCAGACTGCCCACCCACTCCTCAGCGATTCCGAAGAGACGGTCGGGTTTGAGGGTGATGAACCTGTAGGGCACGCCGAGAATCGTCTTGCGAGCGTTCGACCGGCGTCGTGGGGTGATGAAGAACTGGGTCCTGGGAAGCTGATTCGTCCAACCCCAATGCCTCACGGCGGTCCAATACGCGGCAGCGCCTGTTGGCGCGACGAAGGTTCCAATGGCTAGCGGATCTTCACTCCACTCGCGGCCGATGCCCGCCTCGAGTGGGACGAGCATGTACTTGCCACGCTCCAGACGCTCAAGCCAGCCTTTGGATTCAAGGCGAGTGAGTACAGCTCTTGTTGGCTGGCCGGCTCCCCAGAATCCTTCGGCATCCTCGATTCCAAAGACGCCCTTTGCGGAACTCGCCATCGTGGCAAGGAACTCCGCTTCGCGTGGTCCGAGTTCTGTTATAGTCCGTGACATGATAATTACCTTCTAAGTAGTATTATCTCAACGCACACTATAACACACGAGAGGGGTCAGGCCATCCACGGTGATGCAATCGGTCGCAAACTTGAGCATTCTCAACAGGCTTGCCTTGCTCCACCCTCGCCCGTAGCGCTCAGTCAGCCGCTCCGGCACAGCATCACGAGTTCGCTGTTGACCGCCGTCGTCGCCCGTTGGCGGGCGCCATCGATGATTCGCGCGCGCATCGCGACTCTGGAGAGAGGCCGCTGGTGTGGCCGATCACGATCGGCCTCCCGCCCGACGGATCAGCGCAGCGATGTCGTGTCGCCCCCTATTCACGGCGATTCTGAACGGCGTTACGCCGGAGACGGGGAAGTTCGGGTCTGCACCACACTCGAGCAGGAACGCGCAGACGTCTAAGTGTCCAGACGCAGCAGCATGGTACAGCGGCGTCATCTGGAGCCGATTGTGATCATGGACCCCGTCAGCCCTTGCCCCGCGCTCGATGAGCAGTCGGCACAGTTCAAGGTTGCCCCTGTAGGCGACGAGTACCAAGAACCGCGGTCCTTCGCGTGACGCGAGATCGGGGCACAAGCCTGCGTCAAGCAACGCCCTTGACGCATCGACATCACCTCGCCTCAATGCGAAAAACAGCAGCGAGTTCGACCGCAGCGGCACGATCGGCGCTTCCGATATCACGACTTCGTCAGCGCCGTAATAAGCACCTGTTCCAAATGCTCCAATAGTCTCGATCGCCAGACGCTCAGGATCTGAGTCGGTCATAAGCTCAGGAATAGGTGCGGGATACACGGTGTGGAGCGCGTACACCCTGATGAGGAAGTCGAGCGCGCGCCTCGTGAAATCCTCGCTCTCGTCCTCCTGCAGGAAGTATCCGCGGGCCCGCGTCACGCGCAGTCCGGATTCGTCCTGCTCGAAGTCGGCGACCACTCTGACTTCACGCTTCCAGGTCCAGACGAAGACGAGTTGTCCCCGAACGACGAAGATCGCCCACTTTTGATTCATCTTGTCCTCGGTCGGTTGGTATAGGGCGCCGTCGTAGAGACGGGCATCGAGCTCGTACCGGAGGTCGACCTCGAGCGACCGCGGCGACGGGGGCTCGCAGTCGATGAAAGCCGTGCCGTCCTCGTCTCCGAATGAACACGCGTCTTTGGACTCTTGAATGGTTTTTGACACCGATATCCAGCCTCTGGCGAGCATGGGTCTCATATCGAGGACCCGCACACCCCAGGCGCTCTTGTCCGCTTCGATCCACTCGACCGGCTGCATCTTTTCGACCATGAGTCCTCCTCTACGGCACACCACTGTCGACCGATGATGGCACGAGGGTCTGACATTGCTCCGACGTCATCCGGTCCGCGAAGTCGAGCACCTCCGTGATCTGGGTGGCATGCAGCCACACCCGCTGTGTGTGGGCAACGCCGTGAATCGTGTTCGAGGCGTCGCTGCCGTCCGGGCGCACGAACCAAGCGGGGTCGATCCACGGCAGGTCATCGCGGTCCAGATCGATCACGGGCGGACTCCTTCGGGTACCGGCTCCTCCCGGTGCTGAGCGCTCCTCCACCCCAGCACTCCAGGGGAAAGGTATGACACCGAATGCGCCGCCGCCGAGCCGGGAACCCAACGCGCCGGCGGAGCCCCTACTCCTCCGCCACTCGCAGCCCCGCCGCGTCCTTCATGTCCAGCCCCGTCCCGTCCATGGGCCCCCACGCGAGCTGTTCGCGCCAGTCCTCATGCGCGATCACGACGACGCGCGACAGCGCCCGGGTGACGCCCACGTACGCCAGCCCGCGCACCTTGGCGGCGCTGGACCAGTTGCCGCCCTCATCAAGCGGATCGATGTCGGTGATCACGACCGCGGGCGCCTCGCGCCCCTTGAAGCGGAAGATGGAGTCGTAACAGGTGCAGCCCTTCCCCGCCTCCGCGAGCGGCTTCAGGCGGTCGCGCCACGGGGGCGTGTCGATCTGCGCAGCGAGGCAGTTGCCAACGCTCCTGCGCGACAGCACCACGATCTGACCGGGCTCGAAGCCTTCGGCCTCCAGCGTATCGAGTGCGTCGAGAAGCGCCTTCTTCGCGGTCTTGGCGCCGTTGTAGAACAGCACGCGCGGGTCGAACCCGTCGTCATCGCGACGGCAGTCCCAATAGCCGCCTTCGACCTCTCCCAGCGCGCCCGCCAAGTGCGCGACGCGCGGGAGGTTGCGACAGTTCTCGCGCAGTGTGACGACCGGTGCCGAGTAGCCCAGGGTCCGCTCCAGCACCTCGAGAGGCGACTCATCGAGCCTGCCGAAGATGTCCTGATGAACGAAGTCGCCGAAGAACCGCCACCGACCCGCCACCAGACCGTGGACGAGCGCCGCCTCAAGCACGGCGAGGAACACCGGCGTCACGAGGATGTCCTGCGCCTCGTCGATGATGAGTTCGTCGTACTGCTCCATCGTGCCCGCGTCCACGCCGGCAGCGAGTGCATCGAACACGCGCTCAGGCAGCTCGCTCTCCCAGTAGTCGTAGGCGACCTCGGAGTCCCGCGCGGTGCCCACGATGCTCTGCATGAACTCGTGAATCGTCGTCGTGCGGCAAGCCGGTCCCAGTGCGGCGGTCTCACTTCGTAGCCACTCGCCCAGCAGGCGGTTGTAGCAGACGAACAGCACGCGCCGTCCGCTCTCCACCGCCCGACGCGCTGTCTCGATCGCGAGCAGCGTCTTGCCGGTACCCGCGAGGCCGTCGATGAGCAGGCGCGGGTTGCCACCCATCTGGTCGAGTACGCGAAACTGCTCTTCGGAGTAGCGACGCACCTCCGCGAGCTGGTTCTCGATGCGCGCCTTCGGACTCACGTAGCACTCCACCTCGCCGCGCAGAACGCGTACGATGCGCTCCGCCTGCTCCAGCGTGAGGGGCGCCGGCGGGTGCTCGAGCTCGGCGCGCTGGCCCTCGAACGCCTCGATGAGCAACTGTTCGAGCGACTTCGAGAGGTAGCGCGGACGGTCGATGAGCTGGCGGGATGACCACTCGATCTGGTCGCGGTTCAAGACCTCCATGTCCGGCACGACGACGACCGAAGTCGCGAGCACGTCGGGCATACCGTGGGTGCGCACCCACTCCTTGATGCGATGGAGCGCGCCGTTGGCTTGTTGGAAGGGGCCGCGTTCTTTGGGCGGGCCCTGCGGGCTCGTGAGCCACTCGCCGCCGGCCGTGCGCGCGAGATAGGTCTTGGCCTCGATCACCATCACGCCGAATCCCGGTGCGATTAGCACGAAGTCGGCTTCACCGATCCAGCTTGTGCCCCTCTTGGCGAGGTCCAGCGAGTGCAGCACGATCCATTCGTCCGGGCACGCCCGTTCGAGCTCGTCGAAGAGCTTGCGCTCGGCGGCGGACTCGGTGGTCGGCAGGATGTGGAGCGGGATCATGCGAGCCATGAGGTGAGGGTAGCACTGCAGGGGACGCTAGCTCGCGCCCTTCACAGCGCCCGGAACAGCACGAGGTCCTGCGCCGCCTGGGCCGGGGTCACCACCCGGATACCTTCCACCGAGACTTCAAGGATTCGGGCATCGCCCGTGACGAGGTGGGTCGCCCGTCCCAAGAGCGCAGCTTCCACTACGGGATCATCATCCTCGTCCACAACCCACGCCCTGGACGCGACCGTCAGCGGCACGACCTCTGCGAACGAGGCGATCTCCTCCGCGAGCATCACCGCTGTGGCCTCGTCGACTCCGAAGCGCGGACGGGTGAGCACGTCGACGAATTCCGAAAGCACATGGAGGGACACGACGTCCTCCACGACGTCATCGCGCACAGCGTCAACGAGCACGGCCGGTGTCCCGCCGAACAGAACCGCCGAGACGAGCACGTTCGTGTCGAGGAAGAAGCGCGGACGTCGCATCGGCTAGTCGGCCGAGCCTGAGCTGCCGCTGCTCCGATCGCTCCGGAGCTCCGCCACGGCGGCATCCACCTCTACTTCGGTGAGCCCCCGCTCGGCGGCATCTTCGCGGACCTGCGCGACGAGCCGGTCCCATCTCGAAACGGCTGGCTCCATCACGACGGCACCCTCACGCACGAAGACGTTCATGTCCATGTCCTCGGTGATGCCCATCTCCGCGACGACGTCGCGGGGGATGCTGACCGTGATGCTGTTTCCGACCTTGCGCGCCTTGACCATGATTCACTCCTTGCAACGTGTATACGCAGTGTATACCCGTCGCAGGGCCTCATCAAGTCTTGGAACAGTACTCTCGCACCTTGCTCCAACCCCGCCCGTAACGAGCCGTCAGCTGCTCTGCGAGCCTCGCGACCACGCGATGACCCGCTCCCCGCCCAGAACCTCCTCGCTTACGCGCTTGCCCACACTCCAGTGCGGTGTGGTCCTCATCCTCATGGGCGTGCAGATCCACTTGGAGCACCAAGGACTCATCGGCTGGTAGTGTCCCTACCCCCAGCGCTCGCTATACACCCAGGACGGCTCGTAGCGCTCGGAGGGCGGCTTCTCCTCGGCGGGATGCCCCAGCGCGATCATCGACATCGGCTCGACGCCGTCAGGGATGCCACAGATGCGCCGCACGGCCTCGACGCGCTCGGAAACCGGATACACGCCGATCCAGACCGCGCCCAACCCGAGCGCGTGGGCCGCGAGCAACAGGTTCTCGATGGCTGCCGAACAATCCTGCACCCAGTAGCCCGAGTGCTTGAGCTCGTGCGTGTCGCCGCATACCACGATGCCCACGGAAGCCCGCGCGATCATCCCGGAGTACGGTGTCGCCTGCGAAAGTGCTTCGCGCTGCTCCGTGTCACGCACGACGATGAAGCGCCACGGCTGCTGGTTCCCGGCGCTCGGGGCGGCCATCGCGGCGCGGAAGAGGGTCTCCAACTGCTCGTCGGTGACCGGCTCGGCCGTGTAGGTGCGGATGGAGCGGCGGGTCATGATCGATTCGAGGCAGTCCATGGTGGTTCCCTTCGATTCTGCTGTGATGTCGATGATCCGCAACAGATGCGGAGTCACGCTCCCTGCTACGCCAAGTAGAGTTGTACCCCTCATCGGCGCATCGGTGTTCCGCCCGGCGTGGTCAAGGCGGGCCAAGGGGCACGACGATCGTCCGCGAAGCGGGCGTCAGACTCCTTCGAAATCAACTACTACTAACAACTTGACACTAGTACTCAAGCTGACGTCGTCACTGCCGCTTGACCTGGTCGTCGAGCACGGTGTGGGCGAAGGGACCATAGACCTGAGCGGCCTCGATGTGCGCACGCTCAGCGCCACGCTCGGCGTGGGCGAGACCACGATCGACCTCACCGGTCCGCGGTCGAGCGACATGCGCGTCGATATCGAGGGCGGAGTAGAACGTAGGGGTCACGGAAGGCAAGTCCAGCTGCAGTTCCGGTCTTCCTCAGCGCGGCGCGCCATCCAGCGCGATGATTTCGATGATGATGCTCCAGCCCAATTGTGCCGACAGTGTCGGCACAATCTCCAGGTTGGGGTACAGCTCGGCGAACCGCATCATCCTGAACACATTGCGACGGCTCCAGCCCCGCCCGTATCGTGCAGTCAACTCCGCAGCTACGCGCTTCACAACCGCCTCGCCGTAGGCCGCTCGCTCTCCCCCGAGCACGTGTTCGCGCACCCGTTTGCCCACACTCCAATAGAGCATCACGAGTTCGCTGTTGACTGCCGCGGCGGCGCGGCCGCGCGCGGCCTCGATCATGGCGCTCAGATTTCCGAGCAGCTCCCGGTCATCGCCATCAGCCAGGTTCGATCCATCCACGTTCATCTCGCGCTCCGTTTCCGGAGCGGGTTCTTCCAGGGGGCACGTTCACCCTACCACCGTGCTCTGACATCGACACGGCGCCGCCAAGGTCTCAGCCAGCCGAAGCTCCTCGACCCAATCACTCGAAGCGCACCGCTCTGACCTTCAGTTCGCCAAGAAGCTTCACGCGCGCATGGCCTCCAATGTGGTGCACGTATGCCGCATTGGGCGCGGCTTCAACCAGTCTCTCGACTGCATCGAGGTCATCCCTCACGTCCTGCCGAACCAGACGCACCAAGTACCCGTACTCCTGCTCGAGCCAGTGACCCATCTCTTCAACCGATGCGAACTGCTGCTCCTCGATCATCTCCTGCGTCACGAAGTCGCCTCGCAAGACGGCACTCGGATCCTCTTGGACCTGGGCATGCCCCTCTACGACGAGAGCGGCGATGACTACCCCCACGGCACCCCCCAACGTCCTACCGCCGAGCTCATCGACTCAGGCATCCTGCCGAAAGTACCCGGCCTGTACGCCAGCGACTCGACCACACCGGACTCCCGCGCGCTGCTTTTCGAGGCCGATGGCCAGCGCCTGCTCTACTCCAGAGACCTCCGCGCCCATGGCCGAACGGGCTTTCGCTTCGACAACCTGCTCGAAGACGCGCGCCTCAAGGGAGTCGGCTGGTGTCGTGCTTCCAGATCGCCCGTCGAGTGGGACGACGTCCGCGTCTGCTTCGCGCCCCACCAGGTCCAGCGCCTCAAAGACGCGGGCCTCATGAACCTCGTGTACGAGATGAAGGACGCCGCCAAGGTCACAACCACCGAGCTCGCCACATCCCTACACGACCACCCTCCCCTTCTCCGCGTCCCAAATGCACACGTCACGCACGGAGTCATTCCACAGTTCGAGTCGAATCCGCTCCATCACCGCGCGCAGCGCCTCCAGCCGCCCAGCGGACGCGAGCCACCCATCAGGACGCAAGTCCACTGCGCCGTGTCGCGCGTCCACCAACCGCACCTCGTAGCGAGGCGGCCGTTCCATATGCTCACGGGCGAGCGCCCGCGCTGCCTCCGCGTCGCTCGCCCCACTCAGCCAGCCACACGAACACCACACCGGCACCAGCCCATCGGCTGAACCCTCATCGACCCCCGCAACGTGTCGCTCATCGATCATCGTGGGAAGCCAGCTCCCCGGCTCGGAGTGGCACCACCTCATCGCAGACCCATCAGTCGCCGACGCGCTGCTCGACCGACTCGTGCATCGCTCGGTCAGGATCGAGCTGAAGGGAGGATTGATGCGCAAGCAAGCCCCCAAACGCCCCAGAAAGTTGACCTGAAGCCGAACACCTTGTCATGCTGACCGCACGATCGCGTCGTCTCGCTCAAACCGTTCGGCTTCGACCGTTACTGTGTTCGGCTTCACTGGAATCCGCAATCAGGGCTCACAGTTCACATCCGAGGGCTTCACGGGCGTGCTGCTCTCCCACGGAGTGAGAATCAGCATGGACGGACGAGGCCGCTGGATGGACAACGTCTTCATCGAGCGTCTCTGGAGGAGCGTGAAATACGAGGAGGTGTATCTGAAGGCATACGAGAGCATTTCGGAGGCTCGCCGCGAGCTCGGGGCCTACTTCGACTTCTACAACATGCGGCGCAGGCACCAAGGGCTCAAGGACCAGACCCCCGACCAGGTCTACTGGTCTACACTACAGACAGGACAGACAGCTGCCTGACGAGCGGTTCATCACCTAAGAACCAGAGCATGCTGTCCAAGCAAACCCGGCCACCTGTTCAAATGTCTTGGGGATTCCAACCGACGGGGGACCAATGTCGCGAGTAGTGAACAACACGCCTTCACCCATGCTGCTGCAGAAAATCGGCGCAACCAACCTCACATTGGCGGACGCCATCGCGGAAATCGTCGCAAACAGCTTCGACGCGGCCATTGAGGGCTCACCGGCAATCATCGATGTGAATGTGAGCGCCGATGAGATCAGCGTGATTGACTCCGGAACGGGCATGACCGAGGACATCCTCGCCGAGGCCATTCGGCTGGGCGTTGACATGTCTTCGGTTGTGAAGAAGAGGGTCGGCGCGAAGGGGCATTTCGGTCTAGGCATGAAGACCGCATGCGCCAGCATCGGCAAGTGGTGGGCGGTCCACACGCGGCCCACAGGAGGCAATCTCGAATATCGTGTCGCGTTTGATCTAGAGGACTGGGAGAGGCGGCCGAACTCGCCCGAGGCTTGGTCAATTACTATCGATGACATGCCCCGAAGCTCAGACAGTCCACTCGGAGACCGCACGAGCGGCACGGCCGTGATCGTACAACGACTTCGCCAGCGGAACCCGCTGCCGGGGCCGGTCCTTGCGAAGCTTGGCGAGGCCTTCAAGGCCCATCTGGAGCAGGGCGATAGCATCGTGATTAACGGCGATCCGGCGCTGCCCAAACAGTACAGGTTCGTCCCCGGCAGCAAAGTGCCTATCGACATTCAGTTCGGGCCAAACTCAAGCTTGCGAATCACCGGATGGGTCGCGCTCGACACCCAAACCCACAACGACGGCAACTACGGCTTCAACATCTATAGACACAACCAGCTCGTTCAAACCTGGAACAAGGACTGGTTCGCTGCCCACCTCATGACGAGTCGACTTATCGGTGAGGTCCATATGGATTTCATCGATGCGACATTCTTCAAGATGGGACTCCAGCAATCAGAGGAGTGGCGGTTCGCGACCGCCGAGATGAAGGAGTTCCTGAAACCGGTCACCAAGGCGAGCCAAGGCCTGAGCAAACAGAAGAACATACACAATCCTATTGTCTCCCGAGACATCATCGGAGAGATGCGCTCGAGCGTCGGGGCTGAAGAATGGGTGCCCCCGACCACGATCCCCGTCGCCGGCGAGTTGGGTGGAGGCGTGGTCATGGAGAACCCGCCCCCGACGCCGGAACGTGAGCTCCCGAAGCTCCGCGTCAGCTTCGAAGCCTTGGTCCTCGAGGACGGCGCACGCATCCCCATCACAATTGCTGAGAAGGCGATGAGCTCCACTGCCACGCCATTCGATCTGATATTCGACGACTTCCGTGAAGTACCCGAGTTGCAGGCGGTCGTGAACACCAACCATGAGCTCTGGAGCCAGTCCAAGGATCGCCCCCAGTTGAGGATGCTCGCTGTCGGCGATGCGATTCTGAGGTACCTCATGCAGACTGCGGGTATGAGCGGGAACCAAGCCGCTGAGGCAAGGAACGAGTGGATTCTCGCCGCGATGAAGGAGGGATGGAAGTGATCGCCGCCGAGATGGACCTCGACACGAGATTCGAGGGCGAACCCCTCGAGGCGCTGGCGGCCGCTTGGTCCGCCGAAGACCTGACACTCGGACAACTTGCTCGTGCGATCTCCCGCTACTACACCCAGAGCAGGCTCACTCTCGAAGGGGCTGCGCGCTACTTGGACGCACCCCCCGCGGAGCTCGAGGCCCTCCTCGGACTAGCCGCGCTCGACGACGAGGACTTGAGCAGGCTCTCCGCGGCAAACCCGCCAAAGACGACTTGGCTCTTCTTTGCCGACGCAGAAACGGAAGAAATCGAAGCGGGCCTCCTCGCACTCAATCGAGACTGCCCGTCAGATGAGATCGCAGCCCAACGGGTCTACCAGGCGATGCGTGAAGTCGGTGCTCCCACACTCGAAGACCGTGTGGCCGCCATCTCGGGCGCCACGCTGGGTCACCTCGCGACCAAAGCGAAGCAGTATGGCGTGTTGACGCCCAAGGCAAGGCAGTTCCTTGTTAGCGTTGCGAGCAGGAAGAAGCTCGGCAGCCCGCTAACAGAGAAGCAGCTCGAGTGGCTGAAGGCGATTCTTCAGGAACTTGTCGACAAGGAAGTCATTTGCCGCGAAAGCCCTGACGGCGACCAAGCGGAATGCGACGAAGTGCTCGCCGCGCTTGGAGCGTAGAACAGAGTGAGCGGCTTCCGGTCACTTGACATACGGATTGACTACTCGGGACCCGGCCACGAGATTCTCAACGATTTTGTATTGCCGGTGCTTGAAGAGTCGATTTCGTACGACCGCATCACGAGCTTCTTTACTACGGATTCCCTCGTATCGATAGCCAACGGGCTCAATCGGCTCTACGAGCATCGTGGCGTGATGAGGCTCGTCATCGGACTCCACGACGTTCCGATCGACCTCGCTGCGGCTGCCGGTGCGGACGATGCGCTGATTGCCGAGGTCGACCGCGTGCGGCGGCGGCTATTGGCGGAGCTGTCCAAGTTGAGCGACGAACTATCGCGCGATCGCATGGCTACCCTTGCCTGGATGATGCGCGACGGCTTCCTCGAGGTTCGCGTAGCCGCTGTCGTCGGCGCCGCACCGGGGATCTTCCACAACAAGGCCATGGTCTTCCACGACGCGGTCGGCGCTGTCATCGCCGCGGTCGGAAGCCCGAACGAGACCTCCCGTGGATTGGGCGGGAACTTCGAACACCTGACGGTCTTCAGCTCTTGGGACTCGCGCCGGTACACCGATGCACAGGAGCGGTTCTTCGAGGACCTCTGGGCGGGCACGCTCGACGGCGTGTCTCTAGTTCACCTCGACCGAGAGTTCGCCTCTGAGATCCTGGAATCCCTCGGGAGCGAACATGCTCGACCCACGCCGCCCGCATCCGAAGCTGACGCCGGATTGACCTTGGGCGATGTGGTCGATGCGGCCACATCCATGCCGGCGTTCTCGTTGGTCTCGGGAAACCATACGGCCCTCTACCCACATCAGGAGCGCGCCTACTTGGACGCGTTATCACGATGGCCCGTCAGAGTCCTACTCGCTGATGAGGTAGGGCTGGGAAAGACGTTCGAGGCCGGCGCCATCATCAGTTTCATGACCCGCTTCTCTGGCGTCGAGAGCGTGATCATTCTCGCCCCCAAGGCCGTCGTTGGACAGTGGCAAGGCGAGCTGAAGGACCATTTCGGTGTCGATTCATGGGTGTACGACTCCGGACGCCGCGCCTATCTCTCGTCGGAGGGTTCGGTGAGGCCACTCCATTACGGCGAGTCACCCGTGGGCCCCAGGCGACCGCAGGTATGCATCATCTCGGCCCAATTCGCCCGGGGGCAGGGAGCGCACATCTTCGACGAAACCGCTCAGATGCCTGACCTCCTCGTCGTTGACGAGGCGCACTCCGCTCGTGTGAGACCCGATCTCTCCGGCGCAATCAAGCCGACTCTCATGTGGCGGATGCTAGACGAGATCACCCGGAAGATACCTCACGTCATCTTCGCGACGGCTACTCCAATGCAGGTACATTGGCGCGAGTATCACGCGCTGCTGCGTCTGCTAGGGCTCCCGGCCGCATGGAGGAAGCCCGGGAACTACGAGCATAGTCTTCGACTAGTGGCTCAAGACCAATGCCCAAGCTCACTGAACGAGGGTGCCCTAGCTGCTCACTTGATTCTCAGCTCCCTCGCGGAAATGGCTCCCTCATTCGACCGCCTATCGCCCGATGAGACGGCTCACATTGCGTCGCTCGAGTCAGTTCAAGCAGATACTGCGGACCTCGCGGAGTGCGCGCTGAGGAGCTGGGAACTCACGCGGAGCTGCCTGGTGCGACTCCACCCTGCCCAGCTCCTGACCGTCAGGAACACGCGCGGCTCGCTGGAGAAGGTCGGCTACAAGTTTCCCGAGCGAATCCTGGATGCGCCGGCCCTGCGGGTGCCACCTGAGATACGCACCTTCTACCTGGACATCGACGACTACCTCTCGAGCTCGTACTTCGAGGTCGAACGGGCGCTCTACCCCAACCGGAAGTTCAACGTGGGCTTCGTCAAGTGCGGCTACCAGCAGCGCTTGGCCTCATCCCTCGCCGCGTGCCAGTTGAGCCTGCAGCGGAGGCGAGCGGGACTCGAGCAGTTGACGCAGAGCATGGTCGGCCTGACGGAGTTCCTCGGTCTCACGCTCGACCAAGCAGAGGACCCTGAGATTGTAGATGAGTCCCTGCCGAACCTGACGCCCCCCGAAGAAGGTACATTCGACTCTGTGGAAGTCGGCAGGCGTGCTCGAGTGGAAGCCCAGTACATCGATGGCCTGCTCGGCAGACTCCACGCGATTCTCGACGGCGGGCCGGATCCAAAGCTCGAGGAGACCGTGAGCATCGTCCGTCGAGCCATTGAGCGTGGCGATCAGGTGCTTGTGTTCTCTCGCTACACAGACACCCTCGAGGCGGTCGTAGATTCGTTCCTCATGAGTGGCCCGTCTGCGGGCTATGGCGTGTTCACTGGGGAGCGAGCCTCATTGGACATCGGTACTGGTGTCGTGTCTGCCGACCGTTTGACGATTCGTCAGGCCCTAGCGAGTGGCGCCGCACGAGTCATCTTCTGCTCTGACGCCGCATCTGAAGGTCTCAACCTGCAGTCCGCCCGCGTGCTGATCAATGTCGATGTGCCGTGGAACCCTGCTCGCCTCGAACAGAGAATCGGTCGAATCGCTCGCTTGGGACAGAAAGCGTCCACGGTCGAAATCTTCAACATTTGGTATCCAGACAGCATCGAAGCACGAATGTACCAACGGCTCCACGCTCGCAAGGAACTCTACGAGTTGGCTGTTGGCGAGTTCCCAGACGTGATCGGCGATTCCATTCGGGCCGAGGTGGCGACGCGGCTCGGTGACCCCCGGACGGCCGATGACCCCATTGCCCAGCTGAAGCGCCTCCGGAATGAATCGCAGGTCACTGCCCTGACGCGTCTCTGGTCTCGTGAGGTTCCCTCGCAGACGATGACGGGGCGCTTCCGGGAGTCCCTCGCTCAACTTCTCTGCACACTTGCGCAAGCACGCGGGCAGGAATGCTCCGGCCAAGATGGCTCGTATTACCTTGTCGCCAACGGGAAGCGCATGGCCCTCGAGGTGGAGCCCGGCTCGAACGGAGTCGCCTCGTTGCAGTGTGAGGCTGTCGACTCATTTCGTTCGGAGAGCGCTCCGCATGCGGGCGATATCAGCATTGCTCTGACAAGCGAGGAATCGCCAGCCGCTCTTGCCGCGGGGCCCGGCCCAGGTGACTTGGTCAGACCAGTGGATCTGCCCGCCCTGTTGCGACGAATCCTCGGTATCACGCCCGACGCCCCACTTGGTGCGGGCGACGAACGGCCGCTCTGGCTTCCGTCACCGGTGGCGCTCACGATTCCGCTCGAGGGGGAGTGTGTCGTCGAACCGGCGCCGGCATACTGGCCGCCTGTCTCGCGCCGACCGCTCGTACGGACTGACTAGGAGGAACCGCATGCGAGTTACTCTCCAAGCGCCGCCATGGGGAACCACCCAGCCATCGCCAGAGCTACAGAGCGCCATCGCGTTGCTCGCAGATGATGTATGGAGTGAAACCGCTGTGCGCTTCCACGCGGACAGAGCGGCCAAGCTCCGTCGCGCGCGTCGAGCACCCAAGGGGATGCAGTCTGAGCTCAACCGAGTCATCAGCGAACGCTTCGCGGCGGGTGGCTGGATTGGAGGCGACGGGCGATTCGCCAAGGAGCGCACCTGGATTCGAATCACATTCCGACACCAGATGAGCTTGGGGTCGGACCTCATTGACGCGATAAAGATGTGCAAGAAGGAGCGATACGAGCTTGCGGTCATCCTGGCTGCCGACGCGAAGACCCTTCGGCTCATCTCACCCAATGATGCCCCTGCGCTCGTGTCGTTCGAGAAACTCAGGATTGCGGTCGCGGACCTTGAGGGGGTGACGGACATCCCGTTGCTCATCGGGTGTCTAACGCCACAATCAATGCCGTCATCGGATGTGGCCCGCGCTCTGCAGAAAGGACGCCCACGAGACGTGACCGTGCCCTTCACTGACTGAGCGGCCACGGCCAGATCTTGTCTTCGCTCCACCGATCAAATACCCTCAATGCGCATGTCGTCCACCGAAACGAGAGCACTCGAAGTTGAAGCCTGACAAGCAGAACTCATCGTCTCCAACCCTGAATGCCATTGAGCTCTTCGCCGGAGTCGGTGGTTTTCGCCTTGGCCTTGAGGAAGCTGGGTGGAACGTCGTATGGAGCAACCAGTGGGAACCTGGCGTGCGCATGGACAAGCAACATGCGTCCAAGTGCTACGTCGCCCACTTCGGGAGTGAAGGGCATACATGCGAGGACATCTCTGTGGTTGTCGAGCGCCTCAAGAAGGACAAGCGAGCGGTTCCTGACCATTCTCTCTTGGTTGGGGGCTTCCCTTGCCAAGACTATTCGGTCGCCAAACCGCTCTCGCAGGCGATGGGTATCGAGGGCAAGAAGGGCGTGCTCTGGTGGTCAATCTACGAAATCCTCAAGGCCAAGCAACCTTCCTTCGTGCTGTTGGAGAACGTTGACAGACTGCTCAAGTCCCCTTCGACTCAGAGAGGCCGTGACTTCGCGGTCATCCTCTCCTGCCTTGCCCAGCTTGGCTATGTAGCCGAGTGGAGAGTGGTCAACGCCGCCAACTATGGATTCCCGCAACGCCGTCGCCGGGTCTTCATCTACGCGCATCTGTTGATCGAGCACGGCTTCCGGTGGAGGCCTGTCCAGAGAATCTACGAGACTGGCGTGTTCGCTCGGGCCCTCACAGTCTCAAGCGAGAACCATGAGGACGAACTGCGGGCCGAAGAGTTCTCGCCGATTGAGCGCGATCGCGAGTTGCACGCCGACCCCTACGTCGTATCCGCGCAGTTCGGCAGAGACGAGAAGCGCTCCTTCTTCAGGAACGCCGGAGTCATGATGGAGGGCAAGGTCTGGACCCGGGAAGTCTGCCCTGTGTGTGAGCCTGGGCCGAGCTTGGGCGACATAGTGGCTGAGACCGGCCCGGTCCCGGAGGAGTTCTTCATCTCGCCCGACCGCGAGGGCAAGTGGAAGGAGCTCAAGGGCAGAAAGGCACTCAAGCGAATCGATCCGAAGACTCAGTTCGAGTACACCTACTCCGAGGGCAAGATGCGCTTTCCAGACGCACCCGAACTCCCCTCGCGAACGATTCTCACCGGCGAGGGCGGGGTTTCTCCATCACGATTCAAGCACGCGGTAGCAGACCCAGTCTCAGGCCGGCTTCGGCGACTCACACCGGAGGAGCTTGAGGCACTGAACGGGTTTGAGCGCGGGTGGACACGCACCGGCATGCCAGTTGGTCGCCGCGCATTCATGATGGGGAACGCTCTTGTAGTGGGCGTCGTCAGGCGAATCGCGGAGCAGATAGTTGCTGAAGCCCACGAATACGCGAAAGTCCAGCCCCCACAGGAGTGACCGAGATGGCATCATTGCCTGCGCCTCCACCCGCCTCATCGCCTGCCGCGCGCAAGACGATGCAAGGGAATCGTGGGAAGAACACAGGACCCGAACTCGAGTTGCGCAGAATGCTCCGCGAAGCGGGGTATCCTGGGTACCGGCTCCACTGGAAGAACGCGCCTGGGCATCCAGACATCGCGTACCCGGGTCGCAAGGTGGCCATCTTCGTGAACGGCTGCTTCTGGCACCGCTGCCCGAACTGCAACCCGCCAGCGCCGAGGGCGAACTCCGCGTTCTGGTCCGCGAAGTTCAACGCCAACAAGGAGCGCGATGCACGCAAGACCGCTCAACTAGAAGCTGGGGGCTGGACGGTCATTACGGTCTGGGAGTGTCAGCTCAGGCAAGGCCCAAGCGGCCCGCCACCCGAAGTCCTCGAAGCTCTCCGGAATCCCAAGGGCTCAGACTGAGCGCCCTCTCTATCTGCCCTACTGGGGCCTTGGCCAATTCCCCTCGCAGCGCTCGCGCCAAGCGCCCCCCGGTTCGATACCCTCCGACTACCGATGGCCAGGCGGAGAGATGGGCGTTGAGGGCCAGAGCAGACGCGAGCGACCCACGAGCCATTCTGCGGCAACGTGCTCGCTAGCTGATCCCTCGCGATACAGGCTCGGGTCAGAAACGTTCTCCCCTGCATTGCGATCGCGCCCCATGCGCCTTCACTGCCCTCAATGTAGTCCATCGGGTAGACCCAGCCGACGAAGGCACCGTCGTCGGCCTTGACCTTGAAGCCGTTTGAATCCTCATAGGTGCCAATCGAGTAGTTGCTCGCCATGCTGCCTCCCCTACAACAGAAGTGTTGCCGGTGATGCTACTCGGCACCTCTGACATCGGTGTAGGACTCTGCCCAAGGAAGTTGACTCGCTCGCAAGCTCAGCCGTGGCGAGCCCATCGGCGCAATCGCGTCGCTCCCTAGTCGAACGCGTTGCATCACCGGCTGAACGGTGACCATCGTCTCGTCGCCGACCTCGTAGAGGTCAGACAGGCCCTCGTCACGCGCGAACCGGACGCTGACCACATCTCCTTGTTCCGATGCCATCGTCACCGTTGTGCCCGTTGGCTCGGTGGCCTTTGCCACCACATACATGAGCAGTTCCGACTCCATCGCCTTACCCGACTCTCGCGGAGTACTGCACCGGCTCCAACACGCACGCCTGGTCTATCGGTCCCCGCAACGCGTAGAGGCGAGGATCGACCCGGAAGTCGAACACACGGTACAGGTGATACTCGCGCGGACTCGCCTTGGAGACGAGCAACTCGTTCCGCGACACATAGAACGGCGTCTGCTTGCCATACGCGGTCGTCTTGACCTCGATGAACTTGTCGGACCCATCCTCATCGAACGACCGAACATCGAATCCGAGTCCATCGCCCTTGGTGACCGCCACGTGCTCGACGCGGTCGACGAAGCGATCGCAACCAAGACGCGTTAGCCAGGCACGCTCGAAATCAACGACGAACTCCTCGCCCAAACGCCCCAACGCGGCATTTCGCGCCTCTCGCTCCAAATAGTTCACGGGCGATCGAACCCGCCCGAGGATGTCAGCCACTTCTCGACTCGTCGTGTGGGCGGCCTCCGTGGGTAGCGGAGGATCTTCAAGCCGTATCAGAAAGTCGGTAAGGGAAGCCCTCTGCGCCGGCGCTTCCACCGAAGCCTGCACAGCCTGCGTCAGCCCCTCGGCACTCTCAGGGCGCTCTGCTACAACTTCGGCGAGTAGGCGTTGGAAGTTGTACAGCGGCTTGTAGCCCTTGATGAACGGGTAGCCGAGCTGCACGAGTGCCGCGCTGATGTTCGAGTGCTTGCGCTCAATTGAGCCCTCGCTCCGGTTGCTCAGCTTGCCCATCAGGCGTCGCCGGTGTTCCGCTTTGCTGTATGGCTCGTTGCGAAGTTCGAGAATCAGCATCTCGAAGTAGTCGGGCACCGCCGCATCGACCTCGCCACGCGACCAGACCGCCATCGCCGCTCCCCTCACCCGGTGTGCTCTCAGGATTGTAGCGCTGTGCGCTGACACTACCCGACTGGCACTGTCAGACCGATCCCGCATCATGCGCATTCCGGCCCGGCGGCAGAGGGGATACGAGGTATGGCCTCCGACATCCAGCTCATCCACGTGGTCATGTGGGAACCCACAGACCCGCACGATTCAACGCCGAGGTCGTGTTCGCAGGCGCAGCACGATGACTTCCCCTCGGGCAACCCACCCGAAGATCGCATGCCTCCGCCAGCGCCACGCCGAGCTATGAGTCCGCCCCGAGTAGCGAAGCGACATTCGAGCAGTACCCCGGGGCGTGCAATGCTACTAGATCGAGGAATTCGCCTGCTGAAAGCCGTGGATTCTTGAGGCTCGAAGCTGCGTGCCGGACAACCCTGATCATCGCCGCAGGGTCCTCGCGCAGCAGCTGAAGCAAGAACTGGTCGGGCGTCATGACCATCGCCCGGGTGTGGACATCCACAATCGATTGGGGGAAATGGCGGACGTTCAATGTGACGATTGTTGACGCGTGGCCGGCCATGGCGGCCGCTACGACATGCGAGTCGTCCGGATCCGGCAGTTGCATCGCCACACGATCTGTTTCAACGTCAGCCTCGGGAAACGCCGCAGACATCAAGTCCTGAAGACGAACCAGTCTCTCCCGCGGGATGTCCGGCCGGTTCCTCGAGAGCGCGGAGAACATCTCGGCAAGGATTCGCTCAGACCAGATCGGCGAGAAGAACCTCGCCTCAGCAGCGCGCAAGAGGATGTCCCTGAGCGCAGCCGGGTATAGGACGCACGCGTCTAGTACGACGCGCTGCATCAGTACATCCCGAGGTCCTGCGACTCGGCGGCCAATCCGTCAAGTGCAGCGCGACGAAGCGCATCACGATCGCGCCTATAGGTGATGACATCGCCAACATCCAATCGCCGATGGGTGCCTACCTTGTAGTGCGGAATCTCGCCCGCGTCGAGCATCTTGATCAAGTGCGGGCGTGACACGCCAAGAATGTCGGCGGCCTCTTGCGTGGTCAGGTCGTGTGCTACCACAACGAGCGTCGCATCCCCGCCTTCGGCGACGATCGACAGCGCCTCCTCTGCGATGCGATATACCTGCTCCGGCGCCTCTGACTCGACACCGCGCGCGTCGGTCACCGTGACCCGCACGGTGCCTACCATGGCAACGCCGGGATGGTCCACAGCTGAGCTGTCGCCCTGTCGGGCATCATGCGTCATTCGCTCACCTCCCATGGAAATCACATTCGCATCATACGCAATATTCGCAATATTCGCAACTGCTCAAAGATCTCAGGCGTCACACCACTCTTGTACGTTTCGGTCACCGCATCCGAGGCACGCGGCCGCTTCGCCGAGATCCTGAGTATCGTGGGATTCGGCAAGGAGCGCGTGCTCATCGAGAAGCACCACCGCCCTGTCGCGGCGCTCGTGTCGATCGAGGAACTCGCGCTGCTCGATGATCTGCTCGCGGTCGCGGAACAGGACGACCGATTCCGTGAACGTCTGGCAGCGCTCCGTGCCTCACGGGACCACCGAGCAGTCATCGTACTGATGGCGAATCCTTCGGACGCGACCGTCCTCACGCCCGAGTCCTTCGCCGAAGTCGCCGAGAGCGTGCGCTATCCTCGCCCCGCCAATGACGAGCTGCGCGGCTTGATGGCCGCAGACGGTGATTAGGCCGCTTTCGCAGACAGACGACCGGGATTTGAGCCCATGTCCTTAGGGCCACCCACCCTACGAAACACCACTGTTGTCGAATCAGTTGACAACAACCCTAGGCGCGGCGCGTCGATGCGCATCACGATCGTTCGCAACAACACCGTGCTCGATTGACCTGCAATCCCCTGTGCCACCGAACCGCGTTCAGCGTGCCGTTCCCAACGCTTCGACGACCCGCCCCAGGTACTCATCGGCGTACTCGAGCAAGGCTTCGCCCGAGTGGCGCTCAGGTGTTGGAGGGCGCACATCGAGACCCTCGACCGGCAGAACGACCTTGAGCGACTCGAGGCCGGCTCGCCATGCCTTCGCCGCCTCGTACGAGGATGCCGCCGCCTCTGCGATACCGCGCGTCTCCAATAGCATCGCAATGGCGGTCCAAGCGCCCGGCCAATCCACATACCCGGCCAGTGGACCCATCGACTCGGTGAGATCGCCCACCAGCCGATACTGCACTGTTCGGCCGTCTTCCCATCGCTCCACGAAACCAGCCTCGGCCATCTGCGCCAAGTACTCCGACACCTGTCTCTGGGCGAAACCCGTCCGAGCAGAGATCAACCGCCCGTGTGCGTGATTATGCGTGGCCAGATACAACAACACTTCCGCTCGCGCCCCCGCGCCCATGAGCGCCCTGAATCGCAGCCTCGCGATTGCGGGTTTACGGGACACCGGTGCCGTTGACATCCCGCGCAGATCCAACGCGGGTCGCTCGATTCCGTGCTGGAGGAAGAACTGGTCCTTCTCGCCGAAGGTGGGGATCCCTTTCCCTTCTCCGTCGAGGAACAGCGGCGCCACGCCTCCGTACGCCGCGCTGTCCTCCCTCGCGATCAACGAGCGCGCCGATCTCTCCCACTTCGCCGCGGTCGATTGCTGCCGCATGAAGTCGACGAGCGCGGAGACCACGCGGCCGTCGGCGAAGCGTGTCTGCGTCGCGAGTCGCCTGAGCCTCGTGACATCCAACAGGTCCGAGAAGCTGGCAAGCCAGTCGAGCACTTCGTCGAAGAGCCGAGGATCGTATCGCCCGAACCTCGACGTCGCGAGAAGCAGCGCCTCGGGATCGATCACAGATGACTCGGTGCCCGCAACTCCTGCGACTCCCAGTTCGGTCCATTGCGCCCACATCAGTTCGAGGACACTTGCCAACAACCTATCCCGGGATTGTGTCAAGGACATCACGTACCTCCAAGTAGTCGGCCAGCTGCCCCAGCTGAGAGCGGAATCCCTGGGAGGGATCCTGCTGCACGGCCCAGGCAAATGCGAAGCTCAGTTCGCCACGAGTGGGCGACATCGAAATGAGGTCCGTGAGATGCCGACCGGCGACATCGGCCGCGGCGTAGGTCTTGAAGCAGATCTGGTCGAAGCGGCTCGCAACGTGTATGCGAAGCGTTGTGCCGTAGCTCATGGAAGTCAGCCGCGACTCAAAGCCTTCGGGAAGCCCCCAGTCCATCAGTCGCGCAGGCCCATTGTTGAGCCAGTGCGGATCCACTCCCAGCTGATTCGCCACCTCCGCGACCGCCTCCACCAACACCTCCGGCAGGACCTGCGCATCACGCACGCGGATCGTGCCCTGCATAGACTCGCCCAGCGCGACAACATCGACGTCCCTCGTTGGCCGCTCCACCAACCCCAGCAGCCCCAACGCCGAGCCTCCTATGACACACAGCTCGTACATCGCGGCACCGCGCAATCGGAGCTCCTCACTCAGCGCGGTGAAGAGCAGATTGATTTCCCTGCCTGCTACGGTGCCCATCGGTGACCTATCTCAACGACTCTTTTCTCATAGTCATTATGACTACTTTCACGTAGTCGTCAAGAGGGTATGCCGCACGAGTGACGTATGTTGTGCAATGGCCCCTGTCATCCCAGTTCGCGGCGAGTGGTTCAGGTGCGTCAGCCTTCGGCGGGATCCATTCTCCAAGACACGCACCTTCCGAGGTCCCATGTCTACACGCACACGCGATTCGCCCAAGCTGTCACCGACGACGATCCATTCGTCGCGGAGGTGCTCAGCGCATCGAAGATCTGGCTGGTAGGTGACGATAGTGAGCTTGAGCGAATGGCTCGCTGACGGTTCGATCAAACACCACTCCCCCACGCGAGCGGAAGTCGAGCGTTTGCTTGCCGTGGCGGATCGCGACCTCGCTGATGCGAGCGTGCGCGGGCTATCGGTCGACCGCGCCTTCACGATCGCGTACGAGTCGGCACTGCAACTCGCAACAATAGTCGTGCGCGCAAGCGGCTACCGTGCATCATCGAACACCGGGGGCATCACTGGCGGACCATCACGCAGCCGATGACGTCGCAGAACTCCTTGAGGAAGTGCTGGTCATGCGAGCCGATGTGCTTGAGTGGCTCGAGCGAACTCATCCGACTCTCGCCTGAGTCAGACAATGCTCAAACCGTGTCCGGGGAAACGGCTGCCTCACTCCCCCGCGAGCGCCCCCAAAAACGCCTCCCCGTACCGCTCCAGCTTCGCCGCGCCGACGCCGTGGCACGCGAGGAACTCCTCCGTCGTCCCGGGCCTCCTCGCCGCCATATCCGCGAGCGAGCGGTCCGCGAACACCACGTAGGCCGGCACCTTCTGTTCGGCAGCGATCGTGCGGCGCAGCTCGCGCAGGCGCTCGAACAGCTCCTCGTCGACGTCGAGCCCCTCGAGTGCGATCGACGGCTTCTTCGGCTTCGGCCCCTTCGGCGGCTTCGCCTTCATCCGAGCAAGTTGCACCGCCACCTCGCCGCGCAGCACCGCGCCCGAGCGCTCGGTGAGCTTCAGCGCCGAGTACGCGGCGATTTCCTGCCGCAGGTACCCCAGGTGGATGAGCTGGCGCACGATGACCATCCACTCGTCTCGCGAGAGGCCCTCGCCCACGCCGAACACACTGAGGTCTTCGTGGCGCCACTGCCGGACCTTCTCGGTATCCGAACCGCGTAGCACGTCGACCACGTGCCCGGCGCCGAACCGCTGCTCGGTCCGGACCACCGCACTGAGCACCTTCTGCGCCTCGACCGAGCCGTCGTAGAGCTGCGGCGGATCCAGGCACACGTCGCAGTTGCCGCAGTCCTCCTCGAGGGGTTCTCCGAAGTAGCCCAGGAGCACCCGTCGGCGGCACGATGTCGCTTCGGCGAAGGCGATCATCGCGTTGAGTTTGTGCAGCTCGATGCGCACCTGCTCGGCGTTATCGCTGCTCTCGATGAGCATGCGCGCGGTCATCACGTCTTGGAGCCCGAAGAGGCAGAGCGCCTCGGCGGGCAGCCCGTCCCGGCCGGCACGACCCGTTTCCTGGTAGTAGCCCTCGATGTTCTTCGGCATGTCGTAGTGGACGACGAAGCGCACGTCGGGCTTGTCGATACCCATGCCGAACGCGACCGTCGCGACCACGACGCGCACCTCGTCGCGCAGGAACGCGTCTTGCACGCGCGTGCGCTCGGGTGCGGGCAGGCCCGCGTGGTAGGCCGCGGCGGCGATACCCGCCTTCTGGAGCCGACGCGCGACGTCCGCGACACGCTTGCGACTCAGGCAGTAGACGATGCCGGAGTCGCCGGGGTGCTCGGCCAAGAAACGCTCGAGCTGCTTGGGGGCGTCGCGCTTCTCGGCAACGGTATAGCGGATGTTGGGGCGGTCGAAGCCGGCGATGAAGATCGGCGCGTTGGCCAGATGTAGCCGCACGCGGACGTCCTCGCGCGTCTGGTCGTCTGCGGTGGCGGTCAGCGCGAGGATGGGCACGTGGGGGAACAACTCCGGGAGCTCGCCCAGTCGGACGTACTCGGGGCGGAAGTCGTGGCCCCACTGGCTCACGCAGTGCGCCTCGTCGATGGCGAAGAGCGCCAGCGGTGCGGCGCGCAGCTGGGCCAGGAAACCGGGCATCATGAGGCGCTCGGGGGCGACGTAGAGCAGCTCGAGCTGCCCCGCGCGCAAGTCGCCAAGCACGGCCGCAGCCTCTTCGGCGGTCAGCGACGAGTTCAGAAACGCCGCCGCGACACCGTTTCCACGCAACGCGTCGACCTGGTCTTTCATGAGCGAGATGAGCGGCGAGACGACGACCGCGGTTCCCGGCCTGTGCAGCGCCGGCACCTGGAAGCAGAGCGACTTCCCGCCGCCCGTGGGCATGAGGACGAACGCGCTGCCGCCTTCGATGACGTGGTCGATGATCGCCCGCTGGTGGGACAGGAAGCTGGAGTAGCCGAAGACCTGGGCCAGCGTGGCGTCGATGGTGGTGGTGCGGGTGGGCACAGGCGGGCTCCCTCGGGTGCGATCGTTGGTGTTGGTGGGTATACTCATACCTACCAATGACACTACCAGAGGATACACCATGAGCAAGATCAACATCTCCGTGCCCGACGGCATCCTCGACGAGATCGATCGTCGCGCAGAGTCGGCCGGCACAACGCGCAGCGGCTTCCTTCGCGATGCGGCTGCGCACTACATGGGCGCCCTGGACGAGCAGACCGCTGCCAAGGAACGCTCAAAGCGGATGCTGAGTGCGCTCGACAAGATGCGCTCGCTTGCCTCCAGTGTGGGCGCACCCGATGCCGCCACGATGATCCGAGAGCTCCGCGATACGGCACCCCGCTGGGAAAAGCCGTGAGTCCGCATACGATCACGAGGCTTGTCTGCGCCGACAGCTCGGTCGCGTTCAAGTGGTTCTGCTCGGATGAGGAGTCCTCGGTCGCCGAGGCCATCGAGCTGTTCGCCAACCACGCGGCAGGCCGCCTCACGCTCGTGGCGCCCGCGCACCTGCCCGCAGAGGTCCTGAACGCGCTCGCCCGCCGTCCGGGCGTCGATGCCGACCGCCTCGCTGTTGCTGCCGAGGGGCTGGCCGAGAGCGGCATCGTCTTCCCGGCGTGGGACGCGGCGTTGCTGGCGGACGCCGCGCGTCTCGCGCGCGCACACCGACTCACCGTCTACGATGCGCTGTTCCCCGCGCTCGCCATTCAGCTGCAATGCGAACTCGTCACCGCGGACAAGGCGCAGGCGCGCGTTCGCGACTGCGCGGTGCGGCTGCTGTGGTGATTCCGGCTGACACCCGGCGGCGGTACGGCCTGGGCGAGGGCGAGAGGCTCGCGATGGAGACTAGCGTCGAGGGGCTCATACTCAAGCCGGTTCAAGCGTAATCGCTGGGGCGCGAAGGAACGTCGCCGAGCCCGCCGACTTCACGATTCCGGGCGATCCCCGCCTGCCACCCAAAGACCGGCCCGTCCTACTTGCCGCCATCGCCTCAGGTTCAGACTACCTGCGAACGCAGAGCCCTTGGCGATAACACGGGATTCGGCGCATACTCGGCGGTGGGGGCGACGGTCAACGGGGAGTCGGCGCCTGTATTGAGGCGCGCGCAGAGGGAGGGCTCGATGTTCAACACGCACACGCCCACGCAAAAGGTTCTCATCGTCGACGACGAGTTCATCCCGCGAAGTCTCGAGTCCTTCGCGCTCGAAGGGACCGGCCGCTATTACACGATGGAGGCGGGCAACGCGACCGACGCGCTGACCATGATGGCCGCCGAAGAGTACGACGCCGTCGTCATCGATCTGTCGATGCCCGACATGTCCGGACTCGACCTCATCAAGATGATCCGCAGCAACCTCAAGAACAGCAACCTTCCAATCGTTCTCGTCCTCCCGGCTGGCGAGAACTGCGCGAGCGAGGAGATCGAGAACTGCGGCGCGAACCGTATCATCGCCAAGCCCTTCGAGCCATGGGACCTCGCCCGTCTGCTCGACTCACTCACGGGCGCGATCAACGGGACCGACCACGTACTGAGCGTTGATGCGGTCCTGCGGGGCTTCCCCTACCCGACGATGATTCTCGATGCCGAGCACCACGTATTGCTCGCCAACGGGTCCTTCTACGACAGCACCGGTACCGGAATCGATGAGTGCTACGTGACGTGCAACCAGGAGCTCCACGAAGGCGGCGTCGTGCCACAAGAGTGTCCGCTCGATGAGAGCGTGCGCACCGGCGACTCCGCGGAACGACGCATCGCAACCGTATTCGGCGAGATGCGGGTTTCGGTCTACCCGCTTGCCATCCGAACCGGGGCGAACCAGCGACTCTACCTGCACGTGACGCAGCCGATCGGCTGACTGCGAGCTCAGCGGGTCATACCGTCTCGCACGCTCTGTGCTGCGAGCGGAGAAATGCGCTCAAGCGCGGAGGCTGACTTCGCCACTCGACTCGTCCACGATTGCCCTCGGGCGGCAAGCGCCTCCCAAGCAAGAACAAGATCCCCCGGCCGATCTGCATGCAGCACCTCGAGTACCTGCGCGGCCTGCGAAAGATCCTTCTCGCGTTTCGCCTGCATCGCAACAGGTCGCTCCCCCGCGATCATCAACTTGTGAAGAGCGAACCTCGCCGCATCCGGCACACTCACCGCAACAACCCCGCCGTCCACCACCGCAGCTCTCACGGGCGACTCGATGAGATAGTCGAGGAACCTCAGGGGTTGCGCCGCAGCGCCGAATCTCGGCACGTTCACGGGACGCGATCGGGTTCTTGCCGCAGGCGTCAGAAGGTCAACCCGCAGGCTCTGCCCCCGCACCTTGAACGAGGTGCTTGGGCTTTTCGGGTCAAGACCGGGGACCGGCAAGAACCCCATCTCCAGACTGTCTAGAGCTGACGGCAGGTCAGCACCGACGCCCGGAATCGCGATATCGAGTTTGGGATCAGCCGCGATGTCAACGTCCTGCGTCCTCAAGGAGGTATCCCAACGGACGCCGAGAAGGTTGCCAAGCACGATGAACGCGTGAGTCCCGACGAGTACGCCGCCAGCGTGGAACACTCCCGCGTCCGCGAGCCCGCGAAGCACCCGAGCCGAGGGCACATCGGTGAGCATCGCGCCACCTACACGCAGCAAGGCCGCCAGTCGTGCGATGGATCGCTGGTCGGCGGCGGCGTCGGCTCTCCCGTGAGCGAACCGATCAGCCAACTCATCGAGCGCAGCGTCCCGACGACCCAGATAGATCTGACGCTTTGCTCCACCGGGTCCCATTTGCTGGAAGTAGTAGTACTCCTGACCCTTCACGGTCTTCGTCACGAAGGAGCCAGCGGTGTGTCCGATGGCACGCGCGGCCTCATAGGCGGCAATCTGCTCAAGAAGCTCGGCGTAGATGGTTTGGACTTCGAGTGGCTGTCGCTGCATGGGCTCAACTCCTTGTAGTTATACGCACACTACGCCGATACTGCGTATAACACAAGTCAAGAGCAGCGAGCGGGTCGAGACCCCCGACCGCTGCGCCTCGGCCACCGCTTCAGGCGACGCGTTCATACACGACCTTGCCTTCGCGCAGGGCCTCAGCCAGAACCGTGTCTGTAGCCGAACCGCCACTGTGTGCGGCGATCTCTGCCGCGTCGACCGGTATCACGTCCACGGGAATCGCCAAGTGGCCGAGCGCTACAAGCATGGCCACCGCCGTTGCGTGCTTGTTGGTCACCTCACGCGAACGAGCCACTCACTGGTCGACAGATCGCGAGCATCGCCGATCTCAGTCCCGCCGGGGCGGCCCGTGCGTTGGATCGGTTTGCCGCGTTGGGGGTGACGAGGCGCAGGCCTGTCGGCCGCGCAGTTCTCCATGAACTTGATCGAGAGTCAGCGCTCGTGTCCCAGATCATCCTGCCGACGATCGAAGCTGAGCACAGCATCGCGACCGCCCGTGCCGCGATGCGCTCCGGACCCGCGCGCACCTCGTCGGTCACGTACTGCGCGGCTCTGACCTCGCCTGAATCCAACCCCTGCAACGCCACCTGATTCGCTATGTCGAATATGTCCCGAGCAACCGCCTGTGGGATAGACATGATGCCGTGCCGCCTGCTCAACGAAGGTCATAGGCGGCACTTCATCACCCAGCGCTTTGATCGAGATGGCAACGAGAAGCGTCACGTACAGACGCTCAATGGCCTGGCACACATCAGCTACAGGCGAGCAGGCTCCTACTCCTACGCCGAGTTGTTCGCAACTGCGAGACAGCTGGGACTGGGCGCCGACGATGCGATGCAGATCCTCAAGCGAATGGTCTTCAACATCGTTGCCCGCAATCATGACGACCACTCGAAGAACTTCGCATTCATGCTCGATGATCAACACGACTGGCGGTTGACCCCCGCTTACGACTTGGCCTACAGCTACAGGCCCGGCAGCCACTGGGTAGGCAGCCACTGGATGAAGCTCAATGGGAAGCGAGACGACTTTGCTCGAGAAGACTTCTACAGCCTTGAGAAACTGAGCCCCATCTTCGACAAGCGGACGATCGACCGGACGATCGAAGAGACAGAAGAGCACGTGTCACGATGGAATGCCCTGGCCGCAGAGCACGGTGTGCCCCCTTCATTGCTCAAGACGGTAGGCGAGAATCTACGCCTGTCGATCTAGTCTTGAGCCCAGCCGGATGAGCCTTTGAAGTCGCGTCTGACAACGAAAACAGGCCAGAAGCTATTGAGCTTCTGACCTGCGTATTCTTTGGTCGCGGGGACCGGATTTGAACCGATGACCTTCGGGTTATGAGCCCGACGAGCTACCAGACTGCTCCACCCCGCAATGTTCTATTCGCCGAATCGGCGGACGCACAAGGTAACATACCCTGCTTGAAGCGCGCAACAGCCCTCTCGCCCGAGGGATCTACACGTCCCGCCATCCCTCGAAGCTCCGGCGCAGGGACTCGCGCGCGCCATCGACCACGATGCGCTGGCGTTGCCACGTCAAGGCGATGCCCAGCATGACGACTCCCACCAGGCCCAGCACGAGCCACCAGTACTCCGCGATCGCGGAGAACGACCGGTACAGCGCGATGAGCGCAAGTCCCGCCGCGCCTCCGTACAGGTACCAGCGCACCTTGAGCGCGATGCCGGCGCCAATGGCGATGAGCGCCATGACAACCGCCGCGATCGAGTCAGTCAGCGCGCGGTCCGGCGCTGACTGCAGCGCGATCAGCAGCGGGTATCCAACGCCGACCAGCACAGCGAACGGATCGAGGATCTTGGGATACGAGCGACCCGCCCCGCAGCGGACGTGCACGTAGCCAGCACCCGCCACGTACACAGCGAGCGGAAGCGCATAGAGAGCGGCCGGCGCGCTGTTCTCGCCGATGATCGAGATCTCGAGCCACGCCGCCACGACGAACGCGAATCCCGCGATGTAGGCGCCGGGCTCGAAGCGTCGCACCGCAGCCGACACGGCGGTCCCCGCGCCCAGCAACAGCATCGCGACGACCTGCGACTGGCCCCCCTCGTCAAGCACTGCCGCGCCCACAGCGAGCGCCAGCGTCCCCGCAACCGCCAACGCCGCACCCGCGTGCGCGAACGCGCCATCCCGCCCGAAGCCGCTCGTCAGCGACATCGCGCCAAGCGACAGCCCCAGCAGACCGAACGCCGCGACACTGACCCACGCTCCGGCATCGATCACCGGCAGCGCCAAGAGGGCGACGATGAGAGATACGCCGGCGCCTCCGGCCAACCACTGCGTAGCCAGCATCGCCGACAGACACCAGGCGCCCGCAACGAGGATCGCAGCCAAGGCCAACGGCCATCCCCCGTCACGGGAGAACCCATCAAGGATCACCGCACTCGCGACGATGGTCGCAGGCAGCGCGATCCACGACGCGACGGACGCGATCCGTCCGCGTCGACCCGCGAACGCCACGCCCGCTACGAGAAGGCCCGCAACAGCTGCGGCCAGCGGCACGAACTCATTGTCGATCCATCCCCCAGATGACCCCACGAGGGCATCACCGGCGAGCCACGCGGCCGCAACCGCGAGAGGCCCGGCCATCACCGAAGAGGCGCGACTGGAAGCCGCGACCGCGTCTGCGAGCATCACGAGCGCCGCCAGTGCGACGAGCGTGACCGGGTCCCACATCGCGCCCCACGGCCCGACCCGCTCGGCCTCATACGCCGGAAGGAGCAGGGGCACGAACACGAGTCCGGCCAGAGCGAGTCGCGCGCACACGCGCGTGATCACTCCCCACACGTCGCCGTACCGCGGCACGAGCACTCTGCCGGACGCGAGCCAGACCGCGGATAGCGCGACAAGCGGCAGTGCGAACAACCCGGCCGAGGGCGCTGGCCACGCCCACACCTCGACGGCGGCAAGCGCAGCGAACGAGAACAGTGACAGGGCGAACGCGCCCACTGCGCTGGGCCGAATGGTTTCGACGGCCCACCACGCGACGAGCACGCCCACGTAGGCCAGCGCTTCAGCGGAGGTGATCTCGAAGAACGGCACCGGCTGTGCGAGGGTCACCACAGACAGCGCCACCGAAGCGGTGACCAGCAGCACGAACGACGCGACGTCGCAGGTCGGCACAGCTTCACGCACGCACGAAAGACCGAGCGTCTCCCCCCGCGGCGACGCGAGCAGTCGAGCTGCGAGCGACCACAGGGCCGCAAGGCCCGCAAGCACAACGAGCGTGGTCGCTGCGGGCACATCGAGGACCAGACACGCCTCCAAGACGGCCCCTGCCTCGGCGAGCAGCCCCGCTATCAAGAAGGCGACCCCCGCGCCCGAAAGACCCATCCAGGCGTAGACGGCCGCTGCGCCCGCGAGTACCGCCACGATCCACCATACGTCCCCGACGCTTGCGGCCGCCACACATGCGGCGAACAGCGGCACCTGCACCGCTGCGGCGGCGACCGACCGGGCGGTCGCCTCGCGCGAAAGCGCCCGCCACAGCACGACTCCTCCGCACGCAGAGACCACAGCCGCCGATGCCACGGTGAGCGGAACGGCCGTACCCACTCGGGCGATATCCGCGAAGATCGCGACCGCGGCGCCTGCCGAGAAGACCGGCGCAGCCCACGCGAGCACCGCTGCAAGCGACCCGACACCCGCGCGCCCCTTCCCGCGCTCGGATGCGATCTGCCACCCAAGCGCGACCAAGGCGATACCGGCGATGCGCACCGGCTCCGAGAACTCCAACCCCGCGCCGAGCAGCCACCACCACGAGATCTGGGCGCCGGCGCCGATGACTCCGAAGAATCCCGAAGAGATCCGGGTCTCGGTGTACCAGTACGCGAGCGAACACACGAGCAGCAGCGCGGCCCACGGCCACGGACCCGACAGCTGGTACCCGTCGATGAGAATCCAGCCGTCGAACAGGAGCATCGACGAGGCGACGACGGTCAGCGCCGTCGATCCCACAACCAGCTTGAGTCGGGTTCTCGCCCACCAGCCAGCGAGGTAGAAACCCACAGTGAGCGCGGCCATGAACCCGAATTTCGCCCCGGTCCCGAGAACTCCCCATGCGACGACCGAGAAGATGGCTGAAGCCACGATGACGAGAAAGGCGCCGAGGAACAGCAGCACCGTGGTCCAGTCGACGGGCTTGGCGACCGGCTTCGCGCGACGAACGGGCACCGGCACCGGCACCGCAGGCTCGCCGCTGGGCTGCGCGACGCCCGTGATCGCCTCGACGAGTCGCGCGCGGCGTATCAGGTGACGAGGCGCCATGAGATCGTAGGATGCGCGCGGAACCTCGCCACGCTCAACCGCACGGGCGAGTTCGTTCAACAGGAAGTCGATCCGCTCGATCTCGGCGCGTTCGGTGATGTGCCCCACCTCACTCACAGCTCTCCCGACCCGCTACCGGACGTGGCACTCCACACAATACACCGGTGAGTGGCAGCCGAAGCAAAAGACGGTGCCCTGCTTTCGCACCTCGAGGAAGTGCTGTCTGACCCAGTCGCCCTTCGCCGGGTCGTAGGCCTTGTGATGGCACATGCTGCACAGGTCGGGCTTCTCGTCGTGACAGCGCGTGCAGGTCGCCCGCTGCTTCTCGGCAAAGACAGCATGGCCTTTCTGTCCGCGCGCCCACCCCTCGGGGTGGGGCATCTCCAGACGATGGCAGTCCGTGCACGACTTCTTCGTGTGGCACAGGTCGCACTGGCGCGGGTCGTCAAGCGAGATGCCACCGTGCTCGACCTGCCAGCCAACCTCTTTGTGCGAGGCGGGGCGCAACTCGTAGCCTCTCGGGTGACACACGCCACACTTCGCCGATGCCTCGGGCTTTCCCTTGGTTCCGTGACAGGTGAAGCATTTGATCATCAGCGAGAGAGGCACCCCCGCCGCATCCGGGTGACCCGTGTTGGCATGGCACGACACGCACGACCCGTTGCTCTCGGCGTGAACGGCGTGGTCGATCAGTATCCGAAAGCCCGACGTCGCGGGTCGATTCGGATCGTGACACTGCAGGCAGCTCACGTCCTCTACCGGCCTCATGCTCGCGCCAGCCCCACCCGGGCCCGTCTCCGCGCGGCCTAGCACGCTCCACCGCGCGTCACGGACGAGCATTCCGCTGCGGTCGACCACCGCCTGCGGCGTGGCGTACCAAGGCCGAGGCGTCTCGTGACACGCGACGCACGCCACCGCCGCGTGAGAGGAGCGCTGCCACGAAACGGCCATGGACTCCATCTCGTGACACGAAACACACAGTTGCGGTGACGCAGTCAGCAGGTCGGCCGCACCAACGAGCAGAAACAGACCCAGCGCAAAGGCCACCGCAACCGCAGCCAGATGCACCACGAACCTGCTCGAAGTAGGCCCGCTCGCACTCGTGCTGTCAGCATGCTCAGCGGACTCGTTGTCCGGATGTTGGGTCACGTGCCCTCCAGCAGATAGTCTAGCGAACCAGTCTCAACTTCGAATCGAAGTTCAGGTCCGGGAGCTCGCCGTGGCACCGGATGCAGAACGGTGCCTCATGGCACGCCTCACAACTGCGATGCTTCCCGACCTGGTCCCGATGCTTCGCGCGCCAATCATCACCATGCGACTTCGGCCTGCGGGCATGACAATCCACGCACCAGTCGTCGGTCCACTTGTGGCAACTGTCGCACTCGGGATCCTTGGCCTTCTGCGAGTGCACTATAGGCCAATCCGCAGCCTGATGATTCTTCGGTGCCGCCTTCTCAGTGTGACACGCGGTGCAGGTATCCTTCGCGGCATCACCGTCGTGACAGCGCAGACAGCCCGCCATGGACGGCGTGTGCTTACCCTGGGAGTTCAGCTCATGGACCAGGTAGTCGTGACACTCGACGCACTGCATCTTCAGGATCGTGACGTGCGCGCGATGCGGAATCTGCAGATCACCTCTCGGCGAGACGGTGCGCAGGTCACTGTGACAGGTCTGGCACGCTTCATTCGTAGGCATGCCGAAGAGTTTCGGCGAACGCGAACGCGAGGTGAACGACAGGTAGAACTCGCCCACCATGCGTACTCGGTACACCACGCGCGGAATCAACTTCGGCCGCACGTGACAGCCTTCGCAGCCCGCCTCGACGTGAGTCGACGTGACCCAAGGCTCGTACTTCTCGTTGAGCGCCGGATAGCGCGCGAAGAACGTCGGCTGCGACGTGATGAGCGCGGGGAGAATGACCAAGACGAGGAACGCCGCCGCCACGACGCCCGCGCGAAGGAGTATGCGTCGCCGACCACTCATCAGTGACACTCCTTGCAGAAGGGCTCGCCGCCATGGCACACGAGACACCCATCACCACGCAGTTTCGCCGGCGCGGCATGACCCGACTTCCAGTTGCCCACGTGCGATACAGGACGCTTCGCATGGCAGTCGGCGCAGTAGTCGGGCGTCCAGTCGTGACAGTCGTCGCAGTCCTGCGTCTCGCTCTCTTTCCCGTGGGCCTGCAGCCAGTTCACGCGTTCGTGGGTCCGTGGTGTGTGCTTGCGAGTGTGACAGTTGAGGCACTCGGCGGTCGCCTTGTCGCCGTCATGGCAACTTTCGAGACACTTCTCCATCTCGGGCTGGTTGAAACCCCTTCGGTTCAGCGAGTGGACCAGGTTCTCGTGGCAGAACACGCAGTCCATATCGAGGACCTCGACATGAGCGCGGTGGGGAATGAGCAGGTCGCCGCTGGGGGCGACCTTCCGGTACGCGGTGTGGCATTTCTGACACGCGTCGCGTCCAGGGGCTTTCAGGAGATTCGTCTCGTCGGGACCTCGCATCAACCGCGAGTAGAACGCGGGAACCGATTCGGCCGCGAACGCCACCGCGCCCAAGACCCCCGGGTGCACGTGACACGCAGCACACGAGATGCGCGCATGTGTCGAGATCGTCCAGTGGTCCATCCGCTCGCTCAGGCCAGGATAGCGACGATAGTAGTCAGGCTGCAGCGTCGAGAAGACCGGAAGCAACAGCGCGCCCAGAGCCAGTCCCGCCAGACCTGCGATGAACCATTTTCGCAGGTGAGGGCGCACCTACTCCATCTCCTTGAACTGCTGATGACACTTCTCGCACCATGGTTTCTCGTGACACGTCAGACAGCCCCGGTCATCGACGGTATCGGTTTGTCTGGAGTGACGGCCGATCCACGTGTCGGTCGAACCGTGGAACGCGGGGCGCTGCAGGTGACACTCGTTGCACTCGACTTCCGTCTGATGACAACGTAGGCAGTCAGCGCGGTTCTTGAGCGCTTCGGCACCGTGGTAGCGCCGGGTCCAGTCCGGTTTGACGTGGAGCTTCTCGATGGCCTTCATGGTGATCTCGATGGGAAGCCCGGTGAACTCGGGTCTCTTGCCGGTCGTGTGACACTGCTGACACTGCGTCACCTGGTGACACGACTCCAGGCACGCGTTCTGGCCGCTCGCGGAGACGATGTTCGGGTGTTCCTTTCGCCAGTCCTCGGCCGACTCATGCAGCACATGGTGACAGTTGAAGCACTGCTTGGTCGTCTTGGTGCCCACGTGGCAGCCGTAGGCGACGCAGACACCTGAAAACGGCATCGTCTTGTGTTTCTCGATGTTGAGCTCGAAGTGCGCGGTCCACTTGTGACAATCGGCGCAGTTGCGCGTCTCGCTCGCGACACGCTGATGCGCCGGGTGAGGAATCTTGTCCGTACGGTCCGTCTCGGTGCTCCAGTCATCCAGATGGCACTGCAGACAGGCCTCCCGGGTGGGCGACTGGAACAGGAAATAGCGCGGCGTCGTGTCGGTCGTGATGTAGCTCGAGTAGAACTCGGCGATGAGCTCCACACCGTTGCGAATCGGTCGCGTCTGGTGACACGCCCTGCATCCGATGCCCTCGTGCGCCGAGCCCTCGAGATTGACGTAGCGCCGCTCCAGCAGGTGGAAACGCGAGAAGAACTCCGGCGTCGCCGTCACCACGAGCGGCACCCCCACGGCCAAGACACCCGCGAGGACCACGGTGGCCGCGACGACCATCAGGATGCGAGACCGGAGCTGTCTTGACCCGGGCTTCACCTCGAACGGGCTCACCGCAATATCACCGGGCCTCGAGCACGGGCCTGGCGTCCGAGTGCTCGCCGGTCGGCTCGAAGGCGTGACCGTGCCCGTGCTCGTGCTCAGGCACTTCGAGAGGAAGCACCTTGACCGCCACGGTGACCATCAGCGCGCCCAAGGCGAGAATCCCCACCGCGATGAGCACCTCGACGAGACTGGGCAGATACGGTGACGAGTACTGACCAAGCGGATTGATCACAAAGCCCATCGACATGAGCGAGTAGCGCTTGAGGAAGACCGCCACGACGTACATCGCCGCAGCCGTGATCTGAATCGCTGGCAGGTGCCGCGTCCGACGTGGGGCGAGCAACGCGAACGCGGTGACTCCCAAGATGAGCACCGGCACGAACGCGATCGCGTACTCGCCTGTGAAGAAGGGCGCCAACCGATACGTGTACCCCGGCGTCGACGATGTGGGCCAAAAGACGGTCAGGATCTCCACGAAGAGCAGGAACAGGTCGATGATGATGACCGTTGCGAGCAGCGTCGAGAGGCTCCGAAACATGCTGGACTTGAAACTCAGTACTCGGTAGTGCTGCAGGATGTAGGCGATGATGAGCAGCAGTGCTATGCCCGACGCGGTTGCCGACGTCAGGAAGATCGGCACGAGGACCGCCGTGTGCCACAGCTCGCGTGACTTGTTCATCACCAGCACGAACGCTGTCGTCGTGTGCAGGTAGATCGCCAGCGGCAGCGCGATGAGCGTCATGCGGTGGGCGAGCTTCTCGCCGCCCTTGCCGGTGATGAGTATCCATAAGTCGACGAACGCCACGATCATGTAGAGGTTCGCCGCGCTGCCCGTGAACACGAACGGCGAGCTGAAGTTCGGGGTGATGAGCATCCAGGCCGCACGCCACGGGTGCTCCATGTCGGTGATGATGCCGAGCAACGCCATGAGTACGAAGACGCCAGCGAGCAGCACGGCGATGCGCGAGAGCGGCCGGAACTGCTCGGCGCCGAACAGATGCACGCTGGCGTAGACGACGAGCCCTCCTGCGGCGAGCCCCACGTAGTACATGTAGTTCGTGAACCACAGGCCCCACGGGTAGTTGTCACGCATGGCCATCACGACGCCGCCCTCGGTGAGCAGCTCACCCCACGCGGTGACGCCCAAGGCCAGCATCACACCGAGCAGCGAGATGAAGGCCCAGTAGCGCGGACCCGCGACCTTGAGCGAGCCGAAGTCGAAATCCACGCCGATGAAGCGCTTCACGCCGGGCCGAGGAGTCGTTACCAGAGCCACATGATCACCCCACATACCAGATCATGGGTTCGTTGCCGAGTTTCTCTTTGATACGGAACACGCGCCGGGTCTTCAAGAGGATCGAGACCTCGCTTTCGGGATCACTGAGGTCACCGAAGGTCCGAGCGCCGACCGGACATGCCTCGGTGCAGGTGGTCGTCTTGCCGTTTCTGACTCGATGGACACAAAAGGTGCACTTCTCGACGGTGCCGGTCTTCTCTTCGAGGGGCACGGCCTTGTTGATCTCGCCTTTCGGCACCTTGGGATGCGCCCAGTTGAAATGCCGCGCGTCGTAGGGGCAGGTGACCATGCAGTTGCGACACGCGATGCACTTGTCGTAGTCGATGACCACGATGCCGTCGGGGTCCCTCCACGTCGCCTTGACCGGGCAACCGTAGACGCATGTGGGCTTGGCGCAGTGCATGCACTGCATCGGCAGGTACCACTTGTCCGGACGTCCCGCCTCCTCGTAGTCGAGCTTGCTGTGCTCGGTGTCGATGGCGCCCGGCTGCATCTCAAGGACTTGAATGTAGGTGAAGCCCGAGTTGCGGCCGATGTTGTTCTCTTTGACGCACGCGTAGACGCACCGACGGCATCCGATGCACGCCTTCACGTCGATGACCATCGCCCACTTCTGTTTGCCGGGCGGGTCGGCATAGTCCACGGTCTTTCCGGGGTAGTTGACAGCACCGATCCTGTCAACGAGGCCGTCAAGCGGCCCGCCCTCGGCCTCGGCGCCTGTGGCCTTGGTGGCGGTGAGAACCGCAGGTACGACGCCTGCGGCGAGTACCCCTACCGTGGCACCCACTCCTCCGAGGAACCGGCGTCTCGACAGCGTGCATCCCGACGGCAACAGGGCGTCGTCTTGTGAGGGAGCTGACTTGCGGCACTGACTCATCGCGTCCGTCCTTTGACGATTATGAAACCGACAGCACCAAAGGATGCGAGCACACCCAGCGATGTCAGGATCATCAGCCACCCTGGGGTCTCGACGGGGGCAGCCACAGGAGGCGCGGCGAACGGCTTGAACGGTACGCGCTCTGAAACCGCACGCACCTCGACGCCCGTTCCCAGGAAGGGCGGCAGTGCCGGCATGTAGATCCACGACGGCGTGTGCGGGTCGTGACAACCGGCCGCCGAACACTTCGGCTCTCGCTTGCCGTGAATCCCGACCTGCCATTCGCGATACTTCTCGAAATGGCAGCGCTGACAGACGCGCGAGACGTCGCCGGTGATGTCGACCAGGCTGTCGTCGGGGAGTCGCAACTTGCCGGGGTTCTTGGCGGGATCATCGTGGCAGGCGAGGCAGGCCTTGTCGCCGGTCCCCAAGATGTCGTGCACCTCGAGCGTCACCTCGTGCTTCTCGAGTCCGATCGGCAACTCTTCGACGGGTTTGCCATCAGGGCGCAAGACCACCGGATGGCACCTCGCACAAGGAAAGAACGCGGCCTCACCGGTCGATGACCTGCCGGCGAGCGCGTGTGTGGGGCTGAACAGGAGAGCGGCGAACGCCAAGGCCACAAGCGCCACGACGACGATCGCCGCGCGCAGCGGGGGGCAGGCAGGTGCCTCTAGTCTCTCGGCCCTTGAGCAGCGAATCGCATCTATGGCGCCCTCACCACCTCTGTCCTCGCAAAACCGCTGATATCGTTGACGACACTAACAGTCACCCTGAACTTGGCTATTCGTACCGTATTTCCGAAATGTTAGGGTTGTGTTAGCGGCAATCGACACCTGTCCGGGTATGCTCGTTGACGGACAGGTAGCTTCTCGCGCAGGGAGAGCCCGATGAAACGCGTCTTGGTCGTGGACGACGAAGAGTCGATTCTCAAGATCGTCGACTACGCGCTGTCTCAAGCCGACTATGAGGTCCACACCGCTCATGACGGCACCGGCGCAGAGTTCATGTTCTCACAAGTCAAGCCGGACCTGGTCATCCTCGACATCACGCTCCCCGGCAAATCGGGACTCGACATCGCCCGTGACCTCCGGGCTGAGTCGAGTGTACCCATAATCATGCTGTCAGCGCGAGGCGACGAGGTCGATCGCATCCTGGGCCTGGAGTTCGGCGCCGACGACTACGTGACCAAGCCGTTCTCGCCACGCGAACTCGTGAGCAGGGTCAAGGCGATACTGCGACGAGTTGACGGGAGCGGTGTCGAGAAGGCCTGCATCATCGTTGGCGACATCGAGATCGATACGTTGTCGCGGCAGGTCAAACTGGCTGGACAGCCACTGCACCTCACGAGTTCCGAGTACGGGATCCTGTTGCACTTGGCCAAACATCCGGGCACGGCGTACTCGCGCCATGCCATCCTGGAGGCGCTGTGGGACGAATCCCCTGTTGGTGACGAGCGCGCTGTCGACGTGCACATACACAACATTCGCGAGAAGCTCGAAGGTGACCCGAAGAACCCGACGTACATCCTGACGGTTCGCGGATTCGGCTACCGGTTAAGAGAGCAGTGACACGGATGTCCCCGCGCAAGAGGGCCTCGATCCGTCTCTGGCAGACCGAGTTGTTCGTCGTCGTCATCGTGGTCGCGATGCTCATCTTGTCGGGAGCGTTGTCAGCCGGACTCAAAGACACGCTGTCCGAGATGGCGAGAACCCACGAGATCCGCAACGCCGCCGCACTCGTGCAGCGGCTCACCATGCGCCTGCCGCTCACGAGCGACGATCTGGGCGGGGTCCGTCGCGACATCGACGAGTACCGCATCATCTACGGGACCGGCATCTGGGTGTACGCGCGCGATGGCGAGCTGCTCGAATCCTCCCACGACGGCAAGCCGAGCGATGCGGTGTTGCATGCGGCGTGGCGAGGAGGGCTCGTTGAGAGCCCCTCGTACACGAGCGTCGACATGCGCGAGGGCGGCTGGGTCGTCGCATCCAAGCCGCTCATAGGAACCAGCGGGTCGGTACTCGGCATCGTCGTCACCGCAAGTCCGGTGGACAGCTCGCTGAGGATTCTTGACGCGATCCGCTACCGATTGTGGGTGACGTTCTGGATCTCACTCATCATCGCCGGGATGTTGGGCTTCGTGTTCTCCGAGTTCATCGGCAGGCGCATCCGCGCGATGTCAGAGGCCGCCGCCGCGATGGCCGCCGGTGACTTCCAGCAGCGTCTTCCGACCGGTTTCGTGCCCGACGAGGTCTACGACCTTGCGGTCTCGTACAACAGCATGGCGAGCCGTCTGGGCGAGGCGTTCGCGGCACTCCAGGAAAGCGAGAGCGCACAGCGCCGCTTCGTCGCAGACGCGAGCCACGAGATGCGCACCCCGATCGCCGCGCTCAAGGGCATCCTCGAACTGCTGACCGACGGCGCGCAAGACGACCCCGAGGTCCGCGACGACTTCATCCGCACGATGAGCGTGGAGACGGACCGGCTGGGCCGTCTCGTGAGCGACCTGCTGACGCTCGCGCAGCTCGACGCCGGCAGCCTTCGCCTGGAGGTCACTGTGCAGTGGGCCGCGGACCTGCTCGACAACGTCACGCAGGTCATGCATGCGCTGGCTGAAAGGGCGGGCATCGCACTCGACGTCGACCTTCCCGACGGCGACCTGCAGCTGCTGGGCGACCGCGACAGGGTGATCCAGGTGCTGTTGAGCTTCACAGACAACGCGCTGAAGCACGCGCCCGCTGGCTCCCGCATCCGTCTGCGCGCGCGAAGCACCGACGGCACGGTGACGCTCGAGGTGGTCGACGACGGCCCCGGGATCAAGACCGACGAACTGTCGCGGGTGTTCGAGCGCTTCTACCGCTCAGGCACCGCACGCACGGGAACCGGCGGGGCGGGACTTGGACTCGCCATCGCGAAGGAGATCGTCGAGGCGCACGGCTCGACGATCGAGGTTCGCTCGACGCCCGGCGCCGGCTCCACCTTCGGATTCGCGCTCACGAAACCCTAACAAGACGAAAACCGTCCACGAACCCGCACAGGTGCGCAGCGGGTCATATTCTCATCAGGACTCGTGAACCTCACTAGTTCATGTCATTGGAGGTCGAGAACGATGGAGCTCATCTTGGGAGCGGTTCTACTCATCGGGGGACTCATCGCTGCGGCTGTCTTGGTCGTCAGCATTCCGTCACTGATCGGCATGATCGCCTACGACGTCGCGAAATCAAGTCCCGTGGCGCGAGGACCCAGAGACACCCGCCTGCGCATCGCGGCCGAGCGCGGCGTCGCCAGAGCGTTCGTCATCGCCGGCGGCATCTTCTGGTCGGTCGCCATCTTCGCCGGACTACGCACGTTCAGCGAGACGGGTACGGCATACGCGCTGCTCGGTGCGTTCTTCCCGCTCGTGGCGGTGACCGCAACACTCATCATCGGCTGGTTCTACGAGCGCGTGGCCGCAGCGCTTCTCGCGGCCGTCTCGATCGCAGGAGTCGCGTGGGGCGTCATCTACCAGTTCGAGGTGGGCGTATGGGCGATCGTCGTCTTCGCGCTGATCGGCCCGATGATGACCGCGTCGGTGCTGTTCTGGCTCGCACGCAAGGAGCAGGAGGCGTTCGAGTTGGCGCTGGCGATGCACCCGGAGTTCGCCACTGCGATGGCTTCAGACAACGGGTAGTCCTCGACCGTACATGGATGGGACCTGAAAGGGTCGACGAGCAGTCGGCCCTTTCGGCGTGCTTCGAGATTCGATGATGAGTATGATTCGGCATCGACTTTGCATAATGCGAGTGCGGAGGCGTGCGCGAGTGTTGCAGATTGCGTGTAGAATCGCCATTTGGGCTCGCTTGTTTCGGCTCAGCGAGGTATTGATGGAGCAAGGCGCTCGCGGGCGCCCCGATTCCATGCGGAAAGGCAGCAGATGAACCGCCGTACAGGCTACGCAGGACTCGCCCGGAGAGCGTGTGCCCTCTCCGTCGCGGTCGCGTTGCTCGCGCCTGGCACTGCCCTCGCCAATCCGTCATCGCCTGATGCGTCATCCACGACCGCACCGAGCGACATCCGCTCCGAATCAACGACCCCCACGCGCAGACCAGCCGACACGAGGTCTGAGATCGACGTGCGCCCCGATCAGCGCACCAGTGAGTTCCGCGACGAACTCTCCCAGCGCCAGGAGCGACTCGACGAGTTCATGGCTCAGCTCGATGCGCTCGACCGTGAACTCGAACTGGCGAGCGAGGCCTACAACGCCGCCGCCGAGCGACTGAGTGAGATGCGCTCGCAAGTACACCTCGCCGAGGGGGATCTCTCAAACGCACGGGCTGCCTACACCCTGCAATCAGACATCCTCGGGCAGCGCGTCGAATCGATCTACAAGAATGGCTCACTCGCGGCGGTCGAGGTTCTGCTCGACTCGAAATCGGTAGCCGATTTCCTGTCGCGGATGAGATTCCTGAACACGATCGGTATGCGAGACGCTGACATCGCCGCCTCACTGAAAGCTCAGCGCCAGCTTCTTCAGAACCAAGTGCTCGATCTCGAGAACGCGCAGTCGGCCGCCCAGTCGATCGAGTTCGAGCTCAAGGCGCGTCAGATCGAGATCATGCTGCGCATCCAGGATCGCCAGCAGCTGCTCGCCAGCGCGCAGGCCGACCTGCTCGAACTGCTCGCTTCAGAGGCATCTCGCCGGAGCGTCGACGAAGTCGCGCTTCTCGCCGAGATCCGCACGGGAGCCAACGAGAAGGGCATCCTCGTCGAGGCCGGCTCGCCGGTCGAGACCGCGCTGGCCTACCACGGCATACCGTATCTGTGGGGCGGCAAATCAACGGCCGGCTTCGACTGTTCCGGACTCATGTTCTACGTCTTTCGCCAGCACGGCGTGGTCTTGCCTCACTATTCGGGTTCACAGTTCCAGAGGGGCACGCGAGTCGCAGCCATGGCGCTGCAACCGGGAGACGCTGTGTTCTTCGGCTCCCCCATCCACCACGTGGGACTCTACATCGGCGGTGGGTATTACCTGCACGCGCCGCGTACCGGCGACTTCGTGAAGATCTCGAAGCTGTCCGGACGCCGCGATTTTGCTGGCGCGCGACGCTATGCGTGGACGTACCGCGTGGGCGAGCCGATCAATGCGGTCAAGTCATCGGCGGCGGCGCTGGACGACGTGCCGCGCTAGGATCCGATGAATTCCATGTCAGACCGGGGCGGTAAGGTTTCAGAAATACGGGGGTAAGTAGCGTGTGCCACGATGGCGCACGCCACACGGTTCGCTGAGGGGATACACATGAAGGAGATCATAGACGCCGCGCTCGACGCGGCTCGCTTCGCTGGCGCCGACTACGCAGATGCACGCGTCGTCGACTCGTCCCACGAGGAGATACAGATCGCGACCGGGCGCGTCGAGGCGATCGAGCGCTCGGACAGTTTCGGGCTCGGTGTGCGCGTGCTCGCCAACGGCGCATGGGGCTTCGCGGCCAGCCGCACTGTGACGATCGGCGAGGCCGAAGCCGTGGCGCGGCAGGCTGTCGCGATCGCACGCGCGAGTGCGCTCGTGGCCGGTCCGCCCGTTCGTCTCGCCCCCGAGGAACCTGCACGGGGCACGTGGGAGGGACCGTGCGTCATCGACCCGTTCTCGGTGCCGCTGGAAGACAAGCTCGCGTTGTTGATCGCCGCCGACGAAGCCCTGCGCGCTGAGTCGGCCGTGTCACTGACGAAGGTCACCTGCGGCGCCCATCGCTCTCGGAAGTGGTTCGGCTCGACCGACGGCGCCTTCACCGAGCAGAGCTGGTACGAGACGGGGGCCGGGATCGTCGCCCACGCCCTCGCGGACGGCGAGATGGTCACGCGCTCGTACCCGAACTCGCATGGCGGCGCTTGGATGCAGGCGGGGTGGGAGTACGTGGCCGGTCTCGATCTCGTCGGCCACGCCCCACGCGTCGCGAGTGAGGCGGCCGCGTTGTTGACCGCGCCCGAGTGCACGCCCGGCGTCGTGGACCTCATCATCGACGGCTCACAGATGGCGCTACAGGTCCACGAGTCGATCGGGCACCCCACCGAGCTCGACCGCGTCTTGGGCGAGGAGGCCGCGTTCGCGGGCACCTCGTGGGTGGCCTTGGGAGATATCGGCTCGCTGCGGTACGGCTCCGAGCACGTCACCGTGAGCGCTGATGCAACCGTGCCGGGCTCCCTGGGCAGCTTCGGATGGGACGACGACGGCGTTGCCGGACAGCGCGACCTGATCGTGACCGAGGGTGTGCTGACCGGGCTTCTCACCTCTCGCGACACGGCGCCCGAGATCGGTCGTGGGAGCAACGGTTGCGCGCGTGCCGACGGCTGGAACCGCATCCCCCTCGTGCGCATGACGACGGTCTCGCTCGAGCCCGGCGAGTGGGATTTCGATCAACTGGTCGCAGACACCGGCAGCGGCCTCTACATCGAGACGAACAACTCCTGGTCGATCGATGACAAGCGGCTGAACTTCCAGTTCGGCTGCGAGATAGGCTGGGAGATCGAGAACGGCGAGCTGGGCCGGATGGTGCGCATGCCGAACTACACGGGCATCACGCCGCAGTTCTGGGCGAGCTGTGACGCCGTGTGCTCGCGGGAGCACTGGCAGGTCTGGGGACTCAACAACTGCGGCAAGGGGGAGCCCATGCAAGTCGCTCACGTCGCTCACGGTGCAGCGCCCGCGCGTTTCCGTGGCGTGCAGGTCGGGGTGGGTCGCCCATGATGCTGACACCACACGAGGCCCGTGACCTGGCCAAGCGCGCTGTCGCGCTCACAACTGCGGCCGACGAGGCCGAAGCGCTCATCGTCGCCGAGAACAGCGCATTGACGCGTTTTGCGAACAATCGCATCAACCAGAACGTCGTGGAGGCCAACGCACTCGTGAACGTTCGAGCGGTGGTCGGGAAACGACAGGGCGTCGCGAGCACGAACCGCTTGGACGACGAGTCGCTCCACGCCTGCTGTGAGGCTGCGATCGCTGCCGCTCGCATCGCGCCCGAAGACCCCGCGTTCCCGGGGCTGCCCACGCCTTCGCCGGTCGAGCTGGTCGAACGCGCTTGCGAGACGACCCGCGCCTTCGACGCTGAGGCGCGTGCGCATGCGGTAGCCGATATCGTCGAGCAGTCGCGTGAGCGCGGTCTTACCGTCGCGGGAAAAGTGCGCGCCGCCGAGCACGTCCTCGCAGTAGCCAACAGCCACGGCATCGACGTCGGGTCCGCCATCACCGGCGCACAGGCCACCGTCCTGTCGATGGGTGAGTCGGGCAGCGGCTGGACCAGCTGGCTCTCGCGCGACGCCTCCGAGATGCGCGCTGCCGATCTTGGTCGAGACGCTGCCGAACTCGCGCTGCGCTCCGCCAACCCGACCAATCTCGAACCGGGCATCCACCCCGTCGTGCTCGCACCCGAAGCGGTCGCCGACATCATGGACTTCCTCGGCTACCTGGGGTTTTCGGCCAAAGCCTTCGAAGAGGGCCGCTCGTTTCTCTCGAACCACCTGGAAGACCAGATCATGCACTACCTCATCTCCATCGTCGACGATGCACTCGCACCCCACGCGATGGGTGCGACCTTTGACTACGAGGGCAGTCCCAAACGTCGCACCGTGCTCATCGAAGACGGTGTAGGCGTCCAACCGGTCACGGATTCATACTGGGCCGAGAAGAGCGGCTGGCCGAATTCCGGTCACGCTCTGCCCGCGCCGAACCCGTGGGGTCCGATGCCCCTGAACCTCGAGATGCTGCCGGGCGAGGGTTCGCTCGACGATCTCGTGAGCGCCGTGAGCCACGGGGTCTACGTGACCCGCTTCCACTACGTCAACGTCGAGGACCCGGTGCCCGTCACACTCACGGGCATGACCCGCGACGGCACTTTTCTCATCGAAAACGGTGTGATCACACGGCCGCTGAAGAACCTGCGCTTCACGCAGTCGATGATCGAGGCTCTCAAGTGGTGCGAGGGTGTGACAGAGCAGCGCAAGTTCGTTGGCACCGAAGAGGGCGCCTCCCTGGTTCCGGGGCTGCTGCTCTCTCGATTCAACTTCACCGGCCAGACCACGTAGTGTTCCTCGCACCGAGTTCGACGATACGCGACGCGATGCGCTCAAGTGGCAACTGCTCCACCACGCCTCCGGCTTCGACCGCCGATCCTGGCATGCTGTACGACATCGCTGAGCACTCGGACTCGCCGATCGTGTAGCCACCGGCGTGGCGGATCTGCACCATGCCGCTCGTCCCGTCACGCCCCATCCCCGTGAGAAGCACAGCGATCGTGCGGGAGCCGAAAGCTTTGGCAGCCGATGAGAAGAGCACGTCGATCGCAGGCACGTGCAGCGAGTCAGCGAAGTCGTGGTCCATGCGAACACGTGGTCCTCGCGACCCACTCACCACCCGCATCTGCAGACCTGCGGGCGCGATGTGCGCGGTACCCGGCAGTAGTTCGCACCCATCAACGGCTTCCGAGACGGACAGGGAGCTGCGCCCCGTGAGCATCTGTGCCCATATGCCCGTCATCCCGGGTGTGATGTGCTGACAGATGACGATCGGCAGGAAGAAGCCCTGCGGAAGAGCACCCAGCACACACTCGATCGCCTTCGGCCCGCCGAACGAAGCGCCGATGGCCACGATCTCGAAGGGGCCCGCGCCCGAGGAGGGCGAACCCGAACCGCACTCGCTACCCGCCTCCGCGCTGGATGTCATCGTCTCTCCCCCAAGCCGAACCCCGCCGAACCCCGGGGATCATCGCCCCTCTTGACCCTCGATCATCTCCTTGACCTTCATGAGCCGCGTGCGCTCGCCGCGCTCGGTCTCGTCGAGCTTCATCCTGATGGACCGCGCTGCGGTCGCAAGCTGCGGGATGAGCACGTACTCAAGCGCATTGACTCGGCGGCGCGTCGTCTCGATCTCTGCGGCCAACAGCTCGATGGCCTTCTCGCGCTCGGCGAGCTCGACCATGCGAACCACCACCCCGGAGAGGTCCTTGAGCGCGCCGTCGAGCAGCGCAGGCGTGGTCGCCAGGCTGTAGCCGCTCGGTACACGCACCTCTCCCATCGCAAGCACTGGAACCCGCACGCTCATGACGTTGCGCTCTGACGATTCGACCATGTCAGCAGGGTGCCCGGCAAGAAGTGCAGCGGCAATCGCAGGTGAGCCGGCCTCCGCTCGCGCGATGGCGAGCAACCCGTAGGCGCCGAAGAGCGCTTGTTCGACCTCGTCGCGCAGACGTCGGTTCGCGGCGATTCGCGCCATGAACTCCTTGAGCAGCTCATCGAGTTTGTCTTTGAGCAGCTTGTGACCTCGTCGGGCGGTCTCCAAGCGACGACGGAGCTTGAGCAGCTCCATTCGGTTCGGGTTCACTCGGATATCAGGCATCTCACCCCGCCCCCTGCCGCAACGCGAACCACACCAGCGCGATGAGTAGCGCGACGAGCAGCGCGATGTTGACTCCCCACACAACCTTCGCCGGACGGGTCGCATGGCTCCCGTACGCCCGCGCATACACCACCTGCACGACGATGGCACCCCCGATGAGCGCGGCTACGAGGAGCATGCCGAGTCTCACTTGCGCACCCCGGTCATCCCGCCACCTGACTCGTCTCGACCTGCCGGTATCCCGGGCGTCATGTTCACATCCTCATCGCCAGGACGATACTCATGCGCCTTGACCGGCAGATACCTTTCGATGAACTCATCTTTGATGCGCTTGAGCTCGACGCGCGGAAGTAAGGAGACGAGCTCCCAGCCCAGCGCGAGTGTCTCCTCGACGCTGCGGTCCTCCCGCTTGCCCTGCTGGATGAAGAGGCGCTCGAACGAATCGGCGAACTGCACGTAGGACTGATCGGTCTCGGAAAGCGCGGCCTCTCCCAAGATGACGGCGAGCTCCTTGGCCTGCAGTCCGCGGGCGTAGGCGCCGAACAGCTGGTTCGACAGATCAGCGTGGTCCTCTCGCGTCTTGCCGGGGCCGATACCCTTTTGCTTGAGCCGCGAGAGGCTGGGCAGGACCGCGACCGGCGGATAGATGCCCGAGCGGTGCAGGTTGCGATCGAGGATGATCTGGCCCTCGGTGATGTAGCCCGTGAGGTCAGGAATGGGGTGTGTCTTGTCGTCGTCGGGCATCGACAGGATCGGCACCTGCGTGATCGAGCCCTTCTTCCCCTTCACGCGGCCGGCGCGCTCATACATCGTCGCGAGGTCGGTGTAGAGGTAGCCGGGGTAGCCCCGGCGCCCGGGAACCTCCTTGCGTGCCGCGGAGACCTCGCGCAGCGCCTCGCAGTAGTACGTCATGTCGGTGTAGATGACCAGCACGTGCATGTCGCACTCGAACGCGAGGTACTCCGCGGCCGTGAGCGCGAGGCGCGGCGTCGCGATGCGCTCGACCGCAGGGTCGTCAGCGAGGTTCAAGAAGAGCACCGCCCGCTCGATCGCGCTCGTCGAGCGAAACTCGGTCATGAAGTAGTCCGCGTCCTCGAAAGTGATGCCCATGGCAGCGAAGACCACCGCGAACTCACCTTCCATGAGCGGGCCCACCTTCGTGGGGTCGTCACTGCGCTGGAGGACCGCCGCCTGCCGTGCGATCTGTGCGGCGAGCTCGTTGTGCGGAAGACCCGATCCCGAGAAGATCGGCAGCTTCTGCCCTCGAACAAGAGGATTGAGGCCATCGATCGACGAGATGCCCGTCTTGATGAAGTCATCGGGGAAGTCACGCGACACCGGATTGATGGGCTGCCCGTGAACGGGTACGCGCTTCTCGGGAATGATCTCGGGGCCGCCGTCACGGGGACGCCCCAGGCCGTCGAACACCCGGCCCAGCATGTCGCGAGAGACCCCCAGCTCCAGGCTGCGTCCCAGAAAGCGCACCTTCGTCTCGCTCGGGTTCGACCCACGGGTGCCTTGGAACGCCTGTACCAACGCGAATCCCTCATTCACCTCGAGCACGTTGCCCATCGTGTGCGTGCCGTCAGGGAACTCGAGTTCCACGAGCTCACCGTAGGTCACACCCTCCACATGCTCGACAAGCAACAGTGGGCCCACGATGTCTCGGGTCGTCATGTATTCGCGACTCATGCTACGCGCTCACCTCCGCATGGTCGTGTAGGTGATCAGGGTGCGGCATGTCGCCTACGAGCTGCGTGTCGATCTCGGACATGATCTCGTCGCACTCGCCGATCTGCTCCTCAGAGATGTATTTGGCGCGCGCGATGCGCGCGCGCACCGGCGAGTCGAAGATCGCCTGCAGCGCGGCTCCCTGCGACTGCGCGAGCAACGCGCGCTCGTGGAAGTGCAGGATCGCATGCAGCAGACAGTCTTGCTTCTTCAAAGACGTGAACTGGTCGTCGTCGCGAAACGCGTTCTGCTGCAAGAAGTCCTCGCGCAGCGACTTCGCGGTCTCCATGAGGATCTGTTCTTCCGGTGAGAGGGCTTCGAGACCCACGAGGCGCACGATCTCGGCGAGCTCGCTCTCGCGCTGGAGTATCGACATCGAGCGGTCACGGCGGCCGCGGAACTGCGGGGACACGTGTTCGTTCCAGTACGGCGTGACCTTGTCGAGGAACAGCGAGTAGCTGGTGAGCCAGTCGATCGCCGGGAAGTGCCTCTGGTACGCGAGCGCGTCTTGCAGCGCCCAGAACACCTTGACGACGCGCAGGGTGTTTTGCACCACAGGCTCGGAGAGGTCCCCGCCGGGAGGCGACACCGACCCGATGACCGAGACGGAACCGATGCGCGCCTCCGCAGTCCCATCCCCACCGAGACACTCCACCTTCCCGGCTCGCTCGTAAAACGCCGCCAGCCGTGTTCCGAGGTATGCCGGGAATCCTTCCTCGCCGGGCATCTCCTCGAGACGCCCGGACATCTCGCGCATCGCCTCTGCCCAGCGACTGGTCGAGTCGGCCTGAAGCACGACCTCATAGCCCATGTCGCGGAAGTACTCGGCCATGGTGATGCCGGTGTAGACGCTGGCCTCGCGAGCCGCGACGGGCATGTTGGAGGTGTTGGCCACCAGCACGGTGCGTTTCATGAGCGGTTGACCGCTGTAGGGGTCTTTGAGCTCGGGAAACTCCATCAGCACGTCGGTCATCTCGTTGCCGCGCTCGCCGCAGCCGATGAAGACGACGATCTGAGCGTTGCTCCACTTCGCCACCTGATGCTGCGTGACGGTCTTGCCCGCGCCGAACGGTCCGGGGATGCAGCCGGCGCCACCCTTGACCAGCGGGAAGAACGTGTCGATGACGCGCGTCCCGGTGATGAGCGGTTCGCTCGCGGCGATCTTGCGGATGAATGGGCGCCCGACACGGACCGGCCAGCGCTGCATCATCAGCAGGTCGATCTCGTCGCCCGCGTCAGTGCGCACGCGCCCGATAGGCTGCTCGACGGTGTAGGAGCCACTTTCGATCCCGACGATCTCGCCGAAAACGCCTGGCGGCACCATGATGCGGTGCTCGATGACCTCGTTCTCCTGCACGAGACCGACCACGTCTCCCGCGCTCACGCGTGCGCCCGCCGAAACTGTGGCGGCGAACTCCCAGACCTTCTCGCGATCCAGTCCGGGGGCCGTCACTCCGCGAGCAAGGAAGGAGCCGGCCTGCGCCTCAAGCGCATACAGCGGACGCTGAACGCCATCGTAGACGGTGCCAAGCATGCCCGGGCCGAGCTCGACGGAGAGCGGCTCCCCCGTTGGCACGACGGGATCTCCGGGACCCAGGCCCTCGGTCTCCTCGTACACTTGAATCGAGGCACGCTCACCGCGCATCTCGATGATCTCGCCCATCAGACCCTCGACACCGACCCGAACGAGGTCGAACATCCTCGCGCCGTGAAGGTCCCGTGCCACGACGAGCGGCCCCGCTACCTTCAGAATCGAACCCTTGTCCACTTCAGACGTCCTCTGCTCGAACGGGCATCTTCGTCCCGAGCGCGCGCACGATCGCTCGGTCGAGCTTGTCTCCACCCACGCCACCGGAACTGCCGACTCCCGGAATCACCGTCACGGCCGGGGCCGGACGATCAGCCGTCGCGGCGATGAGGTCGGAGATCACCGCGTAGACCGGCTCGGTCACGAAGATCACGGCGAAGTCACCATCGATCACGCCCGGCCATGCCTCGCGCGCATCCTCGGGGCGCTCAAGCGCGTAGGTCGCGAAACCGAGGGGCCGGAAACCGGCCACACTGGTCGCATCCCCGATGATCGCGATCTTTGCCACGGCACCCCTATCTGAACGACGCGCGCATGCGACGGTGCAGCGCGGCCGAGTCGAGTCCGGCCATCTTGCCGAGCAACGCGACGCGAAGCACCTGCGCCTCGGCCTCGCGCGCAAGCACGTAGGCGATCACGTGCTCGGCGCCGGGCTCGGCACGACGCCCCTTGCGCACGGCCGCCACGAGCGCATTGTCGACGACGACATCGAGATCGAGGTCCTCGTCAGAAGAAAGCGGCGCGCCGCGCAACGCGAGCCTGCGCTCGAGTGTCGCAAGCATCCCGGAGCGCGGCATCCGACAGATACGCCCCAGCTCTCGCCTGCGAACAGAGCCGCCGTCGAGCAACAGCTCGCCTTCCACGCTCTCGGGGCTGATGCCCGCTGCCTGCGCACGCACGAGGGTCTTGAGGTTCGCGAGGTCGATGAGCAGTCGGGCGATGAAGCGCAGGAAGTCGCTCCCAACCTCATCCGCTGTCGCGATGAGCGCCTTGAACATCTCGCGATCGACCGCGGCGTCGAGCCCCATGAGCGCCGCGTCTCCCACGTCGTCTCCGGCTCGCGCCAGGGCAGTCGCCAGCGTCCCCAAGGGCTTCGGGAGCTGCTCGAGCGGCGCCGAGAACGCCTCGGCGGGCACCGTACCATGGGGTGCGATGAGGCCCTCAAGCCCGACACCCAACGCTCGCGCCTTCAAAGCCGACTTGAGATTCCCGAAGTCGAAACGCAGACGGAAGAAACGCCCGACCGCTGGCGGCAAACCGGCCTCGTCGAGAAACACGTACGCCGAATCGAGGGCGGCTTCGATCGCAGCCTCCACTTCGGCCGGGCTTGTCGCTGGCTCGAGAAAACGGCCGTAGAGGGTCTCGGACAGGATGCGCTTCTGCTCAGGAAAGCCGCTCGCGCCAACAAGCCGCTCAAGCATCGAGCGTCCCAGCAGCCGCGTCTCGAGGATGCGGACCTTGCCCACCGCGAACCCGTAGCGGAGGCTCTCTTGCGCGCTGCGGTACTCCTCGAGAAGAATCGCCATGGCCTACCTCACTGCTCCTGCCCGAACAGCGCCGCCGCGATCTCGACCTCGAGCTCGCCCCGACGCTCCGCGACCACCGAGCGCGGCGTCAACTCGAACCTCGTACGCTGACCCACCACGAGAGCGCCACGCTCCAAAGGCGCCGGCTCACTCGCCCACGTGAGTTCCACCGCAGGAGCTCTCGTCGCCACCACACACTTCACGTCATCCAAGAGCGCTGCGTCGGCCTGCGCCAGCGTCACGGTGTCACCCGACCGTGCATTCGCGGCGATCTCCTCGCCGAGAAAGCACGCGTACCGGTCGGCCGGAAGCGATTCGATCGCCACCGAGACTCGCTCCAACGCGTCCTCGACGAGCGCCCTCTTGGCCACGAGCGCCTCATCGCGGGTGGCCAAGCGAGCGCCTGCCGCAAGGGTCGCTGCGTCCGTTTCCGCGACGCGACGGGCGGAGTCGACGATCTGGGCAGACCGTGCATGCGCATGCTCTCGCGCATCCGCGAGCAGCGAGTCAGCGCGCTGGCTCGCGACTGCGAGCTCATGCGCCGTCTCGGCGTCAACGTCATCTTCGATGCGCCGGAGGATGTCGACGAGTGCCATCCCGCGCGCCTATACGCCGTACGCGGTCCGCAGGGGAAGCAGCATCAGGATCGTGACGATGAGCGCGAAGATCGCGTACGTCTCCACCATCGCGGGGAAGACGAGCGCCGGAGCGCGCTTGTCAGCGGCGATGATGCCGGCTGCGGCTGCGGCTGCGCGTCCTTGATACATCCCGCTCACCAAGCCAACCAGTCCGGTGGGCAGACACGCCATGAAGATGGCGACCCCCGCCTCGGTCGGAAGGTCAACCCGCCCACCCATCAGGCCGAAGAAGACCATCACGAGCACGGCCACGATGAAACCGTAGATGCCCTGAGTGCCGGGCATGGCCACGAGGGGGAGCAGCTGGCCGAACTTGGTGTCATCCTCCGAAAGAATCCCCGAGACCATCGTGGACGCGAAGGTGATGCCGATGGCAGACCCCGCGCCAGCGAGCGTGGCTGCAAGCGCCGCACCGAGAAGCGCCCACTGCGTGCCCCCCATACCAACGATACCGAAAGCGGTTTCGTTCACGAGACCCTTCCTCCTTCCTCGCCGGCGATGCCGACGTCCAGTACGAGACCATCCGTGCGATAACCGAACGGCGCGAACGGGCGCCCGCCCGCTTTGTAGAACTTGCTGAAGAACTCAACGAACTGCAGACGCGTAGGGTGCACGAACGCGCCCAGCAGCATGATGACGACGTTGAACGCATGGCCTGCGGTGAACACGGCCACGGCGAGGATGGCCACCACCGCGCCCCATATCCATCCGAATCCGCCCTGAGAGAACAAGGGAGCCGCACCCGACCACACGAGCCCGGCGAGGATGTTGAAGACTCCGCCAACAAGTGTGCCCGAAAGTCCCAGCGCGGGAAGTCGCAGATACGACAGCACATCACCCACGAATCCCGTGAGTCCGTACACGTTGTACGCGCCGGTGAGCACCCCCACGACCCCCCGCCTCACTGAGCTCGCAGCGAACAGCCCCACCGCCGAGACCCCAAGGATCATCCACACCGCTGGCATCGAGCCACTGATCGCGAAGGTGAGGACGCCGCCCACGAACACCGCCACCCAGACCATACCCAGCATCCGGTCCCACGACGCCACACCCTGAGACCGCAGCGCGGCCTGCACCGCACGGCCTTGCATCACCATCGCTCCCATTATGCCGAGAACCAGTGACGCGCGCACCGCACCTTGCTCTCCGGCCAGCCCGGCGACCGCCGTCACCCCGAGCATCACGAACAGGAAGACGATCGAGAGCTGGTCGAACACCGCCGACTGTGCGTCCCCCCGTTTGAAAGCCGAGTACGTCGCGATGAACACCCCGAAGAACACCTGCACAAGGCCGATGACCAGGGCCGCGACCAGGAACTGCTGGATGTCGACGAGCGGATCGAGCACCTGCAGCGCGCGCAGAGGCGCCGGTAGCGAGTCAACCGGCAGCGCGATATAGCTTGCGAGGAACACGCCGACGACCATCGAGGCCGCGCCGCCCATCATGACCAGGTCCATGAAGCGCTTCACGCCCGAAGCGACATCCAGCCTGTGTTTGACGAACCACGCGCCGAGGATGAGCAGCGCCCCGTATCCCACGTCACCGACACACAATGCGAAGAAGAAGAGAAAGAACGGCGCGAACAGCGGCGTCGGGTCGATTCCGCGGTAGGTGGGACGACCATAGAGATCGGTGAGCATCTCGAAGGGCTTGAGCCACGCGGGGTTGTCGAGCGCCACCGGCGGCTCGTCGTCGGCGCCCGGCTCCTCCATCGACAGGTCGACCGAGCCCGTGTATGGCTCGAGCGCGGTCTGTACCGCCGGGATGAGGTTCTCGGCCACCCAGCCTGTGATGATGAACGCGCGTTGTGTCCCGCCGATGTCGCGATGCACATCGATCGCCTTGCGAGCGGACTCGAGCGCTTGGGCGAGTGCGACCGCGTCGTGGTAGTGCTTCGCGGCGAGGTCTCCGGCTCGCTCGATCAGCCGCTTCTCGCTGCTTTGGAGCTCGACGAGGCGATCGCGGACCTTCTCCGCTTCCTCGGCCGGGTAGTCCTGAAGACTCGGGAACAACACCTCGGTGAAGCTGATCGAGGCGAGAAGCGCGCGCACCTCGGCACCGCGGTCATGGGCCGCGATGACGATCCACGCCTGGCGCTCACCGCCTGACCCCAGTTCCTCGACGGTCACCTCCGAGACCACCTCGCGCAGCTTCGCACGGATGTCATGCGCTTCGAGGGCGGGAACGGTGCCCGTGAACAACACGGTCCGCTCGGTTCCCTTCCATTGGCCGATCTGCAACCGAGACGAGAGCCACGGGGTCAGGTCGCGCAGAAGCGTGTTGAGGCGAACCCTCTCGCGTTCCCCGGAGGCGAGCCGGTCGGCGATGTCCACGCACTCGCGATACACGCGCCGAGCGTGACCATCGAACCGAAGCGCGTAGAAGTGCTGGGGCGAGACATGGACCTTCTCGGAGATGAACGTGGAGAGCGGCGCGTGCGATGTGTGGAAGCGGGCGAGGAAGTCGCGGGTGAACACCGCATCGGCGTGATACTCCTCGACACGCAGGCGATCCGCGTTCTCGGGCGCGATCTCCAAAGTGGGCACTCCCGATTCAGTCGCCGTGACCTCGAGGGCGCCTGCGCGTTGGAGCGCCTCGATCACCTGCGGCATCACCGAGCGATGCCCCACGACCGTGGCTTTGCGCATGCGAGCGACTGCCATGTGGCTAGCCCACCAGCTCCCTGGTCACACGCTGGACGACCTCGTCGAGTCGTCCCCGCGCTGCGGCCATCTGAGCATCCAGCCGCTGGGCGGCCTGAAGGCGAATCTCGATCGCACCGCGATCCGCTGACTCGAGCGCAGCGGCCCTCAGGGCATCCGCCTTCTCGGTGGCCTGAGCCACGGAATTCTCGATGAGGGCGTTCGCCTCTCCTTCGGCCTCCCGCAGCAGCGCAGCAGCGCGCTCGCGTGCGTCTACAAGCGCATGGCGCGCGACTTCCTCGGCGCGGAGTATCTCCTCGAGTTTTTGCATTGCCACCCTCGTACGTGCTCAGTCGGACACCAGCGCCCACCCTAACACCCCCGCCAGTATAACCTTCGCGTTCGCGTGCCCGAGTCCTGTCTGCGCGGTCTATACTGATCTGGTGCGCAGGATCTCGCCGGGCTCGCATCGAGCGATTCACCGAAGGAAACGAGCATTGCCCGTGACGGGACACTCACACACAGACACCATTCTCGAAACCACGGTCGCGTCCCTCACATGACCGCGCGACGCCGCCCGCGCACCGGCACCCGTCGCGATGGCCAGGTCCGCTCCATACGCACCGATACCGTGCGGTATCCGGGATGCGACCACCCGGCCTGTGAGCCACTCGACTCAGACACCGAACGAGAGCTTGGCCGTTCGCTGCGTCCCGCACGCGATGCCGGCGTGTCGATCTCAGGCCGCCTCACCCGCGAGCGCCGACTGCGCACCCTTGAGCGACGGCGTCGCAACGTCGGGGTCGTGACCGCGCTCATCGTGCTGAGCCTTCTTGGCATCGGATGGCGCTACACCTCTGACCGCGAGGCCGCAAGGACGCCGTTCGCGGGCTCGAACACGCAGTCCGGCCCGATCACGAGCCGGACGACGACCGGCGATAGGAACGTGGCCCAGATACGCGCGATCGATTCGACTGAGGAGCCTACTCCTATATTCGCCTCGGCGCGATCCGTCACGCTCCGGCTGCCGGTGCGCACTGAAGACCTCACGGAGATCGGCTTTCACCAGGCTTCATACGGCTATGCGCTGCGCATGGAGACGCTCATGCCTAGGGCCGACATGCGCCGCGCGAAGAAGGACCGCAGCACCCACCGCGACCTGTCGAAGCAGCCCACAGGACCGTCCGCCACGTTGACCGGCTCGGTGCTCGTGATGTGGCGAAATCGTCCGGGAACGCCCGACACAGCGGTCGACGTCGGCGCAAAGGCCGGCTCCCCCGTGTTCGCCCCGGTATCGGGCACCGTGGTGAAAGTGAAGCGCTACAAGCTCTACGGGCAGCATGATGATCTTGAGATACACATCCAGCCCACCGGAATGCCCGAACTCGACTGTGTGCTGATCCACATCGATGATCTTGCCGTGCAACCCGGAGACGTGGTGATCGCGGGTGTCACTCGAATCGGTGTCATACGCAAACTCTCCGACCGCGTCACCCACCAGCTGGGCGAATACACGCGCGACGGCGGCGATCACACCCACATCCAGATCAATGACGCGACGCACGATGACTACAGGGGACTGAAAGGCGCGTTCGTCGTCGGGTCGGGCTCCTGACCTCGCTCTAGAAATCCGCGGAAACGCCGATCGAACTCGTAGCGCTCAAGCATCACCGACCGCGCGCACCCACAGCACCTGAGCCTGATGTCTGCTCCCACGCGGGTGACTTCCCATTCATTTCGCCCGCACGGATGGGGTTTCTTGAGCCTGACGACATCGCCCAAGTGCACGGGAGTGATAGGTACCGCCATGTGTCCTCTCGATCCTCATTGGCGATGAAGCGTCCGCATTCGCGGTATATGTGAGTATACTTCCGGGCACGCCTCGCGCCTCTGCGCCAACGAAGGAGCAACCATGCGCACTCCCGCGATCCTGTCAGTTCTCGGCGAGGATCGGGTCGGTATCGTCGCCTCGATCTCACGTGTGCTCGCCGACTCCAACGCCAACATCGAAGACATCCGCCAGTCCATCATCGGAGGCATCTTCTCGATGACGATGCTCGTGAGCGTTGACGAGGAAGCCATCTCGTTCGAGGATCTTCAATCGAAACTCAGCGAGATCGCCGACAACGTCGGCCTGCAGATAACCCTGCAGCGCGAGGACGTCTTCCGCTACATGCATAGGATCTAGAGGATGCTCCATATCACGCCCGAAGAGATCGTCGAGACGCTGCTGATGGTCCAGCAGCAGAACCTCGACATCAGAACAGTGACCCTGGGACTCTCGCTTCGCTCCTGCGCGAACGACGATGTCGAGGTGGCCGCCCGTCGCGTCTACGACCACGTGACCCGCGCCGCCGAGCGGCTCGTACCGGTAACCCGCAAGCTCGAAGCCGAGTACGGCATCCCCATCGTGAACCGCCGCATCTCCGTCACGCCCATCGCCGATCTGGCTGCGGTCTGCCGGACCGATGACGCCACACCGTTCGCGCTCGCACTGGATCGAGCCGCGCGCGAGGTCGGCATCGACTTCATCGGAGGTTTCTCGGCGCTCGTGCACAAGGGTATCGGCGAGGGCGGCCGTCGGGTCATCGAGTCGATTCCGCACGCGATGGCCGTCACCGAACGTGTCTGCTCATCAGTCAACGTCGCCTCGACGCGCGCGGGCATCAACATGGATGCGGTTCTCATGATGGCGCAGACCGTGCTCGCAACGGCCGAGGCGACCGCAGACCGCGAGTGCATCGGCTGCGCCAAGCTCGTCGTCTTCGCGAACATGGTTGAGGACAATCCGTTCATGGCGGGCGCCGTGCACGGCTCGGGAGAACCGGACGCCGTGATCAACGTAGGCATCTCAGGCCCCGGCGTGGTCAGGGCGATCGTCTCGGCACTGCCGCAGGATGCAGACCTCACCGCCGTGGCCGAAGCGATCAAGGGCACGGCATTCAAGATAACCCGCGCCGGCGAACTCGTGGCCCGCGAAGCGGCACGGCGTCTCGGCGTGGAGATGGGGATCGTCGACCTCTCGTTGGCCCCCACACCGGCCGAGGGCGACTCGGTCGCAGAGATCATCGAGGCGATGGGCGTCGGCCGCTGCGGCGGACCGGGCACGACCGCCGCGCTCGCGCTTCTCAACGACGCGATCAAGAAGGGCGGCGCGATGGGCACCTCGAGCACCGGCGGCCTCTCGGGCGCCTTCATCCCCGTCTCGGAGGACGCGGGCATGATTCGCGCGGCAGAGTCCGGCGCGCTCACGCTCGAGAAACTCGAGGCGATGACTGCGGTGTGCTCCGTGGGCCTCGACATGATCGCGATCCCCGGCGACACGACTGCCGAGACGATCGCAGGCATCATCGCCGATGAGTGCGCCATCGGAGTGGTGAACAGCAAGACGACCGCCGTTCGGCTGATTCCCGCGATCGGCAAGCGCGTCGGTGATCGCCTGAGCTTCGGCGGGCTGCTCGGTCAGGCCCCGGTCATGCCGGTCAACGCATGGGCGGGAACGGTGTTCGCCCGACGCGGAGGAAGGCTGCCCGCACCTCTCCAGTCTCTCAGGAACTGAGCCCCACGCGTACTCATTCCGACCGTTCACCGGAAATTGGCCTAAAGATTGCGTACAACTGAGCCGATGGAGCATATGTCAGTCGCTCAGTGTCAACATCCAGGGTCACCGAATCTAGGAGGATTCAATGAAGAAGCTCGTTCTCATCACCGCTATCACAGCGATGGCCATCTTCGGCGTCATGGCGTCGGCTAACGCCGCCAGCGATGCCATCACCATCAGCGCCACCGTCAACTCGCGCATCATCGTGACTGTGCCTGCTGACCACGACTTCGGGCTCGTCGAGCCCGACGCCGGCCTACAGAACACGAGCGGCAACGTGAACGTCCGCTCGAACGTCGCCTACACGATGGGTCAGGCCGAAACGGGCGACACTTCTGGCCTGTTCTACACCACCGGTACTGCGATGGACGGCACGAGCTCGAACGCGAAGGCTCCGTCGGCCGCTGGCGCCAACTGGGCTCAGACTTGGAACTTCAATCCGGCCACCGGTGGCGACTGGGCCGATCCGGGCGACTACTCCGCGACTTACACCTACACGGCGCTGGCTTTCTAGTCCCAAGCTTCCCGCTCGACACCAAGAAGACCCCGGCCTCGCCGGGGTCTTCTTCTTCTCACGTCACCGGTCGCCCTCGTCGTCGTGCTCGAGCGGCGAGCTTCCTCTCGCCAGCCTTGCGACCACTGCTCCACGTGGCGAACACCGCCAGCGCGCCCAGCAAAGCGATACCCGCCACCACGAGCCACAGCGGGAACACCCACACCAGCGCCTCTTCCTCGATGCTTTTCACGAGCCCCTGCGAGCCGGGCTCCGCGCTGGGGTACTCCACGACCAGACGCACGCGATTCGGGCCGATCGCCGCGGCGGAAAGGTCCAGGTTCCCCGAATACTCACGAATGGCGTCCGCGTACACGGGAGTCTGGGACATCACCTCGCTCACGGACCGTTCGTCCTTTGACGAGTCCAGCACGAGAAGCCGCGCGTTGACCAGCACATCGACGTTTCCCGTGTTGCGCAAGGTGAACGAATAGACGTCCGCGTCCCCGATGACGAACGCGGGAACCTTGAACGGACGGATCTCCAGCCGCTCGACAACAGTACCTTCCACCCGAGTCTTGATCCGCGCGCCTATGCGGGCGTTCACGCGAGCGGTTCCCGCCTCCGGAGCACCGTTGGGCTCGAACATCTCGAAGAAGAGAACCGCCTGCTTGTCTCCGGGCGCCGCTGTCGTGGGGACATAGACCTCGAAGCTGACGGGAATCCTGGCTCCGGGAGCTGCCTCTATGTAAGGGACGTTTCCTTGAGTCTTGGCACCGGGGGGGAGGATCACCCGAACCCACGAGGCCGGACTGGTCACTTGGTTGGCGTCCAACGGCGGAACGAGGTACTCGACGGTACCGTCATCTTTGATCTGCTGGTTCGCCGCGTACACCTTCACGAACATCGGGGTCGAACCCTCGTTGATGACGAAGAGCTCACCTTTGCCCACCGAGCCCGCAGCCGCGCTGAAATCGAAGGTCGTCGCCGACAGCCCCAACTTGCGCTCGCCAACTGCTGCCGCCGAAAGTGGCAGCAGCATCACCAGTGCAAGAATCACTACAACAACGAGCCGCTTGTGGTTCATCAGATCCCAACCGCCTCTCGGAACTGCTTGACCTGTCTTCTAGCAACGGGGATGTGCGTCTCGTCGCGGTCGGCGGCGACCACGACGTACCCGCCGTTGATCCGCAGGATCTCCTTGATCCTGTTCAGGCTGACGAGGTGACTGCGGTGCACCCGCACGAACGACTCGCGCGTCAGCCTCACCTCGAGCTCCGAGAGCGTGAGATCGACCAGGTACTGGTTCTCGTACGTGTGCGTGTAGGTCGACTTGTTTCGCGCGGACAGGTAGACGATGTCATCGATGTCGAGAAGCACCGTCCGCCCGCCCTTGCGCACAGCCAGCTTGCGAAACTCGGACTCGCTGCTCAACGCGGGCTCGGAGGTCACGCGTCTACGACTCCTGGCGAGGCTTTCGACCCGCGCCGACAGTTCCATGATGTTGAACGGCTTGGTGACGTATTGCTGCACGCCCTGCTTGAAGGCGAGGATCTTGGCGAGATCCTGGGACTTTGCGGTGAGCATGATGACGGGGGTCTCTGAAGTTGCCGGGTTGTTCCGGATGTCCATGAGTGCCATCCAGCCATCCACCCGAGGCATCATGATGTCGAGCACGACCACGTCGATGCGCTCACGTCCCAGCACATCGATTCCCTCGCCGCCGTCGGCCGCGCCGAACACGCGCATCCCATCGGTCTCGAGACCCATCCTGATCATGTCGACAATCGACTCATCGTCGTCAACCACTAGAACGTGAATCGCGTCGTCAGACACCGTTCGTTCTCCCTGCTGAGCCGATTGGAGGATCGATTCTGCCGACAAGCGCCGCGAAGCGCCGTTCGTCGGTCAACTCGATTGTACCCCACCGCGCTTGTCAGGAGCCGCCGAGCCACCGATCCATCGCATGCGCCGCCGTCTTACCGGCCCCCATCGCAAGAATCACGGTAGCCGCACCGGTCACGATGTCGCCTCCCGCGAAGACGCCGGGGATGTTCGTGGCTCCATCCTCATCAGCGACCACGTACCCCCACCGATTTCGCTCGAGATCGGGGGCTGCGTCGTTGAGCAGCGGATTGGCCCCCGTGCCCGCAGCGATGATCACCGTGTCGCAATCGATCTCGAACTCACTGCCCAGCACGCACATCGGTGCCCGTCGACCGCTCGCATCGGGCTCACCGAGCTCCATGCGAGTCACCACGATACCGGTCACGAACCCATCGTGACCCAACACCTCCACCGGAGAGCACAGCAGCTTGAACTCCACGCCCTCCTCCTTGGCGTGATGGACCTCTTCCAGTCGCGCCGGCATCTCGTCTTCGGTGCGGCGATACACCAGGAACACCTCGTCAGCGCCGAGTCTGACCGCCGTGCGCGCCGCGTCCATGGCAACGTTGCCCGCACCTACGACCGCGACCTTGCGGCCCCTCCAGACCGGAGTGTCGGACTTCGTCGGGAACTCGTGCGCGCCCATGAGGTTGACGCGCGTCAGGAACTCGTTGGCCGAGTAGACGCCGTTCATGTTCTCGCCCGGTATGCCGAGAAACACCGGCAGTCCGGCCCCGGAACCGATGAAGACCGCTCCATACCCTTCTGCGGTCATCAGGTCCTCGATGGTGGCGATGCGCCCTATCACCTGGTCGCACTCGATGCGCACGCCCATCTCCTCGATGAGACCCACTTCGGCCTCGACGATGCTCTTGGGCAGCCGAAATCCGGGAATGCCGTAGGTGAGCACGCCGCCAGGCGCATGGAGCGACTCGAAGACCGTCACCTCGTGGCCGAGCTTCGCAAGCTCGCCCGCGCACGCCAGTCCGGCCGGACCGGATCCCACGACAGCGCAGCGAAAGCCGGTGGGCGTGGCGACTTCAGGCACGCAGCGGTGCTCGATCTCGCAGGCAAGGTCGTAGTCGCCCAGGTAGCGCTCGAGACGCCCGATGGCTACCGGAGTGCCCTTCTTGGCCAGCACACAGACCGCCTCGCACTGCTCCTCCTGAGGGCACACGCGGCCACAGACAGCGGGAAGTGTATTGCGTTCCTTCAGTATCTCGGCGCCAGCGCGAAGGTCTCCATCGATGATCGCGCCGATGAAGTCCTTGATGCGGATGTTGACGGGGCAGCCCGCCTCACAGGTGGCGTTCTTGCACTGAAGGCAGCGCATCGCCTCGGCCAGCGCTTGATCGTCAGAGTATCCCAGCGCCACTTCATCGAAGGTGTGGCGGCGCGACGACGCATCGCGTTGTGGCATCGCTACGCGAGGAGCACGACTCGGCTTGTGCCGAGGCTTCTCGCTCGAGGATCCGGGTGTTTCGTGCTCATTCACAGGTGGCATCCGCAACTCCTGAAGAACTCGGCATCTGCTTCGCGCTCCTCGTCGACGTAGATGCGCTGACGGCTCATGAGCTCCTCCCAGTCGACGGCGTGACCGTCGAAGTCAGGGCCCTCGACGCAGCCGAAACGGGTCTTCCCGCCCACCGTCACCCGACAGGCACCGCACATACCGGTCCCGTCGACCATGATCGGGTTGAGCGAGACCGTCGTGGGTACGCCGGGCTCGGCGGTGGTCGCACAGCAGAACTTCATCATGATCGCCGGACCCACCGCGAAAGCATGATCGATCGCCTCTTGCTCGCAAAGCTCCTTGAGCGGAGTGGTGACAAGGCCCTTGTCGCCCGCAGAGCCATCATCGGTCATGATGCGCAGTCGCACCCCGGGAAGGGCCGCGATCTCGTCTTGGAGGATGAGGAGGTCTGCCGTGCGTGCACCGAGTATCACGGTGACGTCGTTGCCTGCAGCGGCCATCGCGCGCGCGACGGGATACGCCACGGCCGCGCCCACGCCACCCCCGACGACAGCCACGCGCCCGAGACCGTCCACGTGCGTGGGCATCCCGAGCGGACCAACGACGTCAGCGAGGCTCTCGCCGACCGCCATGTGGGAGAGCTCATGGGTGGTCTTTCCGACACGCATGAAGATGAACCGGACCCAGCCCTCTTCGGCGGACCAGTCACTGAACGTGAGCGGAATGCGCTCGCCATGCGTAGTAGTGCGCACCATGAGGAACTGACCAGCCTTGACCTTGCGCGCGATTCGCGGCGCCTCGACACCCATCTCGAAGACCGCGTCAGACAGCGCGCGTGTGTGGACGATGCGAAACAGAGGAGCCACCTCCCGGCAGAGCAGTTCTGGACTGGCCGAATATCGGAACAGTATACCCATACGCACTCGGAGAGGCGGAACGATTGAGACGAGAGCGTCCGCCTGATACACTGTCACTCGAAATGCGCCTTCCGGCGGCCCCACCACGACATTGCAGCCACTCCGGAGGAACCAGACCATGCATCGTAGCCGCGCGCTCATCGCAACTCTCCTCACTCTTACCTTGGCCTTCGGTTCAGTCATGCCCGCGTACGGCGTAACGCGAGCCGAACTCGAGGCCCACCGGAAGAAGGCCGAAGACGCCCGCAGCAAGGCGGCGGACGCCGATGCGCTGGCGAAGAGACTCGCTGGCGAAGTGGCGGCTCTCGATGGACAGATCGACGCACTCCAAAAGCAGGCCGATGCCCTGTCACCACAGATAGCGACCGCCACCAAACGCACGGCGGCGCTGCGTCTCGAGGTGGCGCAGTTGCGTGCTGACGCCGCCGCTGCACAGGCCGAGATCGATCGCACGCAAGTCGATCTCGACACGCAGAAGGCCGCGCTCGCGGCCAAGGCGGAGACCACGTACAAGCAGGGCAGTTGGTTCTATCTTGACCTGGTGCTGGGCTCACTCGACTTCAGCGATCTCATCGCTCGAACCGAACTCGTCACCCGCGTCATCGAGTCCAACAACAACGCAGCCGCCGACCTGAGCCGCACGAAAGTGACGCTCGCCGAGGCGAAGAGCAAACTCGACCGCTCGCTGCAGACGGCGTCTTTGAAGAGACGTGAGGCCGAGGCGGTCGAGGCGCAACTACGCGGACTGCGAGGCCAGCACCAAAGCGCCGCTAACAAGCGCGAGGCTGTACAGAACGAGAAGTCCAGCCTCATGTCGCAGAGCAAGAAGAACGCGACACGTCTGCGGGCACTGGCCGACGCAGAGGAGGCGGAATCCGAGCGTCTCGCTCGGGAGCTCGCAGGCAACGGCTCTGGGGAGTTCGCGGGCACGATGTCGTGGCCGGTGCCCGCCTCGCGACGCATCACCTCGCCTTTCGGATGGCGCATCTCCCCTATCCACCGCCGCAGAATGTTTCACGCCGGCATCGACATCGGCCGACCCAAGGCCGACGAAGACTGGCCTGAGTCCCAGCGCACCATCGTGGCGGCGGCCTCCGGAACCGTGATCTCTGCCGGATACCGAGGCGGTTACGGCAACACCATCATCCTCGACCATGGAAACGGCGTGACGACGCTTTACGCGCACATAGCAGGTGGCGGCATCAAGGTCTCCACAGGTCAGGAAGTGGCTCGAGGCGACAGGATCGGCATCGTGGGCAACACCGGCAACTCCACCGGGCCGCACCTGCACTTCGAAGTGCGCGTCAACGGCGTACCCAAGAACCCTGCCAACTACTTCTAGCCGGAGGCGCCCCTAGTCGACGTTGCAGTCCCTCATCGCAGCGTCGATGCCGTGCTCAAGAATGTGAAGTACGGCTTGGGCGGCCGTCGGGATGGAGTCCTCGAACTCCTCGAGCGCGGCGCCGCGCAGTGGCTGCAGCACCCAATCCGCAGCGTCCATGCGCCCGGGAGGACGACCGACACCCACCCGCACACGCAGGTAAGCGTCGGTGCCGAGCTTCTCGTGAATCGAGCGCAGGCCGTTGTGTCCACCGTGCCCACCGCCCAACTTGCAGAGCACCCTTCCGGGGGCAAGATCGATGTCATCGTGGACGATGATCAACCTGTCCGGCGAGATGGCGTACGACGCGACGAGCTTGCTCACAGGCCCGCCCGAGACGTTCATGAACGACTGTGGCTTCGCGAGAACGAGGTCATCGCCATCGAAGCGCACGACAGCGACTCTCGAGCCCGCCTCGTCCTTCCAATACGTCGCTCGTAGGTTCTCGCTCAAGAGATCGACGACCAAGAAACCGGCGTTGTGTCGGGTCAGTTCGTATTGGGGGCCTGGGTTACCCAGCCCAACGACAAGGTGGGTCATTGACGGTCACTCACAGCGCGCCCGTCCACACGTGCGACGTCCCTACTCGGGCTTTGCCGCACCGATGACCTCTGGCTCGGTCAGCTCCGCAGCCACTTCTTCCTCGATCTCGCTACGAGGAGCGAGGACAGACGCCACCACGCCTGCCGGGTCGTCAAGAAGGGTAACCCCGGCTGGCACGACGATATCGCCGACGAGCAGCAGGTCACCCATCTCAAGCGCTGAGATGTCGTGCTCGATCGACTCGGGAAGATCGCCCGGCAGCGCTTCGATGTTGAGCTCGTAGACGGCGACGCTGAGCACACCGCCAGCCCTCACGCCTTCCGGATCGTTGACGAGGTGAAGCGAAGTAACCGCGTGCACGGGCTTGGTCATCGAAACGGCGAGGAAGTCGATGTGGAGCACCTGGCCCTTGACGGCGGAGCGCTGCACGTCGCGGATCATCACGTTGATCGGCTTCTTCTCGCCCTCGAGGGTGAGCTCGATGACGCCGCTACTGCCATGCTGTGCGTACCAGACCTCGAATTCGTGACGGTCGATCGCCACGGAAGACGTCTCGCGGTTCGGACCGTAGACCACGGCTGGGATCTGTCCCGCCGAGCCAAGGCGACGGCTCGACTTGCCTATCACGGTGCGGGGTGAAGCGGTGAACTCACTGACTTCAGTCATGAGGTGACTCCTTCAGGTCTCTTACTCGTCAGAGGGGTTCCTACCCCTCCCGGCACACACTCGACGGGCTCTAGAGTTGAAAATCCGGATCGAACAGCTCTGAGACGCTCTCGTCGTTGAATACGTTGTCCACGGAAGCCGCGATCAGCGGGGCGACCGACAGTACGCGAATCTTGCCATGACGACGCTCGCTCGCCACGGGCACGGTGTTGGTCACGACCACTTCGATCACAGGTGAGGCGTCGATACGCTCGAACGCCGGCGGCGAGAAGATGCCATGCGTGGCTGTCACGTACACCCCCTCGGCGCCCGCGTTCATCAGCGCCTTGGCTCCCTCGGTGACGGAGCCCGCAGTGTCGATCATGTCATCGGCGATGATGCACGTCTTGCCCTCCACGTCGCCGATGACGTGGGTGATCTCTGCGACATTGTGCTCAGGACGGCCCTTGTGCATGATCGCGAGTGGGCAACCAAGCATGTCGGCGAGCTTGAGGCACGCCTTCGCACGGCCAACATCCGGTGACACCACACAGCAGTTCTCGAGTTTCAGTGACTCGAAGTAGTCCGCGAGGATCGGCAAGGCGGTGAGGTGGTTCACCGGCTGGTCGAAGAAGCCCTGGATCTGACCCTGATGAAGATCCATGGTGATCACACGATCCACACCCGCCACGGTGAGGATGTCAGCGAGCAACTTCGCGGTGATGGGCTCACGGGCAGCGCTCTTCTTGTCCTGACGCGCGTAACCGAAGTGAGGTATGACCGCGGTGATCGTGGAAGCCGATGCGCGCTTGGCAGCGTCGACCATGATGAGCAACTCCATGAGCGTGTCGTTCACGGGACGATTGAGCGACTGAATGAGAAAGACGTGTGCCCCGCGCACGCTCTCAAGGTAGCGCACGTAGATCTCGCCATTGGCGAACTGGCTGATCTTGATGTTTCCGAGCTCGACTCCCAGGTGTCGTGCAACGTCCTCGGCCAGCTCCGGGTTCGATGTTCCCGAGAAGACCATCATGCGCTTCGCCTGGTCGGGCATATCTTGCTCGCTCCTTCGATGTTTGAGGTTCACTCGTCTTGAGTGGCACGCCGACGTTCGGCCCACCCCTCGATGCTGCGCTGCTCGCCACGCTCGACCGCGAGCGCGCCAGCCTCCACATCGTGCGTGATGGCACTACCCGCACCCGTGACCGCACCCGCGCCGATCTCAACGGGAGCCACCAGCATGGTATCAGAGCCGATGAAGGCTCCGTCACCGATCACCGTCTGATGCTTCGAGACACCATCGTAATTGCAGGTGATGCTTCCCGCGCCCACGTTGACGTTCCGACCGATGCTCGCATCACCGATGTAGGACAGATGAGGGATCTTGCTCCCCTCGCCCACCGTGGAGTTCTTGATCTCGACCGCCGTGCCCACCTTCGCACGCTGCTCAAGCACGGTACCCGCACGCAGGTAGGCACGCGGACCGACGCTCGCATCAGCGCCGACGATCGCTCCGATCACGATGCTTGAGTCGAGTACCGCTCGTGCACCGATGACCGAGTCGGTGACCCGGGAGTCCGGACCGATGACAGCACCATCGCCGATCGTCGTCTCGCCCATCAGAAACGTCATGGGGAACAGTTCGACGTCGCGGCCGATCTCGACTTTCGGACCGATCCACACGAGCCCCGGATCGGTCATGGAGACCCCCGCGAGGAGATGGCGGGTGTTGATGCGGAGCTGGAGCACTTTGGCCGCTTCGGCGAGTTGCACGCGGGAGTTCACGCCCAGAGTCTCGAGCGGATCAATGGTGAGGGTCGCGTCCACGCCAAGACCCTCGGCGTAAAACACAGCGATCATATCGGTGAGGTAGTACTCGCCTTGTGCGTTGTCAGTCGAGAGGTGCTCGAGGTGAGCGAGCAGGATCTCGGCGTCGAAGCAGTAGGTGCCGGTGTTGACCTCTCGTATCGCGCGCTGCTCGAAAGAGCAGTCCTTGTCCTCGACGATCGAGAGCACGGCACCGTCCGCGTCACGGATGATGCGTCCGTAGCCGGAGGGGTCCTCCATGCTCGCCGTCAACACCGTCGCCGCTGAGCCGGACGTCTCGCGCATGGCGACGAGCCCGGAGATCGTCTCGGGCGACATGAGCGGGGTGTCTCCGGAAAGCACGACGAGCGACCCTGAGATCCCCCGGAGTGCTTCGGATGCGCACATCAACGCGTGTCCGGTTCCCAGACGGCATTCCTGTCTGACGCACGTGACACCGGGCAGAAGCGACTCGACCACGTCGGCCCCGTGCCCGGTGATCACGATGACGCGCTCGCATCCCGCTGTGAGCGCGGCATCGACCACCAGCCGCACCATGGGCACGCCAAGTATCTCGTGCGCCACCTTGGGACGATCGGATCTCATGCGGGTCCCCTCGCCTGCGGCGAGAACCAGTGCGGTGACGCCCATGGGCGAAGACCCCCTTCATCGAGCGGGTCGCACGCAGGTGTGCGAATTGGCTGGGGCACCAGGATTCGAACCTGGATAGCGGGAACCAAAATCCCGAGTCCTGCCGTTAGACGATGCCCCAGCGCGTGAGCAGTGTAGGAAGCGCCATGGGCAAAGGTCAACCACCGCTCGTCAACAATGACCGAATGACGACTCGAACGAACACGATCGGGGCGACTGTTCAGGCACCCAACTCGTAGTAGTCCGGCGCTTTCTCAACAGCGTGCATCCCCGCGTCCATGAACGCCGAAAGGCCTCCCTCGGCCTCGAACTGCAAGAGGACCGCCTCTTGGATCCCGGTTCGCGAGTCCGTGTTGATCGGATGACAGATGTCTCGGAACTCACCGTTGGGAAGCTTGCGCGAGGGCATCGCGACGAACAACCCCTTGTCTCCGTTGACGACCCTCAGGTCGTGGACGACGAAACAATCGTCTATCACGATGCTCGCGATCGCGACGACCTTGTTCATCGCAACCGGACGGAGTGTGACCTTGGTGATGTCCATCTGTCTCCCCCTTGTTTGTCAGCCTGTTTGCACGTTCGCGGCCCCCGCCGCACATGGAAACACCCGTCTACACCGCGATTATACTATTCCCCCAATAGACATTTCTTCCCCCCTTTGGCGCTCGAACAAGACACGCTCAGCCACAACGACGTCGATGGGCTTGTCCACATCCGCCCCGATCGAGCCATGCCGGGTTCGCAAGGCGACGCACGTTCCGCCGAGCAGTTGCGCCATCTTCTTCTCGACGTCTTCGGGGCGCAGCCGCCCGGCGAGCAGTTTCACGATGAACCCGACGCCGAGTACGCGGGCCATGGCGACAGGGCTCTTGCGTGTCTCGAACAAACGCTGACCGATGTCGCGGTTGCGAGCCACCAGCTCAGGCGAGAGCACCGCCATGTTGCCGCCGGTGACACGCCCCCCGACGATACGCACGAACGTTCGCTCAGAGCCCGGGAACTGCTCGACCATGTCTTGCTCGCTGATCAGCGCGTAACTGAACTCGGCACCCTTCTCGAGGGAGCGCGACACGAAGTCGTCGACCGCCTCCGGGGTCAGCGCCGGAAGGTCTCCCGTCGAGACGAGCGTGGGCCTATCGGTGCGAAACGAGTCCACTCCGGCAAAGATGTTCTCAGCGAACATCCGGTCCGACACGACGATCTTGTCCGCTTTGTCGACCCATGCTCCGAGGTTCTCGGCAGTGGGGACGACAACCGCTATACCCTCGACCGTCTCTGCTCGCCGTAGCGCCTCGACGACCCACTCGACCATCGGTTTGCCCGCGACGGGCACGAGCCCCTTGATCCTCACCGTCGGATCGATGACAGCGCCATCTCCGCCTGCGAGAACGACTGCGTCGACCTTGATCACCTGCTGTCTCCTTCGCACACGTCGACTCCATGCGCCCTCAGTACGGTCGCCTCCGACCACCAGCCCAAGGACTCGGCCCCCTCACGAACACGCTGCGCCGCACTGGCCGACTCGCAGAGTGCGAAGACGGCCGATCCCGAACCGGCCACCGCAGCTCCGAGCACACCGTCCGAACCACGGGTCCACAATAGCGCCTCAGCCACGTCCGGGGCCACCTCACTTGCGGCGCGAGTCATGTTGTTCTCAAGAGCGAGCGCGAGCTGGAGAGCGTCTTGGCTCTCGAGCGTTTCGATCACCCTCGCCGGATCACCGCACGGTTGAGGGGTGTCGTCGAAGGCGCGATACGCCGCTGCGGTCGACACCCCGCACATCGGCTTGACGAGCGCGACGGGGATGCCCTCGAGGGTCGGCAGCACACGAGCGGTCAGGTCTCCGCGACCCGTCATGAGCGCCGCCCCAGTCCGCTCCAGGAAGAAGGGCACATCCGCCCCCAGAGCCGCGGCGACGCCCCTGCAACGCCCATCGCCCGGGTCGAGCCCCCACAGCGCGGCAAGTCCCGCGACGGTCGCCGCAGCGTCACTCGAGCCACCTCCGAGCCCGGCCCCGTGCGGGATTCGTTTCTCGATGGCGATTCTCACGTTCGGCTCACGACCGAACGCACGGGCCAATGCCACGGCCGCACGGTGCACGAGGTTGTCCGCGACGCTCACGCCGAGTTCGACATCGCACGTCACGGAAAGGGAGTCCGCCTGCGAGATGGTCAGCACGTCATGCAGTTCAAGTGCGTGCAGGACCGTGGTGACATCATGGTATCCGTCGGGACGCGAAGCGCCGACGCCGAGAAACAGGTTGACCTTCGCAGGAGCGATCACTCGCAGCAAGGTGGTTCCCCCCTGAACGAACGGGCGCGGAGCCCGTCGGCAACCGCGCCCGTCATGAATCACGTCACCTCTCGCCAGCTAGTTCATCCAGGGGAAGAGGGTCTGTCCACTCTCGGGATGCGTGAGCTCGACCGTTCCGGTGAGCACATCCACGTACTGATACGACGCGCGCGCGGTGCGCGCACGCTTCTCTTCGACTTCGACCACGAACAGGGACGGATGGGTCTGCATGAGAACTCCCTCACGCTCGACGATCTTCGAGCGCCCCATGTTAGCCCGAACGCGTATGCGGGAGCCGGTGAGTTCCTTGAGATCGGAACGGATCCTACCGACCACCTCGAGTTGGCGTGCTACCTCCATAAACGGAATCCTCCTTCGCTCGAGGGCCGATTATAGCCGATGAGCGGCCTAAACGCCAGCCCTGGGAAGGTGTCTGGCCACCTGCCTGGCCATCTCGACGTAGGACTCTGGCGACAGGGCCTCGGCCCTCAGGCCACCGTCGATTCCCGATTCGGACAGTACCGCGTCCACGGTCTCGTCCGACAAGCCCGACGCCGCACGAAGCGAGTTGCGAAGCGTCTTGCGCCTCTGAGCGAACCCCGCGTCGGCGATGCGAGCGGCCAAGGCGAGCAGCTCCGGCTCCCAGGACGTAACCCGACGGTCGAGCCGGATGACCGTGCTGTCGACACGCGGCGGCGGGAGGAAGCAGCTGGGCGCGACCGAGAAGCGTCGAGCAGGCAAGGCCAGCAAGCGCAGCTTGACGGTGTAGGAGCCGTACGCCTTCGTCCCCACAGTGGCCGCCATCCTATCGGCGACCTCTGTCTGGACCATCACGGTCGCCTGCTGAAGCGAGGGCAGCATCTCGAAGAAGCGGAGCACCACCGTCGCGGCCACCTGATAGGGAAGGTTCGCCACGAGCGCCACGGGAGGCCCGAACGGTTCCGAGATCGCCTCGGCGCTCACTTCGACGGCGTCACCGTGCACGAGCGCGAAGCGGGGACACTCACGCGTGGTCTCAGCGAGAACCCGCTGGAGATCGTTGTCACGCTCGATTGCAACGACCGCATGAGCCGCGCGGCACAGAGCGATCGAGAGTGTCCCGATTCCGGGCCCGACCTCAAGCACCGTCTCGTCGCCGCGGAGTCGAGCGAGGTCGAGCATGCGCACGAGCACGTTGTCATCCACGAGGAAGTGCTGGCCCAGTGACTTCTTGGTGTGGAGACCATGCCGCTTCAGCACGCTGATCGTCGCCGACGGGTTGGCCAGGGGCGAGACGGGCATGTCTCAGTCGAGAATCGTGATGGTCACCATGCGGCGGCCCCACTTGAAGCACTCGGCCACGGTGTCGAAGCACAGGTCGATACGCTTGCCCTTGATGGCCCCGCCGGTGTCGGCGGCGACGGCGTAGCCGTAGCCGGGCACATACACGCGGGTTCCAAGCGGAATCACGCGCGGATCGACGGCGATCACTCCCCGAACCGCTTTCGCGCCGGTGGCCGTGATGTCGTTGAGATCCGGCTGCGCCGCCGAGTATGCCGTCGCCTCGACTCGCATCTTGCGTCCACCCTTGGGCGGCTTGGAATCCCTGCTGGACAGAGCCGCGACCGGGATGCCGCGCGATCTCTTGGCTGTTCCCACAGCGATGACGCGCGCGCGCGGCGCGACGATGGTGTGCTGGGTCGTGAGAACCGGGCTTCCCTCTGTGCCGTTGGTCACGAGTACGCGGTAGACCTTCATCACGCGCCCAACACTACCCTCGCTCACGACTTCGCGGCGACCCTGTTCGAGCGAGGAGTCCTTGCGAAGCCTGACCGGCGCGGTCACGGACTCGTCTTCCTGCGTCACACGGATGAACACGTCTGGGACGTGGATCGTCATGTCGGGCGTGAGTCTCGTTGCGAGCGAGGGGCGCACCCCAGGATTCGAGGCCGGGTCCGCTCCCACCGCGATGAGGGCGTCAGCGACGGTGTCGCCCACGACGTCGATCGGCACGCGACTGCCGCTCAGGTCCAGCACTACGGGTATCGAGTGTCTGACGACGACGGTGGCACCACTGTCAACCACAGTCTCCAGCGAAGGAGTGACGACATCGTCAGCCTCTACGACGATGCCCGCCTCCTCGAGGAGGGCGGCCACGTCCGACGCCTGCGTCTTCATGTTGATCGTCCGACCGTCAACGACGACCGTGACGTCTTTTTGTGCCCACACGAATCCCGAGATGCTCAAGACGACGATGAGTGCTGGAACGAGTGCTGCGAGTAGGTACTGCGGCTTATGGGATCGCGCCGACCTGGTAGGTCTGGCCCGCATACAAAGCCTCAATCAATCGACGACATGTCAACCGTCAGGTAACGACGGGGACCTGCAATGCTAACGCTCGAACGGGAAGCGCGCAAACGCGCAGGTCGTCACGGAACGATGCTTTCGACGAGTCGCACACCGGCCGCCCGGGCGCGCTCCACGCCGTCCGTGAAACGCTCAGCATCACCCGGCGCATCCGGCCCGACGACTTCGATGATCTCGTCAAGCGAGAAGCCCAGGACGGCGAACACGCTGCTCGTCGGGGTGACCGCGCAGCGCGTGCCGAACGGATCGCCACCACCGCCCACGACGACGAGCGCACCCGGCCGCTTCTTCGCCGGGGGCGGCTCCCCGAGCACGAAACGACGAGCCCAGTACGGCTGGCAGCGGTCATACACGACCTTGAGCGAGGCCGGAACGGTCGCGAAGTAGACGGGCGTGGCAACCGCGATCGCGGCGGCCGCGTCGATGAGCGCGTTCACCTCGTCCATCGGGTCACGAAGAACACACGCCCCGGATCGCGAGCAGGCGTTGCAGCCACGACACATCGCGACACCGGACTGAGAGGCGATGAGCACCGTGGGCGCGCCACCGGCCGCGCGAACGCCCTCGACCAGCGCCTCGAGAAACCGGTCGCTGTTACCGCCCCGGCGCGGACTGCCCGCGATGCAGAGCACGCGGTCACCGCTCATGACCGCGCTCTATCCAGAAGCGATTCCGCTGCTCGGAAAGTGTGCGCAGCGAACGTCTCGGGGGTCTCGCCCCGTGCGGCGGCGATGCGTGCGGCGGTGAAGGCGACGAACGCGGGCTCGCACGGCTGGCCTCGGAAGGGCTCAGGCGCCATGAACGGACAGTCGGTCTCGGTGAGAAGCCGCCCGGGGGGAATCACGCGGGCGGAGTCGCGGACCTCTTCGGCCTTCTTGAAGGTCGCGGGACCGGCGAAGCTCACATGGCAGCCCATCGCGAGAAAGGGTCCCAAGACCTCCGGTTCGAGGTTGAAACAGTGCAGTATGAGACCCGACTCGGGCGCACCTTCCTCTGAGAGGATGCTCGCCCCCTCCGCATGCGCTTCGCGCAGATGCACGACACAGGGCAGATCGAACTCACGAGCGAGCGCGATGTGCTCGCGAAACACCGCCCGCTGGAGCTCTCGCGGCGAATGGTCATAGTGAAAGTCGAGCCCCGTTTCACCGACAGCACAGGTCAGCGGGTCAGCCGCCAGCGAACGGAGCTCCTCGGCAGTCTGAGCGCTCCAGTCCTTGGCGTTGTGCGGGTGCGCGCCGAGGATGACGCGGACACGTGGCGCCGCGACGTGAGGGTGTCCGGACTCGTCAAGCAGTTCGCGCGCGTTGGCGAGCCACGCTCCCAGTGCGTCGTAGGTACGCCACGCGTCCTCGGTGACGTCGGCCACGGTGGCGATGAAACCCACCCCGGCGAGTGCGGCTCGAGCGAGAGCCAGTGCGGGGTCATCGAGCATGTCGAGGTGCGCGTGCGTATCGGCGATCGCGGCGCCCCCGAATTCCGGCGTCGCAACGACACGACCCTTCGCATCGGTGAACAGGGGGCGGAGCCCGTCGAGCCGTGTCACGGAGACGGCCATCTCTCGGACACCGTCCTACTCGAGCTCATCGACAATGCGCGGGAAGAGCGGCTGGCCCTTCTCGACGGAGTTGCCGACCGACAGGCGTCCCCATGCGGCCTCGGCCCCAAGATCGGTCACAGCGGCGATGTCACCGAGACCCAACCGACGCCACACCTCGGCCGACGTCGAAGGCATGACCGGCGCACAGAACAGCGCCGTGATGCGAACACACTCGAGCGCGTTGTAGAGAACGGCGGCGAGCCTGGGCGTGGTCTCCTCGCTCTTGGCGAGGTTCCACGGAGCGGACTCCTCGATATAGCGATTGACCGTCTTGACGAGGTCCCACGTCGCCTCAAGCGCGCCGGAGTAGTCGAGAGCGGCCATGCGCTCGGCGTAGGTGTCGGGCAGTCTGAGCGCGACGTCTCGCAGGTCGGCGTCGAGCTGCTGAGGAAGCGCGGAGGCCGCCGGGTCGGGCACGGCGGCGTCGAAGTACTTGTCGATCATGTTGAACAAGCGAGAGCACAGGTTGCCCCAGTCATTGGCCAAGTCGCCGTTGTAGCGCTGAATCATCGCCTCCATCGAGACGGATCCATCGTTTCCGAACTGGACATCGCGCAAGAAGTAGTATCGGTAACCGTCCACCCCGAAACGCTCGACGAGGTCTTGGGGTGATACGGCGTTACCCTTGGATTTGCTCATCTTCTCGCCCTTGGTGAGCAAGAAGCCATGCGCGAACACCCCGCGTGGAACGGGCAGCCCGGCCGCCATGAGCATCGCCGGCCAGATCACGCAGTGGAAACGGATGATGTCTTTGCCCACGAAGTGGATATCGGCCGGCCAGCGTTTCGCGAACTCCTCGGTAGCCGAGTCATCGCCGTATCCCACTGCGGTCATGTAGTTGATGAGCGCGTCGAACCATACGTAGACGGTGTGCGAGGTATCCCAGGGAAGCGGCACCCCCCACTTCACGTTGGCCCGTGAGATCGAGAGGTCCTTGAGACCACCTTTGACGAAGCTCAAGACCTCGTTGCGACGTGACTCCGGACGAATGAAATCGGGATTGGCCTCGTACAGCGCGAGCAGTTCGTCGGTGTAGGCCGACAACCGGAAGAAGTAGTTGTCCTCGCGGACCGATTCGACGACACGACCACACTGAGGACAGGTGTTGTTCTCGCCCAGGTCGCCTTCGACCCAGTAGGTCTCATCGGGCACGCAGTACCAGCCCTCGTAGTGACCCTTGTAGATGTCGCCACGGTCGTACAGGGTCTGCGCCAGGCGCTGTACGGCACGCGCGTGACGGGGCTCGGTGGTACGGATCAGCGCATCGTGCGTGATGTCGAGAAGCTCCCAGGCACGGCTGAACGTTGGCGCGATCGAATCGACCCACTCCTGCGCGGACATCCCGTTGTCGGTGGCCGCCTGCGCGACCTTCTGGCCGTGTTCGTCAAGCCCCGTGAGAAAGAAGACGTCATCGCCGCACATGCGCCGGTACCGGGCGAGCGCGTCTGCGGCCACCGTCGTGTAGGCGGTTCCGAGATGAGGCACGGAGTTCACGTAATAGATCGGGGTCGTGATGAAGAAGGATTGTCCACTCATAGTGTTTCGGCGCTCCATACCCGTGGGTAATATTGGTAGACGAAGCGTCCGTCACCTGCGGTCGCTCACCAGTGATTCTAACCCTTTGCCACCACAATGATGCCGAGATGAACGAGAGGCCGCCATGCAAGACACCGGGATAGTCCGCAGAATCGACGACTTGGGCCGCATCGTGATCCCGATAGAGCTGCGACGGACATTCGGTCTCAGCGTGAAGGACTACCTGTCCATCTCCGTCGATGGCGACCGCATCATCTTGCAGAAGCACCACGACTCGTGCGCTTTGTGCGGCGACACGAAGGCCGCCAAGATCGACGTGAAAGACCGCCAGGTCTGCGAGACGTGCGTGGAGGAGATCCGCGGTCGCTGAGCTGCTCTCGGAGTCAGCCCCTGTGTGCGATCTCGTAGACGCGATGCCGAGGCACCCCGGTGCGAGCGGCGACTCTTCTGACCGCTTCCGCGCGCTTCATGCCGGTCGACACGAGGGCCTCGACCGCCGTCGCCACCTCATCGTCGCTCGGAGCATCCAGCTCCTCGCCGGCTCCGGGAGGCGACACGAGCAAGACCACCTCACCCTTGAGCGAATCGCGTGACGCGATGTCTTCTGCGAGCTGGGGCAGAGGTCCGCGTACCACTTCTTCGTGAAGCTTCGTGAGCTCGCGCGCCATCGCGCCTTGGCGTGCCGGGAACGCCTTGGCGAGGGCCGCGAGGGCCGAGGCCGTCCGGCGCGGGGACTCGTAGAAGATCAGCGTGGCTTCAAGCGACCTCAGGCTCGCGAGCAGCCGCTCCCGTTCGCCAGCCTTGCGGGGGAGGAACCCTCCGAAGTAGAACGCGTGCGTTGGCAGCCCGCTCGCGACCAGCGCGGCGAGTATCGCCGACGGACCCGGCAAGACCTCGACGACGACACCGGCCTGGAGTGCCGCATCCACGAGAGTCGCGCCCGGGTCGCTCACCCCGGGCGTCCCGGCGTCTGAGACGAGCGCGAGTCGGGCACCGGCAAGCAGCCGTTCGACGAGGCCGTCGGTGCGCCGCGCGGCCGTGTGCTCATCGTAGCGCTCGAGCGGTGTTGCGATGCCATGGCGAGCGAAGAGTTTCTGCGTCACCCTGGTGTCCTCGGCGAGTACCCGATCCGCGTCGCGCAACGCCTCGAGCACCCTGAGCGTCACGTCACCGAGGTTCCCGATGGGTGTGGCACAGACGAGGAGCCGACCGCCCGACTCAGTCATCGACGCGGTTCGTCTCGGCGGGCGGGGCCGACATCGGCGCCATGGGCGGGCCGAGCTCAGGACCCGCTGCGGGCGGTGCGGGCGCGGGTTGCGTCACCCATGGCGCTGACGGCGACTGCGCTACCGCAGGCTCGACGTGCAGACCGGTCGCCCGGCGAAAGAACAGCGTCCACAACGCCGAGGTGTACGTGCCCCACACCGCGTTGTAGGCGATCGCGATCAGCATCACGAGAACGAACACCACCGAACCGATGACGATGAGCGCCTCCCAGCTTCGCGCCGAGACTGCGGCGAGGAACGGCACAGCCACGACCACTCCGACGAAGAAAGCCGGAATCAGGACAGCGAAAGAGGCCGCTATGTTCAAGGCGAGATTGAGGAGCCACAGCAGTGCCGTGTCCTTCAGACGCGCCCGGAGGAAGTGCCACGAGTCGCCGGCCGCCTGAATGGCTCCGCGCCCACCGAGCATGACGTAGCGCAGCGCGACGAGGTGCATGACGCCCAGAATGAGTGAGCCCACCAGCAGCAGCGGAACCCCGATAGCGAGGCTTCCGCACAGTCCCACAGCCACCCCCGGCCCCGGCTGGGCGTCGTGGAAGAGGGGCGACACCACGGTGAGCACGACCACGATGAACACAACGACCCCGATGATGACGAGCGGTCCTTTGAGGAGCAGCTCGAGGCCTATGAGCGTGGGGAGTTTCGCGAATCCGGCGCTCCACATCTCTCCGAGCGTTCGGGGGCGCTGCTCCTCGATCTCACTCACGCCGGTCACGAGTCCACCGCGCGCAGCGACCGCAAGAACCCAGAAGATGATGCTGAGTACGAGCAGCAAGACGGCTGCGGCGATCGCCAGCGGAATGTAGGCCCCTAGGTCAGGAAGGGTGTTTGACAGATCTTTGATCCCCATCGAGTCTTGTATGTCGGAGCCCACCGAGTTGCCGCCACCACCTCCCCCGCCGGCGCATCCTGACACCCCGGCGAAGATGCCCAGTATCCAAAGGGCCTTGTAGCGCCATGTGATCTGCCAGGAACGCTTGAGGATCGCGCCGAAGTCCATGTATGCCTTCCCTCAACGGTCGAAGAGTCGTCAGTCGAGAATCTTCAGATCGTAGACGCGGCTCCCGAGTCCGTGCCGTTCGGCATAGTCCAGGGCCACGGTCCCATCGATACCCGTGATCTCGAGGAACTTGTCGGTGCCCTCGTCCATCCCCTCGCCCTTGGAGCCGACGAGGCCCCGTGCGCCGGTGACCAGGTCGTAGGCGGCCTGATCGATCGCGACGATGTCGGTCGAGGCGAGCACCCCGATGTCCGGGACCACGCTCGCGTCACTGAAATGCCAGCAGTCGCAGTCGGGCGAGACGTTCGTGACGAACGACAGGTAGACGACCTTTCCGTCCTTGCCGGACAACGCCCCTGCCACGTGCTCGACGATCTTTTCCTGGATGGCGCCGGGCTCGGTCTTCCACTGGATGCCGATGGCACCGTACGCGCACGCGGCCACGCACTCTCCGCAGCCGTAACAGGGCCCGTAGTCGATGCGCGCCACACGCTCTGAGGTGATCTCGATCGCATCGACCGGGCACCACTTCACGCAGCGTCCGCACGCCGTACACTTCTCCGCCGAGACCTGCGGTTTCAGATCCGAGTGCATCCGCTGTTTCGCGCTACGGCACCCAAGACCCATACCGACGTTCTTGAGCGCACCACCGAATCCGGTGGCCTCGTGGCCCTTGACGTGCGTCACCACCACCATCGCATCGGCGTGCAATACCGCAGAGCCGATGCGGACGCTGTCGAAGTGATCGAAGCCGTGTATCGCGACGTCTGCGGCCTCACGACCATCGAGGCCATCAGCGATGATGACTGGTGCCTCGATGGTGGCGAACGAGAACCCGTTGTGAATGGCACACGCCAGGTGGTCGATGGCGTTGGAACGCTTGCCTCGGTACAAGGTGTTGGAGTCCGTCAGAAACGGCTTGCCCCCGGCCTCGGAGACGAGACGCACGACCTCTCGCAAGAAGATGGGCTGGACGAATCCGGTGTTGCCCTCCTCGCCGAAATGGAGCTTGATGGCGACCATGTCGCCGGTTGCGACGGCTTCGGCCAGGCCCGCTCGCTGCAAGGCGCGACCGGCGCGCTTGACGAGCGACTCCTTCTTGGAGCTGCGCATGGGCGCGAACCACACCGTCGCGCGCGAAGCGGCGGGGGGCTCGGGCGCGACGCTGGCAGGCGTCGCGATCGGCTCGAACAGCGAGGGCGCCTCGGCGACGAAGAGCGTCTCGCTGATGGCGGTCGGCGTAGCCTCGGTCGACGCAGGAGGCGCGGATTCGGCGATTGGCGCGAGTGGCTGCGGAGTGCTGCGTCGCACCCCCTCGAGGACGAGACGAGCGAGGTCCATGTCCACGGGGAGAGCGCGGCGCGAGGCGTACGCCTGCACGTTGATCAGCGCGCCCTTCAGCGTCTGCGGCAGCCCGTGGCGGGCCGCGATGTATTCGAGCACGTCTGCCGGGACGGTGAATCCTTCTCTTGCCACCTTGTCCCGCAGGATCAAGATCCGCTCTTCATGCGATTCGATGCGATCGTCAGACACGCGAGCCTCCTTCTGGCTGCTAGCGATGGAGTCCTTCTCGGGAGTCGTGTTCGTCGAACGCGAGTGCGGCCGCCCCGAGGATGCCTGCGTCATTTCCCAGCACGGCCTGCACGACGGACACGTCACGCCTGCCTGCCAGCGCTTCTGCGCGCATCACCTCGGCCGCCCTGTCCACGAGGAAATCTGCCGCCTCGCCGATACCCCCGCCGACGCACACCAGACGCGGGTTCAGAATGTTGACGAAACCGACGAGCGCGCGACCCAGGATCTGGCCGGCGTCCATGAGTATTCTGCGTGCGACAGCATCACCGCCCCGCGCGGCCAGGACCACGGCTTCTGCCGTGATGTCCGCCGGGCTGCCACCTGCGGCGTCGAGGATCGCTCGTCCCGAGAACGCCTTTGCGGCCTCACGCCCCTTGGCGGCGAGCGCAGGACGGCCGAGATATGCTTCGAGATGTCCCGTTCCGCCGCAAGGACAGGGAGGTCCATCGAGTTCGATGACGACGTGGCCGATCTCGCCGCCGAGGCCCCGAGAACCCCGATACGGCTCGCCGTTGACCCACAGGCCGCCTCCGACACCCGTCCCCAGAGTGATCATCAGGAAGTCGCGAGCCCCCTTGGCGGCACCGAACCTGGCCTCGCCGATCGCAGCCATGTGGCCGTCGTTATCGATGGTGACTTCGCTGTTGGTCCGTGACATGACCAAGGAGCGCACGTCGACTCCCGCGAGCGGCAGGTTGGTGCAGAACTCGATCTCCTGGCGCAAGAAGTCGACTTGCGCCGGCAGGCCGATCCCGATACCCGCGACCTCGGAGGGGTGAGTCCCGACCGCGACCTCGGCAACCAAGTCGATGATCGCGTCGATGATCGCGAACGGACCTGTCTGCGGTGTCAGGCACTTCGCGTCACGGACGACACGCCCTTTGCGCTCGACGAGTCCCGCTGCGATGCGCGTGCCTCCGACGTCGACGCCCACCGCGTAGCTGGTGCGCATGAATCCCCTCTCGATTCTCCGGACACAGGACTTGAGCGAGTGACCGCTTCCATACGGATGATACCGCTAGGGCCCTCATGCCGACTCAGTAGTTCCAGCTCATGCCTTCCGGCCCCCTGATGAGCCCCATGTCCTGCATGCGTCCGAGCATGATCTCCTCATCGACTCCGAAGAGCCGCGCGAGGTAGCGATAGTCGTTGAACCACAAGCGGGCCTGATCGATCACCATCTGCATGGGCAAGACGAGCTCGCGGGCAACGAGGTCCGCATCGCCGTGATCCATGGACTCGCGAGCGAACGCGTTGCCGTCACCTTCCATGACAAGAAGTACGTGGCCGATCATGTGCGCCAATGCGTTGGTACGCTGCGCTTCGCTCTTCGCCCAGTTCAGCACCATCACCGGAAGCCCATCCTCGTAGACGGTGGCGGCCGTGAAGAAGTCCGGCAGGTTCACGAGGCGAAGGGGTATCCCCAGCGCCGCGAGGATGTTCTCGAGGGGAACGGGCGGTTCCTCGCACCCCACGGCGCGAATCGCTGCGGCGGCCACGCCTCGATAGTAGGCTTCAGTTCTGAGCGGCACGTGTCATCCTCATGAAGAAGTGGAATCTGCAACACTGTAACGGGATGTACCCGTGTGGCGGGAATCCCGTCGATGTCGAGTGTGACAGCACGCACAGCACTGTGTAGCGTGTGCGCCCTTGAGCCGATATACCCATATCAGAGAGTTCCGTGAAGGAGGGTCGGCGCGACGGTGGAGAATCGGAGCTTCCCTCGAGCGGAAGAGGCGCTGCGCCTTCTTGCTGCGGCGACGACCGCGGCCCGTCTCTACCCGTCCTCGAGCGCTCTTCCCCTCGAAGCCACAGAGCGATTCGTGAGCCGGGCTCGTGATCTCGCGGTCGGTGGCCCGTTGCGCCTGAACGTGAGTCCGGACGGATTCCGGATCGGTGACACGCTCGTGGGAGGCGGTCACAGCCAGACCATCGCGCTTGCCGAGTCGTTGCACGCCATGCAGGTCGGCCAGCTGATCATCGCCCCGGGAGTGACCACCGACGAGGCTTTGGCTCTGATCGCGGTCGCGACCACGGATCCCGCACGGATCAGGGCGAGCGGTGGTCCCCGAGCCGCGCTCGTCGCGGCTGGCGTGGACCACCTCGCGGTCATCGAAGTCTCGCTGAGGGCCTCGGCTCAGCAGGGATTGCTCGGACTCGATCTGGCCACCGCGCCGCTTGACGAGATCGCCGATGAGGTCGTGGAAACGGTCACGCGGCGGGCTTCCGCTGCGACCTCCGGTCCTGCTGGCGATGAGGTCGCCGAGGCCGTCTCACGCCTCGAAGGCGCGACCAAAGGGCTCGCGCTTGAGCGCATCGCGGCAGCGATGCTGCGCCTTGACGAGGCCACCCGCGTGCGTGTGCTCGCCATGTCGCTTGCGGCGGATACTGAAGGGCGCCGGATGGACGGGATGCTTTCCGTCGTCGCCACGATGAAGCCGGCGGCACTCGCTCGCCTCATTCGACTGGTCGCCACAACGGCCGGAACGGACCCCGGTCGAGTCGTCGGGGCACTTCAGTTGCCACCGGAAACGCTCAAAGCGCTCACGCTCCTGCTGAAACCGCGCCCTTCGTATGAGCCCGACTTCGGTCAATCTTCCGAAGACCAAGCTCAGGAGATGGCACAGGCCGTGGCCCTCGAGGACGATGCCCACGACCTCGATCGGCAGGTCGCCATCGCCTCCCCGACCCTGAGCGCGGGGCGCGCGCTTGCAACCGCCACCGCGGTGTCACGCACGTCAGTTGATGCGGAGACCGTCCGAGCGATGGGCGAGTTCATGTCACAGGCCGCCCGCGATGGTGCGTTCATCGTGGTGCGCGAGGCCTTGCGGCGCCTCGACGAGATCGCAGCCGAGCCCTCTCTCACCGACGAAGTCGTGACCGCTCGCTCCTCGCTGGCCGACCCGAGTGTTCTCGGCGACGTGTGTCGAGCGGCCGTCACCGACGCTGATGCCGCGATCGCCGGAGAGATCCTGAGCGCCGCCGGTACCGTGGGTGCCGAAGTGCTGCTCGACTCCTACATTCGGCTGTCAGAATCAAGACGCTCGCTTCTGCGCCCGGTCCTCAGAGGGATGAGTGAGAGCATCCTCGGCGCGGCACGACCGAAACTGCGCTCGAGTGACACCGCTCTGGTCGTCGCCGTTCTCCGCATCTTGCCGCAACTCGGGGACCGCAGGGCGGTGGCGGTCATCGCCGACTCCTTGAGCAGCCTCGACGAGCAGGTGCGCTTCTCGGCGGTGGGCGCCTTGTCGATGATGCGCACACCGGAGGCGGTCGCGACACTCACGCGGGCGCTCAACCACCGCGAACCCGAGACGCAGCGCCACGTCGTCAGGGAGATCGGCCGCGCACGGATCGCCAGCGCGGTTCCGGCCTTGTCACGGGCGCTCGAGGACCTCAACGTGCTACAGCGCACGTACGAAACGCGCAGAGAAGTCATCGGTGCGCTCGAGCAGATCGCGACACCGGATGCGGAACGTGCGCTCAGACGTTTCGCACAACGAACCTTCGGGTTGGGCAGAAAGAGCAGAGAGCTTCGAAACCGCGCCATCCGGGTGGCGGACGAGCTCGCGAGAAACCGAGGAGTGAGTCAGCCGTGACCGATTCCCCAGATCGCCCCGAAAACGAGGGTCCACTCGCCGGACCGGACGAGATCGCGGCGCAGACCGTGTCAGGCACGCCCCCGATGGTAGCTGTCCGGGCGCCCTTCGCCACGCCGGAACTGCTGACCGCAGCGCGTGAACTCGTACGCACCCTGGCGGTCGCGCACACGAACGCGGCGCTCTACCCGACCACCCACCCCTCGGTGGAAGGCTCCCTCAACGAGCTCACTGCGGCGCTGAGCGTGTTGAAAGGCTTCGGATTCGGCGAAGTCACCATCAACATCTACAAGAACACCCTCTTCGTCGAGAACCAGGTCTTCCCCGAGGAAAGCGTCACTTACCGCAAACTCATCGAAGACCTCCTCGCGCATGGGGTCTCGGCTGTGACGCTCAGAGCGGCGCTCACCGGTACCGAGGCGGCCACGCTGCTCGAGATGCTCGACGAGACCCTCATCACCGAGATCGAAGCAGCCCAGGACTACCTCGCTTCCCGCGGCGTGAGCGCGATCACCCTTGCCGAGACGAGCACGCTTGACGGCCATACCGACGAGGAGAGGACGCGCGAGGTGCGCGCACGCTCCCGCGAGACCTACGACACAGGAATCACGGCGATGCGTGACATCGAAGCGCAGGCCAAGCTGGGACGTGTCGCCGAGGTCGCGTCGCTTCAGGGCGTCGTGGGCTCGCTGCTCGACAACCTGCTGCAGGACCCGGCGGCGGTTCTCGGCCTGACCGCCATCAAGGGCCATGATGACTACACGCTCAACCACTCGATCAACGTGTGCATCCTCGCGCTCTCGTTGGGCTCCGCACTCGGGCTCGACGGTGACGAGCTGCGGAGTCTGGGGCTCTCGGCGCTGCTCTATGACATCGGCAAGGTGCGCATTCCGGAAGAGGTGCTTTTGAAGGCCGGGCCGCTGACCGCTGAGGAGTGGCAGCGGATCAAGCACCACACCGAGGACGGAGCGGACCTGCTCAAGCGAATCCAGCTCGCCGACAACATGCCGATGATCGTCGCCTACGAACACCACCAACGCCACGACCTGATGGGCTATCCGGAGCCTTCGGGCAACGCTGAACAGCACCTGTTCTCCAAGATCGTCGCCGTCTGCGACGCCTACGACGCGATGACGACGATCCGACCGTTTCGACGCGAGATACGTCCCGACAAGGCCCTCGCCGTGCTCATGCGAGGCCGCGGTAAGGCCTACGATCCAGGTGTGACCAAGGCACTCGTCGCGATGCTCGGCATCTACCCGATGGGCGCCGTCGTGATGCTTGACGATGAATCGACCGCAGTCGTCTACCGCGTCAACAACGACGACCTCCTTCACCCGCGGGTCAAGGTGCTCGCCGACGCGTCCGGGCGGTGGCTCGAGACACCAGAGACTCTGGACCTGCGCATCATCGACGTCGAGACCGGCACCTCGCTTCGCACCATCAAGGAATGCGTGCCCGCCCTTGACGCGGGAGTCGACGACGTCTGGCAGTATCTGTAAGCACGCCTCACCTTCAGTGGAGTGGGTGTCTCGGCATGCTATTGGGCAAGAACCCCCGAGAGAACCCATCCACAGCAGAGGAAGTCCGCATGGCGACGGAGACGGCGTTGCGCGCGGCCCTCGCCATGCGCGTGATCGTGTCCATCGCCATGGTGACGGTCGTCATAGCGTTGGTGACGGGTTGCGATCCCGACGCCTCACGCACCACACCCATGACCGCCGTGACGCCCCAGCCCACGTCGACGCCGAGCGGCACGAGAGTCGCGCTCGACCAGATCGATGTCACCCTCTCGCAAGTCGCGCGCGGGTTCGACAAGCCGGTGTTTCTCACTCACGCCGGGGATGGTTCCGGCAGGCTCTTCGTCGTCGAGCAGGGCGGCCGGATCCGCGTGATCCGTGACGGCGCCGTGGTCCGCGGGGAGTTCCTCGACATCTCAGACCTCGTCTCGACAGGTGGCGAGCGCGGACTGCTCGGACTCGCGTTCTCTCCCGACTACCTGACCAGCGGGCGGTTCTACGTGAACTACACGGATCGCAAGGGCGACACCGTGGTGACTCGCTACACCGTTGCGGACCCAGCATCCGACAGCCCCGCGCTCACGGGGTCACTGAGCGTGCTCAAGGTCCCACAGCCTTATGGGAACCACAACGGCGGCTGCATCATCTTCGGCCCGGACTCGATGCTATGGGTCGGCATGGGAGACGGAGGATCCGGCGGTGACCCCGAAGGTCGCGCACAGGATCCCGACTCGCTGCTCGGCAAGATGCTTCGACTGGACGTGAGCGGCAACGGTCGGGCACGCCCCGCCAGCGACAACCCCGGTCCCGTCGGCACCTCCGGCCTCGTTCCGGAGGCATACCAATCAGGGCTTCGCAACCCGTGGCGATTCAGCTTCGATCGGGAGAACGGTGACCTGTGGATAGGCGACGTCGGGCAGACCGCACGGGAGGAGATCAACCACGTGGAGCTCAGCAGCGCCGCCGGAGCGAACTTCGGATGGAACATCTGGGAGGCGACCCATCCCTACCCCGACGGCACGAACCCGTCCTCCAGGGGATTCATCTTCCCGGTCGTCGAGTACGGGCGCGGCGAAGGCAGATCCGTGACCGGAGGATACGTCTATCGGGGCAGTGCGTATCCCGAACTCGACGGCGTGTACCTGTACGCCGACTACGTCGACGGATGGGTCGCAGGGCTGCGCCTCGATGCTTCCGTCGGCGGTGACCCCGATGCCGTCCGTGAGGAGCGCGTACTGGCGCGCAACGTGGGCAACCCGTCGAGTTTCGGCGAGGACGCCGACGGGGAGCTCTACCTCGTCGACCACGGCGGTACCGTCTACCGCATCGAGGCCCGTCTGCGCTGAGCGCAGTGCAACACTACGGAGCCAGCGCGTTGACGAGCGCCTCGGCGTCGTCTACCTGCGTGTCCCACGAACACACCCAGCGCACCTCGTGCATGCCGGGCGCGGCGCCCGTCGCCCACGTGTGGAAATGGAAACGCTCCTGAAGCGACGCCACCGTCTCTGATCTCAGCAGGGCGAACACCTCGTTGGCCTGCGGCTGCTGCGTGAGCGTCACCCCGCGCTCACGCGCCGAGCGAGCAAGAAGCTGGGCCATCGCGTTGGCGTGAAGCGCACACTCCAACCACAGGTCGCCGTCGTACATCGCGATGAACTGCGCCGCGATGAAACGCATCTTGCTCGCGAGCTGCGCGAGCTGCTTGCGAGCGAAGACGAGCTCGCGCGTGCGCGCCTCACCGAACACCACCACCGCCTCGCCAGCCACCATGCCGTTCTTCGTGCCGCCCAACGACAGCAGATCGACGCCCGCGTCCACGGTGATCTCGCGAAGACCGCACTCAGAAGCGGCGGCGGCGTTGGCGAGTCGAGCGCCGTCCACGTGCAGGAGCATCCCGTGCGCGTGGGCGATCTCTCCGAGCGCCCGAAGCTCGACCGGCGAGTAGACGGTGCCCAGTTCGCTCACGTTGCTCACGCTGATGACCCTGGGCTGGGCCGCATGCTCGAATCCGAGGACGGACAGGTGCGGTTCGACCAGCGCGGGCGTGAGCTTCCCGTCGGGGGCGGGAACCGGGATCAGCTTGACACCTGCGAGACGCTCAGGCGCCGCCGCTTCGTCGCAGTTGATGTGCGCTGTGGTGGCGCAGATCACCGAGTGCCACGGACGACACACCGAGGCAAGCGCTGCGCAGTTGGCTCCTGTGCCGTTGAAGGTGAACGCGATGTCGCACTCCTCGCCCAGATGATGCTTCAGGATGTCGACGGCGCGCCGGGTCCAGGGATCATCGCCGTACGCATGCGCATGTCCCGCGTTCGCATCGGCCATAGCCGCGAGAACCGCCGGATGCGCAGGAGAGTGGTTGTCGCTACCGAAGCCTCGCCAACTCATGGGGTGGCTCCTTCCTCAAACGCCTCAACCGTTGCCGGATACAGCCGATCGCACTCCTCGACGTAGACGCGCACCACATCCGGCAGTGCCTGGTCACGACCGCGCGGGGGCAGAGGCGCCGAGCTGTAGGTGTTCCAGAACACGACGCGCTCTCCTGCGAGACGCCCTGCGCGGGCGTCATCGAGCAGCGCTGCGAACGCCTTGCCGGTGTAGGTCGTCTCCAGGGCGATCCCGGCGTCGCGCGCGGCGCTGACCGCACGAACCGTCTCCGGCGTGGCCACACCGTAGCCGGGTCCGGCGTACTCCTCGCGAAGGGTGAAGGGCAGGTCCTCGAAGTGCAAGGTCGGAAACGAGGGGGCGAGACCGCTCAGCAGCTCAATGGTTCTGTCGCAGAGTTCGCGAGCGATCTCGACGTTGCAGATCTCGGTGGGCGTCACGCGCACAGCCTCGACGCGAGTTGGTGCGCCTGCGGCTGCGAAGCCGATGGCGAGGCCGATCGCAGTCCCCAAGGTGCCGGCCGCGACGTAGACGCGGTTGGGAGGATGGCCCGCCCCGGCATCCTCAAGAAGCTCGAACGCGGCATTCACGTAAGCCACCGCACCGAGCGCGTTCGTGCCCCCCATCGGAATCACCGCCGGCTCGATGGTGTCGCGCACCGTGAGCTCCCGCAACACGCGTACCGCCTCGCGCCGACCATCCCAGCCCGCGATGGGGTGGATCGCGGTACCCAGCCATGCGTGGGCCCGCAGCGTGCGTGCGACGAAAGGGCCGGGCGGTTGCGGCGAGAGCACGACGTGCGGCTCGAGCCCCAGGGCGAATGCGTGAACGGCAGTCGCGAGCGCGTGGTTCGAGCCGTACGCTCCGAAGGTCACGACGGCCTTGCGGCCCTCCGCCAGCGCACCGCCCAGCAAGAGCTCCAGCTTGCGCGCCTTATTGCCGCCGTACGCGGCGCTTGTGAGGTCGTCTCGCTTGGTGTACAGCGAGCCCACCTCGGCGTCGACCCTCAGGGGCTCCAGAACCGTTGGCAGGTCACAGATCGCGACCCAGGGCAGCATCGCGACACCGCCGTAGCGCTCAGCGAGCATCAACACCACGCACCCCTCCTCGGTTGAATGTGATCCACCCTACCACGGCATCCGCCGCACTCGCGTCGCGTCCTTGCGCGAGCGTACACACGCGCTACGATACCCTCTGAACACCTGACTGCCCTCGGACTCGACTCGGGAGAAACCTCATGCGAACTCAGCGACACGGAAACGTGCTGGCCGCCGAACCACTGGTCCTCCTCGTCTTGGTCGCCGCCACCGCGTTCGCGATCCTCGTCGCCGTCGACAAGATGGCGTTTCTGAGCTTCTATCAGCTCCCGGTGCTGATCGCGGCGTACTTCCTCGGTCGCCGACAAGGAGTGATGATCGCCGTGGCCGCCGTGCTGATGGTCGGCATCTACGCGGCGATGAACCCCTCCGTCTTCGAGCCTCCGCCAGGCCGTGGTCCCGGTGTGGCGCTCTTCATCTGGGGGGCTTTCACCGTGGTCACGGCCTACGTCGTGGGGACCTTATACGAGGCGAAGGCCGCCGTCAGCACCGAACTGCGCACCGCGTATGCGGGCCTCGTCGACGTTCTCTCGGAACTGGTGGACGCGGTCGATCAGTACGCGGAGAGCCATTCGGCGCGTGTCGCGAAGATGGCGGCGCGGATAGGCGTAGCGATGAACCTGCCGGTCGACGAGATCGAAGACGTGCGCGTGGCGGGCCTCCTGCACGACTTGCACAAGACCGGCGTCGCGAACGCCGTGTTGCGCAAGGCTTCCGCCGCCAACGGTGACGGCGGCGAGACAGCTTCGGGGGTCGCGGTCGCGAGGCGCGTGGGCGGCGACACCGGAGGCCTGCTCAAGAACGTGGTTCCACTCATCGAGATGTGCGCCGAGCGTTTCGACGGCAGCGGTCCCGCAGGCTTGGGCGGGGTCGCCATCCCGCGCGGAACGCGAATCCTCTGCGTCGCGGATGCCTGGGACCAACTGGTCGCGCACAGGCCTCACGGCAGAGGGCTCACTCCGCCGGAGGCCCTGATGGAGATCGAGCGCGACTCCGGATTGCGCTTCGATCCAACGGTGGTCGACGCCCTCATCCTCGCAGCGGAGTCTCAGGACCCGTCGTAGCGGCGACACGGATCAGTAGCCTGCTTCCTGCTACTGGCCTTTGCGCTTGGATTCAGTGCGGTAGAAACGCTTCGCCGCCTTGCTGATGATGCGCGCGGCCTGTTCGCCGGAGCGCCACGCCTTCTCGTCGCGGCGACGAGCGACTTCGGCCAGTTCATCCGTCAACCGACGATAACTATCGAGTCTGCGAAGCGCGAGATTACCCGCTTCGGCCGCAGCCACTACCGCACATCCGGGCTCCTCTTCGTGGCCGCAATCGCGAAAACGGCAGCTCACGGCAAACGCTTCGATATCCGGGAACGCCGCGGCGAGCCCGTCTTCGGCGTCCCACAGACCGATGGCACGCATGCCCGGCGTATCGATCAGCACCCCACCCCCTGGCAATATCACGAGCTCACGCGCCACCGTCGTGTGTCGGCCCTTGTCGTCGCCCTCACGGACGGCAGCAGTCGGCAACGCCTCGTTACCCACGAGGTAGTTGATGAGAGTGGACTTGCCCACTCCCGAGCTGCCCAGAAGCGCGGCGGTCGAACTCGGCGGCACGGCGGCGCGCACCTCGTCGACTCCCTCCCCAGTGACCGCGCTCACGACGATGACGTCCACGCCGAGCGCGACCTCCTCGGCAATTCTGCGCTGCTCTTCGTACTCGCGGTTGAGGTCGGACTTCGTGAGCACGACGACCGGGCGGGCACCGCTCTCCCATGCCATGACAAGCTCTCGTTCGAGACGAGATACGTTGAGGCCGCCGCCCGAAAGTGACTGCACCACGAACACAACGTCGACGTTGGCGATGAGTACCTGCTCGCCTGTCTCCTCGCCCGGGTCCTTGCGCGAGAAAGCTCCGTGTCGCGGCAGGATCGCCTCGATGATCGGCATCTCGTGACCTTCGGGGCGGGCCAGCGCGACCCAGTCACCCACGACCGCCCTGCTCATCGAGGTATCAGCCGACTTGACGAGGTGGATCGCCGGCTCAGCGCGCTCGAAACCGCGCGCGCTCGCCACAAGCGGCAGTCCACGGTCGACCCGGGCAACCCGAGCAGGCTCGAAACCCTGTTCGACAAACGACGCGAAGAACGCCGTCTCGCGATCAGAGAAGCCCAGCCGACCAAGGTCCCAAAGCTGTGTGGATTCCTTACTCATCGATGACAGGATACCCCGAGAGTCGGAACCGGCCGCTATCCGGCGCGTCGAATCACTGTCACGGCCGTATCTGCGAGCAGGTTCGGCAACACCTTCACCCGCTGGATCTCCGAGCGATGCCATCCCTCTGTGAGCAACGCGATCTCACGTTCGATCTCGCCTCCGTTCGCGGTGACGAAGTCCCGGAAATCGTGGATGGTCGTGTGGTGGATGTTCGGGGTGTCGTACCAACTGAACGGAATCGATCGAGAGACGGGCATCCGTCCGCGCAGGGCGAGATACCCTCGCACCTTCCAGTGACCGAAGTTGGGAAACGAGATCACGCCCCGCTTGCCCACTCGCAGCATCTCCCGGAGAACGAACGCGGGCCGACGCACGACCTGCAGCGTCTGCGAGAGCACCACGACGTCAAAACTCTCGTCGGGGTATCCCGAGAGCCCGACGTCGAGATCCGCCTCGACTACCGACAGTCCGCAGGTCAGCGCGGCTGCGATATCTGCGTGGTCGAGCTCGACGCCGCGCACGGTACAACCGCGCTCGTCGCGCAGGTGCGCGATCAGGGAACCGTCGGCACAGCCCAGATCGAGCACTCGACTTCCCTCCGGCACGATCTCGGTGATAAGTCGCAGGTCAGCGCGCAAGAAGTCAGCAGGCGTCATCGCGAAACCACCTCTGTGCGTGCGCGTTCGTCCACAAGCGCTCGCTGCAGGAACGGCACGATGAAGCGGTACTGCGCTTCCGGCTCCAGCAGGAAGGCGTCATGACCGTACGGAGAGATTATCTCGGCGAAACTCACCTCAGCGCCGGTGGACTGGAGCGCCTCGACGATCTGACGTGACTGGTATGTGGGAAAGAGCCAGTCACTCGAGAACGACATGACCAGATAGCGCGCCGAGGTGTCAGCCAAGGCGTCCGACAGCGACGCGGAGTCACCGCACAGGTCGAAGTAGTCCATCGCCTTCGTCATGTAAAGATACGTGTTCGAGTCGAACCGCTCGGTGAACCGCTTGCCTTGGTAGGCCAGGTAGCTCTCTACCTCGAACTCCGTCTCGAACCGATACGCGAACTCGTCGCGGCCCTGCAGCCGACGGCCGAACTTCTCGTGCATCGACTCGTCGGAGAGGTATGTGATGTGGCCGATCATGCGCGCGACCGCCAGGCCGTGACTCGGGCCTGTGGCGTTCGAGTAGTAGCGACCTCCCGCGAACGCGGGGTCGCCGAGGATCGCCGCACGGCCCACCTCGTTGAACGCGATCGCCTGGGCGGCCAGACGCCACGTCGTCGCGATGGCGACGCAGGTCGCCACACGCTGTGGATAGCGCTTCGTCCACGCGAGAGCCTGCATGCCGCCCATCGAGCCGCCAGCGACCGCGAGCAGGCGCTCTATGCCAAGCGCGTCGAGCACTCGTACCTGGACGTCGACCATGTCTTCGATGGTGACGACCGGGAACTCCAGTGCGTAGGGCTCTTTCGTGCCCGGATCGACGCTCCCCGGGCCGGTCGACCCCGAGCACCCCCCCAACACGTTGACGCAGACCACGAAGTAGCGATCCGTGTCGAAAGCCTTGCCGGGACCCACGAACGGATCCCACCAGCCGGGCCTGATCGACGTCTCAGGCGCGGAGTCCGGGTCACCCGTCGCGAGTTCAACGGGGGCCCAACTGACGCCTGCTTCAGGCGTCCACCCGGCAGCGCGCGCCTCTGTTTCACGCCAGCCGGCGACGTGAGCGTCACCGGAAAGCGCGTGGCACAGCAGGATCGCATTGTCCCGCTCTGGCGAGAGGGTGCCGAGAGTCTCGTAGGCCACTTCAACGAGTGGGAGAACCGCTCCCGAGGAAAGCGCCACATCCGTGAGGGTGAGTGAGCGCGCGGGAACGACGCCGGCGCTGCCGACGTCGTTCCACGGTTCGCTCGCGTGTGTCTCCGCCACGGTCTTAGGCCTGCTCCAGCGCCTGCTCGAGATCGGCGATGATGTCTGCGACATCCTCGATACCAATGGACAGTCGTACGAAGTCCGACCCTATGCCGGCCCGCTCCAGCTCATCTTCGGAAAGCTGCGAGTGAGTGGTCGAAGCGGGGTGGATGATGAGCGATTTCGCATCACCCACATTGGCAAGGTGGCTGAAGAGCTTGACGGAGTCAATGAGCTTCTTGCCTGCCGCGAGGCCCCCCTTCACGCCGAACGCCACCACTCCACCGTATCCGTTCGTCAGATACTTGTCGGCGTTGGCTTTCGTGGGGTGCGAGTCAAGGCCCGGGTAAGCGACCCAGTCAACCTTCGGATGGGCTTCGAGGAAACGTGCGACCGCGAGTGCGTTGTCGCAGTGGCGCTGGACACGCAGTGAGAGCGTCTCGACTCCGAGCAGGAACTGCTGCGCGTTGAACGGCGACAGCGAGCTTCCGAAGTCACGTAGCAGATTGACCCTGGCCCGGATCGCGAACGCCACGTTGCCCAAGCCCGGGAAATCACCGAACACGTCCCAGAACTTGAGTCCGTGATAACTCTCGTCAGGCTCGATGAAGAACGGATGGCGGCCCGTACCCCAGTCGAAGTTACCTCCATCGACGAGAATGCCGCCTATGCTCGTTCCGTGACCGCCCAGCCACTTGGTGAGCGACTCGATGACGACCGCGGAGCCATGCTCGACCGGACGGCACAGGTACGGCGTCGCGAACGTGTTGTCCACGAACAGCGGAATCCCGAAACTGCGACCCAGATCAGCGAGCCCGGCGATGTCGGGAACGTCAAGGCGGGGGTTCCCGATGGTCTCGACGAACCACGCCTTGGTGGTGGCGTCGCTTGCAGTAGCGAAGCCTTCGACGTCGGTGGTCTCGACAAAGCGCACTTCGATTCCCAGCCTGCGAAACGTGTGCAGGAAGATGTTCCACGTGCCGCCGTAAAGCGAGGTGGATGCGACTATCGAGTCGCCCACTCCGGCGACGTTCAGGAGTCCGAGGATCTCGGCGGCGTGACCCGACGAGACCGCGAGGGCCGCTGTACCCCCGTGAAGGCCCGCGATGCGCTGTTCCAGCACGTCATTCGTGGGGTTCATGATCCGCGAGTAGATGTTGCCGAACTCACGCAGGCCGAACAGTGCAGCGGCGTGATCGGTGTCGCGGAAGTTGTAGGCGACGGTCTGGTAGATCGGGACGGCGCGCGAACCGGTGGTCGGGTCGGGCGTAGCACCGGCATGGACGGCGAGGGTGTCGAACCCGGGGGTGCGAGGCGCGTTCGCGCCAATGGAGTCGGTCATGATGTTCCGCCTTTCGGTTTCGTGGATGTGGGGATGATTCCCGACCGCGCGCGCTAGCGGTCGCTCATTGGCCGCCCGAGTCCGACACATACGTCGAGAGACCCGGGCTGGGTCATCATCATGTCCATCATCACGAACACCGAGATGCGTACCATGATCGCTTCCTCGCACCTCCTTCCGCTGAATGATGCCCCCGAATCGGGAGCCACAAGAGTTCCGAGCAGTCTATCCGGCTGACGTGTATAAAGCAAGATGGAATTATGCACCGAGCTGTGACACCACGGAAGGAGCGTCAACGTGAAGCGCACGATAGGTCCCGTCGAGCGGCTGTTCCCCATGCCGTGCCCGCTCGTCGTGGGCGGCACACTCGAAGATGCCGACGCTTTGGCCGTCGCCTGGATAAACGTCGTGGCTTCGACGCCTCCCACGATCGCGATGGGCCTGCGAGAGAGCCGCCATACGCTGTCGCTCATCAGGGAAACCGGCACGTTCACGGTGAACATCCCGCGCGCGGACATGGCGGCCGTCGTTGACTTCTTCGGTCTGGCGACCGGTCGCGACACCGATAAGTTCGCCGTCTCGGGACTCACGTTGTCGCCCTCGACGATCGTCGTCACACCGATCATCGCCGAGTGCCCCTACAACATCGAATGCCGCGTCACCGGCGAGACCGAAGTGGGCTCGTACCGCATCATCCTCGGCGAGATCGTCGAGACACACGCGGACGAGGATATCTTGCGCGACCCCGAAGGTGACCTCATCGACGTCGATGCGCTCGACCCACTGATCTACCTGGCAGGGGTACGCGAGTACCGCCGACTGGGCGAGAAGGTCGCCGACGCCTTCAGCGCGGGACGAAGCTTGGTTGACCGCAGCAAGCGGGTACAAGCATCTACGTGAACCAACTCGAAGAGGGAGCCGACATGAACCCGACCGCCGACACGAAGGTGCACGACCTGGTCGAACGCTATCCCTACCTGCTCGACTTCCTCGCTGGCTACGCGCCGGAGTTCGCCAAGCTCAAGAACCCGGTGCTCTACAACACCGTCGCGCGCGTGGCCACGCTCGAGGCCGCAGCGAAGATGGCCGACACCTCGCTCGAGTCGTTGCTCGACGAGCTTCGCACGCAGATCGCCACCCACGAGATCATCGCCGAGGAGACCGCTGGCACCGGGGGCGCCCCCGCCGTCGATCCGGCGCTGCGGCTGAAACGTCAGGAGAAGCTCAAGGAGATCATCCGGCGACTCCACGACGGCGCCGACGTCTCAGAGGTCAAGGCCGACTTCGACGCGCTGGCCACCGCCGTCGACTCCCTCGAGATCGCCACGATGGAACAAGCACTCATCGCAGAGGGCATGCCCGTCGCCGATGTTCAGCGCCTCTGCGACGTACACGTCTCGGTCTTCAAGGAGTCCCTCGAGGCTGCGGCTGCGGCGACACCTTCGCCCACCATCTCAGACGATCACCCCGTAGCCCTCTACGAACGCGAGAATCGTATCGCCGAGAAGCTCGTCGTCGAGCTGCGCGCCGCCGTCTCAGACGGCTCGATCGAGGCCATCTCGACAGGGCTTGAACGGCTCGCCCCCCTCGCCACTCACTACCGACGCAAGGAGAACCAGCTCTTCCCCGCTCTGGAGCGCCATGGGATCGAAGGTCCGACCAAAGTCATGTGGGGGCTCGACGACGACATCATCGGCCGCCTCAAGACCGCAGGCGCGCTCGCGAGATCAGGTGACGCGGCCTCGCTTCGCGCGATGCTGCCAGAACTCCTCACGATGATCGATGACATGATCTACAAGGAGGAGAAGATCCTCTTCCCGACCGCCCTGCAGGTGATCACGGACGCCGAGTGGCAGGGAATGGCCGCCGGGGACGCCGAGATCGGGTATGCGTGGATCGAAGGCCCCGCAGTGACGGCGACTCCCTCTTCGACCGAAACCGGAACCTCTGCCCATGCTGACGCCGAAGGCCCGATGCTGCTGCCTCTTCCCACAGGAGCGCTCTCGCTCGAACAGCTCGATCTCATGCTGCGCGCGCTCCCCTTCGATGTCAGCTACGTCGACGAGCATGACCGCGTGCGTTTCTACTCCGAGGGCGAACGCGTCTTTCCCAGGAGCCCCGGTGCGATCGGGCGCGAAGTGCGAAACTGCCATCCACCGGCGAGCCTCGAGAAGGTCGAGGAGATCCTCGCGGCCTTCAAGGCTGGCGAGAAGGACTCTGCCGAGTTCTGGATCGAGATCCAGAGCCGCTTCATCCACATCCGCTACCTTGCCATGCGTGACGCCGGGGGAGAGTACAAGGGGTGCCTCGAGGTCGTCCACGACGCCACGCATGTGCGCACTCTTGAAGGTCAGCGTCGCCTCGTGAACTGGTAGCGGTCCCGGCGTTCGTCCCGCTGCAGTACCATGGCACCATGCCGCGCGAACTGATCGTCCCAGCCATCGTGATGTCGCTCGCCTTCGTCTTCTACACGACGGGCGTCTGGGCCGAGCGCGCGGCGCGAGACCTCAAGACCTGGCACGTGACGGCGTTTTGGTTGGGCATCGCCTGCGACACGGCCGCGACCGAGATGATGCTGCGGATGCTCGTCGCACAAGGCGGCGTCAACGACTGGATCCACACCGTCACCGGAGCGAGCGCGCTCGGGCTGATGGCCGTGCACGCGGTGTGGGCCACGTGGACGCTCGTGCGCGGAAGCGACGCCGTGCGAAAGGGTTTTCACCGCTACAGCATCGCGGTGTGGGCCGTCTGGCTCGTCCCCTACTTGGGCGGGATGGTCGCAGGCATCATGCGCGGCGCAGGTTCGTAGCTGTCGCGAATCGGGCTCAACCCACCCGCGATCAGATGACGAACGAACGGCGACGCCGCCTCCGGTAGAGCCACGCCAAGGCGAGCGCCACCGCGATGGCGCCAACCGCGAGGACCGGTTTCGCAGGATCTATCACATGCTCTCGGGCCTCGCCGTCATCGATGATTCGAAATGACGTCGCATGCACATCGAGGTCACCGCCATGCTCGTCGCAGGCCGATTGCAGTGTTCCCGAAACCAGCACGGTCGCGCCTCTTTGCCGGTACTCCCCGAACGAAGGTATCGACTCGGCGGTTCGTGCGTCCACGACCACGCCTATGGCGGTTCCTCCGCCGAGAATGTTGACCCACCGCATGTTTCCGGGAGCCATGAGCGCCTCGCCAATGGCCTCGCCCTGGATCATGACCGGCATGCCGTCCGCCGCGGAACTGATCGCCAGCTCCACGGCGGCGGCGGGCGTGAGCACCCGATCATCCAGCGCCACAGCATCGACCGGCGAGAACACGACAGCGAGAGCCGCGAGGCACAGTGAGAGTCCTCTGAACGTAGGTGTCACGACTGTGCCCTTCCCATCCGACGCGTGAACGAGAGAATAACCGCGAGTATCAGTGTGATGAGCGACAGATACTCAAGACGCCCGGCCCACATCTGGAAGATGTAGAGCACTTTGAGCCCACCCGGCATCGACGCAGAGGTGATGCCCGACGACAGGCCCACATTGGCGGCGGCCGACACCGACTCGAATATCGCGGCCCCGGCGTCGTACCCGTAAGCGGCTGTCACCAGTCCGCCCGTGGCATAGCTCAGGATGTAGAGCGCGAAGTAGGTGAAAGCACTCGCAACGATCTCCGGGGTCAGGAATCGGTCAGTCAAGTGGTGAAAGCGCAACCGGACCACGGCCGAAGGAGGCGAGATCGCCTGCTTGATCGAGTGAACCACGGACAGGAGGATGAGCCCAACGCGCAAGGACTTGATGCCGCCTGCTGTCGACGACACCATGCCGCCGAACGCCATCGCCAGCACCAGCGCGATGATACCCGTGCCGCCGAAGAACTGCCACTGGCCGGGATACAGCGTCTGGTGTCCCGTGCCCGAGTGGGCCGAGATGACATGGAAGACGCCCTTGCGCCACACCTCGGCATCGGTAGCGAACATCTGCCCCACGCCGAATGAGACCGCCACGAACGCCACGCAGATCGCCATGTTCGCGGCGAGCGTACGCGCCTCGATGTTCCCGAAGACCTCCATCCTGTCACCGCGCCACAGGTTCGCGTGCAGGTTGAAGTTGAAGGTACCGGCGATCATGAGTACGAGTAGAGCCCCTTCGACCCACGGACTGTGATAGTAGAGCGCGTTTTGCGACATGGGCCCGAAGCCTCCGGTGTCAAACGCGGCAATCGTGAGCCAGAAGCCATGGAGTAGTCCCCTGACAGCTCCCATCCCCGAGAACCAATTGACGACCGAGAGCACCGTTGTCCCGGACACGACCCACACCGTGGTGACGAACCAGATGAAGCGTGCGGTGTGCAACACATTGGGGAGGATGCGTTCGTCTCGCCCCTCGGCGAGATAGAGCGAGAACGCGCCACCTTTGAGCGCGACGGCAAGCGAGATCGCCGCGACGATGATTCCCTGTCCGCCGATGAGATGAGTCAGGTGGCGCCACATGTTGTGTGCATAGGCCATGTGGTCCAGGTCGACGACGACGGTAAGCCCGGAGGTCGTGAATCCCGACATGGCGTCGAACAACGCGTCGAGATACGAGCCATAATTACCCGAGAGGGCGAGAGGAATCGCTCCGACGGATGCGGCCCCGAGCCACGCCAACGCCGACACGATGAGCGACTGGCGAAGCGACAACTGAGGCCTGCCCACGTCTGCGAGCATGAGAGCCACGCCAATCGCGGCCGCAACGGATGCGCCGATGAGGTAGTCGAGCGCCGGCCCCCACTCGCCCAAGAACAGCGCCGTGAACAGCGGCACGAGCATCAGCGCGGCGACACCGAGCACAAGAACACCCAGATAGTGGGCGATCGTACGAACCTCTGCTGAGGAGAACCGGATCCACACTGTTCGGGTTCACCCCACCGCGCGCATGATCACGAGGGCTCCGCCGGCCAGTATGGCGAGGAACGCCACGAAGAGGGCTACCTCGAAAAGGAACCCGCTCGCCCAATGGCGATAGGGGTTGTGGTGGCGACGTTCCACGGACACCTCTTCTGGCACTCGGACGGAACGCCGTCAGGATACCAGCATGCGAGAACGCGCGCACACCCAGGAGTTATCGGCTTGAGGGTGTATCCTCACCCGAACACATGAGAGGAGCATCGTCATGGGTCTACCTGAGGACTCGCGGGCCGCATTCATCGAAGTCCTCACCACGGGTGGCGTCAAATTCGTGGAGAGCGCCGACGGGACGATACGTGTCTCGTGGAACGCCACGCCGGTCGACTTCCATCAACGCATACGCGTCGTAGGGATTCGCGACGACATCTTCCGCGTCGACGTGCACCTCTCGCCCGCTCTGCCGATTCCTGAGACGCTGCGCGATGAGGTCGCAGTCTTCATGAACCGCCTGAACTGGGACACCGTGATGGGCGACTGGGAACTCGATCCCCGCGACGGGCAGGTGGTCTTTCGGCTCTCGTTCGCGAGCGACCGCGTCGTTTCCGCCCGAATGGCCCACCACTACCTCAGTCTGTCGCAGTGGCAGTACAACCGTACCGCCCCCTACCTCATGCGGATGTTGAATGATGGGTTCTCTGCGGCACAGGCACACCTCGATTACCTCACGCAGGATCTGGAGTTCTCGGATGTCAGGGGCGCGCCCGGAATCTGATGCGTTACCATCTGACTGCAAGTTCTTCTGGTGAACATGCTGTATCGCGCATAGGGGGACGTGAGATGAATCGCCTGTTCCGGCTTCTACTCGCTTTGGTCGTGGCGTCTTCCGGGCTACTCGGTGGGTGCAGCCGGATCTCCTCGATCATCCCCAAGAAACCAGTGTCTCCGTTCACGCTCGACTACGCCGTGGACGAATCCAACATCGACTTCTTCGTCGCCGGTGATGACTTCGACACTGCGATATCCGGCGGCCCGTTCTATGCGGGCACCCAACCGCTGCCGACGCAAGGAACCGCGGAGTTCGAGACCGCACGAGCAGCCAAAGTGGCCGAGATCAACGCGATCGCCGCCAGACTCGTGACCGACTGCGACACAGCCAAGTCGGCCCTAGCCTCATTGCGAAGCGAGTACACGACCTACCTGAATGCGGTGTACCAGGAGGAGAAGGGTCTCGACGATATCGCGATCGAGACGCTCAACACCGCAGTCCTTCTCGCCACCAAGCAGGTGATCGCCGAACAGCAGTACCTCTCACTCGTGAGCCAAGAAGCCACGCAGAGTTTCGCTGTGGCGATGCGCGACTATCTGGCCCTGACGAAAGCCAGCGAGCTCGCTGCACTGATGCTGGAAGACGCCGACACTCTCGCGAGCTACTCGGCGGTCATGGTCACCGGACTCGCCGAGTCGAAGAGCGAGAAGGTCAAGAGCGCCACCGCAGCCTATGACACGACGATGACCGCGCTGCTTCCTGCGACCCTCAAGGCACTGGAGCCGGTGGCGCAAGGACTCGCGGACATCGACCTTGCGATGCGGCAACTCGCCAGTGCCGACTACTACTTCACCCTCGAGGCGCTGGGCTACATGAAGGCGGAGAGCGTCAAGCTCGATGAGGTCGTCGCCACGCTGGCTCCGCGCGAAGGCCTCACCCAGGAGGACGTCGACGGCATCAAGGCCTTCTACGCGGCGTTCAAGGAGTTCAACACCTCCATGGAGCAGCACGCCGCTTCCATGGACACCTCCGGTCTCGTGGAGGTCAAGCGAGTGCCGTTCCCTGATTTCGGACCAGAGAAGGCGTATGCGGCGGGAGCCTACGAGCCCGGAGTGAACCATGATGCCGGACTGCAGCTCCTCACGGACACGCCCGCGGTGACTCCCCCCAAGAAGGGATGGCTGGCCAGCGGCTGGGACGGCATCAAGTCGGGCTTCGGCAAGGTCAAGACGGGTATTGGGGTCAGCGTCGATACCATCGGCCTTGGGGTTCGCAACATCACTTCGGTAGGAGCCGGCATCTACTACGGCAACTCCGCGAAGGACATCGTCGACAACATCATGACCAACACGAAAGAGATGGCCGACAACTACCAGAAGGGACTTTCGGGCTCCAGCACCTTCACGACCGCTGGCGAGTACATCGAGGGCGTGGAGGCCGGTGCGGGAGAAGCGGCCGGCGGCGCCACCGAGTGGACCTTCGAGAAGATCCTTGGCAAGGGCAAGATCTCCGGCACCGCCGGCTGGGCCGTGAATGGCGTCACGAAGATCTCCGTCGGGTTGTTCACGGGTCTGGCGAAGGGCATCTACAAGGTCGCCGACAAGAAGTCCTCCACAGAAGACGTGGTCATCGGCTTCATCGAGATCGGCCTTGGGGCTGTTGGCGGCAGTAAGGTCCTCATCAAGGCGAGTCAACTTCCCGGCCTGCTCAAGGGCGGCGCTGTGGGCGCACAGGCGTTCAGCAAGTTCGTGAAGGGTCTCGTGGCCGGCGCAGCAAACGCGAGCGAGCGCAAGGCTGTCAGCAAAACAATCGCGAATCTGTTGATCAAGAAGGGTGTGACCCCGGACAAGGCCAAGGCACTCATCACCGCGTCGCTGAAGGCAGAGATCAACGCTGCCGTGGGTCAGCTCATCAAGAACAGCCGCGGAGCCATGATCAAGAAGATTCGAGACTTGCTGGCAAGCGGCGCGAAGGGCGGAATCACCAACTTCAAAGAGACCGCTAAGGGCTCACTCCAGGAACTTCTCAAGAAGAGCTTCCCGAAGACGCTCTCCGGATACATCGAGGCGGCGACCACCGTCGTGGGCGCAACCGCGAAGGACTGGGTGGACAACCTGGTCGCGGGCGGTGTCACGGACGCCTTGCTCGTCGGTCTCATCAAGACGTCCCTCGCCATTCCGCCCGATCCGGAGCAGGTCAGCGGGACGTGGAGCGGTTCGATAATCATCACCGACGTCAAGATTCCCGAGAGCGAATCCAAGAGGGCGGAGGATGCTCAGTGTGAGCAGATGTTCAAGCAGGCGGAGGGTAAGATGAACGCGATGACGCTGACCATCAGACTCAACGCCGCGGGCAACGGCACGGCGAAGCTGAGCGGTGGAACGGGGTCCGGCAGCGGCAAGGCAACGTATTCGAACGGGTCCATCAAGATGGTGATCAAGAGTGAGGGCACAGCCTTCACGTTGAGCGGGAGCGTGGCCTTCAAAGAAGGTGGTGGAATGAAGATGTCCGGAACATGGCGTGCGCCATTCCAAGGGAGCCCCATCATCGTGTCGGGCACCTTCTCTGCACGGAAGTGATTCGCCGGTGCCTCCGGTACTCGTGACCATCGGGCCCGTGCTGGGGATCCACTACGAGATATCGACCTACCGCGCCATGTACACGCTCGCTGCGGTCATCACGATCGCGATCACGTGGTGGCTGTGCGTGCGGTTCGGTATGCCTGGCCGGCGCTCGTTGATGGTCGTCCTAGCCTCAGCCGCTGCTCTGCCAATAGGCGCCCGCATCTGGCACATCGCCACGAACCCGTCGATCTACCTGGCGGACGCCTCGCGCATCTGGAGCCTGGAGTCCTCGGGGCACGCTCTTTTCGGCGGTATCGCACTGATGTCCGTGGTGGGCCTTCTCGCGACTCGCCTCGCGCGGCTCGACCCATGGCGCGTCGCCGACGCCTCGGCTCCGGCTTTGGGCGTGGGTATCGCCGTGATGCGCGTGGGGTGCTACTCGGGAGGCTGTTGCTTCGGAGTACCCGCGAGCGGCCCCACCGCGGTGCTGTTCCCGCCCGGAAGTCCAGCGCACCTGTGGCAGATCGGACACGACTTCGTGGGGATCTTCCAGGGTCCGGTCACAGCGCATCCGACGCAGCTCTACGAACTCGTCGGCGCGCTCCTGTGCGGCGCGATCGCTGCGGCGATTCTGCGGCTCCACACGGCTCCCGGGGTGGCGTTCCTCGCCTTCATCGGAGCGTTCGCGGTGGTGCGATGGGTGAACTGGGGACTGCGCGCACGTCCGGACACGCTCTCGTTGCCGGAGCCAGCCTACGGGTTCATCTACGCGGCCACGATCGCGCTGTGCGGAGTGCTGATCGCGGTGCGAATCGCTCGCGCGAAAGGCCTCGGCACGCGGTCTTAGACGTCGGCGTCACTCGTGACCGAACAGGGTGCCCGAGTAAGCAGCTAGGTCACCCACCGGAACGGCTTCGACGTTCTCTGCGAGTGGATATCGCTTCGTGCCTGGGTACACGATCGCCACCCGATCGAGGCTGAGGTCCTCCAGCGCTATGCGAACCGACGGCGTGATCTTCGGGGCGTCAGTGCGCTTGATTTCGACTCCAAGCAGACGCGAGCCTCGGCGAAACACCAGATCCATCTCAGCACCTTGGTGAGTAGCCCAGAACCAGACGCCTTCGTGCGATTCCTCTTCGATGAGCTGTTCGATGACGAAACCCTCCCAAGAGGCACCCACCTTCGGGTGGCCAAGAAGATCCTTCTGTGTCGCGATGCCGAGCAAGTGATGGAGAATTCCGCTGTCTCTCACATAGACCTTGGGGGACTTCACCTGACGCTTCTTCAGATTGGCGTGGTACGGCTGCAGTTGGCGAACCACGAGTGCGTCGGTCAGCAGATCGAGGTAACGCCGGATGGTCGGTTGACTGACATCCAAGTTTCGCGCCGCATCGCTCGCGTTCCAGGTCTGACCGTGGTAGTGCGCGACGATCGTCCATAGCCGCCGCAGCGAGGTCGCCGGAACACCCACTCCCCACTGAGGCAGATCACGCTCAAGCAACGTCTGAACGAACTGTCGACGCCACGAGACACTGTCCACCTCCGCAGCGGCCAGGTAGGAGCGCGGAAAGCCACCACGCACCCAGAGCTTGTCCCGTGAGTCAGCGCCCACTTCGGACAGCGAGAAGCCTCCCATCTCGATGCGCTCGACGCGACAGGCGAGGCTTTCTGAACCCTGTCGCTCCAACTCCCCTGATGCGCTACCAAGTAGCAGGAAGCTCGCAGCAGCCGGCTGTCGGTCGGCGAGGACACGCAGCACCGGGAAGAGATCCGGACGCCGTTGCACCTCGTCGATCACCACAAGCCCTTGAAGCGGTGCAAGCGCCGTCATCGGCGCTTCCAGCCGCGCAATGCTCGTGGGGTCTTCCAGATCGAAGTAGTTCAGCGACTCGGGGCTCAGCAGCTCCCGCGCGAGCGTGGTCTTGCCGCACTGGCGCGGACCGGACAACACGACCACCGGGGCGCGTCGAAGTGCCCTGCGCATGGAGTCGAGTATGTCCGGGCGGGCGATCATATACGCAGTGTACCATGCAATCTCAACGCGCGGTGTTGTTTTTTCATGGTCAACCGACATACGTCCGGAACGACAGTTGCGCAGCCCATCGCAGAGACCCTGTGGCGCGCGAAACGGGACGGCTATAGGCCGCCCCCGCTCCTTCCCGAAGAGCACGTCACTGTGCATGCTCTGTCAAGTGCTGGTCGGGCTGACAGGCAACATCCGACTGTGCCACTATTGCCATCTGCCACACGAAGCGATGAGAAAGGTCACGCCCGTGGAGTCGCGCATTCAGCCCAAGCAAGCGGTCATCTACGTAGCCCAAAACCTCCTCATGGGCGCAGCGATGGGGTTCGGCATCTACGCGGTGTGGGTGGCCGCACACTCGATCCTCTTCGGCCTTGGCGGTTAGCCTCGAACTCCGGGCTCAAGCGACACGAAGCCGAATCCGATGACGACCCGTCCATCCAAAGCGACATAGGTCGTCGACAGATGCCTACGCTGATTGTCCAAGGCAAAGCGCTTCAGGTCGCGAAGGGCCCGCGTTGCGGGAAGCGGATTGGCTACCATGTCCGTCACTGAGTCGAATGACTCCGGCGTCAACACAAGCGTGTCGACCTCAGCTTCGACCCTGCCCCATGCGGCCTGGCTCTCTCTGGCGACCTCTATCACCGCAAGGTCTCGCGCAAGCGCAGGATCGGCGGCCAGGATCTGGCGCGCAGCATCCATCAGCCGGACCTCTTCGATCGGAACCACTGCGACGAGATCGGCATCGTGACGCGTGACGATGACCCGCTCCTTGCCATTGGCTGCGCGGTTGATCACGTCTGAGAGTCTAGACCGATCGGCCGAAGGATCAGGTACGTTGAGACGTGGAGGCGTGATAGACTACCTTCAAGCACTACCAAGAGGCACTACCCTAAAGGGCCACTGTAGCTCCATGTCGCACGGAGAGATGAATCATGGCCAAGATCAACATCAGCATCCCGGACGAGCTGCTCGATCAGGTCGATGCACTCGCTGCCGAGTTCGACCGCTCCCGAAGCGGACTGGTAGCTGAAGCCGCAGCTCGCTACGTGGCTGCTATCGCCGAGGAACGCGAACGCACCTTGCGCGAGCAGCGCATCGACCGCGCAGCCGATGACGCACGCGGCATCGGCGAGAAGTTCGGCGCTATCGACGGCGTCGCGTCCGTGCGCGAGGACCGGGACCGCGACCGCGGTGGCGAACAGTGAACCGCCGGGTCGTGGTCGACTCGTCTGTCGCATTCAAATGGTTTGCGCCAACGGAAGAGTCCGGCTGCGATGAGGCATTCGGGCTGATTGCCGATCACCGGGCGAATCTGATCGAAATCGCGGCCCCTACCCTCATGCGGCTTGAGGTCCTCAACGGATTCTGGAAGCGAAAGGCCACCGCTGCCGATCTCACGCTCGTCGGATCGGTGTTGGACGGCTTTGGACTGCACTGGTTTGAGATCGACGGCGAGCGTGCGGTGTCGGCAGCGCGCATAGCGGCGACTCATGGGCTGACCGTCTACGACTCGCTGTTCGTCGCGCTGGCCCTCGAACTCGATGCCGAGCTGGTGACCGCCGATGCGGCCATCATCTCAGCAGGTGCATCCAGGACGCGGTCGCTGGGGTCATCGCCGTGAATCCTGCCTGACCACGAACCCGTCATCGCCCACATCGATCGTCACGGTGTCGCCCTCGCCCACCTCGCCACGGATGATCGCTGACGCGACGCGGTCCACCACCTCGCGTTGGATGAGCCGCTTCAGGGGCCGCGCGCCGAACACCGGGTCGAACCCGTCAAGTGCGAGACGCTCTGTGGCAGCCGGCTCGACGACGATCTCGATCTTGCGTTCCGCAAGCCGTTCGCGCACACCGGCAAGCTGCAGCTCAACGATCTGTTCGAGCTCGCTCATCGTGAGCGCGTGGAAGATCACCGTGTCGTCGATACGGTTGAGGAACTCGGGCCGGAAGGTCGCGCGCAACGCCTCTTCAAGCATTCGCTGCATCGTCCCCTCGTCAGCGCCGCCTTCGGCGAACGCCTGGATGTGCTGGGATCCCACGTTGCTCGTCATGATGACGATCGCGTTCTTGAAGCTCACGACGCGGCCCTGTCCGTCGGTCAGGCGACCGTCGTCGAGTACCTGCAACAGCACCCCGAACACGTCCGGGTGCGCCTTCTCGATCTCGTCGAGCAGGATCACGCTGTACGGACGCCGCCGCACCGCCTCGGTCAGCTGGCCGCCCTCCTCGTAGCCCACGTAGCCCGGAGGTGCGCCGATGAGGCGCTGCACGCTGAACTTCTCCATGTACTCCGACATGTCGATGCGCACCATCGCGCGCTCGTCGTCGAAGAGAAACGCCGCGAGCGTCTTGGCGAGCTCTGTCTTGCCCACGCCGGTGGGACCCAGGAACAGGAAGCTCCCGATAGGCCGGTCGGGGTCACTCAGCCCGGCCCTCGAACGCCGAATCGCGCTCGCGACAGCCGTGACCGCCTCATCCTGGCCGATGACGCGCTCGTGCAGGTGCGCTTCAAGCGTGATGAGTTTCGCCATCTCGCCTTGCATGAGTCGCGCGACCGGGATGCCGGTCCACGCGCCCACGACCTCGGCGATCTCGGTCTCGGTGACCTCCTCTTTGAGCATCGCGCCGTCGGCCTGAAGCTTCGCGAGTCGCTCGCTTCCCTCGGCGAGCTGGCGTTTTAGCTCAGGAATGCGGCCGTAGCGGATCTCGGCCGCACGCTGCAGGTCGCTCTCGCGTGTCGCGCGCTCCTCGTCGGTACGCGCTTCCTCGAGCTCGGCCTTGAGACGCTGGACACCCTCGATGACTTCCTTCTCGGAATGCCAGGTCGCCTTGAGGCCCGAGAGCTGCTCGGTGACCGCCGCCATCTCGGCGCGCAGCGCTTCGAGCCGCTCGACGCTTGCGGCGTCTTCCTCGCGCATGAGCGCCTGCTCCTCGATCTGCAGCTGCGTGAGCTTGCGTTCGACCTGGTCGACCTCGGTGGGCATCGAGTCGATCTCGATGCGCAGACGGCTGGCGGCCTCGTCGATCAGGTCGATCGCCTTGTCGGGCAGGAATCTGTCGGCGATGTAGCGATTCGAGAGTTCCGCTGCCGAGACGATCGCGCCGTCGGTGATGCGCACGCCGTGGTGGACCTCGTACTTCTCCTTGAGGCCACGCAGGATCGCGATGGTGTCCTCGACGCTCGGCTCGCCCACGACTATGGGCTGGAACCGACGCTCCAGCGCCGCGTCCTTCTCGATGTGCTTGCGATACTCGTCAAGCGTCGTCGCGCCGATCGCGTGCAGCTCCCCGCGCGCGAGCGCCGGCTTGAGCATGTTGCCCGCGTCCATCGCGCCCTCAGCCGCGCCGGCACCCACGATGGTGTGCATCTCATCGATGAACAGGATGACCCGTCCCTCGGCGGCTTCGACCTCGCGCAGCACGGCCTTGAGGCGATCCTCGAACTCGCCACGGTACTTCGCGCCGGCGACCATCGCCGAGAGATCCAGCGCCACCACGTCGCGATCGCGCAGCGAGCTTGGCACGTCACCGGCGACGATGCGCTGGGCCAGCCCTTCAACGATCGCAGTCTTGCCCGTTCCCGGCTCGCCAATGAGTACTGGGTTGTTCTTAGTGCGACGGGACAGGACTTGGATCGCGCGGCGGATCTCCTCGTTGCGGCCGATCACCGGATCGAGCTTGCCGTCGCGCGCCATCTCGGTGAGGTTGCGCCCGTAGCGCTCGAGCGCCTGCATCTGGCCCTCGGGATTCTGGTCCGTCACCTTCGACCCGGCCCGCAACTCCTCGATCGCCGCCGAGAGCCGCGAAGCCGTCACCCCTTGACGCTCGAGCACGCGCCCTGCCTCGCCCTTGTCGGCAGCCAGCGCGAGCACGAGGTGCTCTGTCGAGACGTACGCGTCTTTCATCTTCTCGGCGGCCCTGAAGGCATCGGAGAGCACGGTGTTGAGTCGCGGTGAGACCTGTAGCGAGGCCTCCGCCCCCGACACACTGGGCATGGCGTCGAGAGTGGCGGTCACGCCCGCGTCAAGCGCGCCCGCATCCGCGCCGACCTTTGCGAACATCGGTCGGACTATGCCGTCGGCTTGGTCGAGCAGCGCTTTGAGCAGGTGCTCCGGCTCAACCTGCGCGGCGTTGCGCTCGCTGGCGATTCCGCCGGCCGCCTCAAGGGCCTCTTGGGCCTTGATCGTCAACTTGTCCAGTCTCATCTCTTCTACCTGCCCTCCCTCGAATCGGTGCGACTCACCCCTGTGCGGTTCGGCGCGCGACGGCGCCACCGTGGATGCGCACGAGCGCCGTGCGCACGTGTCGCGCCCGCTCGGCCGCGATCCGGTCGCGCTCAAGGCGCCGGAGGTGCGTGCGCATCACCTCAAGCTCAACGTGCATCCGGTCCATCTCGCGCTGCATCTCCATGACTCTTTCGACGCCGGCGAGGTTGATGCCCTCGCTCTGAGTCATGTGCTGGATGAAGCGCAGCCGCTCGATGTCGGCCTCTGAATACAGACGGGTGTTGCCACCGGAGCGCTGTGGGCAGATGAGCTGCCTGCGCTCATAGATTCGAAGCGTCTGCGGATGGACCCCCGCGAGGTCCGCCGCCACGCTGATCATGTAAAGTGGCCGCTCATTGCCGGAACGTACCATCGCTGTGACCTTCCTCGCCTCCGAGACCTGCGGCCAGGCCCCGTCATCCGCTACTTGATGTGCGCCCGTAGATCATCTTGCCTGTCATCAGAGAACTCCTGCAGCAGATCGCGCTGCTTCTCGGAGAGATCCTTCGGCACCACGAGCTGCGCCTTCACCTTCAGGTCTCCGTGCCCCGAGCCCTTCAGCTTCGCGGCGCCTTTGCCGGTGACGCGAAACGTGCGGCCGTGCTGGGTTCCCGCCGGGACTTTGAGCTTGACGCGCTCGCCATCGGGAGTGGGGATGTGGACCTCCACGCCCAATGCCGCCTCAGCGACCGAGATCGGGAGATCGAGGAGAACATCTGCTCCGTCCCGGGTGAAGAACGGGTGCGGGGTGATCCTCGTCACGACATACAAGTCGCCCGCAGGCCCGCCCGCCTCGCCGGCCTCGCCTTTGCCCTTGAAGCGCAGCTTGCCTCCGTCGGTTGCGCCCGCAGGCACGTTCACCGTGATCGGAACGCGTCTGCGCACCTTGCCCGCGCCCCTGCAGGTCGCGCAGGGCTTCTCGATGACCTTGCCCGACCCTGCGCAGCGCGGACAGGGACGCGAGAAGCCGAACATGCCCTGGCCCTCGCTCACGGCACCCGAGCCGCCACACGCCTGACACACCACCGGAGATGTGCCCGGCTTCGCGCCGCTGCCCGAACACGTCGAGCACTTCTCGGTGCGCTCGACCTCGATCTTTGCCGAGCGGCCCGTGAACGCCTGGTCGAAGCTGAGCTTGAGCTCCACCGATGTGTCGTGACCGCGCCTCGGTTGAGGGCCGCGGCTGCGACCGCTGCGGAAAACGTCGCCGAACAGGTCGCCCAAGTCGCCCATGTCGACGTGGACACCGCCCGCTCCCGCAGCTCCGGGCCGCCTGCCCGCGGCTCCGGCTCCCGGTGGTCCCTGCCCTCCGAAGTACTGGCCGTACTGGTCGTACTGCTGGCGCTTCTCGGTGTCTGATAAGACCTCGTAGGCCGTGTTGACCTCTTTGAACTTCTCCTCGTCGCCCCCCGTGTCGGGGTGGTGCTTGCGCGCGAGGCGACGGAACGCCTTCTTGATCTCGTCGGCCGAGGCGCTCTTCTTCACGCCCAGAAGATCGTAGTAGTTGCTGCTGGGCGCCATCTCGCCGACCTACCCTCCTGCCGGACCCCCGGTCGCGACGACGACCATCGCCGGCCTCAGCACCCGCCCATGCATCTCATAGCCCTTCTGGAACACCTCGACCACGGTGTGATCGGCGGCGTCGGCGTCTTCACGCGTCTGCACGGCCTGATGCTGATTCGGGTCGAACGTCTCGCCAACCGGGTCGATCACCGAGCAACCCTCACGTGCGAGCACGTCAAGCAGCTTGCGGCGCACCGCGTCGAGGCCATCGGTGACGTCTGAGGTTCCATCGGTCAGCGCGTGGTCGATCGCCCGATCGAGATCGTCGAGTACGGGGAGCAGATTCGCGACGATGCGCTCGCCGGCACGCAGAAGAGCGTCCGTGTGGCGCGACTCGAGACGCTTGCGCGTGTTCTCGAACTCGGCCTGGGCTCGCGCGGCCTTGTCACGCCACTCGGCCGCCTCTGCCCGGGCTGACTCGAGCTCGCCTTCGAGCTCGCCTTCGAGCTCAGGGTCGACGAGCGGGACGCCCGCGGGGCCGACTGAGCGAGCCTCCGCAGGATGCCCTTCCCGAGGACCGCGAGCGGTGTCGGCCCCGCGGGCGTCCTTGTGACGTCCGTCGGCCATGACTACTTCTCCTCGTCGTCTACGACCTCGTAGTCAGCATCGACGACATCCTCGTCAGAGGCGGCGTCGGCGGCGTCGTCGCCCTCGCCTGCTTCGGCCTGCGCGTCGCTGTAGACGATCTCGGCCAGCTTGTAGCTGACTTCCTGCAGCTTCTCGGTGGCGTCCTTGATCGCGTCGACGTCGTCGCCCTCGAGCGCCGTCTTCACGGCTGCCATGGCCTCTTCGCAGGCGGTCTTGGTCTCGTCGGGCACCTTGTCGCCCAGATCCTTCAGCGACTTCTCGGTCGCATAGACGAGACTGTCAGCCGTGTTTCGAATCTCGACTGCCTGCTTGCTCTTCAGGTCCTCATCAGCGTGCGCCTCGGCGTCTTTGACCATCTTGTCGACCTCTTCGTCTGACAGCGCCGTCGAGCCCGTGATGGTGATCTTGGTCTCCTGCCCGGTACCCAGATCCTTCGCCGAGACGTTCACGATGCCGTTGGCGTCGATGTCGAATGCGACCTCGACCTGCGGCATACCGCGGGGCGCGGGCGGGATGTTGTTCAGGTGGAAGCGGCCCAGCGTCTTGTTGTGACCGGCCATCTCGCGCTCACCCTGGAGCACGTGCACCTCGACAGAGGTCTGGCTGTCTGCGGCCGTGGTGAAGATCTCGCTCTTGCGCGTGGGGATCGTGGTGTTGCGCTCGATGAGTTTCGTCATGACGCCACCCAGCGTCTCGACACCCAGCGCAAGCGGGGTGACGTCAAGCAGCAGGATGTCCTTCACCTCACCGGCGAGCACGCCGCCCTGAATGGCCGCACCAACGGCAACGACCTCGTCCGGGTTCACGCCCATGTGCGGATCCTTGCCCGTGATCTTCTTGACGGTCTCCTGGACCGCCGGCATGCGCGTCGAGCCGCCCACCAAGATGACCTCGTCTATGTCGCCCGACGAGACGCCTGCATCCTTCATGGCCTGCTCGACCGGCTTCTTCGTACGATCGAGAAGGTCGCTCGTGACCTTCTCGAACTCCGCGCGGGTGATGGTGTAGTCGAGGTGCTTCGGACCCGACGCGTCAGCGGTGACGAACGGCAGGTTGATCTGCGCGGTCTGCGCGGTGGAGAGTTCCATCTTCGCGCGTTCGGCAGCCTCTTTGAGACGCTGCAGGGCCATCTTGTCGACGCGCAGGTCGATCGCGGTGTCGGCCTTGAACTTGTCGGCCAGCCAATCGATGACCTTGTGGTCCCAGTCGTCGCCGCCCAGGTGGTTGTCACCGTTGGTCGACTTGACCTCGAACACACCGTCGCCGATCTCGAGCACCGACACGTCGAACGTGCCGCCACCAAGATCGAAGACGAGCACCGTCTGGTTGTCGTGCCCCTTGTCGAGCCCGTATGCGAGGGCGGCCGCAGTAGGCTCGTTGATGATGCGCAGGACCTCGAGCCCGGCGATCTTCCCGGCATCCTTCGTGGCCTGACGCTGCATGTCGTTGAAGTACGCGGGCACGGTGATGACGGCCTGCGTCACCGGCTCGCCCAGGTACTTCTCGGCGTCTGCTTTGAGCTTCTGCAGAACCATGGCGCTGATCTCCTCGGGCGTGTAGTCCTTGCCCTCGATCTCAACGCTGCTCCTGCCGTCCTTGCCCTTGACGACCTTGTAAGAGATCGTCTTGCGCTCGGAGACCGTCTCTTCGAACTTGCGACCCACGAAGCGCTTGATCGACGTGATCGTGCTGTCGGGGTTCGTCACGGCCTGGTTCTTGGCCGGCTTGCCCACGATGCGCTCGCCTTCCTTGCGAAACGCGACGACCGACGGGGTCGTGCGATCGCCCTCGGCGTTGATGATGATGGTGGGCTCGCCACCTTCGAGCACGGCCATCGCCGAGTTGGTCGTGCCAAGGTCGATACCGATCACTTTGCCCATGCGTTCGCTCCTTGCTCGTCTCGTGACGCGTCGCTCGCGCCCGAGAATGGATACGTTCTCGAGAGGTTCCTCTGAGGCCCCTCTCGACCGGATGATAATACCTGAGTCGTCCGTTATCAAGTTTTGTGTCATCAGCGTTGGTATTCTACCCGCTGACGCACCGACTCAAACCGTTGGCGATGCGACCGCGACCGAGAATACCGACACTCGGTGAAGTGGGCTTTACAGGGCCGGAATCGGTCTGTATGGTACGCACGAACCTGAGCGGCGCGCAGCCGCCACACGCGGAGATAGCCTGAGGAGTGAGCATGCCACGACCCATCATCAACGAAGACGACTGTTCGGCGTGCGGCATCTGCGTCGACGCGTGTCCCAGCGGCGTTCTTCAGATCGTCGGTGACGTCGCCGATCCGGTGCACGACGAGAACTGCGACGGCTGCGCCGCGTGCATGGAAGAGTGCCCCATGGGCGCCATCACCGAGATCGAAGAGGACTGACACCCCTCTACAGCACCGGGCCGGGAGGCGCCGCGGCCTGCATCTGTCGCCACACCCGGCGCTTGCGCACTTCGTGCCCAAGCGACTCCTCGAACCCGTCGACCGCGACGAGCCTGCGGCCGAACGCGACCACCGGCTGACCGGGAGCGAGCTCACCTGTCAGGTCGAAGGCTGCCGCCACATCCTGCGCGGCGACTCCGTCCAACGCGATCACGACGAGCGCGTCGACCGCCTCGATCTGCAGCCGCAGCCGCGCGACGCGCTTCTCGCTTGCGATGGTCGGCTCCGGCCGTGACACGGTGGCGAACCACGAGCCCGCCGGCCAGCCAAGCGCGACGAGCGCCTTGGCCACCGCAGCTCCGTCGGGGCCACTCAGCGCGGCCCCCCCTGATGCCTCGGCCGGACCAGGCATGCCCTTCACCAGCGCGACTGAAGCCAGAAGCGCTCCGCTCCACGCGATGAGGTCGCTACCCGGAGCGAGCGTGTCGGCGTGCGTCAACTCGGCCCTGGCCTTCGCCTCGAAGAGCGCTCGGATGTGTTCCTCGCCGCTTGCATCGTCACGGGTCATCTCCGCAGATCACCCCCGTGTCGAGAACCAGCGCCACGTCATGTCGAGTCCTGACTCGAACTCCGCACGCGCACTCCACCCGAACACCGACTGAGCCTTTGCCGGGTCGAGCGCGCTGTGCAGGATGTCTCCCACTCGCGGCTCGACGTAGATCGCCTTCCCGAAGTAGCCCGAGGCCACCCGCAGGGCCATCAGCAGCTCCTCGACGCTCCTGCGCCTGCCTGTCGAGATGTTGTACGCGGACCCATCGGGCCCCTCAAACGCAAGGGGGCCAGGAGCCTCCAGCGCGGTCAGTATCGCCGAGACGACGTCGCCCACGAAGATGAAGTCGCGGGTCTGACTCCCGTCTCCGAAGACCACCGGAGGCTCACCGCGGCGCAGTCGATCGCAGAACAGCGCGACCACTCCCCCCTCACCGGCTGCGTCCTGCCTTGGTCCGTACACGTTGCTGAAGCGCAGCGATGCGAAGTCCGTCTCCGTGCCCGCGAGCTCGGATGCGAGAAGCGCTTCGGCCTCGAGCTTCGACTCGCCGTAGGGGCTCTGTGGGCCCTTGCGGGCCGTCTCGGGCAGCGGCAGGGTCTCCGGTTCACCGTAGATCGCAGCCGAGGAGGCCGACAGCACCCTGTGCGCTCCGGCTGCGCGTGCGGCCGCCGCCACCAAGCGCGTGCCCCGTGCGTTGACGGCGCGGTCGTGCTCCGGGTTGGCTATCGAGACCGAGACGCTCGCCTGGGCGGCCAGATGAACCACCGCATCGGGACCGAACGCTCTGAACTGGGACTCCAGCGCGGGTTCAAGGATGTCGAGCTTGTGAAACGACGTCCGAGGATCGACGTTTTGCGCATGCCCCGTCGACAGGTCATCGATGACGAGTACCTGGTGACCACCGTTCAACAGGGCGAACACGAGGTTGCTGCCTATGAAGCCGGCTCCTCCTGTGACGATGACCCTCATTCCGGGACTCCCCTCGTCTTCTCGGTCATCACTCGTCTCACCTCGACGAGATCCGACTGCACGATAAGTCTCAATCGCGCGCTGTACGGCGGATCGCATGCCGTGAGCGTGAGCGTAGGCGCATCGGTGCTCGCGACGACTTCGGTCCGGTCCGGTGTCACCCTGAAGACACGTCGGACCCGATACGTGTAGCGCCGAAACGGTGACTGGATCTCGATGGTATCACCCGGCGAGAGGCGATCCAGTCGACGAAAGGGCGCTCCGTAGGTCGTCCGGTGTCCCGATATGCCGCAGTTTCCGGTTGGACCCGGAAGATCCGTGTACGTTATCCACCCCGGACCACGCTTGAGGTCCGCTCGGGACACCCCTTTCAAGACGATGGCGTCAAGCCCCATCTCAGGCGCGCTGATGCGCCCGAAGGGCTCACCGTTGCGCAGTCCCTTCCAGTAGGCCTCGTCTTGCTCGGCCCATCCCTCGAAATCGAGCGAGGGGCCGGAGGTGATCACGTCGGCAGCGAGCAGCCCAGAAGGCACGGTCGCCCGAAGCGATGACTGCGTCATGCGTGTGACGAAGTCGGTCACCCCGTAGTAGCCCAAAAGGCCAACGGCGATACCGAGAAAAAGATTGCTCGCACCTCTCAAAACGACGAATCGCACCTCGCGCGTGACCATCAAACGACCTCACTCACAAGAGACTTGTGACAACCGACACAGGAATCGGTAAAGCCATGGTTCATCCAAACCGATAACCCAAGTGTAAGCGTTGAGAACCGCACATCGGCACGAGCTCCCCGATAAGGGCACGGCGGATCGAAAGATCCGCTTCGCAAAGTCACGGGTCTAACGGAGGTTCATTCTCCCACGACAGCCGGACCGCCGGGACGAGACCGTCGGATGCTTCCGACTCGGTTCCGCCCAGCGATGTTTCACGCGGGAGGAGTCGAGTCGTTGTGCATCAGGACTCGTCAGGGAGCACGTACCATGAAGCAGATCTCCACTCGTTTCGCAACCACAGCGGTCCTCTCCGCGATCGCCGCGCTGATCCTGGTTCTTGCAGCGCCCGCCATCGCAGCCGATGCCTTCGAGCTCACCGACGCGCCAGCCGCAGCCGCTGAGTACACGCCCGCACTCGTTGCACCCGTGGTGCCTGCAAAGGTCGCCGTTGCCACCTCAACCACCTTCCAGCCCCGGATCGCCCCGAAGCGTGCGGCCCGCATCGCAGCCACCCGCGCACCCGCGCAGACGGTCGCCGGTACGAGCCAGACCGATCGCGCCCAGGTCATTCTCGCCGGGTTGATCGCGAAGTACCCGATTCTCAGAGGTACGACCGTCACCTTCGGTGACACCCGTGGCTACCAGGCGATCGCTTACTATCAGAGTGGACGCATCATCATCAGCCGCACGCACACCGCGAGCCTCGAGCGCATCCTGAACCACGAGATCTGGCACATCATCGACTACCGCGACAACGGCACGATCAACTGGGGAGAGAATGTGCCGCCCAGCAACGCGGCCAGCTACAGGGGCTGACGCGCGCATCGTCGGCGTCGCCCCCCCCCACAATCTCGCCTGCAGCGGCGATGTGATCGTGCGGGCCCTTGATGAACCACCTCAGTGGGTCTCCCGAATCTGGGCAAGCTTAAGATCGGCGACCAGTTCATTCTGCAGACGGCCGCAGGCACGTTCGCGTATGAGATCGATCGCATACGCATTGTGGACAAGAACGATCGGACGGTCGTCGTGCTTACAAAACATGCTGTCCTGACAGTCAGCACCTGCTATCCGTTCAACTACGTAGGCAGCGCGCCGGACAGGTACGCGCTTATCGCGAATCTGGTGACGAGCTGGTAGGAAACTGCAACCCCGGTCGATGCGTATTGCACACACGCTCTCCACGGAATCCGCGCACCTTTCTTTGGTGGGCTGATAAGATTTCGCGACTCGGCGGGTCTTGAGACGCCGAACTTCTCGATGCCGCGCAAAGGAACCCGGATGCCGCTAACACTTTCCTTCTTGAGTCGCCACAGCACAAAGATCCCTCGACTGCTCGCGGTGCTGGCGTCGTTCTTTCTGGCTCTCGGCGCCTCTGAGGCGTTCGCGCATGGAGTATCCGAGGGGGACAAGACATTCATTCAGCAGAACAGCGGCATTCAAATCGTTCCGTTCATCTACTTGGGCGCCAAGCACATGGTGACCGGTTACGATCACCTGCTCTTCCTCGTGGGAGTCATCTTCTTCTTGTACCGGATGCGGGACGTCTGGCACTACGTCACTCTCTTCGCAGTCGGGCACAGTGTGACGTTGATTCTCGGCGTGACGATGGGCCTGAACGTCAACGCCTACATTGTTGATGCGATCATCGGTCTTTCGGTCGTATACAAGGCGCTCGACAACATGGGTGCATTCCAGCGTGTCCTCGGCTTCAGTCCCAACGCAAAAGCGGCGGTTGTGATATTCGGCTTCTTCCATGGCTTTGGGCTTGCGACGAAGTTCCTGGAGTACGAACTCTCGCCTGACGGCCTGGTCGCCAACATCCTCGCGTTCAATGTGGGTGTGGAATTGGGGCAGGTGTTGGCTCTGGGCGCGATCCTCATCCTGATGAACCTGTGGAGACGGTCGCCGTCTTTCGAACGACATGCATTCACCACCAACGTCATCATCATGACCGCGGGATTTGTCCTGATGGGTTACCAGATAACCGGATATTTCGCCGCGTAAAGGAGCTGGCACGAATGGAATCACGCGAAACGCGTCGCAAAGGATCATCCCCCCGTCAGGGACGATCGCCTGTGCAGTCACAGGCGGCATCCTCTGATGCACAGCAGTCACTGCCCTCCACCGCAAGCCTCGTGAAGGCCACGACAGTGGCCCTCGTGATCGCAGGCATCCTCTTGGTCGTCGCAGTGCTTCCTGTTGAGTTCGGCATCGATCCGACCGGCATGGGCAAGGCGCTCGGGCTCTCCAGCATGAAGGCGGACTCCGACGGCATCTCCGGCGATGACGCTCAGGCGCCTGATGGGGCGTCCGCAACTGCAGAGACTGTCGCCAAGACGGAGGTGCCTCTTCGCAGCGACACGATGACGCTGGTGCTACAGCCGGGTGAAGGCACCGAAGTGAAGGTGGAGATGCTTGCCGGCGAACGCTTCGTCTTCGAATGGACGACCCAAGGTGGTCCGGTGAATTTCGATATGCACGGCGAAGAGCCCAACGCGGGAGACAAGTTCACGAGCTACTGGGCCGACGTTCAGAAAGAGTCGGCAAGGGGCGCGTTCGTGGCACCCGTAAGCGGCACGCACGGTTGGTTCTGGAGGAACCGTACCGAGGGGCCGGTGTCGGTCACTCTCAACACGAGTGGGTTCTACGAGCGACTCTTTCGCGCGCAGTAGGAACCCTCATTCAGCGGGTAGGACGAGCATCGGTCTGACCTCGACACTTTCTCGCGCGAGTGTTGCCCCTGCCCCGCTCCGGGGAACACACCTCTCATGGGGGCAGCGCGACGCTGAGCGAGACTGCGGCGCACGTCCCGACATCCGTCTTCGGGAGGTGCCATGACCCCTTTGGACCACGAGACCCTCACCGCCGTCGCGCGCCACTGTGCGTGGCCATCGATCTCCATCTACCTGCCCACCCACACCACGATCACCGACAAGGAGCAGGATCGAATCCGCTTGAAGAACCTGCTTCGGGAGGCCTGCAGCTCACTTGTCAGTCGCGGCATGCGTCAACCGGACGCCGAGATGGTCTGCGAGCCGGTCAGGACCCTCCTCGAAGATGACTCGTTTTGGCGCGAGAGCGCCGAAGGGCTGGCGCTGTTCGTGTCGGGAAGCGGAGTCGCCCACGTGCTGAGGCTCGATGCTCCCGTCACCGAACAGGCTGTCGTAGGCGATCGTTTCTTCATGCGCCCACTGCTCACGGCCCAGCGCGGCGAGCGCCGTTTCCTCGCGCTCGCGATCGACCGCAACGGATCGCGGTTCTTCCGCGGGGATGGCGGCTCGATCGAAGAAGTCGCACTCGAGGGGATTCCGACCTCATTGGCCGATGAGCTGCGCTACGACGAGGTGCAACCTGCGGTGCAGTACTCGAGTCTGCCGTCCCCGGCCAGCTCGGTCGGTGGAGGCAGGGCCACAGGCGCGATCTTTCACGGTCACGGCGGCGAGAAGGACACCGACAAGAGCAACCTCGAACGGTACCTGCGAAAAGTCGAAGGTGCGGTCGCCGTCGTTGCTCGGCAGACGCCGGAGACTCCGCTGGTGCTGCTGGGTGTCGAATACTCGCTGGCGCTCTACCGATCGCTCAACACCGTCCCGTCACTCGCGCCCGAGCAGGTCAACGGCGCCACCGACGAACTGGCCCCGCACGAAGTCCATGCACGGGCGCTCGAGGCGCTGGAGCCGCGTTTCGCCGCAGTGATCGACCAACGACTGAGTGAGCTCTCCGACGGAAAGGGTTCCGGGACCGTCTCGCACGACCCCACCGTGATCGTGCCCGCTGCGGCGGCCGGCCGCGTGAAGATGCTCTTCCTCGATGACAGCGTCGGCCCCTTCGGGACGTTTGACCGCGTGAGCCACGAGGTCGATTCGGTGTGCGCCGATGCTCCCAACGGCGACGAACGCGGCTGGGACCTGGTGGACCTGGCAGCGGCCGAGACGATTCTGCACGGCGGTGAGGTCTTCGCCTTCACGGGTGACAACCCGCCCGTGAACGGTGTCGCGGCTGTGATGCGGTACTGAGCCGCGAACTCGGCTAGAATCTCGAGACTGGCCGACGAAGGGACCATGACCTTGGAAGAACTCGTATCGGGGTTGCCCCCGTACCTGAAGTACGTCGTGCTCACAATGACCCCATGGGTCGAACTGCGCGGAGCCGTCCCGTGGGCCGTACAACAGGGAGACCGCATCTATCTCCCCATCATCCTGCTCACGAACGTCCTCGTGTTCTTCCCGGTGTACTTCATCACCGAGTGGATCTACGAGCACATCCCCGAGGGCTCGTGGCTGCACCGCAAACTCGAGCACATCCGCAAGAAGGCGCACCCCAAGGTCGAGAAGTACGGGGTGCTGGGACTCGCGCTGTTCGTGGGCCTGCCGCTTCCGGGAACCGGGGCCTACTCGGGTTCGCTCGCCTCTTGGCTGCTCGACATGGAGTGGCACCGCGCGCTCACCGGTGTCGCACTTGGTGTCTTGCTCGCGTTCCTGATCGTGTGGGGCGTGTCTGAGGCAGTGGTACGCGGCATCAGTCTCTTCTAGAAGAAACGGGGCCTCGATGACATCTGAGGTCGCGGTCGGTGAAGCTGACAGGGCGCTTCGCTCGTCGTGGCTCGAGGCGATTCCCAGGCGTCACTCACGTCGCCGCTTCGATGCTCGGCCGTGCTCCGTCGCCGAACTCGCATCTCTCGCCGAGACGTGCGAGTCTTTCCGGCCGTTCGATGACGCGCGCGTCATGTTGGTGACCGAACCGCCTGCGGGCCTGTTCACCGGAATCGTGGGCTCCTACGGCGGCGTGACGGGTGCGCCACACGCCATCGCCATCATCGCGCGTGAGGACTCACCCGCCGCCCAGTGGCACGCGGGTTACACGGGCCAGGCGGTGGTACTCCACGCCACCGCGCTCGGCCTCGACACCTGCTGGATCGGGGGCTTCTTCGACCCCAAGATCGCCCGAAGCCTCGCCTCGCTGGCTCCCGGCGAGCGCATCGTGGCGGTCTCTCCGGTCGGACATACCGCAGGCGAGAAGAACCTGCCGGAACGCCTCATGGGCCGCATGGTGGGCTCGGCTACTCGCAAGCCGCTGTCGCTCATCGCCCCCGATGCCGGTCCGGGCTGGCCGACCTGGGCGCTCACTGCGGTCGAAGCGGCCCGTCTGGCTCCCTCGGCCGTGAACCGCCAGCCGTGGCGGTTTCGACTCGAGGGCGGTGGAATCGTGATCGCGCGCGACACAGCCGCCGAGGTGCCCAGGGTCACCAAAGCGCTCGATTGCGGGATCGCCGCACTGCATGCCGAGCTCGCCGCTGAAGCGGTAGGCGGAGCCGGAAGCTGGAGAGATGCGACGAGCGGACTCGACGTCGCGTTCTACCGGCCGTATGAGACGCAGGAGTGACCGGGGTCCCGGCGAAACGACTGCTCACAGAGCCCTGGAGAGCAATCGCGCCGACGCGTTCCTGAAACGCACCAGCGGGCCGATGTCGTCGAGTGTCTCCTGCGTGATCGACTCGCAATCACGGACGTCCTCGTCGAAGATCGCGTCGAGACGCGCCGCCACCTTCTCGTCGTAGAAGAACACCTGCAACTCGTCGTGGAGCGCGAAGCTGCGGATGTCGAAGTTCGTCGTGCCCACCGAGGCCAGTCGTCCGTCGACGGTGAGCGTCTTGGCGTGCATGAAGCCGCGCTGGTACTGGAGGATACGCGCGCCCGCGAGCACCAACTCGTCGAGGTAGCTGAACGCCGCCCACCACGGCAGTCGCTTGTCGTGGACTCCCGCCATCATGAGGTGGACATCCACCCCCGAGAGCGCCTGGACGGCGAGCACGTCACCTATCGACTGGTCGGGAACGAAATAGGGCGTCTGCACGCGAACCGCTCGCGATGCATGGGCTATCGCGATGTGGAACGTGTGGCGAAGCGTCTGCCACTCTGACTCGGGACCGGCGAACGCCAGCTGCGCCCATACCCACTCGCCGGTGACAGGAGCCTCTGGGTCGGGAAAGTATCGCTCCCGGAACAGGTTCTCCTGCGCTACGCGGTACCACCTCGAGCAGAACAACGCGTGTACGTCGCTCACGATGGGTCCGGTGAACCTGACGTGCGTGTCGCGCCAGGACTCGAATCGCGCGCCGCCGTCGGCGTACTCCTGCGCCATGTTCATGCCGCCTGTGTAGGCGATGCGCCCGTCGATGACGGCGATCTTGCGATGATTGCGGTAGTTGAGCTTTCCCCAGTCAGCGCGATCCGGCCTGACCTGGGCGCCTGCCGCGACCAGCTCTTTGAGTTGACGCTTGCCGCGAAGAGCCGAGCCCACCCAGTCGTAGAGCACCCGGACCTCGACTCCATCCCGCGCTCTCTTGGCGAGTAGTCGGCAGACCCGCCCGGTGAGCTCGTCGCATCCCCAGATGAAGTACTGCAGATGGATGTAGTCCTGCGCGGATTCGATGTCTGCGATGAGCCGCGCGAACTTCTCCTCGCCGCTCGTGAAGATCTCGAGATCGGAGCAGGGCAGCGGGACCGTACGGTTCAGCCGGGTGATCGTCCTCGAGACACCGGCGAAAAGGGCGTCGCCCTCGAACAGCGCCGGGTCCGCCGCGTGACGCTCACGCATCGGCTCCATCACGCGGCCGACGAGCATGGTCGCCTCTCGCCTTCGGGAATCTCGGGCGACGAGTTTTCTCTGATCGCGACCGAACAACACGTAGAGCGCGATGCCCGCGACCGGAAGCAACAGCAGCACGAGAATCCACGCGAGCGTTGTCGACGGGTCACGCTCCTCTGAGACGAGCGTGATGATGACGACGACCGAGTAGAGGAAGAGCGCGATCACCATGAGGTCGTTTGGCATGCTCTCATGGTACCCGAGGAGCTCAAGAGGGGCTCATCACCGTCTCATTGGGACGAAACCGGCCGTCGTGCGTATACTAGGCACATGACGTTCACAGAACTCGGATTGTCCGAAGAGCTGCTGGCGGCGGTGGCCGCCCTCGGTTACGAAGATCCCACACCGATTCAACAGCAAGCCATCCCGCTCGTCCTCGAAGGACGTGATGTGGTCGGTGCCGCGCAAACCGGAACCGGAAAGACCGCGGCCTTCACCCTGCCGCTGTTGCAGCGCATCGGAACGACCAGCGGCGCCCCGCTCGCACTGGTCGTCACTCCCACCCGAGAGCTCGCGGCTCAGATAGAGCGCGTCGCTTCCGCCGCATGCCAACACACCGGCCAGCGCGCCGCCGCGATCGTGGGTGGCGTGAAGTACGGACCGCAGGTCGGCAAAGTGAAGGCCGGCGTGGAGCTGCTCGTCGCGACCCCCGGCCGCCTGATCGACCTCGTCGACCGAGGAGACGTCGATTTGACCCGAGTCGAGATCCTCGTTCTGGATGAAGCGGATCGCATGCTCGACATGGGTTTTTGGCCCAGCGTGCGAAGGATCCTCGCTTTCCTGCCGGCGAAACGACAGAACCTGCTCTTCTCGGCGACGATCTCGCCTGAGATCACGCAGATCGTCTCTCGCATGCTGCACGATCCGGTGTTCATCGAGATCTCCCGCAAGGGCACCACCGCTGACGGTATCGAACAGGCGATCATGCCCGTGGAGCAGTCGCAGAAGCCCGACCTGCTCGCCGCCGTCATCGAGGAGCGCGGGGCCGACCGGATCCTCGTCTTCACGCGCACGAAAGCACGCGCGGACCTCGTTCGCACGATCCTCGATCGCAAGGGCCTGCGCGTGGCGGTCATGCACGCGGACCGCACTCAGCAGCAACGCGATGCCGCCCTCGAGCGATTCCGCGAGGGCAAGGTCGACGTTCTCGTGGCGACTGACATCATCGCGCGCGGCATCGACGTCTCCGACATCGACCACGTCGTGAACTACGACGTTCCCGAGAACCCTGAGGACTACGTGCACCGCATCGGTCGCACCGGACGGGCCGGAGCGAGCGGATATGCGCTGACGATGGTCGGGCCGGACGAGATCACGCAACTGCGTGAGATCGAGTACCTGCTGGGCACGATACTGCCGATTCACGACGTCAAGGGCTTCCCCTACCGCGAGGGACGCATCGTGCCGTACCCCGGGCGCCCGGCGAAGAAGCCCACGCGGGCCGCTTTCGGCGCGAAGAAGCGTATGGGCAGAATCGGCCGTCGCTGACGAGCGCTATCGCACGGTGACGTACACCGGCTTCGAGCTCGCCGCCGTGTGCACCGAGTCGCCCGCGATCGAGGCGACCAACCGATACTGACCCCGCTGCGGCAACCACAGCCACGCCGAGTAGCGCGTGAAACCCCGCCGATCGAGATTCCGCGCCCACGTCGTTCGCTGCCACACCCATCGTCCAGACTCCCGCCGGTGCACGGTGACCTTCACGTCCTTCGCCCAGTGGCGGTGTTCCGGTTTGAGTGTCCTTTGGACGTTGAATATCTCCCCACGACGCACGCTCGACTGAGGAACCGGCGCACTCAGGTACGGCCGAGGCGTGATGGTCCGAACAGCCGACAGAGAGCCAATGGCGAGAGCATCGCCGTCGAATCGAATTCGATACTCGGTGCGCGCGCGCGGTGCGACCGCGACTCGATACCGGCCGTCGGCATCGGTGTAGGCCGATTCCACGTCGCGCTTCCAGCCAGTCGCACCGTAGGCGCGCTGATCGACCGCCACGAGTACATCTGCCACCCCGAGGCCGGATGCGGTTCGCACAAGTCGTCCGGACAGCGTCGCGCTTCCGCCCCAAGCACACGTGGACGGTGCCGAGAGCGTCAAGCGGGTCGGATACCCGAGCCCCCATGCGAGACGATATTCGCCGCCGCCCCGAAGCGCGCTGATCACCAGCCGGTACGTCCCTGACGCGCCATCAGGCACCTGATGCGACAACGAGACCTCGGCCCCGGTCGAGAGAGCCGTGGCGAGAACCGCTGAGTCGATCGTGGTCGCATCCGGACCGAGAAGCCGGATCTCGGTCCGAGCGTCTGACGCGCCTGTGAGCGAGGCTCGGAGCACCTCTCCGGCGGTCGCCTCGACAAAGAAGACGTCGCGCGGATCGATCGTCTCGTCGATGATCTCGAACAGCGGCGAGGCGACCAGGGCCACGCCCGGCCAGTCGTCGTCGGGCGAGCCTTGCTCGCCCAGGCCAAGCGCTCTGTCGACGCGCAGCAGTCCGTAGCCGGTCTCGGCGTCCTTGCCTGCGGGACCCAGGTTCTCAGCGGTGGCGAGCAGCTTGTTCGCGATGACCGTGGCCGTCCACGTCGGATGCGCCGAGCGCAGCAGCGCTGCGGCGGCGGCCACGTGCGGCGCCGCGACCGAGGTTCCCGTCTCCCTGCCGGTCGAGACCCCGGGCCGCGCGGCGGGACCGCTCACCGGGCGAAGCGAGAGAATGCCTTCGAGAGCGCCCCCCGAGTCCACAGCTCCGACCCCGGGCGCCACGAGGCCGAGCCCACTCCCATACTGCGAGAAGGTAGCGCGCGCGTCTGCGGCATCGGTCGCGCCCACGGCAAGCACCTCAGGATAGGCAGCCGGATAACGCAGACTCGCGGTCCCGCTGTTGCCCGAAGCGGCCACGAGCAGGCAGCCCTTCGAACGCGCATAGCCGATGGCGTCTTCAACCACACTCGACGGTGAACTGAACCCAAGGCTCAGGTTGATCACCGAAGCGCCCTTGTCCGCAGCCCACCGGATGCCCCGCGCGAGGCCCACCGTGTCACCGCTTCCGCGCGCATTCAGGATGCGAACCGGCAGCAGCGTGATCCCGGGCGCCACCCCCGCCACGTCCATCCCGTTCCCGGTGTTGGCGGCGATGATGCCCGCGACGTGCGTTCCGTGACCGCTGTCATCGTCTGCGACATCATCAGCGTCAATGAAGTCCCAGTCATTTCGCGCATCGAGGCGCCCCACGAGATCGGGATGCGAGAAGTCGACGCCGGTGTCGAGCACCGCCACCGAGACGTCGGCCGTTCCGGTTGTCACGTTCCATGCCTCGGGGCACCCCACTCGCACGAGGTTCCACTGCTGCGCGAAACCCGGGTCGTCGACCAGCATGAGCGCCTCGACCACTTGGAGCGGCTCGGCGAAACGCACCGACTCCTCGTCTGCGAGCGCCACGCCGAATGTCTCGGCATCGACGTGTGGCGGCGGCTCGACGACGAGATAGCCGTCGCGAGCAGAAACCTCACCGATCCGCCCGCCCTTGCTCTCAACCGCGAGCACGACGTCGTTGACCCGTTGCGTGTCGACGCCCACCACGACGGCCTGATCCGCTACTCCCGGTGCGCGGGGAAGCTCAGACTCGGCGATGGCTGAGGTCGAGAACCCGAAGGCCAGCGAAACCGCGATGAGCGCGGTCGCGAACAGGGCGCCGACGAGAGCCGCGTAGCGCACTCGAACGCCTACCTGACGGTGAGCTTGCGCCGCGCCGAATTCGTCGCCGCGTGCAAGTTGTCGGCGCCGACTTGGGCTTGAAGCCTCCACGTCCCACGGTACGGAAGCGTCACTTTACCGCTCCACGTCGTGCCGCTGTTGCGCACGTATGTCGACTTGACGCGTACCCACCTGCTGCCGTTCCAGCGCTCTGCGACGATCTTGACATGCCGGGTACTGGCGGGGTGGCTGGGCTTGAGGTGACCGCTCACCGTGAACGCGCGATTTCGGTAGGCGACCTTCGGAGTCGTCCCGAACGCGAGATACGCATGCGGAGTGACGGTCACGGCCCTGGAGTAGCCGTACCCCACGGCGTCGTCGTCGGTTGTGTCACTCCAGTCGGTCCGCACTATGTACTGGCGTGTCCGAAGTGGAGTGACCGACGCTGAGTACCTGCCGTTCGCCCCGGTCCTCCCCTTCACTACCTGCGACCACTTCGTCGTGCCCAGAGGGCGACTGAGCACCACGAACTCGAAGTTCTCCATGGGCGCCCCCTCCACCGTGGCGGTCCCAGTGATCGTGGCAGCCGCTCCGTATTTCACGAGGCGCGTGGCCGCGACAGTGACGCTGGGGGTGGGTAGCTGCGTCTTGCTCCAGGTGATCGTGTACTCACCACTGCCGCCCTGTTCGTCATCGTCATCGGCGTAGAACAAGTAGACATGGACGTAGTTCGTGCCCACGCGCGAGCGGAGCGGGACGTATCGAATCGATTCAGATGCGCCGGACGTGTTCTCTGAGGCAGCGACCATCTGCTTGTTGAGGTACGCGCCGAGGATCGGGGCCTTGGTGGCCGGAGGGAACAGGAGCAGGTCGAAGTCGTCGTCCGCCGCGAGATCATCGAGCGTCATCACCATCTCGAGAAGCTCATTTCGCTCCAAGCGGATGGCATAGACGTCATCGTGGTCCTCAAGCCCCACGGCGGTCGTCTCCGTGAGTGAGCTGCTGAACGGCGAGGCCGGCAAGGGAACGCCGGGGATGTCGCCGTCGTTAGGGAAGTTGAAGAAAGCGGTCGCAAGCGCGGTTCCCGCCAACAACACCCCGAGAATGAACAGCACGCTGAGCAAGACCACAGGGGTCTTGCGGATGAAGGTCTTCATACGACTACTGCCTTCCGTCCGATCGCGATCCTCACCGCGGAGTCGATATCGCGGCGCATAGACCATCATACGGTGTATCGGCACATACAGCACACACATGAGTCACGGGGTCGGCATCGTGACGAACAGCGCCGTGCCTGCGCGCGCCGCAGCCCGAACTTCCGGCGCGGGATCGTCTGCCAGCATCGCGAACGCCTGGGGCACGATATGTGCGAGCTCGGTCATCTCGGTGCTTTCCTCATCATCGAACTGGGAGACGACCGCTCCGAGGCGGGACTCCAGTTCGGCCTTGCTCTCAAGAACCGAGCGTGTGTTGACCACTTGCGCGCTGATCGACCGCACGGCTGAGGCCCTGACGTGGGCGCGAGGATCGTCCAGCAGCCCGAGAAGCCGGTGCAGCGCTGCGGGTCCTGCGGGGCCGAGAATCTCCTCAACCACTTCTCGCACCCACGCGCGAGAGTCTTCAAGCAGTCCGAGGAGGTGCTCGATTCCTCGATCGCTTCGCGCGTCGCTCAACACGAGACCCGCGATGTGGAGGACCAAATGAGAGCCATCGGGATCAGCACTGGCGATGAGCCCGTTCACCAGGTCGTCATCTTGTTCGAGCAGCCTGCGGTAGGTGACCGTGTGCAGATCGATCCATTCCCGCCCCGCATGCTCGACGGCCAAGTCCACCTCGGTCCAAGGAATCATGTCCCCGCGCTCGAACCCCTCGATATCGAATCGGCGCTCAACCAGCGCGTCAGGCACGTTGTCTCGAAGCAGGAGCAACCCTTGCGCACTCACCTCGCGAACCGCCTCATCGACGTCTGCGAGTCCTCGAACCGCAGGCTCGATGCTCTCTTCCCGCAAGAGCCCGACGATGCTCACTATCGCCACCTCACGCCACGCCGGTCGCTCGTCGCGAATCTGGGCAAGGGCCGCCTCGATGACTCCTGCTGGGTTCTCGTCGACCGCGCGCCGCATGTCGAGAAGCGCGAGTCGCGCCGATACTCCCGCCATGACCGCGAGGGCACCCAGGCTCAGGGCGACGGCCACGGCTTGCGGTTCGACACCGAATGAGACGAACGATCCTGCTGCGACGGCGACCACGACGAGTGCGGCTGACAGGACGAAGAAGCGCTCGCTGTCACGCCACGCGCCGGCTGCGGCCAGCGCAACCGCCACGGGCAACACGATGAACGCGACCATCAGATTCGACCGGATGTCAAAGAGAACGTACCCGGCGACCATGGCCGCGACGACAAGGATCCCCGCCTTGGCGAACCGGCTGCGCGACAACGTCGGATCGCCGAGCAACCCGCTCGAGTACAGCGCGAACTCCAGGCGATACTTCGTGATCCCTCGAACAAGACCGAAGACCACCAGCGCCACCACCACCAGCAGTACGTCAGCCGCAAGTCCACTTTCCATCACCTCGGGCAGAAACCCGAACAACGCGAAGACGAGGGCCACGACGCCGCTGACAGTGGCGACGATGATCTCGCCCGATCCATCCTTCCACCAGTAGCGCGCGGTGTAGCGAGCAAGACGGCGATTCGAGAGGCGCCCCAGCGAGGCGACCCGATCACCATGCGCTTGCTCGTACTCGATCTGCGCGGCGGCGGTCTCGCGAGCCATCCCTAGCCCTTCGCGATCGCTTCGCCGGCGATGGCGTTCTGGCCATGCACCAGCCGCTCGAGCGTGGTGTCGTAGGCCTCGCGCATGTCGTCGAGCGACACGCTCACGCGCTCGGCGATCTCGAGACGGTCGCCGCCCACGGTGCCGATGACGCCGTACGGCACTTGCGCCGCGACCAGCTCATCGATCAGGGCTTCCGCATCGGACTCGGAACACGTCACCACGATGCGGCTCTGACTCTCGGCGAAAAGCGATGAGCAGGGCACAAGGTCGTCGTTGAGATATACCTCGGCACCTACGCTACCGGCGAGACAGGACTCGGCGAGGGCAACGGCGACTCCACCTTCCGAGCAGTCATGCGCGCTCTTGACGACGCGCGAACGGATCGCGTTTCGAACGGCTGCCTGCACGGCGGCCTCGAGCTCGAGATCGAGGGCGGGCGGGCGACCGGACACGAGATCGTGCTCGACCTTGAGGTACTCACTGCCGCCCAGTTCGTCGTAGGTCTCGCCTACGAGGACGATCACGTCGCCTTCGTCCTTGAAACCCATCGTGCAGTGCAGGTCGACATGGTCGAGCACCCCCACGAGGCCCACCGTGGGCGTCGGGTATATGGGAGCCCCGAAACTCTCGTTGTACAGACTCACGTTGCCGCTGATGACCGGGATGGTCCACGCCTTGCACGCGTCGGACAGGCCACGAATCGCCTCGTGAAGCGTCCAGAAGACCTCGGGCTTCTCGGGATTACCGAAGTTCAGGCAATCCGTGATGGCCGCGGGCTCGCCTCCCGCGCAGGTGACGTTGCGAGCCGCCTCGGCCAGGGCGATCTGCGCACCCCGGTACGGGTCCAGATAGCAGTAGCGCCCGTTGCAGTCACTGGACACGGCGATGGCGCGATCCGTCATCTCACCGCGGCCCGTATCCCCGATGCGGATGACAGCCGCGTCGCTGCCGGGCAAGACGACCGTGTTCAGCATGACCTGGTGATCGTACTGCTCCCAGATCCAGCGCCGGGAACAGATGTTGGGACTCGCGAGCAGACCCAGCAGCGTCTCGGTCAGCGCCTGAGGCGTCTCGGGGTGCTCCAGGGTGTGCGGATCGAACGCCTGGACCACGTCGAGATAGGCCGGCCGCTCCATCGCCGGATCGTAGATCGGCGCGTCGTGCGCGAGAGTGGCCGCCGGCATATCGGCGACGATCGATTCGCCCTCGCGAACCACGAATCGACCGGTATCGGTGACCTGCCCGATGACGGTCGAGCGCAGTCCCCACTTCTCACAGATCGCCATCGCCGCCTCGACCTTGTCGGGCTCAACGATGGCGAGCATACGCTCCTGCGACTCAGAGACCATGATCTCGAAGGGCTTCATCGCGAGTTCGCGTTGCGGCACCTTCGTCACGTCGATGTCGAGGCCCACGCCGCCGCGGCTGGCCATCTCGCTTGCGCTGGAGGTCAGGCCGGCGGCCCCCAAATCACCCAAGGCGACGAGAAGATCCGCGCTCAGCAACTCGAGGCACGCCTCGATGAGAAGCTTCTCCTCGAACGGATCGCCTACCTGCACGGCCGGACGTTTGTCCTCGGCGCGCTCGTCGAACTCCTGGCTCGCAAGCACGCTGGCCCCGCCGATGCCGTCGCGTCCGGTGGTCGAGCCGATGAGCACAACGAGGTTGCCCGGACCCGCGGCCACCGCTCGCATGAGGTCCTCTTCGCGCATCAGCCCGATAGCCATCGCGTTGATGAGACAGTTTCCCGCGTAGGCTTCCTCGAAGTAGACCTCGCCACCCACCGTGGGCACTCCCAAACAATTGCCATAGGCGCCGATGCCGGCGACTGCCCCCTCGAACAGATAACGCTGACGGGCCTGATCCAGGGGACCGAAACGCAGGGAGTCGAGCAACGCGATCGGGCGAGCGCCCATCGTGAAGATGTCGCGGATGATGCCGCCGACCCCGGTGGCGGCGCCCTGGAAGGGCTCGATGGCGCTGGGGTGGTTGTGCGACTCCATCTTGAACGCGACGGCCCAGCCGTCACCCACGCTGATGACACCCGCGTTCTCGCCGGGTCCTTGCAACACATGCGGGCCCTCGGTGGGAAACATGCGCAGAGCCTTGCGCGAGTGCTTGTACGAGCAGTGCTCCGACCACATGAGCGAGTACATGTAGAGCTCGGTCACACTGGGCACGCGGCCCAGAATCTCGACCACGCGCTCGAATTCGGCGATCTTGAGTCCCAGCTCCTGCGCGAGGATCGGGGCGACTTCCGGCGAAAGGTCATTCACGGTCACGAGCGACATCTCCTCAAATGGCTGTGTGGACTCGGAGCCATTGTAGGACAACGGGCCGCTACCGGTGACCGCTATGGCACGCGCGCCATCGGCTGGGTATGCTGGCGAAGCCACGAAGATGACTGGGCGCGTGTCGCCAGCCGCTGATCTCGAACAGGAGCCTCTCGGATGCGTACCGACGTTGTTCTCACCCTGACCGGTCCTGACCGCGTGGGAATCGTCGAGGAGGTGACGCGCATCCTGCTCGACGCACATGGGAGCGTGGGCACCAGTCGCATGGTTCGGCTCGGGGGCGAGTTCGCGATTCTGATGCACGTCTCGCTGTCATCGACCGCTGCAGACACTTTCGAGCCGACCTTCGCCGAACTCGCTTCACAGGGATATCACATCACCATCAGCGAATTGCGGTGCAAGACGGCACCCACCCAGCTTCGAAGCAAGCCATACCGCATTCAGGTCGTCGGGGCCGACCACGAGGGAATCGTCTACGAGATCGTCCGCGGGCTCGCACGTTGCGGGATCAACATCGAATCGATGGAGACGGAGACCTCTGAGGCGCCGGTGAGCGGTATCACGCTCTTCTCGATAAGCGCGGTCGTCTCGGTTCCGCCGGACCTCGCCGAGTCCGCATGGCGCACGGAGCTCGACGAGGCGGCGGAACTTGCGAGCGTCGAGGTCGAGGTCGAGGCGCTCTAACCGCGCTTCGTGACCTCGATGAGGTGAAAGCCGAACTGCGTCTGCACGGGGCCGTGCACGACGCCGACCTCGTCGTTGAAGCACACGTCGTTGAACTCGCGCACCATCTGACCGGGCGAGAACTCGCCGAGGTCTCCGCCGCGCTGACCCGAGGGACACGTCGAGTGCTGCTGCGCGAGCTCCGCGAAGTCCGCGCCCTCGGTGATCTGCCGCTTGATGTCTTGGCACTGCTCTTCGGTATTCACGAGAATGTGGCGTGCTGCAGCTGTGGTCATGTCATCTCTCCTAACCGTTGGGTGTGGCTGATCTCATACCGAAATCAACCCTGTCGAGCAACCATTTCATGCGAACACGGGGAATATACCGCAGGCGCACGCGTACCACGGGATACGGATCCCTTGTACCGGTTTCAGTTACCGAACCACCGCCACTCCACGTGATTCGAGATACTCCTTCACCTGACCGATCGTAAACGTCTTGAAGTGGAAGACGGACGCGGCCAAGACGGCCTGGACGTGCGCTTCGCGCACGACCTGATGGAAATGCTCGAGCGTGCCGGCACCGCCCGATGCGATGACCGGGACGGACACCGCGTCGCTGATCGCCTTGGTGAACTCGATGTCATAACCGTTCAGCGTGCCGTCGCCGTCCATGCTGGTCGGCAGAATCTCGCCGGCTCCGAGAGCCTCGCACTGCTTGGCCCATGCGGCGCAGTCGAGACCCGTGCCTTTCTGACCACCACTGATGACCACCTCGAAGCCGCTCGCCATTCGCGCGTTGCGGCGGCCGTCTATCGCCACGAGGATGCGGCTTGAACCGTATGCGTTCGCCGCCTCCTCGATCAGCTCTGAGCGCAGCACGGCGGCGCTGTTCATCGAGACCTTGCTCACACCGACCTCGAACAGCGCCTCGATGTCGTCGACCGACGATATCCCGCCACCAACGATGAGCGGTATCTCGATCACATCCGCGACTCTCTTGGCCCAATCGACGCGCGTCTTGCGGTTCTCAACGGTCGCGGCGATATCGAGCATCGCGAGCTCGTCAGCGCCCTCTTGCTGATAGTGGATGGCGTTTTCGATCGGGTCGCCCGCGTCGCGCAGGTCCACGAAATGAACCCCTTTGACGACGCGCCCCTCCTTCATGTCGAGACACGGGATTACCTTGACCGGCTCCATGTGACTCCTCCCTGAGTGTTCGCTCGTGCCGTGAGCCGCCCTAGTCGATAGCGGCGTGGTAACTCTGTAGCGAGCGCACCTCGTCGTGCGCTTCGCGGTGCTCTGCGATTCCCAGCGCGGACGCCAGCGCGGCGGCCGTCGTGGTGATGTAGGGGACGCGATGCCTGATGGCCGCCTTGCGGATGTAGGAGTCGTCGAACTCCGAGCTCTTGCCCGCAGGCGTGTTCACCACGAGCTGTATCTCGCCGTTCTTGATCGCATCCTCGATGTTGGGTCGCCCCTCATGCACCTTGAGGATCGGCGAGGCCACGATACCGTGTTCAGCGAAGAAGGCGTGTGTACCGCTGGTCGCGCTGATCTCGAGTCCGGCGCGCAGGAACTCGTGTGCCGCCTCAAGGATCTTGGCGCCGCTCGAGCCGGGTCTGTCGATGCCGCACCGATCCCTCTCGGCGATCGTGATGAGTACTGTGCCGCAGCCGGGCAGGCACGCACCCGCCGCCTCCTGCGCCTTGTGGAATGCGAGCCCAGGCGAACTTCCCATCCCCAGGACCTCTCCGGTGGAGCGCATCTCCGGCCCGAGCAAGGGGTCCACCTCCGGAAACATGTTGAACGGGAAGACGGCCTCCTTCACGCCGTAGTGCGGCACGTTTCGCTTCCGCAAGTCGAGGTCGCCCAGCTTCTCGCCAAGCATGAGCCGGGTCGCGATGCGCGCCATCTGCACATCGCACACCTTGGAGACGAGCGGCACGGTGCGCGATGCCCGCGGATTCGCCTCAAGCACGAACACGGTGTTCTCGAAGATCGCGTACTGGATGTTCATCAGTCCCACGACCCCGAGCTCGATGGCGATTCTGCGGGTGTACTCCTCGATCGTCGCGAGGTGCTCGTCAGAGATGCCGACCGAAGGAATCACGCAGGCCGAGTCCCCCGAATGCACTCCGGCGTACTCGATGTGCTCCATCACCGCCGGCACGAACGCGTCAGTGCCGTCGCACACCGCGTCGGCCTCGCACTCAAGCGCATTGTCGAGGAAGCGATCGATGAGAATGGGACGCTCGGGGGTCACGCCCACGGCGGCGGCCATGTATCGCTCAAGCATGCTCTCATCGTGCACGGTCTCCATGCCGCGGCCGCCCAGCACGTAGCTCGGCCGGACCATGAGCGGGTAGCCGATACGAGCGGCCACCCGCAACGCTTCTTGAAGCGTCGTGGCCATGCCGGACTCGGGCATGGGGATGTCCAGCTCGTCCATGATCCGGCGAAAACGATCACGGTCTTCGGCCAGATCGATCGTCTCGGGAGAGGTGCCGATGATGGGCACGCCGGCCGCCTCGAGCTCCCGTGCGAGATTGAGGGGCGTCTGTCCGCCGAACTGGACGATCACGCCCTCGGGGCGCTCCTTCTCATAGATCGCGAGCACGTCTTCTGCGGTCAGCGGCTCGAAGTAGAGCTTGTCCGAGGTGTCGTAGTCGGTCGAGACCGTCTCGGGATTGCAGTTCACCATGATCGTCTCGAAGCCCAGATCGCGCAGCGCGAAGGCGGCGTGCACGCAGCAGTAGTCGAACTCGATGCCTTGGCCGATCCGATTGGGTCCTCCGCCGAGTACCATGATCTTCCTGTTCCCGCTTACGGATACCGTGTCTGCCGCGTTGTAGGTCGAGTAGTAGTAGGCCGCACCCGACACGCCGCTGACCAGAACCGCTTCGTAACCGTGGACGATACCCAAGGCGATGCGACGCTTCCGGATCGCACGCTCGTCGGCGCCGAGGATCATCGCGAGGTAGGCGTCAGCGAAACCGTCTTGCTTGGCGCGTCGAAGCAGGTCATCGGGCAGCTCGTCCGCGCGGTCCGCGAACGCGCGCATCTCCTCCTCGAGCTCGACCAGCTCGCGCATCTGCTCGATGAACCACGGCTTGACGTGGGTCCTTGAGGCGAGAAGCTCGATCGAAGCACCCTTGCGCAATGCCTCATACATGATGAAATGCCGCTCGCTCGACGCCTCGCCAAGCATGCCGAGAAGCTCGTCGAGGGTGCGCTCGTTGAAGTCGCGCGCGAAGCCCAGTCCGTGACGCCCGATCTCGAGCGAGCGAACCGCCTTCTGGAACGACTCCTTGTAATGCTTGCCGATCGACATGACCTCGCCCACCGCGCGCATCTGCGTGCCGAGACGGTCGATCGAGCCCGGATACTTCTCAAACGCCCATCGAGGGAACTTGACAACGACGTAGTCGCCGGAGGGCGTGTACTTCTCAAGGGTGCCGTCTCGCCAGTAGGGAATCTCGTCGAGGGTCAGGCCACAGGCGAGCAGCGCCGACACCAAGGCGATGGGGAATCCTGTGGCCTTGCTCGCCAATGCCGAGGAGCGCGATGTGCGCGGATTGATCTCGATGACGGTGACGCGGCCCGTCGTGGGGTCGTGCGCGAACTGGACGTTGGTCCCGCCGATGACCTGGATCGTCTCGACGATCGAATACGCGTAGCGCTCGAGACGCTCCTGCAGCTCCTTCGAGATCGTGAGCATGGGTGCCGTACAGAAGCTGTCGCCCGTGTGCACGCCCATCGCATCGACGTTCTCGATGAAGCAGACGGTGATCATCTGTCCCTTCTCGTCACGCACGATCTCGAGCTCGAGTTCCTCCCAGCCCAACACCGACTCCTCGATGAGAACCTGTCCGACGAAGCTGGCCTGAAGGCCTCGGGCAGCGATGGTGCGTAGATCCTCGACGTTGTAGACGAGCCCGCCACCGGTGCCACCCATCGTATATGCGGGGCGGATGACTACCGGATAGCCAAGCTCGGCAGCAACCTTCTCGGCGTCTTCGATGTTGGTCACGGTGGTCGAGCGCGGCATGTCGATGCCCAGAGTGTCCATGGTCTCTTTGAACGCGAGTCTGTCCTCACCGCGTTCGATGGCCTCGGGGTTGACGCCGATGATCCGCACCCCGTGCTCTGCGAGCACTCCCTCGCGATTGAGCCGCAGCGAGAGGTTGAGGCCGGTCTGCCCACCCAGGTTGGGGAGCAGCGCGTCGGGCTTCTCGGCGGCGATGATCCTCGTGATCGTCTCGATATCGAGCGGTTCGATGTAGGTCGCATCGGCCATAGCGGGATCGGTCATGATGGTCGCGGGGTTGGAGTTCACGAGCACGACCTTGTAGCCCAGACTGCGAAGCGCCTTGCACGCTTGGGTGCCGGAGTAGTCGAACTCGGCCGCCTGACCGATGACGATCGGCCCTGAGCCGATGATCAGGATCTTCTCGATGTCATTCCTTCGTGGCATGTGCCCCCCAAAGCGACTGTGGTACGTGACTGCTCGGACGATGATATATCAGTTGCCCGCAGGCTCCCGCGAAGCGATGCCGTTGCCGGCCCGTCGCACGATTGATTATGGCTGTTTTGTCATACATCTCATTCTTGATATACTGAAGCTATGACATCGCCTCTCGACATCGGACACCATCTGATCGCAGCGCGCACTGCCGTCGGCATCACCCAACGCGAACTCGCAGAGCGTTTAGGCGTGAAGCAACCGCAGATCGCACGCTGGGAGGCGAGCGCGTATCGCTCCGCCTCTCTGGAGCGAGTCGATGCGGTCGCGCGCGTGCTGCGCGTCGACGTCGGTGTGGTGGCACCACTCGCCGCCGAGACACCTGCGGTTTACTCGGCAGGCTCTGTCGCCACCGACACAGGTACTCGTGCTCTCGCGCGCCTCGGCGTGGCCCCCGAGACCATCGAGGCGTTCAGTCGGCTTCACGGGATATCCGAATTCGCGCTTTTCGGCTCGAGTGTCCGCACGGATTTCACGGCGACGAGTGACGTCGACGTACTGGTGACTTGGGCCGATGGCGCAAAGCCCCTCGACTTCGGCATCCTCGACGACTTGCGAGAGGAGCTGCGGGGCATCTTCCGGCGCGACGTCGATCTCATCGACCGAGAAAGCGTCGAGCACTCAGAGAACCACCTCCGCAGAAGCCGGATTCTCGATGGCGCACGGAGCGTCTATGTGGCGCGATGACGCGAACTTGCTCGACATGCTCATCTGGGCGAGACGCGCAGAAGAGTTCGTGAGCACTCTGACCGAGGAGGCGTTTCACTCCGACCGGCTGGTCCAGAGCGCGACCATCCGCTGTCTCGAAGTGATCGGCGAAGCTGCTGCTCGTGTGTCTTCGGCCTTCCGAGAAGAGCATCCCGAGATCCCCTGGCGCAAGATAGCGGGAATGCGCAACCGTCTTGCACATGAGTACGCCCGCGTCGATCTCTCAGAGGTATGGTTCGCCGCCAAGCGCGACTGCCCGGATCTGATCACCCGACTGGAAACGCTGGTGCCGGAAGCGCCGGCGCCACTCCCGGACGAGTGGGAGTTCCTCTGACCCTCGTACCCGAATCTCGGAGCGTCTCGCTGTTTTACGCTGTCTCGGCTACGATTCAGAGGTGAGCCGACCGGCCCGGCTCTCGCGCGAACGGTCCTGCGACTCGAGGCGCTGGGGGCGCACGATGAGGCATCGTGGACGATAACGTACTGCTGAACGCGGTGATGCGGCGCCTCGGAGCCGCTTGGCGCTCCTCGCGCCTCTACCCTGCGAACAGCCCGATGACGCTGGAAGCGGCCCGATTGGCGTGCCAGGCCATCGAGGAGTACCTCCAGACCGAGCCCAGTCTCAAGCTCGACGTGATGCGCGAAGGGTTCATCCTCAGGGGGCTTGAAGGGGTGCTCACCGCTCCTGGGATACCCGATCTCGCCGATGCGCTGGGCCTGCACGGAGTCGGCGAGCTGCACTTCGTGGCGCCCCCCACCCCCGAAGAGGTCTCTGCACTGGTTTCAGCGGCGGCCCTGCGCCCTCAAGACACGGACACTCGCGATCATCTCCGCAAGGCGCTCGCTCAGGCTGGCGTCGGCTCCATCAAAGTGGTGGCCGTCATGTTGTCCAAGATCGAGACGCCTCCCGAGATTCCCGAGGATGAGGCGGACCGATTCCTCGCAGAACTCACTGCGGACTCAAACCGCTTGGCGGTCTGGTTGCGCTCGCTACTCGCCTCCGACGACGAGGGTCTGACTGAGGGCATCCTGTTGCTCGCCGGGGCGACCGAAGACGTCCGTGTGTTCGGCCGCACGATGGCTGCCGCGTTCCTGGAACTGGAAAGCACCGACAAGGACCGCCTGTTGGAGGCGTCGATCGGGCTCGAGCCCATCCGACACGTGATGACCGAGATGGTCGCGAACCTCTCGGAGGTGGAGCTTGTCGCCGCGATTCGAAGCGGGCGATACAGCAGCAACCCGATGGCGCTCTCATACGCGCTCGCGAAGCTGCCCGTGGGCGATCGCTACGAGGCCCTCGCGCATGAGACCGAGATCGCCCTCCGAGCCGCCGACACAAGTGAGGAGCAGGTAGCGTTCCTCGCACGGACAGCGGCGCTGAGGCGAACCCCAGCCGCAGAGACTCCCCTCACCCAAGCGGATCCGGCCTATCTCTCCACACTCGAGAACTCGCAGTTGCAGCCCCACCATCTCGCCTCGCTCAAGGAGATCACCACCTCGAGGACGAGCCTCGATGCGAACAGCGTCGCGACCCTTCTGCGACTGTTTGAACTGACGGACACCTTCTCCTCCTTCTCGCGCGTGCTTGGCGCTCTCGCTCGCAGCGTGCCGCGACTGCTTGAGGAGAGAAGCCCTGAACTCGCGATGCTCGTGGTACACAGGATCTCAGCGCAGGGGACGGAATCGTCCAGGCCATGGCCTCAGCTGCACGACAGTGTCGAGGAGGCGATGGCCGAGGTGTGCACCGAACGCACCATGGCCGCTCTGCTCACGCTGTCGTCTTCTGACACGCGCGCCGTCGAATACGCGAAGGAGTTGGTGTCGCTCACCGGCGACCGGGCCGCCCACAGCCTGGCTGCGACCGCCCTCGCATCGGATGCAGAAGATGCCATGCCGTTCGCTGAAGAGGTCATGGGCCGTCGTCTGGCCGAGATCCTCGCACCCGAGGCCGCCAACGTGGACGAGCGCAACGTCGCACGTCTCGTCGCGCTGTTCGCTCACGACGGAGGCCCGTCGTGCGTGCAGGCCATCGCGACGCTCACTGCGCGTCCCGAAGACAGAGTGCGCGCTGAGACCGCGCGGGGGCTGGCGGCTGTGGGCGGCTCGGCGATGATCCGGTACATGCCGCAGCTGCTACGCGACGCGTCCTATGTCGTGTCAGGGCCGGCGCTGCGCGTATTGGCCCGCAACGGCAGCGCCGAGGCAGTGACGTTGCTCGGGAACAGGCTCGCGGAGATCGACAGCGAGAAGGACATGCCGGCGGCCCGCGAGATCATCTCCTTGCTGGCCCTCTCGCCGTCCGGATCCGCCGCCTCAGCGCTCAAGCGAATCGTGGAGCAGGGCTCCGTCTTCAAGCGCATAGGGTGGCGCTCGGAGATGAGACGTCTCGCGACCGAGGCATTGGCGCGACTCGATGCGAGGGGGCCTTAAGTGGGCGCGATCGAGATCGCCGGAGCGCTTGCCGCTTCTCGCCGAGCGGTACGCCTCTACCCTGCTGCGCACCCGACTCACCGCACGGCCGTGCGTGAGCTGGTCGCCGAGGTGCGCGCGCTGGTCGACATCCGCCCACTGACGCTCAGTCTGCGCGAGGGCCGGCTCTACGAGGGAAGCGTCGTCATCGCCGAGGCCGGCGCCTCGGTTCGCGCACTCGCCGAAGCGATGGAGAGTCGGCGTGTGGAGAGCCTGACGTTCCACATGGGATTCGCCGAGGCTGACGCGGTGGCCCTCAGCGAGGTCCTGAGTATCCGACCGTCTCCGGATCTTCACGTCCACATGGAACTCGAGGAACGCAGCATCAGCGCCGTGACCGTCAGCGAACTCGAGGACCTCTCGGCGCATCAGAGTGAGGCGCGAGATCAGCGCCGTGAAGCCGATCGCTCGCTGTACCGCCAGTCTGTCACCGCGCTCAACGCGATGGCGACGGAACTCGTGGACCGACCTGTGGTGGATCCGGTCGCGGCCACCCGCGTGATCGCGCAGTTCATCGAGCGCGTCACCGCAGATCCTCCGTCGATCATCGCACTGGCCATGATGACCGGCCACGGTGAGCGTTGGAGATCCCACTCGCTCAGCGTGATGCTCTACTCCCTCGTCATAGGCAGCGGTATCGGCATGTCTGACAAGCAGTTGTTGGCTGTCGGGCTTGCTGGGTTGATGCACGACATCGGCTACACGCTGGACCATGGCGAGAACGATGACGCCGCGCGGAGCAACCATCCGCTGCTTGGAGCGCATACGCTAGGAGCGTTGCTCGACGAGGACTACACCGCGATGATCGTGGCCTACGAACACCACATGGGTGTAGACGGTTCGGGTTGGCCGGAGAGAGACCCCGGATACGTCCTGCACCCTTGCAGCCGAATCGTCGCGGTCGCCGATCGTTACGACACGCTCATCCGACCGCCACGAGGCGCCGTGCTTCGCCCGGACGAAGCGGTGAGGCAACTCATGCGAGAAGCCTCCGACGGTCCGCTCGACCCCGTGCTCACGCGAGTGTTCGTGCACACGGTGGGCGTGATGCCCGTGGGTACCGTGTTGCGTCTCTCCGACTTCAGCATCGGTATCGTCTCAGCGCCGGGACGCGACCAGCTTCGCCCGACGATCCGGTTGATACTGGCATCCGATGGGTCGGAAGTGCGTCCGATTCGCGACATCTGCCTCGCCGAGGACGAACGCACGATCCTCGAAGTCGTGTCCGCGGCCATGCTGGAGCTGCGGCCCTCCGACTACCTGTAGCCGGAGGGGGTCTTCGCTGCGATTAGCCAGACGGTCATGCGTCTTGGGGCGCTGCATTCATCGACCGGAGCGCTGGCGTCACCATCGACCACGCCGCCACCAGCCCCGATGCGACAGCCATGACCGCAAACGTGCTGGTGACGCCGAACGCTTTGGTCATGAGGCCGGCGGCCAGGTAGCCTACGGGATACAGCGCATACGCGAACGTGAACACCGCCGAGAGCGCTCGGCCACGCATCTCCTCGGCGGTACGCTCTTGAAGCACCGTGTTGAGAATCGGATTGATGGGTCCTGTCAGGAATCCGCCAACCGCCATCACGGCCACCTGTACCCAGTACGTTGGCGACAGCGCGAACACGCCTGCGATCGCCGAGGCCGCGATGAGACCGGAGACGAACACCGGTCGCCTGGACATCCGGGCTCCGAAAGCGCTGTACACGAGCGCGCCCCCCACCCCTCCTGCCGAGAATGCCATGAACAGCACGCCCATCTGCTGTGGCTGGTCCAGACGCTCGTAGACGACGGGCAAGACGACGGCGACCATCGAATACACCAGGGTGAAAGAGATCGTCGAGAGCACGTTCGTTGAGCGGATCGCCGGCTCACGCCAGGCGAAACGCAGGCCGTCCAGCGCGTAGGTCAACCAGTGCTGTCGTACCTCGATTCTTGGCGGGGGACCTGGCATACGGACCGCGCCTACCAGGACCGCCGACGCGACGAAACCGAAACACATCACCCAAAACGACGACTCCGCCCCTATCGTCGCTATCAGCACACCGGCCGCGCCCGGCCCCAGCAGCCAAGCGAATCCCCACACCGCCTCGTGCACGCCGTTAACGCGCTCGAGCTTGATGCGCGCTCGCTTCGCGACGTCGGGCAGCATCGCTTCGCGCGCGGTGACGCCCACCGGATCGAACACGGCGCCCACGACCGACGCCACCAGCACCAGCGGATACGTGAGCATACCCAGCAACGCGAAGACCGGGATCATCGCCGCCGATATGGCCGAGAAGATGTCCGAACCAACACTGGTGCGCTGCCGGCCCAGCCGGTCGATGATGACGCCGCTGGCGAGTGATGCCGCAAGCATGGGCAACGCGCCGACCGCTACGACGATACCCGCTGCTGCCGGATCACCGGTGAGCTTGAGCGTCAGCCACGGAAGTGCGATCGCGGCGACACCGTTGCCGATGCCGGCGATCAGCGTGGCGGCCTCGAGTGCGAAGAACGGGACAAAGTCCCGGCGCGGGGCGTCTTCGGAGTGCACGTTCCTCCTCATCTCACCATCCGCGACTCCTCAGGAGTCTTCCCATCCGTATTCCCGTAGACGGCGACCGAAGACCTGCCCACGATCCTCCCATTGTTTGAACAAGTGATGGACAGCCCGAACCATGATTCTATACCAGCGCGCGGTTGCAGATGATGCACCCGCAATGTACACTGCGTACTGGAGGTACATCATGAACAGAATGACCGTCGCCCAGGCTCGGGCGAGTTTCGCCGACACGCTGAACAGAGCTACTTACGCGCGCGAACGCACGATCATCACGCGTCACGACGAAGACATCGCGGCGATCATCTCCGTCGAGGAGCTTCAGTTCTTGGACGCGCTGGTCGAGCGCTACGAGGACGACAGCGACGTGGCAGACGCGCGATCGGCGCTCATGGAGGCGCGCGAAGACCGAGTCGCCTGGGGCGACGTCAAACGCGAGTTCGGCCTGTAGCCGGTGTCACCCTATCGTGTCGAGTTCGGCTCTAGCGCGTACCGAGGTTTCGCCAAGCTTGAACCCTCGGTACGAATCAGAGTGGCGGCTCGGATCGAGGAATTGGCGGATGACCCCCGACCGCGCACTGCGAAACGGCTCGTGGCACCCGAGGAGCTCTATAGGATCCGAGTAGGCGCATACCGCGTGGTCTACGCGGTCGAAGACGACGTTCTCATTGTGCTGGTTCTCAAGATCGGACACCGGCGAGACATCTATCGGGGCCTCTAGACCAATCGCTTGAACCGGCGATCCATGTGCGAGACCGGCTCTCCCGCTAGCAGCCGCTCTCGCAGTCGCACGAGGGCTCGGTACCTCTGATCCAGCCGTTGATGATGGCTGCGGCACAGCCCACGCCGGGGCTCACGCTGATCGCGCCCTGAGCGCAGTTGAGCGTGCAAGCGCCGCACTCCATGCAAGCGCCACGGTCAGCGATGTGCGCGAAGCGGTCGCGTATCTCGAACACACCGTGCGGGCAGACCTGCATACACACGCGGCACCCGTTGCACTTCTTGCCGTCCAACTCGAGGGTGACGACCTCTTCGATGTAACGCAGCCCGGCCATCTCAGGCCCGCCACCCGAACACGACGCCCGCAAGCGTGACCACTACCCCGCTGAAGAGCCCGGCCAGCTGCCATGGGATCACCCGGCGCATCTCCCACTCGACGCCCGACGGCGACGTGAAGGTGGAGGCGCCAGTGAAGTTCATCGCGACGTAACTCGCGATCGCGACGGCAACGGTACTGAGGCCAGCAAGCGCGAGCTTCGGCACGGCGTCGGCGAACGCCAACGCGACCGCAGCGACAGCGAGCGCTCCCACTAACGCGCCCTTGAGCGCGAACGTGCGACCGGGGATCCATGGGAGCAGGACCGGGACGACGAAGGCGCCAGCGACCACGGCAGCGAGCGCGGATGCCGCCGCAAAGCCGATGACCCCGACCAACGACGGCGCCCCGAGCCCCGCTGCAACCGCCAGCACCGCAACGAACGCCAGCGCCACGAGTGTTCGCGAACGCCAGAGCACCGACAGCTCGACTCCGGTCAGTTTCGCGCGTTCACGCAGTGTGAAGCTGACGCGCCGCATCCGGGGAGTCGCCTGGTTGCCCGCATCGAGGAACGCGGGAAGGTCGGCCGCGCGAACAGGCCCCCACGCCACGGAGAATCCCGACCCGGCGCGCACGGCATGTCCGGCGACCCCCGTCGCGCCAAGCTGTGGCAACACCAGTGTCCGGTGGCTCACCACCTGCTCAAGCCGAACGGCGCGAATCCTCGAAACGAGTTCGTCCGTGCCGAACGTGCCCTTCCCGGCAGCGCACCACACGTTGACGCCTTTGGTGTCCAGCACGAGTAGCCACAGCGAGCGCCCCTTGAGCTCGCTCCGCAGCGTGTCGAACGTGAGCTTGTAGTTCGCCGTGACGAGCACGGGCGCGGTGTCGTCAGGCTCCCCGATCGCGTAGAGCCCCGGCTTCACTCGGTAGTCGGATCGCCGAAAGCCCAGACGCACGCGCACTCCTCCGCGGCGGTCGCGCTCCGTGAGTTCGGTCGCGATACACGAAACGGCCCCGCCGAATGTCGAGAGCTCACCCGTCACGAACGGTTGAGGCGCATACTGGTAGGCATCATCTGCCGAAGCGCTGCCGCAGGAGGAGTTCGCAGCGGAGTTCACCTTTGGCGGGCAGCACTCACTCATCCTTGCGCCCTCTTCTTCTGGAAGCTTGGCCGGACCCCCCGGAACAGCACGCCGAAGGGATCGACGGCACGCGGGCCGCGAGTTCGCTCAACTGGGCACTCAGATCGCTGAGCGCCTCGCGGTCAAGGCCGCAGTGCAGCCAGGTTCCACGGCGGCGTGTCGTGACCAGCCCGGCGTCCCGAAGACGCTTGACGTGGTGCGAGGCGAGCGCGCCTGAGATGTCCAGCGCGGCGGCTACGTCGCATACGCACTTCTCGCCGCCAGCCAGAAGTCGCACGATCGCGAGCCGGTTCTCGTCTGCGAGTGCCTCGAAGATCCGTGTGTCCATGGCGCCAGTTTGATCAAACCGTCGTTTGTGTGTCAAACGGTTGTTTGACTACGCCGCCCGTCTTATGACACCCCCACTACGGCGCGACCAGCCTATCCAGCTTCTGCAAGACCTCCGTGACGATCTCCGATGGCGCCCTGCAGAGGAACTCCGCCCCGCGCGACCTCCAGTCGAGGTTCTTCGCTTGGTCCGACAGGATGACGCCCTGTACGGGAAGCCCGTCCGGAACCGCGACTTCGAACGGGTAGCCCTTCACCTGACCGGTGATCGGGCACAGGATCGCGAGGCCGACCTTGGCGTTGTAGGAGCCGGGTGAGAGGACCAAGGCGGGTCTGCGGCCGGACTGTTCGTATCCGACGCTCGGGTTCATCGTGATCCAGACGAGATCGCCACGTTCAGGAGCCCAGGCCATGCTACCAAACCTCCGAGCCTTGGGCCGGGCCCGTGTCGACCTCGTCGTGTAGATTGGATTCAGTGACGTCCGCGAGCATCTCATCGAGGCTCGGTGTCCATGTGGACAAGGGCTCAACGATCAGGCCGCCCTTCACGAGACGCATCTCGACGGGAGAGTCGTCTTTGAGGCCGACTTCCTCCGCGAACGCCTTGGGGATTCTGACGGCGAGGCTGTTGCCCCATCGCTGAATCTTGGTCTTCACAACGGCCTCCTTGCGGACGGTATCTACAATGAGTATACCACGCAGGGCGACAGTCGAAACCCCGACAACGTCGCTTGGTGTGGTAGGCAAATGGAAATGTCACCCCATGGACAGGGAGACGATCACGTTGACGATGAAGGAGATGCGCAGACTGCATACGATCGAGATGGCGCTGGCCGGACGGATCACCAATTCCGAGGAAGCCCGGCGGCTCGGACTGAGCGAACGCCCGTTCAAGCGGCTGCGAAAGCGTGTGGTCACGGAGGGGCCGCAGGGCGCGATCCACGAGGGCAGGGGCAGACGATCGAACCGCAGGATGCCCGAGGAGGAACGGGAGCACATCCACGACCTGCTCGAGAACACGTACACCGGATTCAACGACACCCACGCCGGCAACAGCAGCAGCTCGGCGTCGTCCTTGGCAATCAGCATGCCGGGGAAAGTCTCGGACATGGATACTCCTGGTGCAGTGGAGTGGTCTCGTACCCCGCATCTATTCCTGAAATGTGGGGGTAGACGTCGACGCACGTCTCACGTCTCGCCCGTCTCGCCGAACGCCCCCACTGCCTCAGCCTGCGAGCGCCCGCTCGAGACTCGCCCGCACGGACTCGATCACGTAGCTCGCTGCCCTGACCTCGCCTTCGTCCAGCCCCAACAGACGGACCTGCTCGGGTCCGCGCTTGGTGCAGAGCACGATGCCCAGCGGCGCTGCATCACCCTCCCTGTTCTCATGCGCCGCGAGCCATCGCAGGTACAGCGTCATCTGGCCGAAGTCGCCGGGCTCAAGCGCACGGCTCTTCAGCTCGATGGCCACGTAGCAGCGTAGGTGGATGTGGTACATGAGCAGGTCGAGCCGGTAGTCGCGACCATCCACGCTCATGCGCTTCTGGCGCTGGACGAACGCGAAGCCGACACCGAGCTCCATCAGGAAGCGCTGCATCTGCTCGAGGATCGCTCGCTCGAGCTCCGCCTCGGAGTGTTCGCTGGGAAGCCCCAGGAAGTCGAGCACATAGGGGTCGCGCAGCAGAAGGGCGCCACCCGTATCGCCAGCGGGTTCGCGTTGCGCGAGTGCCGCCATCTGCGCCGCAAGCGTGCGCTCGTAGAGCTTGCTTGCGATGCGCTCACGAAGAGTGCGCACGCTCCAGCGCTCATTCGCGGTCGACACCGCGTAGAAGTCACGTTCGCGTCGATCCGTCACCCTAGTCAACTCGACGACATGGCTCCAGCTCAATTGGGCAGACAGTGTCTGCCCAATCTCCTCGGCCGAGCCCAAGCCGACGAAGTGCACCATCGACTTCAGGTTCCGATGGCTCCATCCCCGCCCGAACCGCTTGGTGAGCCGCTCTGCGAGCCTACGGACCACCTGCTCCCCGTACGCTGCCCGCTCCCCGCCCAACACTTCCTCGCGGATGCGCTTACCTACGCTCCAGTACAGCATAACAAGTTCGCTGTTGACGGCGACCGCCGCCCGCGTCCGGGCGTGTTCGATCAGCCCCGCCACATCGCCGAACAGCGCTTCGTCGCCTACTGTCTCGATCCCATGCCCCTCGACCATCGCCCAGCCTCTCGTCTCCGGCACACAATCGCGCACGAGCCGAGAATAGAACTGGACTCTTGTCAGGTTCTTACCGAGACCGTACCGCTGCCGAAAAATAGACGGCGAGGACGATTTCTCCCACTCCAACTCCCACGTGTCTTCCTACAAATCCAGTCCCGCCACCCGCTCGAACAGCACGTCGGTCCGCCCCAGGAACTCGCGCGGGTCGAAGCACTTCTCCATCGTCTCGAAATCCAGTGGGAAGTCGTGGCTGCCGCTCTCCAGGTAGTCCCTGAACCCCGGCCCCGGTACCGCCTGCTGGATGTCGTCCCACACCTTCATCGCAGCAGTCTGCACGATCGCATACGCGTCCTCGCGCAGCATGCCGGTGTCGACCAGCGCCAGCAGCACGCGGCTCGAGTAGATGAGCCCCCGAGTCGACTCGAGGTTCGCCATCATACGCTCCGGATACAGCACCAACCCGCCCAAGATCCACTCCAGCTTGCTCAGGATGTAGTCGAGCGCGATCGTCGAGTCGGCCAGCACGACGCGCTCGGCCGAGCTGTGGCTGATGTCGCGCTCGTGCCACAGCGCCACGTTGTCGAAGCCCACCTGCGCGTTGGCCTTGATGACGCGCGCGAGGCCGCAGACGCGCTCGGCCGTGATGGGGTTGCGCTTGTGGGGCATCGCCGAGGAACCCTTCTGGCCCGCCGCGAACGGCTCTTCGGCCTCGAGGGTATCGGACTTCTGCAGCGCACGGACCTCGGTGGCGATCTCCTCGGCGGTGGCGGCGACCGTCGCGAGCACGGCGAGGAACTGTGCGTGGCGGTCACGCGGGATGACCTGGGTCGACATGGGCTCGGGGGTGAGACCCAGCTTCTCGCACACGTAGCTCTCCACGAACGGGTCGATGTTGGAGTAGCTGCCCACGGCGCCGCTGATCGCGCCCATGGCGACGTTGTCGCGGGTGCGCTCGAGGCGCTCCAGCGCGCGTTTCATCGCAAACGCCCAGCGGCCGAACTTCATGCCCATGGTCATCGGCTCGGCGTGGATGCCGTGCGTGCGGCCCACGCACAGGGTGTCGCGCTCCTCAAGCGCCCGGCGCTTGCAGACCTCGCCCAGGCGACGGACGTCGGCGATGAGGATGTCGATCGCCTGCGTCATCTGGTAGCACAGCGCCGTATCGCCCAGGTCCGAGGAGGTCATGCCGTAGTGCACCCATCGACTGGGCTTCGGGTCGTCGTCGCCCAGACCCGCATCGATGTGCTCGGCCATGTTGGTGAGAAACGCAATCACATCGTGGTTGGTGACGCGCTCGATCTCGTCGATGCGCTCGACTTCGAAGGCCGCCGTCGCGCGGATGTGCGCGGCCTCCTCAGGCGTGATGCCGGCCTGCCCGAGCTCGGCCTGCGCCTCGCACGCGAGCACCTCGATCTCCTGCCAGATCGCGAACTTGTTCTCGAGGTCCCAGATGCGGGCCATTTCGGGACGAGAGTAGCGAGGGATCATTGCGGAGCCTTCCTAGATTGACGAGTCCGAACAGGCGGCGGTTCCAAGGGATACGTTCGCTTCATGTATCGGTCGAACTGGGGCACAGTGAACGCTGCCAGCCCATGGCCGGGAGTGTACAGCAGACCCTTGTCGATGAGACTCGCGCGAGTGGGACCAAGTTGCGCCGAAGCCCGGCCGAGCAGTTCCGCGACCTCACCTGCTCTGCTCGGCTCCGGGCCAAGTTCTGCCATCGCCCTCATATACTGCAGCTCGAGCGGGGTCGTTCTCTCCGCTCGAACGCGGAAGAAGCTCTCGTCCAGCCGATCCTCGACAATTGCCTCTGCGCTAGCCACGTCAGCGGTTGTCACGGACGGACCGGCTGCATGGTCCCACAGCACTTTCCCATACTCCTGAATGAAGTAGGGGTACCCCTCTGTGAATGACACTACCGCATCGGCAGCTTCCGGCTCGACCGTCACGCCTTCGTCCGTAGCTGGCGCCACGAGTGCTTCGCGCGCCTCCTCAGGCTGCAGCCTTCCAATGACGGGAAACGTGAAGAGTCGCTCACTGTACGACTTAGCCTCCCCTGCAAGTTTGGGAATCTGCGGCAGCCCGGCACCCACGAGGGTGATTGGAAGTGAACGTTGCACCGTCTTGTGCATTGCAGCGATGAGCGCCTCGAATTCTGACACCGAGAGGTACTGGATCTCGTCGAGGAGGAAGACGACGCCGGTGCCCGCTTCCTCAGCTGCCTCACCAAGTGCCACGAGGAGATCTGTCATGTCGTCGGCGAGGTCTCCACTGTCAGCACGCCCTCTTGCCGGGTCGACATCCAGCCCCGCAGCCAGGGATCCATCAGGGTTGAACGTGAGGGTGAAGGACTTCACGACCTGTGCGGCCATCTTGCCCCTCTCACGCCAACGCTCACTTCGCGACAGCTCGAGAAGAGCGCGCCGAGCATACCGAGCCATTCGATCCGCGAAGTCCGAGTTCTTGCTGACCTCGGCCTCGACCGTCACCCATCCACGCTCGAGTGCCTGGTCTCTCAGAGCGCCAAGTAGCACGGTTTTCCCAACGCCCCGCAGGCCGGTGACGATCATTGACTGCTGCGGCCGACCCAGCTCAAGGCGATGTAGCAAGACATCGAACGCTTCGATTTGCTCGTCACGGCCAACGAGGGCCGGTGGTCGAGCGCCAGCGTTGGGAGTATAGGGATTTCGGCGTGGGTCCATGCACATCCTTTCAAGCTTTATTGCACTTTATCACAATCCGATAAAGTCAGATAAGACCTGCAAGGACCACTTCTGCGGCCCCACGAACAGGTGCACGTCGTGCGTGTCGATTCCGAAGCGAACGTCGGTGATCAGGATGCGCTTACGCAGGACAGGCATGACTCAGATGCTCCACCGAGAGAGGTTGCGGCGCGGCTGCGATGAGCGACTCCGCCACGAGACTGCGATGGCACGTCGCCGGGTCTGCTTCAAAGCATACGAGACAGACGCAGTGACTCTCAGCTAGCTCGAGCACTCGGGCGATGTCGCTCCCTCGCGCGGACAGTTGCTCGCGAAAAATGGGCGCGAACTGCTCAAACGTGATCGCGCCATCCTTGAGCGCATGCCTCAGATCGCGTGGATTGCCAAGCGCACGAATGTGTACGTAGTCGATACCAGCAGCGCCCAAACGAGCCGCAAGTGCTGTCTTGGAGAATCCCTTGCGCCTGCTGATGGGGACGTCCCGCACGTCGACGACGACCTCGACACCGGCAGCGGACAGCGTCTCGACCCACTGGTCCAACGTCGCACCCTCATATCCAATCGTACAAACCGCGCTCATGGCATCCCCCGTTCCCCGGTCGCGCCCATGATGCCACGTCGATGTGAACGAAACCTAACCGAGACCTAACCTACGTCATTCGGTGCCGCTATTCACGCCCCCCACTCCCACGTGTCGGCCTTCACGCGATCGTAGTTCGCGTCGAGCTCGGGACCCATGAGCACGAGGGCGGCGATGCGCCGCACCATCTCCGTGACGTAGCGCGCCTCGTCGACCTTGAGGTCTCGGCCCAGCAGCGCGCGCTCGCGGTAGCTCAGCCACTTCTTGATCACCTGGTAGCCGCCGATCGTGTAGCGCCACACGCATGCCGGCACGCAGCGCCAGTGCGCGACGTCGTTGAGGTACACATCGAAACACGTCTCGCCGAGGAGGGTAACGGCCTGCTCGGCTGACATGCCGAGCGACTCGGTGTGCTCGGCGATGGCGGCACGCTCGTCGTCGGTGTA
>CAMTUW010000002.1:0-35020 GCA_947085035.1 uncultured Actinomycetes bacterium
GGACGGCAGCGGTCGCCAGGTCCTCGTCACGGGTGCGCAGTGAATCATCCAGAAGTGTGACCCGCATCACTGTTTACCTCGGTTCACAAACGTGTCATCATCGGGGATGTTTCCACCGTTTGGGGTCCGAGATGGTTCGGGTTTGCGGTGGTGACCGGAGGCTACGACTCGTCACCCGCGAATTGGGCACCAGGGTGACGATGAGCCAGTGGTGCAACCGGCCGACGTAGCGCTGTTCGGCGGTTGCCGTGTTGCTGGATCAAACTTGCCCAGTACCGTTTCCCGCTCCCGACTCCAGTCGGACACGTGCTACTCGAACCTGAGGTGAACGTTCGCCGAGTTGTGAGGAGCAGGGGATGAAGCGATTCTTCGTAGCCGCCATGTTGTCGTGTGTGTGCTTGGTGGCGTTCGTCGGCACCGCCAGCGCGGCGCCATTCGAGACGAACCAACAGTGCCTGTCCTGTCACGACCTGGCGACGGGGACCGGCGCGTTCACCCGGGTCGACTTCGATGTGCCGGGCATTCCGGGACCTGTCGACCTGACGAGGTGCCGCGTCTGTCACCTGAACCTGCCCGACCTCGTGTCATATGCCGGCAGCATCATCCCGGTTCATCTGCACTACGGTCAACGTACCTGCGCCTCTTGTCACGCGGACATGTCGGACGTGCCGCTCGCTGGCGAGACCTCCATCGTCGGTGATCTGGTTCGGACTTCATTCGGCTACTTCAAGGGGACACAGTCTCTGAACGCCACCTCGGGGGCCCTGCACCGCTTGCACCGAGGCGGCGGATGGGTGGACGCCACTTTGTCCGCATCGGGCTGTTCGCGGTGTCACGGCACGGCCTCGTGCAACGCCTGCCACACGGCGCCGGTCCCCCACACGAGTCACGCGGTGCCCAGGTATCCGGCACCGACGGTTCGTCAAGCGAACGGCCTCACGGTTGTAACGGCTGCGGTCACGTGCGTGAACAGCTCCTGTCATTCACTCGCGACCGCCGGCACCACTAGGTTCAACGATCCCAGCTGCGCTTCATGCCATGCTGACAAAACTCAGGTTCACGGCTACGACAACGTGGATCACGTCGCCGATGACGGGCTCACGGGCGGAGTGGCGTGCTCCAGCTGCCATGCCTTGGACGTTGCGATCGAGCACGAGAAGCCGACTTCGAGCAGTACGGGGCGGCAATGTGCCACATGCCATCCGACGCCGCGCAACTCCTTCGGTGCATGGAACCAGTCGTGCGTGACCGGCGGGTGCCATTCCCCGGCATCCTCAGCGCCGTTCCATGCAAGGGCCACGACCTCGCATGCCGCGCCGCCCTCCTCTCAGGTGTGTTTCGATTGTCACAGCGGAACCGATCTTCCGACTGTACATACGAACGCCACGGACTCCTCGGGCAAGACCTCGTGTCTCGTGTGTCACGGGACCGCCGGGGCGCCTGCGACGAACGACTGCACGGTCTGCCACTTCACCTTTGCGAATCACTACAACGTTGATAAGCACCGCAGTTCTTCAACCCTGGGCGAGTGCGCGGGCAGTGGCTGTCACAGCACCCGCGACCTCATGGCTGCGCATACAGAGCACAACGCCGCTTTCACATGCGCAGGGTGCCACTCGAGCAGCAAGCCTGAAGTGTCTGCGGCTATCCAGGCCGGAGCCACTGCCTGCGGTTCATGCCACACCGCCTTCAATCAGGCGGGCGGACATCGGGCGAGTCACTGGGCGAACCCACCGCTTGCAGATGTTCTCGGTCCGAACTACTCGTACTACACCGGGTCAGCCGGGACTCAGCCAACGCGCGACTGTGCCGGTTGTCACGTGTCAAACATCGTGGACGAACATGTGGGTAGGATCGAGAGCGGTTTCTCGAACCCCCTCCCCAGGCGTGACAGTTCCGGTTCCGCCCTCACCTGTGCGACATGCCACAAGTCTCTCGCCCCGGCGGTCAGAAACGCGATTCTTACGGGGCAGACCAAGTGCGACGCATGTCATGTTGTCCATGGTCCGATTCGTCGAGTCCATACCGGGACCTTCAGCGCAGCATCTGCGGTGAACTGCGCGAGTTGCCACACGGCTGACATCTCGGCCGAGCACAATGGCACTTACACCGTCGTGACACCTTCTGGTGCGCGGTTGACCGGTTGCGACGTCTGCCACTCGTACTATGAGGCGCCGCGCGGGACGCAGGTCCAGGCCGCTATCACATCCAGGAACATCTCTTGCACCGGATGTCACTCGGCACAGCATCCTGATCTGGGTAGCCACTCGGCGACCACTACGGCGAGCCTCCAGTGCGGCACCTGTCACGCAGCGGGATCGTCATCGATCGACGTGAAGGCCGTTCACGCAGGTGCGAGTGCTGGGGCCTGTGCGGTTTGCCATACGCCTTCAAGTCGGGTTCCCGCGATCTCTGCCAAGACCGCCGAGTGCTCGAGTTGTCACTCGGCCGTTGGAACCGACTATCACCGCGGCCTGCCCGCAAAGCACACGTACTCGACGATGCCTGCGACGTGCATGGGGTCGAACTGCCACAGCACCAAGCTGCTGCCCGAGACTCATCAGCCCTACCTGTCGCGATACCCTGCGTATACCACCACGTGTGCCCTGTGCCACAGGAATACGAACCCTTCACGCATCCCTGCAAACGCGACCGCAGCGTGTGACAGCTGCCACGGTCCCATTCACCCGAACATGGATCACGTCGCCCGCAACAGTGTTGAGTGCGTGTCGTGTCACGAGACCTCTGACGCTCTTGTCGTGCACGCCCGTGCACAGGCTGGCCCCTGCGCGGTGTGCCATGCCAATCCTGCCCGGGTACCCACGCTGCCGGACACCACTGACTGCGTGAACTGTCACAAGTACTCACCGATCGATCCGAAGCACTACCGCACCACTTCGCACACCGCGATCGAGACGGGTTGCACCAACTGCCACTACCTAGACATGAAGACCGAGCACTCCAGGCCCACGGTCGGTCCGGTCGGTTGCGTTCAGTGTCATGAGACCAAGGTCGACGCGTTCACGACCCCTTGGAACAAGACGTGTGCGCGGTGTCACCCGACCAAGCATGGCGACATGGCACTCAAGCACCGTTCGACGAACACCACGTGCGGTGGAGCCGGATGTCATAACATCACCGATGCCTCTGACATCCACAAGGGCGCCGTTGGCGGCGGATGTGGCGTGTGCCACAAGTCCGTGACCCAGCCGGCGGTAACGACGAACTGCTCCGCCACGGGCTGTCATCCCAGCGTGACCGGTTCTCACCGCGAGAGTCATGACGGACGCGGTGTCAATGGTGTGGGATGCGAAGGGTGTCACTTCCGCTACCTCGATGATGAGCACTTGAGTCTGGGCCGCACCTGCGCCACTTGCCACACGGCGACTGATTCCGTGGCCCGCAGAGCGATCACCGCCAAGGATCGCAGATGCCTGACCTGTCACCCGACCTCTGCGCACAACCGACGCCAGGCCAGTGAGTTCGCCACCCGAAACGCGTCCGTGCACCGCGTGCGGGCGGACCTGCCAGGAATGCGCTCCAGTTTCGTGGTCGCAGGGACCACATACACCTGGGCTCTGCCCACGGCCTCGAGCTTCCTGAGAACCGGCTTCGCACTTGACACCATAGTGACCTGTAACGCATGCCACACCTACACCGGGACGACCGGTCCGCACGGTGCCACCATGAAGGTGAACATCGACCCGGCCTTCCCTAATCCCTACAAGGTGGTCAACGGCAGCGAGACGTTCACGGCACAGCTCTCCAAGAACTCGTCGACCGGTATGAGCATGAGCAAGGGTGGGTCCACGACAGCCAAGATCATCTGCGAGAAGTGTCACGACTTGAACGGTACCGGCAGCACCTGGAGCAACAAGGCCCACGCCGAGCACGACGACCGCGGACGCGAAGGTTCGTTCTGCAACCAGTGCCACGTTGCGGTCCCGCACGGCTGGGGTCGGCCCAGGCTCGTGGGTTACGTTTCGGACGCGGCGCCATACCGGACATGGGTCGGCACATCTGCCAACAAGGACGGCGGGCTCGCCCGGATCACGGTCAAGAGCTACACGCCCAGCACTTGGGATAAGTCCAACTGCGGCGCCGGGTGCGACACCGGCAAGCACCCGCTGACGGGAACCTCATGGCCCAATCTCATGGGTCCCGTATCCGGTCCGACGACCGGAACCGTCTCGGGGAAGGTGACCGACTCCTCGACGGGCGGCAACATCTCAGGGGCCACCGTCTCTGTGAGTACGACCGTTTCGGCAACCACCGCCACCGACGGCACCTACTCGTTGCGCAATCTCGCGCCGGGTGCATACACGGCAACGGTGACCAGGACGGGCTATACGACTTGGACCGGCCCGGTATCGGTTACGGCCGGCTCGGTGACCACGCTCAATGTCGCACTCGTCCCGGCGGTTACTGCTGTGAATCATGCCCGTACGGGCACGGCGACGGCGTCTAGTTCAAGCAGCAGCAACGGACCTGCGCTGGCTATCGACGGCTCCGCAACCACGTTCTGGCAGTCAGGGAGCGCTGGGACCCAATGGCTCCGTGTCGATCTTGGCACCAGCAGAAGCCTGAGCAGGGTTGTCGTCAACTGGAACGGAAGCAACTTCGCCCAGGAGTATAGGATTGAGACCTCGGCGGATGGTTCTTCGTGGACATCCAGGTTCTCAACGACCAGTGGTGTTAGCGGTATCAGGACGCACACGTTCTCGGCCGTGAATGCGCGCTTCGTTCGCATCACTTGCACCAAGACGAGCGCATCCAGCTATCGAATCAACGAGTTCGAAGTCTGGAACTTCTAGTCCGCTTCATGGTGATGATGGTTGAAGGGCTCGCAGATGCGGGCCCTTCAACCTTACGCTACACTGCACTTTCCACAATTGAACAGCACGACAGGCGTTGAAGGGGAAGAGTAGAGGCCAATCCTCGCTTCAGAGAGCCGGGAAGCAGTGAAAACCCGGCGCAGGACGCTTCGAAACCCGCCCCTGAGCCACCTGGACCAACATCCTCGCCGTCTCCTACACGCGGACAACCTTCGCAGGCGGCAGGATAAGTAGCCCGGGTCGGTGGCAGCCGTTACCTGCCGCACGAACGCACCCGCAGCATGAAGTGCCGTGGGAGCCTGTTCTGTATATCGTGCGGCCGGACTCGGCGCCGCCGTCCCGAACCCTCCAAGGGAAGGACGGATATGGCACTCCGAAGCGACCGCATGAAAGGCGGCCTTTCAAAGGCCCCCCACCGCAGCCTTCTGAAGGCTGACGGACTCACCGACGAGGAGATTTCGCGCCCGTTCGTCGCAGTCATCAGCTCGGCCAACGACATCATTCCCGGCCACCTGATGCTCGACAAGATCGCCGAGGCCGTTAAGGCCGGGGTCTACATGGCCGGTGGTACCCCCTTCGTGATTTCCACCATCGGCGTGTGCGACGGCATCGCGATGAATCACGAGGGGATGCGCTACTCGCTCGTGAGTCGTGAAGTGATCGCCGACTCAGTCGAGATCGCGGTGCGTGCACACGCCTTCGATGCTGTGGTCATGATTCCGAACTGCGACAAGATCACCCCCGGCATGCTCATGGCCGCAGCGCGCCTCGATCTGCCAACAGTCGTCGTAAGCGGCGGCCCGATGCTCGCGGGCCGCGGACCCAAGGGAGAGTCCGTCGATCTCGACACCGTCTTCACGGCCGTGGGTCAGGTCACCGCAGGCAAGATGTCAGAAGAAGACCTGCTTACCCTAGAAGAGCGCGCTTGCCCCACGTGCGGCAGCTGCGCAGGGCTCTTCACTGCGAACTCGATGAACTCGCTGGTCGAGGCCATAGGCATCGGGCTTCCCGGCAACGGCACCGTTCCCGCGGTCTATTCGGAGCGCACTCGCCTTGGGAAGAAGGCTGGCATGCGTGTGATGGAGATGCTGGAAAAAGGGATCACCGCTCGCCAGATCATCAACGCTGACAGCATCCGAAACGCTCTGACGCTTGACATGGCGTTCGGCGGCTCCTCGAACACGGTGCTGCACCTCACATCGATCGCGCTGGAGGCCGGTACACCCATCACGATGGATGACCTGGCAGCGGTCTCGGCGGTGACGCCCAACATCGTGCGCATCAGCCCTGCAAGCGAGATGCACATGGAAGACCTTCATCACGTGGGTGGTATCCCCGCGATCATGGGTGAGCTCGACCGTCTCGGTCTCATTGTGCAGGACTGTCCCACGGTCGACGGTCGCACGATCGGCCAGATCGCCTCGGCGGCCCCGCATGCGGATGGCCGTGTGATCCGCCCGGCGTCCGATCCCTACTACCCCCAGGGCGGACTGCGCGTCTTGCGAGGAAACCTCGCGCCGGACGGCTCCATCGTCAAGCAGTCGGCCGTGCCTCAGAATATGCGCGTGCTCACCGGACCTGCACGCGTCTTCGAGGGCGAGGACGATGCGGTTTCGGCGATTCTGGGTGGCCGAATCGTCCCCGGCGACATCGTGGTCATCCGCTACGAGGGACCGAAGGGCGGGCCCGGGATGCCGGAGATGCTCACACCCACGAGCGCGATCTCCGGGATGCCCACACTGGCGACGAGCGTCGCCCTGATAACCGACGGCCGCTTCAGCGGTGCGACGAAGGGCCCGGCCGTGGGCCACATCTCGCCGGAAGCGGCGGTGTGCGGCCCCATCGCACTGGTTCACGAGGGTGACTCGATAACCGTCGACATCGACGCCGGTGCGCTTACCCTGCACGTCGATGACTCAGTTCTCGAAGAGCGGCGCGGACAGTGGACAGCACCTGAGCCGCGCATCTCGACCGGTGTGCTTGGACGCTACGCCAGACTTGTTGGCTCCGCAGATAAGGGGGCAGTGCTTTCATGACCGAGAGAATCTCAGGTGCACAGGCGTTGGTGCGTTGTCTCGAGGCCGAGGGCGTCGACCTCATCTTCGGGTACCCAGGCGGCGTCGCGCTTCCCATTTTCGACGCGCTCTACGACTCGACGGCCATCAGGACGGTGCTGCCGCGCCACGAACAGGGCGCCGTCCACGCGGCTGACGGCTATGCGCGCGCCACGGGGCGCTGCGGCGTCGCCCTGGTGACGAGCGGACCGGGCGCCTCGAACACGATCACCGGCATCGCCAACGCCTACATGGACTCGATCCCGCTGGTCGTCATCACTGCTCAGGTCTCGACGGCGGTCATCGGCACAGACGCGTTCCAAGAGATCGACATCACCGGCATCACCGTGCCCATCACCAAGCACAACTATCTCCTCAAAGACATCGCGGAGCTCCCCGAGGTCTTCAAGGAGGCGTTCCATATCGCGTCGACGGGGCGTCCCGGCCCCGTGCTCATCGATGTGCCGGTGGATGTGAGCAAGGGCGAGATCGACTTCGTCTATCCCGAGAGCGTGAACCTCAACGGGTACAAGCCCACCTTCCGAGGCCATGGCAAGCAGATCAAGCAAGCGGTCTCGCTGATCGGGCGGTCGCGCAAGCCGCTCCTCTACGTGGGAGGCGGGGTGATCGCGAGCGGTGCCTGGAAGGAGATCAAGGACCTCGCCGAGCTCATGCAGATCCCCGTCACGACGACGATGATGGGCAAGAGCGCTTTTCCGGAAGACCATCACCTGTGGATCGGCATGCCGGGAATGCACGGGGCCAAGTACACGAACTACGCGATCACGGAGGCCGACCTCCTCATAGGTGTGGGCGTGCGCTTCGACGATCGCGTCACCGGGAAACTCAGCGCTTTCGCGAGCAAGGCGAAGGTCATCCACATCGACGTGGACCCCGCCGAGATAGGCAAGAACAAGGCGGTCGATGTGCCGATCGTGGGGGATGCGAGAAACGTCGTCGCAGGACTCGTCGCTGAGCTTCGAAAGATCGGCGCTGAGCCCAATAGCGAGACATGGTTGAGCGTCATCGACGGGTGGCGCAAGCAGTTCCCGCTGCACTACGGTGGACACGACGTGAGCGTCTCAGACGAGCAGCTCTTCCCGCAGTACGTCGTAGAACGCGTGAGCGAGCTCACGAAGGATCGAGAGACGATCATCTGTACCGAGGTCGGCCAGAATCAGATGTGGGCGTGTCAGTTCTACACGCTGCGCAAACCCAGAACCTGGGTCTCATCAGGAGGGCTCGGCACGATGGGTTTCGGCTTCCCGGCCGCGATCGGAGCACAGGCCGGACGCCCGGACGCGCTTGTGATCGACATCGCCGGGGACGGCTCGATCCAGATGAACATCCAAGAGCTCGCCACCGCGAAGATCAGCGGTTTCCCGGTCAAGATCGTGATCTTGAACAACGGGTATCTGGGCATGGTGCGCCAGTGGCAGGAGCTCTTCTACGGGCGTCGCTACAGCTCGAGCGTCCTGCCGCAGGACTGCCCCGACTTCACGAAGCTCGCGGAGGCGTACGGGTGCTTCGGCGTGCGAGTGGACAGGCCCCAAGACCTGGACGCCGCGCTTCTCGCCGCGTTCGCCTACGACGGTCCGGCCATCGTGGACTGCCGGGTGGTGGGCGAGGAGTGCGTCTACCCGATGGTGGCTCCCGGCGCGAGCATCGATGAGATGCTCGGAGGGGTGCCTGGCTGCCCGGTGAGCGAGATGCTTGACGACGATGTCTTGGAGGAGGTGTGGGAATGATGAGGCACACGCTATCGGTCGTGGTCGAGAACAAGCCGGGCGTGCTCACGCGCGTGACGTCGCTGTTCGCACGTCGCGGTTTCAACATCGACTCGCTTGCGGTAGGGACCACCGAGGATCCGACCCTGTCGCGGATCACCATTGTGTGCTCGGCGGCCGACACGCCTTTGGAGCAGATCACGAAACAGGTCTACAAGCTCATCAACGTGATCAAGGTCCAAGACCTCAATCCCGCTGACTCGGTCGAGCGGGAGCTGGTGCTCTTCAAGATCAACGCGGCGCCCGAACGGCGCCACGAGATCATCGAGATCGCGAATGTGTTCAGGGCGAAGATCGTCGACGTGGGACGCAACTCGGTGACAATCGAGGCCACCGGCGCGACTGACAAGATCGATGCGATGGAAGATCTCTTCCGCGCGTACGGCATCAAAGAGATGGCACGGACCGGAAAGATCGCGCTGACGCGCGGCAAGGAATCCTGACGAGGGAAGGCGAGAGGAACACCATGGCGACTATCTATTACGAGAACGACTGTGACCCGCAGATCATCAAGGCACGCAAGGTGGCGGTCATCGGCTACGGCTCCCAAGGTCACGCGCACGCGCTCAACCTGCACGATGCGGGCGTCGACGTCCGTGTGGGTCTGCGCGCAGGCTCGGCGAGTTGGGACAAGGCCAAGGATGCGGGCCTCAAAGTCATGACGGTTCGCGAGGCGGCCGCCGAGGCCGACTTCATCATGATTCTGACCCCCGATGAGACCCAGGCGCACACCTACTACTCCGAGATCCACGAGTCGATGGCAGCAGGCAAGGTGCTCGCCTTCGCGCACGGCTTCAACGTGCACTTCAAGCAGATCGAGCCGCCGGCCAACTGCGATGTGGTCATGATCGCTCCGAAGGGCCCCGGCCACATGGTGCGTCGCGTCTACACCGAGGGCTCCGGCGTGCCGTGCCTCGTCGCTATCGAGCGCGATGCGACCGGCACCGCGCTCGCCGTGGCGCTCTCGTACGCGTGGGGCATCGGCGGCGCTCGCTCGGGCATCATCGAGACGAGCTTCCAGGAGGAGACCGAGACCGATCTCTTCGGCGAGCAGGTGGTGCTCTGCGGCGGTGCGACCGAACTCGTCAAGGCGGGCTTCGAGACGCTCGTCGAGGCAGGCTATCAGCCTGAGATCGCGTACTTCGAGTGTCTGCACGAGCTCAAGCTCATCGTCGACCTCATGTACGAGGGCGGCATGGCCAAGATGTTCGACTCGATCTCCAACACCGCCGAGTACGGCGCCTACGTCACCGGCCCGCGCATCATCACCGATGAGACCCGCGAGGAGATGGCCCAGATTCTCTGGGAGATCCAGAACGGCACTTTCGCGCGCGACTGGATCCTCGAGAACAAGGGCGGCTCGGCGCACTTCAAGGCGACGCGTAGGATCAACGCCGAGCACCTGATCGAGGACGTGGGCGGAGAACTGCGCTCGATGTTCAACTGGATCAAGAAAGACTAGTGGGCTCGGGCCCAAGGGGAGGACAGCGAGCGATGCAGAAGAAATACCTGATGACGCCGGGGCCGACCCCGGTGCCCGCCGAGGTGATGCTCACTATGGCGGCGCCGATGATCCACCACCGTACGCCGGACTTCTCGGCGGCGTTCAAGTCGGCGATCGAGGGTCTGAAGTACGTGTTCCAGACTGAGGGCGACGCGCTGCTCTTCGCCTCTTCGGGCACGGGCGTCATGGAATCAGCGATCGTGAACTGCTTCTGTGCCGGCGACACCGTCATCGTGTGCCGTAACGGCAAGTTCGGCGACCGTCAGAAGTCGATCTGCGATACCTACGGCCTGAATGTGATCGATCTGGCCTACGAGTGGACCCAAGTCGTCGACCCGGCCGACATCGCGACAGCGCTTTCCGAGAACCCCGGCGTGCGCGGGGTCATCGTCACGCAGTCCGAGACCTCGAGCGGCGTACTGAACGACGTCAAGACGATCGGTGCGATCGTGCGCGAGTACGAAGAGTGCGTTCTCATCGTCGACTCGATCACCGGCATCGGCGCCGTTGAGTGCAGGACCGACGTGTGGGGTCTCGACGTGGTCATGACCGGCTCGCAGAAGGGGCTCATGCTTCCGCCGGGCCTTGCGGCCTGTACTGTCAGCGCGAAGGCGTGGCGTGCCTACGAGCGCGCGACGCTGCCCAGGTTCTACTTCGACTGGATGCGCTACAAGAAGAACGTCGAGAAGGACACGACGCCCTTCACCCCTGCGGTCTCGCTGGTGCTTGGGCTCAACCAGTCGCTCACGATGATCAAGCAAGAGGGCCTTGAGAACACCATCGCCCGCCACTCGCGCCTTGCGGAGGCGACGCGCCGGGGCTGTGAGGCCCTTGGCCTGAAGCTCTTCGCGCCGCCCGAGGGACGCGGCAGCGCCGTGACTCCGGTGTGGGTCCCCGAGGGCGTCGACGGCAAAGCGATCGTCAAGATCATGAAGGACAAGTACGGCATCACGATCGCTGGCGGCCAGGACGACTACGCCGGGCGGATCTTCCGCATCGGCCACCTGGGCTACTTCGGCGAGTTCGACATCATCACCACGCTCGCGGCGCTCGAGATGGTGCTCGCCGAGCTGGGATACGAGTTCGAGCGCGGCGCGGGAATCGTCGCCGCCCAGACCGTCTTCATGGAAGGGTAGGCGCGCGATGAAGGTACTGGTAGCCGAGAGGATCGCAGAGTCCGGTATAGCGCTGCTTCGCGAGAAGTTCGAGGTGGACGTACGCACCGATCTGACCCCCGAGCAGCTCGTGGCCGAGATCGGGGTCTACGACGCGCTGATAGTGCGCTCGGCGACTCGAGCGACGCGCGAGGTCATCGAGGCAGGAGCGAACCTCAAGATCATCGGCCGGGCGGGCGTGGGCGTCGACAACGTCGACGTCGAGGCCGCCACCGAGCGCGGCATCATCGTGTGCAACGCGCCGACCTCAAACATCGTCTCAGCCGCCGAGCAGACCATGGCGCTCATGCTCGCGATGGCGCGCAAGACACCGCAGGCGTCGGCCAGCATGAAGCAGTGCAAGTGGGAGCGCTCGAAGTTCACCGGCGTCGAGCTCTACGAGAAGACGCTTGCGATCTTCGGCCTGGGCCGCATCGGCGCGCTCGTGGCCGAGCGGGCTCGGGGATTCGGGATGAACCTCATCGGCTTTGACCCCTACATCTCCGAGTCGCGTGCCGCCGAGATGGGCATCACGGTCTACGAGAACGTCGATGACCTCCTCGAGCGCGCCGATTTCATCACCGTGCATCTGCCCAAGACGAAAGAGACCATCGGCATGTTCGGGGCCGAGCAGTTCGCCCGGATGAAAGACGGCGTCATGCTCGTGAACACGGCTCGCGGCGGCATCTACCAGATCGACGCGCTCGCGGATGCTTTGCGCTCTGGCAAGGTGGCCGGCGCCGCCATCGACGTGTTCGAGGTCGAGCCCTGCACCGACTCACCGCTGATCGAGTTCGACAACGTGATCCTCACGCCGCATCTGGGTGCGAGCACGTCAGAAGCCCAGGATCGCGCTGGCGAGCAGATCGCCGAGTACGTCGCACTGGGCCTTGAGGGCCGCATGGTGCCCACGGCCGTCAACGTGGCGCCGGTATCAGCCGAGGTCATGCAGCAGGTCGGACCCTACATCGACTTGGCGCAGGACATGGCGACCATCATCGCTCAGCTCGCGCACGGCGGCGTCGACGAGATCGACATCATGACCGTGGGTGCGCTCTCAGAGTTCGACACGCGCATCGTTCGTACCGCCGCGCTCAAAGGCCTGCTCGCGCGCGCCACAGACGAGGCCGTGAACTTCGTCAACGCCGACTATCTGGCCGAGCAGCGCGGTATTCGTGTCACAGAGACGAAGCGTCCGGAAACACACGACTACGTCTCGATGCTCGTGCTTCGGTCGTCCACGCCCCACGGCCCCGTGGAGATTGCCGCTGCGCTCATCGGCAAGAAAGACGAGCCGCGCATCGTCGCGCTGTTCGGATACGACATCGAACTCGCTCCCGCAAAGCACATGGCGGTGTTTCGCTATCCCGATCGTCCCGGCATGATAGGCAAGGTCGGTACGATCATGGGCGGCGAGAACATCAACATCGGCTCGATGCAGGTGGGGCGTACCGATCAAGGTGGTCAGGCGCTGATGATCCTCTCCGTCGATTCGCCGCTCACCTCTGAGGTGCTTGAGCGGATCCGCGACGAAGCCGGCATGGAAGACGCGTGGTACGTGCAACTCTGAGTCGCTACGAGGCCCCCGAAAGGGGGCCTCACACTATCAGTTCAACCCGGGGATGCGCCCCGTGTGCGCGAGCGTCCGCCGAGTACAGCGGCGCGTCGAGCAGGTCGGCCAGTCCCGCCGAGAAGGCGTCGTAGAGCGAGCAGCCCAGCGTCGCGCGGGCCGACAGTGCCGCAGACACCAGGTCAGCCTCAAGCGGGACGCTCGCCAACCTCCAAGCGGACAGGTCACTCCAGATACTCAAGGCCTCAGCGCCGGAACCGTCACGGGATGCAGCACTTAATACCTCGTAGAAGAACAGCGAGTCGGCGACGATTAGGGTTCTGCGATCGATGTGGGCCTCAAGGAGGGCCCGCGCCCGTTGAGATCCGGGCTCATTGCGGAACCATTTCACGCCAACAGACGCATCGACGACGCAGAGTTTCCGGCTCACCATTCATCCGCCTCGCCGGAACGTATCGCCCTCAAGACCTGGAGCGAACTGGGAGCGTTGGCGTTTGCAGGGTCCGCGTGGTACTCCCTAGCGATCGCTTTGGCGTCCTCGAGCGCAGCCAAGGCTGCCTCGCGATAGTCCGCCCGAGCCATGTCTTTGCGGTGCTGCGCCACGTACTGAGCCACGGCCTCCTCGACCATCAGACTGCGGCTGACACCGGCCTGTCCGGCGGCGGCATCGAGTTTCTCGAGGACCATCTCCGACATGGCAACGGCGATCTTCTTCTTGGGCATCACGCGCTCCAATCGCTGAACGTTCATACCAAACGTTCATACCACCACGATCAGTGCGTGTAAACCCTCAGGACACGAGTCCGATAAGCCTGTCGAGCTGATCGGTCAGGTAGAGCGGCACATCGAGCAGGCCATCTCGGTGCTGCAGGCCGCGTCGCGAGATGCGCACGGCGAGCTTGGGGGCAAAGGCGTCCCGATAGACCCTCAGGCTGCGAGAGCGTACGGCGAGTCCTGCCTTGACCTCGATGGGGTGGACGTCGTCCTGTCGCTGCAGCAAGAACTCGACCTCGGCGGCACCCGACGCGCGCCAGTATCGTGGCGCGGATTCGAACTGCGCGACCAGTGACTGAAGCACATAGTTCTCGGTCAGAGCGCCCTTGAACTCCGTGAACGGCGTTGAAGGGCTCGAAAGCGCGGTGCTCTCAAGGCCCGACTGTCTGGCGAGCAGACCTGTGTCCGATCCGTAGATCTTGAAACCTGAGACATCGTCGTATCCCGCGAGCGGCAGACGCGGTGCTGTGACCGCGTTGACTCGAGTCACGACCCCGGTCGCTTCGAGCCAGTGCAGCGCGCCCTCGTAATCGCGTGCGCGCGCGCCGGGTCGGGCTGCGCCGTAGATGAACCGGCGGTTCTCCTTGGCGAGTTGTGCCGGGATCGAGCGCCAGACGTGGCCGATGCGAGCGATGTCTTTTGGCGGAGCGTGTTTGGCGAAGTCCAGTTCGTAGGCCGTGAGTATGTCTCGCTGCGTGGATCGCACCCGGTCCATGTCCGCGTTTTCGGCCCACGCCCGCGCGGGCTCCGGCATGCCGCCCACGAGCAGGTAGGTCGCGAGACTCTCGTAGAGGCGTGACTCCAGTGGCTCGGGCACAGGGCGGACCTCTTTGATCGACTCGAGATGCGATGCCAGGGACTTCTCTCCGCACGCACGCAGGAACTCCGAGAAGGTCAGCGGGTGGATGGTCAGGAGATCGACCTTGCCCACGGGGAAGGACGAGGGCCGCGAGAGCGTGACGCCCAGCAGCGAACCGGCGCAGGCCACGTGGTACTCCGGGGCGTCCTCGGCGAAGTATTTCAGTGCGTTCAGCGCCGCATTGGATTCCTGGATCTCATCGAGCACGATGAGGGTGCGCCCGGGCTCGATTCGCGAGCCATGCAAGACGGTCAGCGTCTCGAGTAGGCGGTGCGGATCCTTCGTGGACTCGAATATCGACCCCAGTGATGGTGATGCTTCGAAGTTGAAGTACGCGACACGCTCGTAGCGCAGTCGCGCAAGCTCCTTGAGCATCCACGTCTTTCCCACCTGGCGTTGGCCTCGAAGCAGGAGCGGCTTTCGGTGAGCGCTCGCGCGCCACTGATCAAGCACTTTGAGTACATCGCGATACATGCTGCGCCGCCTCCTTAAGTCGCGATACGTGCAGTTTAGCACATTTAGTGGCCTTACAAATGGCGAAACCGCACCGATTTGTACTTAAGCAACTCGTACAAGCGCTCCTACGAGTGCGCTGCGCTATACTTCCGTGCATGGCTGACCACGTCTTCATCTTCGACACCACGCTGCGCGACGGCGAGCAGTCGCCGGGCGCTTCCATGAACGCCGACGAGAAGCTCGAGATCGCACGTTGCCTCGTGCGTCTGGGCGTCGATGTCATCGAAGCGGGATTCCCCGTCTCGAGCCCCGGCGACTTCGAGAGCGTGCGCCGCATCGGCGCCGAAGTGGGCGACGCCGCGATCGTCTGCGGCCTGACGCGCGCGGTTCCCAACGACATCGAGGTCGCGGCCGACGCCCTCAAGACCGCCGTCCGTCCGCGCATCCACACCGGCATCGGCGTGTCCGAGTCCCACCTCAACGACAAGCTGCGCATCAGCCGCGAGACCGCGGTCGAGCGGGCCATCGCCGCGGTCAAGCACGCGCGCAAGTTCGTCGAAGACGTCGAGTTCTACGCCGAGGACGCCGGCCGCGCCGACCCGACCTTCCTCTACCACATGGTCGAGCAGGTCATCGCCGCCGGCGCCACCGTGGTCAACATCCCTGACACCACCGGCTACGCCTACCCCGAGGTCTTCGGCACGCTCATCGGTGGCCTGATGGAGAACGTCACGGGCATCGAGAACGTCATCGTGTCTGTCCACTGCCACAACGACCTGGGGCTCGCGACCGCGAACTCGCTCGTCGGCGTGAAGGCCGGCGCCCGCCAGATCGAGTGCACCATCAACGGTCTGGGCGAGCGGGCCGGCAACACCGCCATGGAAGAAGTCGTCATGGCGCTCAGGATGCGCCGCGACGTCTTCGGCGTCGACACGAACATCAACGCACGCGAGATCACGCGTGCCTCGCGGCTCGTCTCGAGCATCACCGGCATCGTCGTCCAGCCCAACAAGGCCATCGTGGGCGCCAACGCGTTCGCCCACAGTAGCGGCATCCATCAAGACGGGGTTCTCAAGGAGCGTTCGACCTACGAGATAATCGACCCGGTCGACGTGGGCGCCGGGGGCAGCGCCATCGTGCTCACGGCGCGCAGCGGACGCCATGCGCTCAAGCATCGAATCGAGGCGCTGGGCCTCACGGTCTCAGACGACGAGTTCGAGCGCGTCCACGAGGAGTTTCTCGCTCTGGCCGACAAGAAGAAGGAGGTCTACGACGAGGACCTCGAGGCACTCGTCGGAGAGACCGAGCGAGCGGTCAACGAGATCTACCACCTCGAGCACCTCCAGGTCACGACCGGGGATCCCGGGATTCCAACAGCGACCGTAGAGCTCGTAGACCGCGACGGCAACCGCTTCATCGACTCGAGCCACGGCACCGGCCCGGTTGACGCGCTGTACAAAGCCATCAACAAGATCGTCGATGTCGAAAACGACCTCACCGAGTTCCGGGTCGAGGCGGTCACCCGCGGCATCGACGCCTTGGGCGAGGTCACCATCCGCGTCACCAGCCCCGATGGCCGCGTCTTCACTGGCAGGGGAGCGCACTCCGACATCATCGTCGCATCGGCACGCGCGTACACGAACGCGTTGAACCGCCTGCTCCTGAGCGTCAAGCCCGAGGTCGAGGACGAGGTGTAGGGACCGCCCCTTCGCGCTACAATCTCTCGCACGCCTGTACGCACGTTCGTGAGGAGTCGCATCCATGCCCCGTCCCATGACCATCACCGAGAAGATCCTCGCCGCCCACGCGGGCCTGCCCGAGGTCGAGCCGGGCCAACTCATCAACTGCAGCCTCGACATCGTGCTCTCAAACGACGTCACGGCGCCCATCGCCATCAAGGAGTTCAAGAAGATCGGTGTCGGACACGTCTGGGACCCCACGCGCATCGCGCTCGTGCCCGACCACTACACGCCCAACAAAGACATCAAGAGTGCCGAGCAGGCCAAGATCATGCGGGACTTCGCCCGCGAGCAGGGCATCACGCACTACTACGAGATCGGCTGTATGGGCGTCGAGCACGCCCTGCTGCCTGAGCAGGGCGTGGTTGGGCCGGGCGACGTGATCATCGGCTCCGACTCGCACACTTGTACCTACGGCGCGCTGGGTGCGTTCGCGACCGGCGTGGGCTCCACGGATGCGGCCGCCGGTTACGCGACCGGCGAGGCGTGGTTCAAGGTGCCCGAGTCGATCAAGTTCGTCATCGATGGCGATCTCGGACCCTGGGTCAGCGGCAAGGACCTCATCTTGCACATCATCGGCATGATCGGTGTCGACGGCGCCCTGTATCAGTCGATGGAGTTCACCGGCTCCACCATCCGCACCATGGGCATGGACGACCGCATGACGATCTGTAACATGGCCATCGAGGCCGGAGCCAAGTCGGGCATCATCGCTTTCGACGAGATCACCGAGGCCTACGTGACCGGCCGCGCCGAGCGCGCGTGGACCGTCTACGAAAGCGACCCGGACGCCACCTACGTGCGTCTCATCGAGATCGACGCCGCCGACATCGTGCCCACCGTGTCCTTCCCGCACCTGCCCAGCAACACGCGCCCGGCAAGCCAGGCTCGAGACATCACCGTTGACCAGGTGGTCATAGGCAGCTGCACCAACGGACGCCTCGAGGACCTGCGCATCGCCGCTGAGATCCTCAAGGGCCGCAAAGCCCACCCCGACGTGCGCCTCATCATCATCCCGGCCACCCAGCAGATCTATCGCGACGCGATGCACGAGGGGCTCTTCGACATCTTCCTCGACGCGAACGCCGCGATATCGACGCCCACGTGCGGGCCGTGTCTGGGCGGCCACATGGGCATCCTCGCGGCGGGCGAGCGCGCGGTAGCCACCACGAACCGCAACTTCGTAGGCCGCATGGGAGACCCTACCAGCGAGGTCTATCTGGCCAGCCCCGCAGTTGCCGCCGCCACGGCGGTCGCGGGTCACATCGCACTGCCCACCGATCTTGACTGAGGAGGTCACAGCGTGAAGCGTGCGTTGATCACCGGCGTCACCGGGCAAGACGGGGCCTACCTCGCGCAGTTCTTGCTCGAGAAGGGCTACGAGGTCCATGGCATCAAGCGACGCTCGTCGAGCTTCAACACCGCGCGCATCGATCACTTGTACCAAGACCCCCACGAGAGCGATGTGCGCTTCCGGTTGCACTACGGTGACCTCACCGACTCGACCAACCTCATTCGCATCCTGCAAGAGGTTCGCCCGGACGAGGTCTACAACCTGGGCGCGCAAAGCCACGTACAGGTCTCTTTCGAGACACCCGAATACACCGCCGATGTTGACGGCATGGGCACGTTGCGCCTGCTCGAGGCGATGCGCATCCTCGGGCTTGAGAACAGCTGCCGCTTCTATCAGGCGTCGTCGAGTGAGCTGTTCGGCAAGGCCTGCGAGATCCCGCAAACTGAGCTCACCTCGTTCTACCCCCGCAGCCCGTATGCGGTGGCGAAGCTCTTCGCCTACTGGACCGTCGTGAACTACCGCGAGGCGTACGGGATCCACGCGAGCAACGGCATCCTTTTCAACCACGAAAGCCCGCTTCGCGGCGAGACGTTCGTCACCCGAAAGATCACGCGGGCCGCGGCCCGCATCAAGCTCGGGCTTGAGGAGCGGCTGTATCTGGGCAACCTGGGGGCGCAGCGCGACTGGGGGTTCGCCGGAGACTACGTCGAGCTCATGTGGCTCATGCTTCAGCAAGACGAGCCGGACGATTACGTGATGGCCACCGGCGTGACCACCTCGGTCCGTGACTTCGTGCTGGCCGCCTTCGAGCGCGTTGGCATCCGGTTGCGTTTCCAGGGCTCGGGCGCGCAAGAGCAGGGCATCGACATCGACACGGGTCGAGTGATCGTCGAGGTCGACCCCAGATATTTCCGGCCCACCGAGGTCGACCTGCTGCTGGGAGACTCGAGCAAGGCCCGAGCGAAGCTGGGCTGGGAGCCACGCGTGCAGCTGCCCGAGCTGATCGCGATGATGGTCGACGCCGACATGGCCGAGGCAGAGCGCGAGCTGCACCTGAAGAACGGTGGATTCGAGGTGCGGGGGCCCGACCAGTGAGGTGGCGGTCCCAGTAGTTTTCGTGAACGTGTATGAATCTGGAGTACACTGGCGCGCGGTTCGCATGTAGCCGACGAGTCTTACCGACGAACGAAGTGAACAGGAGGACGTCGATGTCTGACGTTGAGACGAATCCGGGCGAGGCCCCCGAGCAGTCCGCTCGGACTCCCGAGCCGCGCGCGGTCAGGCCCAGCATGTTCGACGACCCGCTGGTGCGGCGTATGGCCTGGGCCGCCACAGGACTCGTGGTGTTCGTGCTGCTCATGATCCTCGGGGTCCTCGTGACCGGCGTCATCGCGCCCACGGGCCCACGCACGTTGGCTGAGCGCGAGATCCTCGTGGGCCGCTTGGCCGTGAGTAAGGGCTCGACCGACACCGCCGTGTGGGGCGCCTACCTCTCGACGCTGATCGACGCGGGCCAGTACGCGACGGCCCGGCGCGTACTCGCAGACGGCAGGGCGAGCCTCTCGGAGTCTTCAACCGCCGAGTTCACGCTCGCGGAGGCGCGCCTTACGCGCGCGCAGGGCAAACAGGAGACCGCCATCGAACTGGCCGACACGGCGCAGGACATCCTTGTGGCCGAACACAAGCGCCGCCTCGCCGCGGGCGGTTTCATCAAGAAGACCGCAGAAGTGGATGGGTACCACGAGAACTACTACGCCGCAGTCCTGTTGAAGGCCTACGCGTTTCGCGACCTCAAGCGATGGGGTGACGCGATCAAGCAGTTCGACATCTACATCGGGCGCCATAAGGGCGCGGCCGACATCTTGATCGACCGTGGAAACGCGAAAGTCGAGGCAGGCGACAAGAAGGGCGCCGAGGCGGATTTCCGCCAGGCCCTCAAGTTCATTCCTGACAGCGCCGAGGCCCTCGAGGGACTCAAGAGAATCGGAGCGAAGCGATGAGTGATACGCCCGAAGTGCTGGCGCCCGTACGTCAGCCGGTCAGATCGCGGCGTGGCCGCAGGATCATGGGGCTGATTCTCGCGGTGCTGATCATCTTGCTTCTCGCGGGCTCTTTCCTGCTCTATCGCATCATCAGCGGCCCCATCGGCTCACGCGCCGGCGTTGCGGGCACCGACGCCGGCGGGCTCACCTGGGTGCGCTCGATCTATGGCATGAGCGATCGTGTCGAGGATCAGTTGGATCTGGTCAACGCCGCCGTGCCGGGAGCCGACGGTTCGATCTGGGTCATCGACGCGTCCAAGCGCTCGTTGATACGTTTCACACCTGACGGTCGCTACGTCGAATCGATCACCGGCCCCACCGAGCAGCCGCTCGGCGCCCCCTCGCGCTTCGCCATAAGTCCTGACGGCAGCTTCTACGTGTGCGAGACGCCCTCAGACGCGATCCGCGTGCTCAATCCCGACGGGACGGAGGGGAACTCAATCCTGATTCCTCAACCGTTATCGGTTGCGGTGAGCGACGACATGATCGTCGTGGGTTCGATCGCCGGTTTCGCGATCCTGAACATGGACGGCGAGCCGCAGCAGGTCATTGGCACCCGCGGCAAGGGCGACGATCAGTTCGACTACGTTCACGGCGTAGCGATCGGGCAAGACGACACGATCTACGTGGCCGATTCGTTCAACAACCGCCTGAGCGCTTGGGACCGTGACGGCAACAGGCTCTGGATACGGCGCACCGGAACGCCGGGCAACAGCGCCCAGTTCGACGAGAAGGAGGGCCTTGTCACACAGGACACCTCGGACTCGGTGCTCCCGGAGCCTGAGCGGTTGCAGCTGCCCTTGGGCATGACGCTTGACGGGGCCGGAAGGATCGTCGTCATTGACATGTTCGAGAGCGCGATCGCGGTGTTTGATCCCGAAGACGGGGCGTTCATCGGCAAGTACGGTGTCACCGGCCCCGAAGACGGCGAGTTCTTCTACCCGCAAAGCATCGGCTACGACCCCGCGCGTGACTGGTTCACCGTCGCCGACAGCCTGAACAACCGCGTGCAGGTCGTGCGCATACCGGGCTCATCGGGTGGCGGAGGCGCGGTCGAGGCCGTGCGCAGGCTGATGGCCGGGCCGGTGCGTGCCTGCTTGTTCCCGCTTGCGCTGCTGCTGCTGGCACTTGTCGGGTGGTTCGTATCACGCGTGGTACGAAAGAGACGTCCGGTCGCCGATGAGCAGCGAGAGTCTTCATGATTCACGTACGCGTGTCTGGCACGGGAATCGCTTACGAAATCGTCGTATAGATTAAGGCGCATTAGGGACTGGCAAGCCGTCTGCAAGTGCGGTAATGTTTCCTGTAGCAGTAATGTGTGCGGCGATGGCGCTGTCATCCCCGCACGCAGTCTGTGATTCCATGCTTGGGAAAGGAGGTGTTCACATGAAACAAGCTGTCATCAACACTCACAACGTTCAAGGAGTCTCATCCATGAAGAAGAGTATGTTTTTTGTTGCGCTCGTGGCCGTCCTCGTCTTCGCCTTCGTGACCACTGCGTCCGCAACCCGTGCACGTACTTGGAACTACAACACCGATTACTACAGCTGGGGTTCGACCTCCGGTGAAGGCGCCATAGGCACAGGCACCGTGCTGTCCGCCATTGGCGAGAACCCGTTGTACCCGGGCGTTCACGCCGGCTACACGGCCAACACCGCCAAGTGCGGCATCTGCCACTCGGTCCACCGCGCCAAGGTGGGCGGCGTCAAGCTACTGAACGCCACCGTCGCGACCTGCGCCGGATGTCACCGCGCCGGTACCGGGACCGTTACCACCAAGCTCGTGTCTTGGGAGTCCGGTGGCCCACACAGCTCGGGTACCAACGCCAGCTGTAACACACGTGGCTGTCACGCCAACAGCCCTCACGGCGTTGGCACGTCGACGTACGCGATCGCCCGTTCGGTGCTGCTGACGTCCGCGGTTGACGCGGGTCTCGCCACGGCATCGGCTTCCGCCACGTCCGGCGTCACCGCCGCCCTGCTCGCCGGAACCTCCGGCACCGCTGGTCAGCAGTCCGCCGTGCGTACCGGCTACACCTGCAACATCTCGGGTTGCCACGACCAGACGATGCTCGCCGTTCTGACGGCCGGCTACTCTGAGCCGCGCAAGACGGTCTACACCGACCCGGCTGTCGCTCCCTCGATCAACAAGACCGGTCACCTCTCCAGCGTGGCCATGGACAGCGTCTCGAGCTTCGCCAGTGTCTCTGACTGCGAGAGCTGCCACGATCAGACCGACGGTGGCACGACTAACGGCTACACGTTCCCGCACTCTCAGACCCCGTTCGTGGCCGGCAACTCCGGTTCCACTCGCTCGTGGCTCTGGATGACCATCGCTGACAGGCAGGGTGGCCTCGTCCAGGGCATGACTGGTACCGAGTACCAGGACAAGGCCAAGGACGGCGCTTGCCTCAAGTGCCACCGCAACAACGCCGGCACCCTCGGCGTGGGTATCTCCTACTAGGTACTCGAAACGGCTGAAGGGATCTCGTTTCCTCGACGCTGTGAGAGAGCCGGCTCCGAAAGGGGTCGGCTCTCTTTCGTTGGCACTCGGAATCAATCATGATGATCCAGTCGCACCGGACACGTCCCGAAGGACCCGCACGCCGTGAGCGAAGCCCCGAAAAGACCGACTCTTCCCCCCCGCGTCCTGCGGTCCCTGGTGTGGATCGCAGTGGTGCTGCCGTTCACGCTCGTGGCGGGGGCGAGCGTGTTTCTCGCCGTGGTGACACCGGGGTGCGCCCGCTGCCACAATGATGCCGCGTTCGTCGAGGCCACGGACCGATCCGCACACAGCGGTGTCGAGTGCGTGGCCTGTCACGTTCCCGCAGGCGCACTCGACCGGGCGGCGTTCGGATTTCGCCAGGCGTTTCACATGGGTATCCCGATCATCAGTTCTGCCGGGCGCGACTGGGAGGCCGTTCCCGACTCTCGTTGCATGCGTTGCCACGAGGAGGTGGTGGACCGTGTGGTCGCCGCACGCGGGCTGCGCATCGATCACGCGACCTGCGCGAAGGGCTCGGCTTGTACGGACTGCCACTCCACCACAGCGCACACCACCGCGACTGCGTGGCCGCGGGTCTATGACATGGAGACGTGTCTGCGCTGTCACGTGGCCTCAGACGTCTCGGCGAACTGCGACCTGTGCCACGACGGCAAGTTGCCCGCTGATCGTGTCACCACGGGTGTGTTCGCCATCACCCACGGACCCCGCTGGGAACAGACTCACGGTATGGGGGGCAGCGCCACGTGCACCGCCTGTCACACCGCAGCCAACTGCGCGAAATGTCACGGGGTCGGTCTGCCCCACGAACCGAGATACCTCAAGGTCCACGCCGCTCATGCGCTCTCGAAAGAGGCTCGCTGTCTGAGCTGTCATGAGGCGACGTTCTGCTCAGAGTGTCACGGCACTGCGATGCCGCACACGAATGCGTTCACGCGTACCCACGCCGCTGCGGCGCGTGCAGATGAGAAGCTGTGTACCCGCTGCCACGCCGAGGCCGACTGCATCACCTGCCACGTGACGCACGTGCATCCCGGCGGGGCCATTGGTGCGTTGACCGGCAAGGGGGGTGAGCGCTGATGGAAGAGACCCTTGCCCAACTTGAAGCGGTTCCAGCGCAACTGTGGTCGCTGTTCACCGATCCGACCTCGAACCTCGTTGGCGCGCTGACCCTTTACGGCATCATAGGCGTGCTACTGCTGATCCTCTTGGTCATCGCGATCATGTTTCTCATGGACGACACGGATGAGGAAGATGCTGTTCAGTACTCGGCCGAAGATGACGTGATACGTGAGCCCGCCCCCGAGCCCGCGGCGCCGGTCGCGGTCGAACCCAAACGCCGCGCGAAGCCCTTGAACCCGTGGGTCTCGGCAGGACTGATCCTACTCGTGGGGGCGCTCGTGTTGGTGGTCACGGGGTACTCGACAGCAGCCGAAGCGGTCTGCGTGAGCTGTCATGTGAACTCCATTCACGCGCAGGCGCCCGAGGGAAGCGACCCCCACGAACAGGTGGACTGCGTGTCGTGCCACGAGCCTGGGGGTTTCGTAGGCCGATACGCCGGGGACGTGGCGCACCGGCTGATGCACTACGTGGACGGGTCGTTTGAGAACGTGGCCGTGAGTGATGATTACGGCCGCGTGACGCAGGGTGCGTGTATGAACTGCCACGAAACGCGCATCGCGCGGGTGCTCAAGAACCCGAAGCGCGGGCTTGTGATGTCTCACGCCGAGCCGCTCCTCGCGTCTGTGAAGTGTCTCGAGTGTCATAGGCCGGAAGCCGGAGTGGTGGCGGGGCACAACGCCGGGATGAACCCGTGTCTGCGCTGTCACGACGCGCGGATCGCCTCGAGCGAGTGCGACACGTGCCATGATCGGGCCGCCTCGGCCGCCGCACGCTCGGCCATCACCACGGCGTTCGCCAAGGTGCAGGTACCTGAGGTCAGATGCGGCGGCTGTCACGACGAGAAGCGTGAGTGCGACACATGCCACGGTACACGCATGCCGCACACTAAGACGTTCATGGTCTACGCGCACGCTCGGGCCGGCGCGGTGGACTTCTGGTTCAACGAGGGCAAAGGGTGCGCGAAATGCCATACTGCCACGCGACGCCCGTGCCAGAAGTGCCATGGTGCGCTGCTTGGCAAGGGGCACTCACGCGACGAGTGGCGAGGCCATCAGTTCACCAAGGACGTCAACCAGTGCAACACCTGTCATCAACAGTGGGCGTATGCGCCGGGACGTGACTTCTGCCTTGACGTGTGCCACACGCCCGATGCGATCAAGGAGAGCCCCCGCTAGATGAAGCGAGGCCAGGCCGAGACGAGTATGTCGCGCGGGGCGGTTCTAGCCGTGCTGATCGTTGCGGCCCTCATCTCGCCGGGCGCGTGGCGCATCACGCACCTGCCGGCACTGCCGGAGGCTGCGGCCTCTCACCTGATCGTCTTGGCGCTGTGGTTCGCTGCGGCTGGACTTGGTCTGATGCGGCTTGACGGGCTTGACCGGCGGCTTGCATGGGGGTTGCTCGGCGTGGGCGTCGTCACGGCGCTGTCGTGGGTGGCTGGCGGATCACTCCTTCAGGTGGCTTTCTACGACCTGTACGCCAGCATGCCGCTGGTGCAGTGGCTCGCCTATCCGGCCGCCTTCGCTCTTGTGGCCGGTCTGCGCTTGGAGTGGAGGTGGGTCAGAGCCGGGCTTTGCGCGGCGGTGGCCGTTGGCGCGCTGATGTCGATGGTGCTCGCCTATCAGCAGCTCACGCTTGGGGGGATCACTTACGTCTTCGGCACGACGGCCTACAGCATCACCGCGCTCGTCGCGTTGATCCCTGTGGCGGTGGGATTGGGGGCGACTGAGCGCGGGCGGATCAAAGTGGCCTGCTACGGGGCGGCCGGTGTCATCTCGCTGTGCGTGGGGGCGTTTTCGGGTGCGACGATGGGTACGCTTGCAACCGTGTTCGCGGTGCTCGTGGCTGTGGCTGTGCATCCGCGGGCGTGGAGGTCCGGAGGTCTGCCCGGCACGATGGCGCTGGGGCTGGCCGGACTTGCGGTGCTGGCCATGCTCGTCGTCTCGGTGCCCGCGATCAGCGGTTCGGTGGTGGGTCCCGATGCGGCCGGCCGGGACAACGAGAGTGTGGCTTCGCGCGTCTACCTGTGGCGAGGCGCCCAGGCGATGTTTCTGGAACACCCGTGGCTCGGGGTGGGTCCCGGCGGGTATCGCACGCGCGCGGTCGAGTATCTCGATCCCGAGGCGTTGAGTTTCGGGCCGGACCAGCCGGGAAACATCGACCCGGGTGTCTACAGTCCGCAGTCGCCGCACTCGCTGCTGTGGGAGATCGCCACGCGTTTGGGGGTCGTGGGTCTGGTCGCGTTCGGCGCGCTGTTCGCGTTGTGGGGCTGGGTGCTGCGTGACCGATTGCGCCCGGGCGAGGAGGGGTTCTCCCTTCGCGCGGGGATGGCCGCCGGGTTCGTCGCGGCGCTCTTCTCGCTCATGGTGAACCCCGTCGTTTTCGTGATCGGCTTGTTCGCGCCGGTCGCGGCCGGGCTCGCTGTGGCTACGGCAGAGATCCCGTCACCGGCGCGCGAACCCTCAGCGGCGCCGCGGCGCTGGCCGTGGCTCGCGGTGGCCGGGGTGCTCGTGGCGGCTGTGGCGCTGTGGCAGGTCTGGGGTGAGTGGACCGCGCAGTCAGTCTCGCCCGAAGACCCGTTCGCGGCGATCGAGGCACACGAGCGTGCGCTCGACATCGTGCCCGGCAATCCGGTCATCGAGCGCAGGCTGCTTGGCTTTCGCCTGCTGGTGGCCGGGGACGCGGCCGGTGTGGCTGCTGCGCAGGCGGCGGTTGACGAGGCACCCGGCTACATTGGCGCGTTCGTGCCTAACAGCGTGAGTCTTGCGGGGATATCGCTTGCCCAGGCGCAGAGGACGGGGCGCACGGATGTCACGTGGGAGCGACGGATCCTCGATGAGGCGGCGTTGCGCATCCCGCCGATCCCGTCGCTTGTGGCGGAGCGGCTGCACGTGGCGCTCATCGAAGGCGACATCGAGGCCGTGCGCCTCGCGGTCCCGGACGCGAAACGATGGGGCGGGCCCTACCCGTACACGGCGTCATATCTGCAGCGCGCGGCCGAGATGCTGTCGCGGTAGCCGCGCCGCCTACTGAGCGTTGAGCGCTGGTGCGAACTCCGGCGCGAGGTCCGCGAGCACCGCGTTCATCGCCGCGACGTCTCCCGTCTCAGCCGCAGTGCACAACCGCGTGACCAGGGCGGCGAATCCCGGCTCGGAAAGCGCGACCCGGTCGACTCGCAAGACCTTCTCGCAGGTGGTGGGGGTGAGGTGCTCGAGGCTGGTGGTGAGGTCCTCGTGAAGCTTCTCGCCGGGGCGAAGGCCGACGAATTTGATGTCTGCGGGCACGCCGGCAAGCGCGATCATCTTGCGGGCCAGGTCGACGATGCGGACCGGCTCGCCCATCTCGAGCACGAAGATGTCGCCGGGAGTACCCAGCGCTTGGGCCTGCAGCACGAGGCGCGCCGCCTCCGGGATGGTCATGAAGTACCGCGTGACCTCGGGGTGCGTGACGGTGAGGGGGCCGCCGTGGCGCAGCTGTTCGGCGAAGATCGGGACCACGGATCCACGACTGGCCAACACGTTGCCGAAGCGAACAGCCATCACGCCGGTGTGAGACGTGCGGGCGACGTCGAGCATCACGCGCTCGGCCAGCGCCTTGGTCAAGCCCATCATGTTGGCCGGCTCGACGGCCTTGTCGGTGGAGATCAACACGAAGCGCTCCACGCGGTGGGTCTGACATGCGTCAAGCACGTTGCGGGTGCCGCAGACGTTCGTGCGCACCGCCTCGGCGGGCTCGAGCTCCATGAGCGGGACGTGCTTGTAGGCGGCGGCGTGCAGCAGCAGGTGCGGCGCGCTGCTCCCTATGACCGTATCGAGCTTGGTGGTGTCGCGGATGTCGCAGATGGCCATCGTGGCGATACCGGGTGAGGTCGCTTCGAGCTCCATCCAGAGTTCATAGAGGCGGGTCTCGTCGATCTCGATGAGGATGAGGCGCTTGGGCGACAGCGCGAGGATCTGGTGGCAGAGTTCTGAGCCGATCGAGCCGGCCGCACCGGTGACCGCGATGACGCGTCCGGTGATCGTCTCGGCGATTGAGTCGATGTCGATCACGGTGGGCTCGCGGCCGAGAAGGTCTTCGACCTCGACGCTGCGCAGGTCTCGCAAGCTGACCGAGCCCTTCGCGATGACGAGGGGAGGCATGATGCTGGTCTGGACGCTGGCGTCGGCCGCGGCGTTCAGCACGCGCCTCACGGTTTGCGACGGCGCGGAGGGCAGCGCGACCATGACCTCGGCCACGGCAAGGTCGTGCACGTGCGCGGCAAGCTCGGCGGTCGTGCCAACGACGCGCACGCCCGCGATCGTGCGCCCGAGAAGCGAGGGGTCATCGTCGAGGAAGCCCACGACGACGAGTTCGAGGTCCGGGCGGTTCGCGATCTCGCGCAGCAGGAGCGACCCGGCGCTGCCCGCGCCGACGATCAGCACGCGGCGCCTCTCGCTTGCTCGTGTCGCGCGCAGGAGCAGGAAGACGCGGGCGGCGATGCGGGCACCTGACGCGCCGAGCAAAACGAGCAGCGCCTGGATGAACAGCACGCCCAGCGGGACGGGGCGCGTCTGTTGCTCGAGCGGCATGAGCAGCACGCCGGTCAGAAGCAGGGCCGAACCGATGGTGACGGTTGCGGCCAGGCGAAGCAGCGTGTCGAGCCCGACGTAGCGAAGCACGAGGCGATAGAGGCCGAACAGAGCGAACAGCGCGATGAACACGACGGTCGAGACAGCGGCGAGCGGTATCACCCAGCGGGCGAAAAGCGGCGGGACGGCGCCTTCGAAGCGCGCCTGATACGCCGCGATCGTGGCGATGAGTACCACGGCGGCGTCAAGGACCACCAGCAGTGAGTTCCACAGCCGGCCCGTGGCCCTGATGCGCGCGAGGGGGGAGTCGCTCACGAGGTCGCGACCTCCATCACGGCATTGACCGCAGAGATGGTGTCGTCGAGGTCGCCTGTCGTGAGCGTGGGGTGCACGAAGAACGACAGCGAGGTCTCGTGGGCGCGCTGGGCACCCGGCAGGGGGTGGGCGGGCGCGATGCCGTGCGCGGCGAATGCGGCTTCGCGGCCTATCAGCGCGCAGGTACCGTACTGACACGGCACGCCTTCGGCGACCATCGCGCGGATGATGCGGTCGCGGGTCCAGCCCGGTGCCAGCGCCTCGGGCTCGACGAACGCGTACAGCCGGTAGAAGGCGTGCTGGACGCCATCGGCTGGCAGCGGAACGCGGATTCCGGGCGTGTCGCGCAGTCCGGCGGCGAGCCGCGTCGCGTTCCGGTTGCGTGCGGCGTGCCATTCGGGCAGCCGAGACAGGCCGACGCGCGCGACGGCGGCCACAAGTTCGCTCATGCGCCAGTTGGTGCCGAACTCCTCGACGAGCCAGCGGTATGAGGTGGTGTCCGGGGCGGCTGCTGCGGCTTCGACCAGCGGAAGTGACTTGCCGTGCTCCTTGTAGGCCCACGCGCGTTGATACGCTTCATCATCGTCGAGCACCAACAGGCCGCCCTCGCCTGCCGGGATGATCTTGTCCTGGCAAAACGAGAAGGCGGCTGCGTGACTTGCAAGCGCACCGGCCGGGCGCCCGCCCAGTGAGGCGCCGTGCGCTTGCGCGCAGTCTTCGATGACCACGAGATCGCGCGTGGCGGCGAGCTCTGCGATGGCGGTCATGTTCGCCGGCCAGCCGCCCATGTGTACCGGAATGATCGCCTTCGTGCGGTGGGTGAGAACCGCCGCGACCGTCTCGGCGGTCATTGTGCCGCTGTCGGGGTCGATGTCGGCGATGACGGGACGCGCGCCAACCGCGACGACGGCACCGGCGGTGGCGATGAAGGTGCGGCTGGGCACGATCACCTCGTCTCCCGGTCCGATGAGAAACGCCCTGAGCGCGAGTTCGAGCGCGACGGTGCCGTTGGTCAGCGCGATGGCGTGCGAGCGGCCCAGATGCGCCGCGTACTCGGATTCCAGAAGGCGGCCCTGCGAGCCGGTCCAGTAGTTGATGCGGCCGGAGCGAAGGACCTCCGAGACGGCCTCGATCTCGACCGCGCCCGGCGCGGGCCAGGGCGGCATCGGCGTGCTGCGCAGCGGCTGGCCGCCGTCGATGGCAAGTAGACGCGTCACGAGCCGTCTCCGAGGCTGCGAACCGCTCGTGCGGGGGTTCCGGCGCACAGCGTGCGTCGCGCGATGAAAGAAGCGACGGTGGCGCCGGCGGCCACCACGCTCCACTCGCTCACGCGCACGGTGGGAATCGCGGTGGCTCCGGCCCCGAACAGCACGCCCTCGCCGATGCGCACGCCGCCACACAGGCTCGCGTTGGGTCCGATCAGCGCGTGATCGCCCACGACGACGTCGTGTTCGACGACGCAGGCGGTGTTGAGGATGACGTTCGCGCCCACGCGGGTCTGGGCGTTGACGACCGCGAGCGCGCTCACGAACGTGCCGGGACCGATCGTGGCTGACGGCGAGATCACGGCGGTGGGGTGGATGACGATGGCCGGGGTGAGCCCGGCCTCGAGACAGCGTGTGTAGTGGGTCGCACGGGCGGCGTTGTCACCGATCGCGACCACGAATGCATCGGCCGAAACCGATGCCGCGTCATGCGAGACGGGGTGACCCAGCACCTCGGTCGCGTCGCCTTCGCGCCCCACCACGCCGGCGATCTGGAATCCCGCCGCCTGGGCGGTCTCGATGACGACCTTCGCGTGGCCGCCCGCTCCGATGACGAGCAGTCTCATCGGTCATCCGCCCTCTCGTCGTGTGTGCCTGTGAACGGCTCCATCGTGGCGTGGCCCTGCGCCGAGACGCCCCGGCGCCCCAGTACCGTGCCCACGGTCATCGCGAGGATACGCAGGTCCAGCGGCAGCGAGCGGTTCTCCACATAGAAGACGTCCATTTCGAGCCGCTGTTCCCACGATACCGCGTTTCGGCCGTTGACCTGAGCCCATCCGGTGATGCCCGGACGGACCTCGTGCCTGCGTGCCTGACGCTCATTGTATAGCGCGAGGTATTCGGGGAGGAGAGGCCGGGGGCCCACGAGGCTCATCTCGCCTTTGAGCACGTTGATGAGCTCGGGAAGCTCGTCGAGAGACGTGCTGCGAAGCATCCGCCCCACTCGTGTCAGACGCTTCGCATCGGTGGCCACAGCGGCCGTTGCGTCACCGGCGGGCGCATCGCGCATCGTGCGGAACTTGAGGATGTCGAAGAGCCGCCCATTCCGTCCCGGGCGGGCCTGTCGGAAGAACACGGGCGAGCCCAAGGTCGCCCTCACGAGCAGCGCCGTCAGCGCGAGCACGGGTGCGAGCACGATAAGCAGCGTCGCGGACACCACGACGTCGGCGGCGCGCTTCAGGGCGTCAGAGACGCGGTGCGAGTGCTTCACGGTAGAGCTCCTCGTAGGCGTCGATGATGCGGGGCAGCGCGAACTCGGCTTCTGCTCGCTTGCGGCCTTTGGCGCCGCGGCGTGTGGCTTCCTGCGGGTCGGCTGCCGCCTCGTCGAAGGCGCGTGCGAGCGCGTCCACGTCGTGAGGCGCCATGATCCAGCCTGCGAGCGACCCTGCGGCGTCTGCGATACCGCGGGTGGCCGTGCCGATGATCGGAAGACCGCTCGCCATGCCCTCGAGCACCGAGCGGGCGAGCCCCTCTCGGACGGAGACCAGTGTGAGGGCGTCGGAGGCGGCGAGCAGGGCGGGCACGTCTCGGCGATAGCCCGCGTAGTGCACACGGTCGTGGACGCGCAGCGCGACGGCGTGTTCGCGAACGCGTGATTCGAGTCGGCCCTCGCCCACGAAGACGACGTGGATGCGCTGGTTAGTGGTGCGCGCCAGGGCATCGAGTAGGTGCGTGTGGCGCTTCACGGGTGCGAACTCGGCGACCATGGTCACCAGGAAGGCGTCTTCGGGCACGTCCAGTTCGCGGCGGAGGGCAGCGGCCTCGCTCGGCGAGGTGGAGTACGGCGCGAAGAGGTTGGTGTCCACTCCGATCCCGGGGATCAGGCGCACGCGGTCGGGGTCGATGGTGCCGAAGGTCCGCGCGGCGTCGAAGTCCTCGGCGTTGATGGTGATGAGGTAGTCGGTCCAGCGGGCGGCGCGCCTCTCGAGGGTGCGGTACGCGAAGTTGGCCGCGGGGGAGTTGCCGGCGAAGAAGTGGAAGCCGTGAGCGGTGTAGATGACGCGAGGACGGCTCGAGGCGGAAAGCGAGCGCAGCGCGTAGCGGGTCACGAGCGCCGCGATCGGGGTGTGCACGTGAACGATGTCGTAGCCGCCTTGCTCGACAAGGGCGCGGATGCGCGGGGCGGTTCCGGTGAGGTTGCCGGGCGAGAGCGGGTTTCGGCTCCAAGAGATGTCGAAGCGCTCATCGAAGGCGTGTGCGATCGCAGTGTGGGTGCTCGCGCCCGCCGCCAGCGCGTCGACGCGCCAGCCCTGTGCACGGAAGTGCTCGGCGAAGGGGGCGAGGAATACCTCGAGCGTGATGGGCACCGTGGTCACGAACAGCGCCGAGGGGCTCATCGCGCACCACCGGCGGCCACATCGCGGTAGACGCGGGCGATGAGCTGGGCCTGCTCGGCCCAGCTACGCGCTCCCGAGGCCGTGGCGACCGCGGAGGGGTCCCACTCGCGTGCGGTGGCGTCGAGAAGCGCCTGGGCGAGCGCATCCTGTTCGCCGGCGGTCACGAGGATGCCCGCCTCGGTGGAGGTCACGATCTCGGGGATGCCGCCCACGGCTGAGGCCACGACGGGCGTGCCGCATGCCAGAGCCTCGGTGATGACGAGCGGCCAGCCTTCGCTGGAGCTTGGCAGAACCAGCACGCGCGCGGTCGCCATGAGCGAAGCGACCGCCTCGCGGTCGAGACGGCCAGGGAAGCGCACCCGGTCCGCGATGCCCAGAGTGCGAGCGAGCTCGACGAGGTCGGCTCGCAAGGGTCCGTCGCCCGCGATGGTGAGGTCGTCGGTGATACGGTCGCTGACGGAGGCGTACGCCCGCAGCAGCACGGCGAGGTTCTTGACCGGCACGAGCAGCCCGACGAACAGCACTCCGCTGCGAGGCGCGTTCGAGACGTGGAAGAGCCCGGCATCGAAGCCGTTCGAGATGACGATGGTGGCCGCGTCGGGCGCCGCGTCGCGTACCGCGCGCTCCATGTGCGCGCTCACGCAGATGACCGCATCCGCACCCGTCACCGCCGTGCGCACCGCCGCGCCCAGCGGGTCTCGGCGGGGCAAGACACGGAAGGCGTCGTCGCCGTGCAGCGTCACAACGAACGGTAGGGCGCGACGACGGCACGCGCGCGCCACGACGACCGCGTCGGGAAAGCCGAAGTGCGCGTGCACGAGGTCGTAGCTCACAGGATTCTCGCGCAGGTGTGAGTCGAGAGCGAGTTGGTAGCGAACGGTCGAGGCCAGCAGGCCTGCGCGCCCATGTCCGAGTGGCGTGGCGATTCCGCGGTACTCGACGCGCGCGCCCGAGGCGCGCACGGTGGAGCCGTCACGCACGTGCTGCGAAGCGGCGAGGACGGTCACATCGGCGTGCGCGGCCAAGGCGTCGACCTGCTCGGCGACCCAGGGGCCCGAAAGCGGTCCGCCCTCGGTGGGGAAGAGGTGTGTGGCGACCAACACGCGCGGGCGATCGGAGCCGCTCATGACGACGCCTTGCGCGAAGCGCGGCGTGAGATGGCGCGCTCGATGACGGCGGCGGTGCGGGTCACCACGGCATCCCACGAGAACTCGGCGAGCGCGGCCGCGCGTCCGGCCCGGCCCATCTCGGCGCGCAGGTCCGCGTCTGCGGCCAGTCGCGCGACGGCTGCGGCGACGGCGTCAGCGTCGGCGGGCGGCACGACGATTCCGCAGCCCAGGCGCGTGACGGTGTCGCCCAGACCGGGCAGGTCCGAGACGACGACAGGCACGCCTGCGGCCATCGACTCGTAGAGCTTGAGCGGCGAGAGTCCGGATGCCGCATGAGCCGGGTCGTCTTTGACGATGAGCGAGGCCACCGCACTTGCGACGAGGCCGGGTAGTTCGGTCTGCGCCATGCTGCCGAGGTAGACGACCGGGCTCGTCCGGGATGCGTGTTCGACTGCACCGCGAAGCGCCCCGTCACCGGCTATCACGAGCGAGACGCCCTCGGGCCACTCCTTCGAACTCGAGGCGACGAGCATCGTCTTTATGCCCTGCCAAGGGGCGAGTGAGCCGAAGAAGATCGCGTAGGGTTCCTGCGGCGCGCGATCGGTCGTGGCCTCGGGGGTGAACAGCTCGGTGTTCGCACCGTTCGCGATCGTGGTGACGCGGTCGTGGCGCGACTCGGTGCGCAGCCATGTGCTGAGTTGCTCGGTTACGGCGATGATCTCGTTGGCCCACCGGTATTGGATGCGCGTCGCCCAGATCAGCGGGCGGCGAAACGCTCGGACCTGCGGCCAAGCGATGAAGAGGTCCACGTAGGGGCCGTTGCACTCCTGGATTACCGGCACGCCCAGCACGCGCGCGACAAAGGCGATGGGGAAGGCCAGCGTGTGCGAGCGCACGTACAGCGCGTCGAAGCGGCGCAGGACGGTTGCGAGGCGCGCCTGCAGCAGCATCGTCTCGGCGAAACGCGCGACGCCTCCCGGTGCCGTCTTGCCCACGTAAGACGGTTGGCGCAGGTCGACTCGCCAGCCGCGTCGGGCAAGGCCGCTGACCACCTCGTCGATGTCCGCCCATCCGGTCTGACCTTCAGCCGTGGCGTGCAGCGACAGGTAGGCGAGGTGGCGGCTGCTCATGCGGCGCCATCCGCGACGAGGCGCGCTGCGAGGTCGGCGACGAGACGCTCTGCGGCGTGGCCGTCGGCCAGCGGGTCGTCGTGGCGCGGCCACGGATCGCCCGAGCGCAGTGAGTCGAGCACGGCCTCACTCTCGGCGACCACGCGCTCTTCTGCGGTGCCCACGAGGCGCACAGCGCCCGTCGCCAGCGCGCCGGGCCACTCGGTGACGTCTCGCAGCAACAATAGCGGCTTGCCCAGCGAGAGAGCCTCCTCGTGGATGCCGCCTGAGTCCGACAAGACGACGTCAGCCGAGGAGAGCAGCCGCGCGAACGACGCGTAGTCGAGAGCGGGCACGAGGCGAATGCGCTCAACGCCGGTGAAGGCGCGCTCGGCTTCGGCCTGCACCAGCGGGTTCAGGTGGGTCGCGAAGACGATCTCGACGTCGGGGTTTCGCTCGACGACCGCGCAGGCGGCGCGGCAGGCGGCGGCGATCGCGTCTCCCCAGCTCTCGCGGCGGTGCATCGTCATCAGCAGCCTGAAGCGCACGGTGGGCGGGCGCTCAACGGGCTGCTCCTCGCCGCTGCCGCTTTTCAGTGCGAGATGCAGCGCGTCGATGCCGGTGTTGCC
>CAMTUW010000003.1:0-64118 GCA_947085035.1 uncultured Actinomycetes bacterium
CGACTGCGACGACCACGCCTGCCAGCACGCCTCCGGCGGCCCGCGGCCCGAGTCCGGGCAGCGTGCGGACCAGACGCTCGACCGCTGCAATCACCGCCCCCAGCCAAGCTACGGGATGCACCCGTGTCGGCGGGTCACCGAACACCGCGTCGAGCGCGAGCGCTACCAGCAGCGCCGCCGCGCGCATTGTAAGCGCCTCAGGTGCGAAGGCCGCCTCGAGCGCCGAGAGCCACCACACCTACCACACCTCCATCAACGCGGAGATGATGGCGCCGTTCTCGGCAGGTGAACGGATGCCTGTCCGGATCCAGCGCGCGGACAACCCCGGAAACGTCGAGGCGTCTCGCACGGCGATACCTCGAGCGAGAAGATCCGCGCACAGCCGGGCGGCGGTGCGCTGGGCTGGCAGCTCGGCGAGGACCCACGGAGCCACGCCCTGGGTGACGCGCACACCGGGCAGCGCGGCGACGGCGGCGGACATGCGCGCGCGCTCCGTGCACAGCAGGGCACGCGAGCGAGCCAGGTACTCGTCTTGTGCCGCGAGTTCGACCGCGGCCTCGGCGGCGATGCCGTTCACGCTCCAGGGATCGCGCATCCGGGAGATGCGCGCTACCAGCGGCTGGGCGGCAGCGAGCAGGCCCAGGCGCAGCCCCGGTACACAGAACGTCTTCGTGAGCGAAGCGACGACGCTGATGCGATCGCCCACGTGTGATAGGAGCGAATGGGCCGGCTCGCTGGACAGCGCGAGGAACGACTCGTCGACCAGCACGTGCGCACCCCGGGCGGCGAACGCGAGCAGCGACTCCGGCTCGACGAAGTGTCCGGTGGGGTTGTTGGGCTGGCCCACGATCACGAGGTCGCCCTCGCAGAGCTTCTCGCCACCTTCCCACGCGAGAAGTTCGTCGCACGGCGTCTTCCACTCGTCGCGGGAGAGCACGAGCGGCACCGAGACGCTCGGGACCCCTGCGGCTCGCGCTGCGGCGACGTACTCGGAGTAGCAAGGATCGAACACGATGACCCGGCGCGGCGCCACGGCACGAACGGTGAGGGAGATGAGCTCGCTCGCACCGTTGCCCACGAGAAGGCTCTCCACCGAGACGCCCAGCCGGTCCGCCCACGCCTCCCGCGCACTGAGCGCGTCGACCTCGGGGTAGCGGGCCGCGAGTTCGCGCGCACGCCGAAACACAGCGTCAAGCGAGGGCGGCGGCCCCATCGGGTTGACGTTGACGCTGGCGTCGATGCGCGCCTGGGGGTCTCCCCCGTGATCGCGCCTCATCGAGCGGCCTTCGAGGCCGCAGCGTCGCGCCCGAGCCCCGCGATGCGCGCGACAGCGTCGAGGTCGAGGTGCGCCTCGAGCATGTCCGCGAGACGGTCGGCCGGGTCTGTGGCGACATGCGGGCGCACCCCGGGGCCGTACAACGGCTCCAGGCCCTTGGCGGCGCGCAGTCGATCGAGCCACGCGCGACGTAGCGCGAAGTCGTCGAAGAGCCCGTGGAGGTAGGTGCCGCAGACCGGCTTCGAGCGCGACTCGGCGCCCTCGTCGCCGAACGTTTCACCGGCCCCAGCGACCCGCGCGAACGGCGCCGCATCGGGGCCCCGAGTGGTGCGGCCCATGTGGATCTCGTAGCCGCTGACCGCAGATCCTGCCGGTCCGAGCTGCTCGCCGGAAAGCTCACCGCTCACGCGGACCGTGCGCTTCTCGGCGGCGAACACGGTGACGGTATCGAGCAGGCCGAGACCCTCGAGGATCGCTCCCGGCTCCCCTTCCACGCCGAGGGGATCTTCGACGCGAGCACCCAGCATCTGGAATCCGCCGCAGATGCCGAGAACCGGCGTTCCTGCGCGAGCAGCCGCCACGATGGCGTGGGCCAGCCCGCTGCTTCGCAGCCACGCGAGGCCGGAGATCGTGGACTTGGTACCGGGAATCACCACGGCATCGGCTCCGTCGAGGTCACCGGGCGTCCGGGCCCAGCGGACCGACACGTCCGGCTCGAAGGAAAGCGAGGCCAGGTCGGTGAAGTTGGAGATGTAGGGCAGGCGCACGGCAGCAACGGTGAGCGGTGCCCCGGGCTTCTCGGCGATGGTCTCGATACCGAGCGAGTCCTCCTCGTCACCACGCCAGTCATCGAGATAGGGAAGCACCCCGAGCACCGGCACGCCGTAGCGCTGCTCGAGCATCTCGACGCCGGGGGCAAGCAGCGTGGCGTCGCCTCGGAAGCGGTTGATGACGAAGCCGGCCACGAGCGCGCGCTCTTCGGGGGCGAGGAGCTCCATCGTGCCCACGAGCGCGGCGAAGACGCCGCCGCGATCGATGTCTGCGACGATGATGACCGGCGCGTGCGCGTGGAGCGCGACCGCCATGTTGGCGATGTCTCGATGGCGGATGTTGATCTCGGCGGGGCTGCCCGCGCCCTCGATGATGACGAGGTCGCGGCCGTGTCGCAGACGTGCGAGCGCGTCGGTGACCTGCGGCCAGACGCGTGGCTGGTAGGCGTGGTACTCGCGCACCTGCATCACGCCCACCGGCGCGCCCAGTACGATGACCTGACTCCCCGTGGGCGAGCAGGGCTTGAGCAGCACGGGATTCATGTCGGCGTGCGGCTCGATGCCTGCGGCGTGCGCTTGGAACGCCTGCGCACGACCGATCTCGGCGCCTTCAGGGGTGACCGCCGAGTTGAGCGCCATGTTCTGGCTCTTGAAGGGGGCTACGTCCAGGCCGCGCCGGGCGAACACGCGCGCGAGCCCCGCCACGAGCACCGACTTTCCCGCGCTCGAGGTGGCGCCCTGGATCATGAGTACGCGCGCGGCGGCAGCGTCGCCAGTGGGCGGCTTCGAGGGCGTCGCCACTAGAACTCGACCCCCCGCCGAGCTGGGACGCCGCGCGCGAACGGGTGGCTGATCGGATGCATCTCGGTCACGTAATCGGCCATGGCGAGGAGCTGGTCCGGGGCGCCTCTACCGGTGAGAATGACTTCGACGTGGCCCGCCCGCTCGCTGATCGCGGCAACAAGATCGGCGGTGTCCACGAGCCGCTTGGCGGCGGCGACGCACGCCTCGTCGAGCACGACGAGGTCGAACGCACCCGACAGCGCCGCGCGCGCGGCGGCCAGCGCGTCTGCGGCGGCCGCGCGATCGGCTGGGGTCGCGGCGCCTCGCATGAGGCCGCTGGAGCGCTCGGCCGGACGCGTGACCGCCACGCCCAGACGTCTGAGCACCGCGAGCTCGCTCGATTCGGGTCCGCCCTTGACGAACTGCACGAACGCGACGCGTTTGCCCGCACCCACCGCGCGCACGGCCAGTCCCACAGACGCGGTCGTCTTGCCCTTGCCGCTGCCGGTGTAGACGTGGACGAGCCCCGGGTGCGGCTCCGGCGGCGCGAGCGAGACGTCGCTCGTCTGCAGCGATGAGTCGAGCCCCGCTATCTCGCGCAGACGCGCCACGACCTCGGCGTTGGAGCGCACGGCGTCGTGGGCCGCCTCGGATGGGCGCGCGACGACAAAGGCCGTGGCCGATGCGAGCCGCGCGGCTTCGAGCTTGGCGTCCACGCCGCCTGCGGTGCCGCTGTCCTTCGTGACGAGCACCGACGCGCCGAGGTGGCGCAGAAGCGCCGCATCAAGCTCGGCCGAGGTGGGGCCCTGCATCGCGATCACGTCGGCGGGCGACAGGCCGGCCTCCTCGCACGCAGCGAGCGACCCGGCCACCGGCAACACGCGCGCGACGCACCGAACGCCTGCGGCGCGACAGGCCGCCGCGTACACCGCGAGCGAGCGCGAGCCCACCGTGAGCAGCACCGTGCCGCCCGGACCGACCGCTTGGACCGCAGCGCGCGCAGCGTCTTCGGGCGACTCGCAGAGCACGGCGCCTTCGGTGGAGAGCGCGCCCTCGCGCTCGAAGCGCACGTACGCGGTACCGGCGAGGCGAGCGGCCTCGCGAGCGGTCTCGCTCGCGAGACGCGCGAAGGGGTGCGAGGCGTCGACGACCGCGACGCGGCCCGTGGCGAGTGCGGCCATTCCGGCGGCGTCGAGCGCCCCGAAACGCACGGCGCTGGCGTCGCAGGCTGCGAGCTGCTCGCCGTATGCGGTTGCGGTGCTCACGAGCACCTCGAAGCCGGCCTCCTTGAGCGCGCGGGCGATCTCGCGCGAATCGCTGGTGCCGCCGATGAGCAGCACGCGTGGCGCCTCGTGCCCGGGAGCGTGGGTTGGTGCGCTCATACGGGATACCCCCTGGGCGTGACCATGCGACCGCAGATCACGCGCGTGAGCGAGTTGCCCACGATGAGCGTCGTGAACATGTCGACCTCTTCGGGATCGAGCTCGCCCAGCGTGGTCATGCGCGTCGACTGGCCCGCGCGGCCGGCGTCACGCACGACGCCCACCACCGTCTCGGGTCCGCGCGCGGCGCGCAGTACCTCGAGCGCGAGGTCGAGCGGGCGTGTGCGCGTGTGCGAACGCGGGTTGTAGAGCGCGACGACGAGGTCCGCTTCGGCGATCGCGGTCAGGCGACGCTCGATGACGGCAAGCGGTGTGAGCAGGTCGGAGAGTGATATGCACGCGAAGTCGTTTGTGAGCGGCGAGCCGAGAACGGCTGCCGCCATGAGCGCTGCGGTTACTCCGGGCACCACCTCCACGTCGACGTTCGGATCCTCGCCAAGCACCTCGAGCACGAGCCCGGCCATGCCGTACACACCGGCGTCACCGCTGCTCACGACCGCCACGACACGGCCCTCGCGGGCGGCCGAGACGGCAGCGCGGGCGCGCTCGACCTCGGCGCGCATCCCCGAGGCCAGGACCTCGGCATGACCGAGATGCTCGCGCACCAGCTCCACGTACGGACGGTAGCCCACGACGACTTCGGCGCTCGCAAGAGCCGAAACGGCTGCGGGCGTCAGGTGCGCGGCGGCGCCGGGACCGATGCCGACGAGAAGCAGTCGTCCTGGGCTATCGCCACGGTCACCCCGTCTCTGGCAATCTGTGCGATCAGCATCGCATGGGGGTCTGACATCAGTGCCGCTGGAACACATACCGCTGCAACTCCCGTCACTTCCTCGGCGAACGTGGGCTCGCGCAGCGCGTCTTGCAACGCCTTGATGCGCGAGCGAGGCACGACGCGCAGTACCACGCCGAGCTCGTCGGCGGCCGCGCGGATGCCCGGCTCGCCCGCTTTCAGGTCTATCGTCGCGAGCGCGCGCACGTCAGCACGGGTTCGTGCGGTCGCTTCGAGCGCTTCGTCGATGGCGGCGAGCACGGCCTCGCACGACACGCCGCGCCGACTCCCCACTCCCACCACGACGCCCCTGCCGGCCTCGGTACCGGTGGTGACCACGGGCACGGCGCCGGTGAACTGGGCGATGTCCTCGCACAGCGCGTTGGCGCCGCCCTCGTGTCCCGACAGCAGCGAGATCGCGAAGCGGCCGGCGTCATCGACAACGACCACTGCCGGATCGTCGTACTTGCTCGCCACCCACGGCGCGATCGAGCGCACCGCGATGCCGGACGCCATCACGAAGACGATCCCCGCGCATCTCTCCCACAGCTCGCCCACATGCTCGACGAGCGACCCCTCCCAGACGCGCGCGCCCGGATGCAGTCCCTCGCGAGAGAGCGTGAGCTCGGCTTCGGGCAACAGCCCGGCGAGACGCGCGGCAAGCGCGGCCCCTTCCTCGGACACAGCGATCAGCGCGACCGGACCACGACGCTCGAACCTCAACTCTGCACCTCCTCTTCGCAGGCGTCCCGGTACCCGTGGGCGAACGCCGGGTCGTAGAGGTGGCTGCGACGGCCCTCGGCGCCCGCGAGCGCGGGGCCCACGAGGATCATCGCGGTGCGGTCGATCCCCGAATCGGCGAGCGCGCCCTCAAGCGTGCCCACCGTGGCGCGCACGACGCGTTGCTCGGGCCACGACGCGCGCTGCACGATCGCGACCGGCGTGTCAGCCGGGTAGTGCGCGCCCAGGTCGGCGGCCACTCGGTCACCCATTCCCGCCGAGAGGAACACCGCCATCGTGGCGCGGTGGCTGGCAAGCGATGCGAGGTCTTGGCCCTCGGGCACCGGCGTGCGTCCAGCCGCGCGGCAGATGATGACCGTCTGCGAGACCCCCGGCACGGTGAGCTCGACGGGGAGAGCGGCGGCGGCGGCGAACAGCGAGCTCACGCCAGGAACCACCTCGTAAGGCACGCCCTCCTCGGCGAGGCGCTCCCACTGCTCGGCCGTGGCGCCGAACAGCGAGGGGTCGCCGGTGTGGAGGCGCACCACGCGTGCGCCGTCGCGGTACCCCGCCACCATCGCCGCGACCTGCTCGTCGAGCGAGAGCCCCGCCGAATCGATGATCACGGCCCCCTCGCGCACCCACGCGAGCACCGCCTCGGGCACGAGCGAGCCGGCCCACAGCACCACGTCGGCGGCCTCGAGCACACGCATGCCGCGCACCGTGATGAGCTCGGGGTCGCCGGGACCGGCGCCCACGAACACGACGGGATGTCCCGACGATGTCATCGCTCCTCCTTGTGCAGAATCGCTGTGGTGAAGTAGTCGACCGGGCCGTCGAGCAGGTCGGCCGCGTCGCGCGATGCCTGCTCGCCATCCATGCCCAGGCGACGCACCGCCGCCACCCGTGCGCCCGCCTCGCGAGCAGAGCTGACAAGCGCCTCCAGGTGGCGGCCCACCTTCAGCGCGACCACGTTGGGCGCGAGCGCGAGCACGCTGTCCAGGTCGACCGGCCCCGGCGCGGGCCACACCAGCAGCGGCTCGCTCCCTTCGGCCAGCGGCTCGCCGAGACGCGCCGCGGCGGCGGCGAACGAAGTCACGCCCGGCACGGTCCGTACCGCGACATCGGCGTGGCGAGCGGCCAGCTCGCGCAGCACGTATCCCCAGGTCGAGTAGGTCATCGCATCGCCCAGGGTGATCATGGCGGCGACCCGGCCGCTGCGCGCGGCGACGGCGAGCCGCTCGGCTGCGTCGCGCGCAGCGTCACTACGCTTCCCGCAGTCATCCGACATCGGAAACACCGCCTCGAAGACCTCGCAGCCCTCGGGCAGGCGCGCTCGCACGATCGCGAGTGCGAGGCTACCGTTGTCGGCACTCGCACGCGGAGCGATCACGAGGTCGGCGCGGCCCAGGACCTCAGCGGCACCAAGCGTGAGCAGCGACGGATCGCCGGGGCCCACCCCGATGCCGAAGACGGTGGCCGCGCTCATCGCGCGACTCCGGGAGCGAGCCGTGCGGCCAGCACGAACACGGGATTGAGCGGCACCAAGCGGATGTCTCGGCCCAGCGGTTCGGCTCGCGAGACGCTCACCTGCGCGCACTCAGCATCCGCCCATGGCGCGGCCGCGAGCGCTTCAAGCGCCGCAGTGGCCGCTTTCAGTCCCACGACGTTTACCACCACGCGTCCGCCGGGCGCGAGCACAGCAGCCGCGCCCGCGAGCACCTCGGCGAGCCTGCCGCCGTGGCCGCCCACGAGCACAGCGTCGAACGGACCCGTGACCAGGGCGAGCACCTCGGGCGCAACGCCTTCGACGACCTCGACGTTTCCGGGAGCGAGCCGCTCGACGTTGGCGCGCAGAAGCGCGAGCGCCTCCTCATCGCACTCGACGGCCACCACGCTTCCGCCCGCGCACGCGCGCGCGACTTCGACGGTGAGGCCACCGGTCCCCGCTCCGATGTCGAGCACCCGGGCGTCGTGGCCCACTTGCGCGTATGCCAGTGTGACCGCGCGCACCTCTCGCTTGGTCATAGGCACGTCGCCACGCTCGTACTGTTCATCGGGCACACCCGGTGCGAACCTCTCGGTCATACTCATACTCCTCGACTACTCGGGAACCGACACGCCCGCCTCGGCGAACGTGAGCATCCCGGAGATCATCCGTACCGATGCATCGATGATGCCCATCGTGAGCGCCGCGCCCGTGCCCTCGCCCAAGCGCATGTCGAGTTCGAGCACCGGCTCCATCTTCAGCGCGGCGAGCTGCAAGGCATGTGCGGGCTCAGCGGAACGGTGCGACGGGAACACATAGTCGGCGACGGCGGGACACATCCGCACCGCAGCCAGAACGGCGGAGCCAGCGATCACGCCGTCGCTCACCACGCACACCCCGGCACGAGCGGCACCCAACACGACACCGGTCATCGCCGCGATCTCGAAGCCGCCCACGGCCGACAGCACGCCCAGCGCGTCGAGACCGCCTACGCCGTTTTCGAGAAGCGCGGTCTTGATGACTGCCACCTTGCGCGCAAGGATCTCATCGGTCGCGCCGGCCCCCGGGCCCACCACGTCTTCGACCGCCGCACCCGTGAACGCCGCAGTCAGCGCTGATGCGGCGGTGGTGTTGCCGATTCCCATCTCCCCGATGCCGAGCAGCGTGTAGCCCTGGGCGATGGCTTTCTCCGCCGCCTCGACACCCACCATGATCGCCTGCGAGCACTCCTCGCGAGTCATCGCGGGGCCGTGCGCCATGTTGGCGGTCCCCATCGCGATCTTCACGTGTTCGATGCCGGCGATCTCGCTGATGTCTCTGGCCACGCCCACATCGTGCACCCGGACATCGGCGCCCACGCTCGCGGCGATCTGGTTGATCGCGGCGCCCTTTGCGGCGAAGTTCGCCACCATCTGCCATGTGACGTCTTGCGGAAACATCGCCACGCCCTCGGCCACCACTCCGTGATCTCCCGCCATGAGTAAGATGATCTTCCTCGCCACCGTGGGGTGATCGGTGTCTTGCACGCGCGCGACCCGTGCCGCGATGTGCTCGAGACGGCCCAGCGAGCGCGACGGTTTGGTGAGGTTGTCGAGACGCTCCCACGCCCTGGCCTCGGCGGTCGGGTCGGTGAGCTTGACGCCTGATACGACCTCATTGACTGCGGACTCTGAACTCAAGATATGCCCCTCTCTACAGTGAACGGACCAACAGTACCGAGAGCGCATCGAAGTGACCTGCGGCGATGACGCCCGCCGGGCCGGTGGTGATGCGCTCCTCGGGATAACCCAACCTCTCAAGCACGGTGACCTCGAAGCGCCCGAGCTCGCTCAACGCCGCCGAGAAGACCTGCGGCGACACACTCCGGTCGACGAGCACCAACGTGCGCTCGTGCGTCGCACACGTCGCGAGCGCTTCTTCCGGCTCGCGGCCGTGGACACTTGCCACCGCGACCCCTTCCCAGCTCATCCCCAGTCGCGCAAGGGCTGTGGTGGCCGACGAGATGCCCGGCACCACGCGCACCGCAAGCTGCGGCGCGAAGCGACGCACCGACGCGAGCAGGCCGAAGAACGCCGGGTCCCCGCTTGAAAGCGCGACCACGCGTCTGCCGGCGTCGATGGCCCGGGCAACGTCGGCGAGCGCACTCGCGACATCGGCGCCGATCACGATGCGCTCGACGCCCTCGGGCGCGAACACGTCGAGCAGGCGCGTGCCGCCCGCGACGACCTCGGCGCGGCGGATCTCTCGCCATGCGGCGGCCGTGAGCAGATCCTCGGCACCGGGGCCCACGCCCACGATCACGAGCCCGTCAGTCGGCTGCGACGCACGCCCGGTCGCGCCCAACACCTCGCCACCGTAACCGAGCAGCACCACGTCGACCGGCAGACCCGCACGCTCGCTTGACCTGCGCGAGGCGCGCCGGGCTACAGCGTCCCACACGTGCGCGAGGTCGGCCCGCTCGAGCTCTGCGATCGCCGCTTGGACGGTGGGCAGCTCGAGCAGCCGCGCGACCAGCGGCCCCGCCGCGCCTTCGGCCGCCGCCACCGCAGCGACCGTCTCAAGGCGCGCGTCACCGGCCCGGTTGTGCGTGTCGAACACTCCCGCAGCGACCTTCACGAGCTTGCCCGCGTGGCCCACGAGCACCACGCGCTCCACGCCTGCACGCGCGCACGCGTCGAGCAGGTCGCCCACGAAGTTCGAGCAGATGACCACCGCTTCTGCCGGCGCGCCCAACTCCTCGATCGCGAATCGCTCTCCGATGCCGCCGGGCGCGAGCCACACGGTGCGGTGCCCCGCAGAGACGGCCACGTCGACTTGGGGCAGCAACGAGCGCATCCACGCCTCGGTCGATTTCGGCTCGACGCGCCCCGTGGTGCCGATGATCGAGATCCCGCCCTCGATGCCCAACCGCCGGTTGAACGTCTTCGCCGCGAGCTCGGAGCCGCCAAGCGCGCCCACCGTGACCAGCGCGTCCACACGATCGCCCAAGACCTCCGCCAACGCGGCGCGGATCATCTCGCGCGGCACGGGGTTGATGGCGGGCTCGCCGGGTTCGAGCTGCAGCCCCGACTTGGTCACCACGCCCACGCCCTCACCTGCGGCGAATCGCACGCCCTCGCCACCGAGCTCCACCGTCACCACGATCGTGATGCCGTCGGTGACATCGGCATCGTCGCCGGCATCTTTCACCACGGCCGCGCGTGCGACGCCCTCGCCCACCAGCGCCGCCGAGACGCCCTCGAGGGAGACCAGCGCGCCGCCGGGCAGCGCGACCTCGACCGCGCTGACAGCGTCTTGCCCGGCCAGCAGCAGCGCTGCGGCCTTCGCGGCCCCGGTCGCACACGTACCCGTGGTGAGCCCTGATCGCATGGGGAGTCTAGTCCTCCTCAGACAGTCTGAGCAGCGCGTTCACCGCAGTCGCAGCCAGGGGCGAGCCCCCGCGCGCACCACGGATCGTCACGAACTCCAGCCCGCTCGCCTCAAGCGCCGCCTTCGACTCGGCCGCGTCCACGAAGCCCACCGGGACACCCACCACGAGCGCCGGGCGAGCCGTGCCCTGGGCCGCCAGCGCCATCACCTCGCGAAGCGCCGAGGGAGCGTTCCCAATGGCGAGAACCGCGCCGTCGATCTGCGCTCCGAAGCGCCGCATCGCGCTCGCCGCGCGGGTGCGACCGGAAGCGACGGCATCCTGGGCGACCAGCACGTCGTCGATCAAGCACTGTGTCCGCCCGCCGAGAAGCTCCAGCCGCCGCGAGTCGATGCCGGCTTCAACCATCCGCACGTCGGTGATGACCGTGGCACCCGCGCGCAGGGCCGCCACTCCCGCCGACACCGCACCGGGCGACAGCGCCACGACGCCTTGCAGCGACAGATCGCCGCTCGCGTGCACGAGCCGCCTGACCACCGCACGCGCGCCCGCATCCGCGAACCCCTCCAGCGCACCATCGATCACGCGCATGCTCTCGGCCTCGATCTCGTGCGGTTCGCGCGCGCCCCAGACCGTCTGGGGCGACCAGCCCAGCCGCTCGAGCAGCACCTCGGTCACGCGCGGGTCCGGACCTATGGGCTCGCGCTGCTCGAAGACGACGCCCGGATACTCCTCGGACAGGCGTGCGATCTTCTTCGGGACGTCGTGCTTGATGTGGTTGCCCGTGAACAGGAAGCACGGCAACACCACGATCCGCCGCGCGCCCTCGGCGATGGCCAGCCCGACCGCGGAGGGAAGCGACGGCTCGGCCAGCTCCATGAACGCGGGATACACGCTCGCATCGGGAAGCCTCGGCGCAAGAGCGGCCGCGACACGGAAGAACTGCTCGGCTGCCTCGGGAGAACGACTCCCGTGACCCAAAACGACAACGGCCAGATCACTCATCGAAACCTCCGGAACCGGACACGGCATGCGCTGCGCACGCCTCGACGAACGCGCCGGCCACCTCGGGGCAGCCAGCGAAGTTCAGATGCAGATAGGATGCGATCACGTTGCGCGGCGCGGCACCGTCAGGGCCGGTCGCGAACCCCTGGCCTTCGCCGTCGACGAGCCACGCGGGCGCCTCACCGCAGGTGGGCTCGCACGTCGAGTAGCGAAACTCGTGTCCGCGGACGCGGATCCCGGCCGCACCCAACACGCAATCGGAGGCAAGCTCCGCCTCGACGTAACCGACCCGGCGCACGCGATCGCCCATGCGACCCCTCGCCGACACGACCCCGGTCATGGCGTGGCTGACCCCATCGGCATCGGTCAGCGATTCGAGCAGATAGAGCATCCCCCCGCACTCCGCGTAGACCGGCATGCCCGCTGCTGCGGCGACAGCCACGGACGCGCGCATCGACTCATTCGCCGCCAGATGCTCGGCGTGCAGCTCGGGATACCCGCCGCCCAGGTAGAGGCCGCTCGTCTGGCAGGGAAGCGCCGCGTCGTGAAGCGGGCTGAATTCGACGATCTCGGCGCCGCATGCCTCGAGAATCTCCAGGTTGTCGACGTACGTGAACGAGAAGGCCTCGTCGCGCGCCACCGCGATGCGAGGACGGACGCCGGAGGCGACCACGTGCTCGCGAATCGCCGGTTCGACCTTCTGGCTCGGTTCGGCCGAGCGCGCCAGAGCGAGCAGCGCATCCACGTTGGCGTGTCGCTCGACCCACTCGCCCAGCGCATCAATCGTGGCGCGGCCTGCGACCTCGTCTTCCGTGGCCTCGACCAGCCCCAGATGCCGTGCGCCCAGGGCGCCTCGCGAATCATCAGGCAGCCAGCCCAGAACCGAGAGCCCCGTGCGCTCGAAGGCCTTCACGATCGACGCGCGCTCGCGATGCGCACCGAAACGGTTGAGCACGACGGCGGCCACCCGCAGATCGGGCTCGAGGGTCGCGAACCCGTGTGCGAGCGCAGCGACGCTTCCGCCCGCGCGCGACGAATCGACAACGAGTACCACGGGAGCGTCAAGCAGCTTGGCCACGTCAGCGGTAGAGGTGGCTGCGGCGCCGGTGCGGTGGCCGTCGAACAGCCCCATCACACCCTCGATGAGCACGACATCGGCGTCCTTCGCGGCACATGAGAACGCAGCGCGCACTCCCTCCTCGCCCATCGTCCACACGTCGAGGTTGCGCGCGGGGCGCCCGGCCGCAAGCGTGAGCCATCCGGTGTCGAGGTAGTCCGGCCCCACCTTGGCAAGGCCCACGGTGAGCCCCCTGGCACGCAACGCCGCAGCCAATCCGAGCGTCACCGAGGTCTTGCCCTCGCCACTGCGAGGAGCGGCGATCACCAGTCGCGCGCTCATTCGCCCTCAAGCTCCTGGACGGCACACGCGCGCCAAGGCGCCCACGAGGCGACGAGCGAGACATCAGCAAGCCTCGTCATCACCACGCCGGAAAGCACACTCTCGGTCAGGATCATCGGGATCTCGGCAGGCAGGTAACTCATGACGACGGCGAGAAACATAGCGGGAGCCCCTGCCGGCGAATCTGCAAGCGACCACGCCAACAGCGCAGCGGTGCTCAGATACGTGGCCGCGCAAGCAAGCGCGGACGCGACGGAGCCCGCGATGAACCGCGAGCCCTCGGCCCGACGGATCAACCGGTATGTCAGCCATGCGACCACGGGGCCCGCGACCCCCATCGAAAGCGTGCCGGCGCCCCATGCGGTCATTCCCCCGTGCCCGATGAGACTTTGGAGGAACACCACCACACCCGAGATCACCGCCACCGGTGCCGGGCCCAGAACGAGCGCCGCAAGAGGAGTCCCGAGCACGTGAGCGCTCGTGCCCGGCCACGCGGGGAGCGGCACGGCGGACGCGACGAACAGGGCGGCCGACGCGGCGCCCAGCGTAGCCACGGTGCGCGCCCGACTGATCCCGAGACGGCGGATGCGCGCCGCACTCACGGCGACTGCCCCCACAGCGACCGCAGTGGTGAGCGTGATGACCTCGGGGCCGAGAACCCCATCCGCGATGTGCACGATCGCTCCTCAGGTTCACCCGGAGCGGTTCTCGGAATGCGAGTCGTGAGACCCGATGAGTGTAGCCACGATGCCCTGAAGAAAGGCGCACCCAGCGGACTCGTCCTGTTTCCGAGGACTGCCCCGCGCCTACTTGGCAGGTCTCCCGACTTAGGACTCGCGATACGCGAAGCCCATCACGGTGGCGGACCCGTGCCGGATTCTCACCGGCTTCCCTATTCTCCGTCGGCATCGAGCCGTCGGCACCAAGGAGGCGTGTTGACGTTGCAGAGGCAACGTTACCCCGCGCGACGTCAAGTCACAAGGGGGTCAGCACACCTCAGATCACGCGTACGTCAGCCGAAGCGCCGTGGCCGCGTTGGGCTCCAAGGAGATCCCGAAGGCGGTGCCGCCCACTGCTACCGGCGCCCCGCCCCTCACGTCTGTGATCGAGGCGACGCGGCGCTCTGTCGAGAGTTGCGCGTCGACAGGTACGTCAGAGTGGTTCAAGGCGACTAACACGTCATCCGTATCGCCTTGGAAGAGCGCGACCTCGACGTCGGCCTGATCGCAGCCGATCGGCGCCCCCGCACCCGCTCCGCGCGCCACGGCGCCGTAGACCTCGCGCGCAAGATGGCTGACGCTTTCCGGGGTCGCCCACTGATCGCCCTGCGCGATCGCGCGCTCAAGAGGTACCGCGCAGTAGACGGCGCGCCCCTGCCCGGTCTGGTTGATCGTGAGCAGAGGGCTTCCCTTGGCGTCCGTCGCCACGATCGTCGCCGTGCCTCCCGACAGAAGCGCGTGGTTCGGCACGTCGAAACGCGCGTCGAAACTCTGCAGGTTCCCGAGGATGTCGGCGTGCGCCACCCGGCATGACAGCGTGGACCGTGGCCCGCCGTCGCCGAGGAACTCGATTCCGAACAGGTCGCGCAGCGCCGGGTGGGCGTCGCCGCCGCCGTAGCTCATCAGCAGCGTTCCCCCTCCTTGGACGAACTCGCTCAGACGCTCCCACGTGCGCTCGGTCAGATCGAACGCGCTCGGCACGATGAGCACCTGGAGCTCGTCGTAGGAGTCATCCTCGCGAATCACCGTCACGGGCACGTGCGCTTGCTTCGCGGTGATGAACGCCTGGAAGCACGCGCGCGGACCGAAGAGCCCCGCAAGCGAAGGAAGCGGAGCGAACCGCTCGTCCGGCACGACCACGGCGCTGCGCTCGGCGAGAAGGGTGTGCGTCTTGAGGTCGATGCGGGCGGCGGTGCGCACGAACTTGTAGAACTCGGTGAAGGCCGGCTTGGTCGCACCATCGGCGTCCGCCATGCCGATCAGCGTCTCGAACGGATCGAGGAAGTACGGCTCGCGCCTCTCGGTATCCATGTCGCGCAGCCTGCGGACCATGGCGCCGCCCGCCCGATTGATGAGGCCCGACCACAGAACCGAACGCAGGTACGCGGCCTCCTCGGTGGGCGAGTACTCAAGGGACTGCGCGCCGATCTCGTCCATGAGCACGGGGCAACCACGGTGAGCGTTGCGCAGCAGGTAGGCGTCGAGGTACGTGGACGGACCGCTTGAGAGCGGACCTTGCGAGGCGTAAGCCCGGTACGCCGCCGTCACGTGACTGACGGCGAACTCGCAGCGCTCGAGCGCCGCGCGGGCATCGACTCCGGTCGCGCGAAAGAGCGTCTCGGGGTCGGCACCCAGACCGATCGGGCGCTTGGGGTCATGCTCGCGAATGGACTCTCGCAAGGCGTCGACCCACGCATCGAGCTCGTCAGCTGAAGTGAACCCCGACAGGAACGCCTCGTTGCCCAGTTGCCAGGCGAAGACCCCGCGCTCGTGACGGAAGCGGCTCACGACCTTTGCCACGAGCGCCGTCTCGCGCTGGACCAGGTAACCGTCGGTTCGCGCATCCCTACGCTTGCCCCACACGACCTCGGTGAGCTCGGCGTGACGGTCGTCGGCGAAGAAGCACACGATCGCCTGCATCTTGCGAGCACGCGCCCCCTCGACGATGGCGACGAGCCGCTCCAACGCGTCCTCGTCGTACTGGCCCACCTGGGGCTCGAGGACTCGCCAGCTCACCAACAGGCGCACGAGCGCGCTCTTGCTCTGCGCGAGCACGTCGAGGTCTGACGTCAGATCACGCCCGTACCAGTCATCAGGACTCTGCGTCTCGGCGTCAAGCGGAGACAGCGTCACGCCCACCGGGAACAGCGGGTTGCGTTGCAGCGTTTTCGCCGACGCGCCCGCAGCGGCGGCTTCCGCGCTCGCACGCCTCGGAGCGGAGGCGATCTCGTGCATCTCCGCACCGGACTCGATGCGCTGGCGAGGCTGTCTGGGCCCGCCCTTGCGTGTTGGCACGGCGCTACTCCCTCCCCTCGGCGTATGCGTCATAGAGTTGCCAGAACGACCCCTGCCTGCGGGTGTCGTGATATGCGGCCCGACGGATCTCGTGATGGGCGCGCGAGTGCCGCCCCTCGGCGATGAGCACCGCGGCGAGTCCGAACCGGGCCCGTACGAATGCGGGGTCCAGTTCGACCGCGCGCAGGTAGGCCTGCTTCGCCTGGCCGTAGCGTTGCAAGGAGAGCAAAGACTCCGCGAGGAGCACGTGCGGCATGGGCTGATCCGGTACCGCCTTGGCAAGCGCCCCGAAGACCCGTGCGGCGTTGCGGCTCAGGCCCGGACGCTTGGCGAACGCGGCGCCCAACACGTAGACGGCGGTCGGCGTTTTGGTCGAGACGGCAAGCGCTCGCAAGGCGACCGCCATGGCCTCGTTGACCGCCTCCTGCTTCAGATACAGGTAGCCGGCCAGCGCGAGCGCCTCGGCGTCATCCGCGTCGTCGTCGAGGATGAGCCGAATGAGGTCGACCGCGTTGAAGAAGTCCTCCTCGAAGGCGAGGGAGAACGCGGCGTTGAGGCGGGAGTCGCGATCGGACGGCACGTCGATGGGGTCGGGTGCCGCGGCGCCGTCATCGTGGACCCCGGCGAGCGCGAAGAAGAAATCGTCTTGGCTCGGGTCTAGCTCACCGGCCTTGCGAAATCCCGGAAGCGCGGTCGCCATGCCCTCCTTCTTAAGTGCCGCCACCGCGAGGTTGTACATCGCGCGCGCTTCGTGCGGATCCAGTTCGAGGGCCGTCTTCCACGCGCCGATCGCCTCCTCATCGAAGGCCGCGGCAGAGAACGCCTCGCCAAGCTGCACGTGCGCCGTCACCAGGTCGGGTACCACCTCGGCCAGCTCATGCCACACGAGAATCGACTGGTCCCAGTTCCCGCCGCGTCGGTCGTAGGCAAGCCCCAGCGACAGGTACGCGGGCGCGCAGCCGGGATCGAGCTCGATCGCGCGAGCGGCCGCGTGAATCGCCTCGTCGAAGAAATCGCCATCGAGGAACAGGTCCGAGAGCAAAGCGTGGACGAGAGGATCGCTCTCGTCGAGCCTGAGCGCCTCGTAGCACGCCTCGACAGCAGGAGCCACGTGCCCCTGGCGGGCAAGCCCCTCGGCGAGGAGTACCTGTCGCGGGCGCGGGCTCACTGGTCGCTTCCCGCCGAGACTGCGCCACCCGCGGCCGCCGTGACCTTCGCGACCAGCTTCAAGGCGCTTTCGGCACCGCGCACGACGCCGTTGGCGCCCACCTGCCTGGCGAGGCTGACGTCCGCTTCGAACGGGCCACCCGCGACGAACAGCACGAGGTCGTCTCGCCCGCCCGCTGAAAACATCTCGCGCACGCGTGAGACGCTCGCTGCGGTTCCCATCATCTGAGCGAACACGATGACGATCCGCGCGCCGGTCTCCTCAGCCCGCTCGAGGAACTCGGCGGGGCGCACGTCGCTGCCCAGGTCGATCACGCGGTGCCCCGCTTCTTTGAGTGCAGCGGCCGCAACGTCTTTGTCGATCGTGTGGAGGTCACGGTGCATCGTGCCCAGAAGGATCGTGATCCCTGTGTCATGAGCGGTCGTGGGCGGCGTCACGAAACTCGTGATCTGCTCGGCGACGACCGCCGCTTGGGTGAAGGAGTACTCGTCGATCGCGCCGCTTGCCCATGAGCCGCCCAGAAGCGACATCGCCGGCGCGAACAGCGTGTCAAACAGTCGGGTCTGCGCGACACCGGTGGCCTTGACCTGCTCGATGACTCCGATCGCCGCTGCCGGATCCTGGCTCACGAAGGCCTGGTACAGGCGTGCCGCAGCATCATCCGCCATCCCGTCCGGCCTCCTTTCCCTCAAACATCGTGTCGCACGACTGTTCATTCCCGTGGTGGCGGCGGTGGGATTCGAACCCACAAGCCTTTCGGCCAGCGGATTTTAAGTCCGCCTCCTGTGCCTTTCGGATACGCCGCCTCATCGACCCCGTTCACGCAGGTCGGCAAAGGTGCCACCCAGTATCCCATACAGCACGTCGTGCTCGCTCACCGTCATGTGGCCAAGTCCGGACAGTGCGAGCACCGTCTCGAGGATGAGCGCGCCGGCAACGATCACGCCCGCCCGCTCAGGGTGCAGCCCCGTCACCGAGCGCCGCTCCTCCAGCGTGAGCGCAACAAGCATCTCGAGCAGGTCGGCGAGGTCAGAGCCTGACAGCTCGTACCCGTGCACCGCTTCGGCGTCGTAAGGATCAAGCGCGAGCCGGATGGCAGCGAGCGACGTCACGGTGCCGGCAAGCCCGATCATCTCTCGCGGCTTGGCGTCGAGTCGATCGAAGTAGGCGCGCATCTCGCGAGTCGCCCATTCGCGCGCGACGTCGAGTTCACCGGTCGTTGGCGGGTCGCCGTGCAGATACCTCTCGGTCATCCGCCGTGACCCCACGTCGATCGATCTGGCCGCGTCGATGCGCGTCTCGCGGACTCCGTCTCGCAGCTCCACGCTGCCAAGCACGAGCTCGGTCGAGCCGCCTCCGCTGTCCACGACCAAGAGTCCCTCACCGACGCGCGAGAACGTGGCGCCCGAAAACGCGAGCGCAGCCTCCTCGACACCGTCGATTATCATCGTCTCGGTCCCTCGGACGGCGAGCAGCGCGCGGAACTCCTCGCCGTTGTCGGCGTCGCGGCTGGCGCTCGTCGCAACGGCGCTCGTGCGCTCCGCCCCGTACTCGCCGATTCTCACGACATAGTCGGCGACGACATCGGCCACCCGTCGCATCGCTTCATCGGCGAGCCGCCCGCTGCGTGCGAGGCCCTCGCCCAGATGCGTGATGTCGGTCGAACGGTAGACCTCGGTGATCGCATCAGCGCCCACGTCGGCGATGAGCAACCGCGAGGTCACGGTTCCCAGATCGATCGCCGCGAGCCGCCGTGTCTCAGTCACAGGAGCGCTCCTCGCATCTTGCGTCAGGACAGGAGTCCCCGGTGAGCGCGAGCACCTCGGCGCCAACAGGATCATCCACGCCCGCGAGCGCGAGCGCGACGTGCGCGTGCAGGCACTTGACCAGCAGTGGATCGCGCTGACCCGCGAGCCCGACGCTGGCGCACGCATCGTCTCCCCCGGACTCAGCCGATCGCAGAAGCCTCATCTGGGCGTCAGCCGCACGAAGGGCCACGGCCAGCTCCGGTTCGCTCGCCACACGTGTCGCCCAGCGAGCCACAGCGCCGCCCGATTCGAGAGTCGCGACCTGCTCGCTCAGGAACGGGCAGGTCAGCCAGGCCCATGTGGGAAACGGAGTCCCGTCTTCGAGCCGTGAGGGCGAGGCGATCACCGTGGGATACCCGTGGCGACACCGCGAGACAACGCGCCACGGAGCGCGAGGCATCCGGCCGATCTGTGACTCGACCAGCCTCGCTTCAAGTGTGATGGGCTCGTTTCGCGTCACTGCACCTGGAAGACGAAGTCGAGAAGCGCGGTCCACTGGTCGTCCGACCCGGTGGGTGTGTAGTCGCTGTCGATGCGAGGGCGCTTCGCCTTGCTCGGCTGCATGGACTCGGGCAGGCCTTGTACGACGGCGATGCTCTCGCCCCGCTTGACCAGACCGAGTCGCGTCCGGGCGTAGTCCTCGACGCCTTCGGGGGTTCTGAGCCGCTCGACCTCCTTGCTCAGGCGAACGTTGCGGGCCTCAAGCGCGGCGAATTCGTTCTCGAGCCGAGCCAGGTCCCTCGCCTCACGGTACTGCACACGAGCAACGGGATAGTAGGTGAACACGAAGACGGTGACGACCAGAAGAATCACCAGCGGCGCCACCCACCAACCGTTTCCCGGCGCGTCGCATGAGCGAGTGGTCGCGACGGCTCGCTTCGCAGAGGTCTTCGGGGTGCGCGCAGAAGTCGTCGCGCGCGCTCCACCGTTTGTGGTGGATCGCCGCGTCGTCGCTGAAGCCCCATGTCGCGTGTTTCTCGGTATCATGCGCCCTGAGAAGTCCTGTAGGAAGGCCAGCATCTCGATGCGGTAGCGTCGTCCGCATCGACTCGATGGTAGCACCATTCCAGGCGCATGTCGTCTAGATGTCTACTTGAGGTTCACTGATACGAACAGGTGTTTGTGCTTCATCGACGGGGCTACAGCGTGTGCACGTGGATGAAGTCAGTGCCCCCCGGCACACTCGACCCGAGCCCTGCCGTGACGGCGATACGGTCTCCGGGGCCCGCGATTCCCGCCGCCCGAACCGCGACCATCGCAGCGTCGAGCAGCGCTCCTGTGTCGGTTGGCAGCGAAGCCGTGAGGGTCTGGACGCCCCAGATAAGCGAGAGACGACGAGCGACCGCCGGAGTCGGAGCGATGGCCACGATCGGAGTCTGCGGCCGATACCGCGAGACCGCGAGCGCCGTCGCCCCCGATTGCGTCATGGTGACGATAGCCGCCAGATCGAGTTCCGAGGCCAGATCGCTCACCGCGGCACTGACCGCGGCCTGCACATCGTTTCGAAGTCCCGGGTACGGCGGACCGACCGGCGGCGCGGCATCTTCAGCCGCCTCGGCGATACGCGCCATCGTGAGGACCGATTCCACCGGGTAGGCGCCCACGGCGGTCTCGCCCGAGAGCATCACGGCATCCGCCCGCCCGAAGATGGCATTGGCGACATCGCTCGCCTCCGCGCGTGTGGGACGCGGACGCTCGCGCATCGAATCGAGCATCTCGGTGGCGATGATCACCGGTTTTCTCAGTGCGCGGGCCGCCGTCACTATCCGGCGCTGCAGCACCGGGACGCGCTCCGGCGAAGTCTCGACGGCCAAATCACCCCGGGCCACCATGACCGCATCGGCCGCCTCGATGATCGCCTCCAAGTCGTCGGCCGCCTCGTGTTTCTCGATCTTGGCGACGATCGGGATCGGCATGTCTCCCATGAGCGCCCGCAACGCCTCCACGTCAGCGGCTGTGCGCACGAACGACTGTCCGATCCAGTCGATCCCGTTGGCAAGCGCCCATGTGATGAGCTCGACATCGCGTGGCGTGATCGGCTGGACCGACAGCGTCACTCCGGGCACGTTCACGCCCTTGCGGCTCTGTAACACCCCACCGGTCACAACGCGTGTCAGCACGCCGTCCTCGCTCGCCGATTCGACCACGAGCTCGATGCGGCCGTCGTCGATGAGGATGCGATCCGAAACCCGCACGTCGCTGGCGAGTCCCCGGTGGGTGACGCACGCACGGGTCGCGTCGCCGACACACTCTGTGAACGCGAGTGTGAACGCGCCGCCCGCCTCGAGCACGGTACCTGCGGCCATCTCGCCAACGCGCAGTTTCGGACCCGGCAGGTCGAGCAGGACCCCTATGTCGCGCCCCGCCCCTTCGGCCGCCGCCCGTACCGCCGAAAGCCGCTTCTCAAGCTCGGTCACATCGGAGTGGGCGCCGTTCAGGCGAACGACGTCGACCCCCGCCGCGATGACTTGTGCGAGCACATCTTGCGGGTCCGTGGAGGGTCCGAGCGTGACGACGATCCTCGTGCGCCGCATGATGTCCCCTAGTCGACGTGTTTGGGCAGTCTCACAAGTTGGATACCCTCGTCTACACGCCGCACGGTCAATTCGTCTCGAGCGAGTCGGTGAGCGGCGGTACGAAGATTCCCGTAGAGCCGCTCGATCCCCCCGGCTTCGGTGCGTAACAGAATGGCGCGATCTCCCCCCGCGAGGAAGTAGCGCACCAACCGAGTGGCCGCCCCCCGAGGCGCGGGATACGGCACTTCAAGCGAGCGCGCCTCGACCTCCCACGATTCGTCCGCTTCGCACCGCTGACACCACTTCTCGACGCCTGCCACTAATATGATCGCTCTTCGTTGTCCGCGCTCCCCGCATTCACCGCTCGTGACGACACGAACGCGCACATCGAAACTCTGGATGGCCGCCGAGCGGGCGAGATACGCCCAGTCCATGGACCCGTCGTCATCGAGGAGCATCACGATGCGATCGCGCACGTGGACGGCGAGCATGTTGAGCAGGGTGAGAAGCCCCATGCCGCGTCGCGGGGTGAACGTCACGACGGCGTTGTCGAACACCGCGGCCTCGGTGAGGTCCTCCACCATCCCGAGCATGGTGGCGAGCTTCGGGTCGTTGGCGACGTCACTCACGAGCATGCGTCGCAGCAAGCCTTCCGAAGGCTCCAGAGCGATGAGCGAGTCAGCCCGCGTCAGAAGCGGACGAGTGAGAAGCCCCGTCGCCGCGCCCACTTCGAGCAGTGTCGAGCTGTAGGGAACCTCTTCGAGCAGCGCCTCGACCAGCTCTGGAAAGACACGCTCCTGACCGAACGCGTGATCGTAGCTGTTCGCGAGGCGCTCACGATGCGCCAAGGCGAACTCCAGCGGCATGCCGAAGCGTCTCTCCTCGGCTGTCGGTCCGTGTGACCCGCGCTCGCTCACGTCACGCTCCTCATTCGCCGGACGACCGGACACTCAGCCCCGAAGGTTGTAAAAGACATCCGAACCGAGATACGAGGCGGACTCGGCGAGCTCCTCTTCGATGCGCAGCAGGCGATTGTACTTCGCGACACGGTCACTGCGTGCCGGCGCCCCGGTCTTGATCTGGCCGGCGTTCGTGGCAACGGCGAGGTCGGCGATCGTGGTGTCCTCGGTCTCGCCCGAACGGTGACTGATTACGCAGGTGTAACCGGCCTGCTTGGCGGTCTCGATCGCGTCCAGGGTCTCTGTGAGCGAGCCGATCTGGTTGACCTTGATGAGGATCGAGTTGGCCACTCCCATCGCGATGCCGCGCTTGAGCCTGTCGGTATTGGTGACGAAGAGGTCGTCTCCCACCAGCTGGACCTTCGCGCCCAGTCGGTCGGTGAGGAGCTTCCAGCCGTCCCAGTCGTCCTCGGCCATGCCGTCCTCGATGCTGATGATCGGGTAGCGCGCGACCAAGTCGGCCCAGAAGTCGACCATCTCGGCACTGTTGAGCTCGCGTCCTTCGCCTGCCAGCACGTAGACGCCGCGCGCCTCGTCGTAGATCTCGGTCGTGGCGGGGTCGAGCGCGATCATCACCTGGTCGCCTGGCGAGTAGCCCGCCTTCTCGACCGCTTCGACGACCAGCACGAGCGCCGCTTCATTGCTGTCGAGGTTCGGCGCGAAACCGCCCTCGTCGCCAACTCCCGTTGCCAGGCCACGATCCTGCAACACCTTCTTGAGCGTGTGGTAGATCTCGGCGCACCAGCGCAGCCCCTCGGCGAACGTCGGAGCGCCCACCGGCATGATCATGAACTCCTGCAGGTCGACGTTGTTGTCGGCGTGCGCACCACCGTTGAGGATGTTCATCATCGGCACCGGCAGGACATGGGCGTTGGCACCGCCCACGTAGCTGTAGAGCGTGAGTCCGGTCGACTCGGCCGCCGCCCTTGCACACGCGAGCGAGACTCCGAGCACCGCGTTCGCGCCCAGGTTCGCCTTGTTCGACGTCCCGTCAAGCTCGATCAGCAACGCGTCGACGGAGCGCTGATCGGTGGCGTCGAGGCCGACGACCTCATCGGCGATGGGCCCGTTGACGTTGTTGACAGCGGTGCGCACTCCCCGGCCCAGGTAGCGGTTCGCGTCGCCGTCGCGCAGCTCAGCGGCCTCAAACGCCCCGGTGGACGCCCCGGAGGGCACGGCCGCACGGCCGAAACTGTCATCGTCGAGCACGACCTCGACCTCGACGGTCGGATTACCGCGCGAATCGAGAATCTCCCGAGCGTGGACGTCGACGATCATGCTCATGATGTGTACTCCTCTTCTTTGGCCCTCTGCCAGAGCGCCTCTTGCTCGGCAAGTGTCATCCCAGCGACATCACGCCCGTCTTCGGATGCGAACCCTTCCATCGCCGACCAGCGCGTCCGGAACTTCTCACAGGTTCCGCGAAGCGCCGCCTCGGCGTCGATGCCTTGCTTGCGCGCCAAGTTCACCAGCGTGAACAGGATGTCGCCGATCTCGTCGGCCGCCTCACGGCTACCCGGCTCGGTCTGAGCGAACTCGGCCACTTCCTCGTTCAGCTTGTCGATGACGCCCTCAAGGGTATCCCACTCAAAGCCTGCGGCGACCGCTTTTCTCGAGATGGTCTGCGCGAGCATGAGCGCCGGCATGCCCCGGGCGACGTCGTCGAGCAACCCGGTGCCCTTCTCGGCCTTCTCGGCGCGCTTGATGCGATCCCATGTGGCCACTACCTCATGAGAGGTCGTGGCTTCGTGGGCACCGAAGACGTGCGGGTGCCGTCGCACGATCTTGCGCGTGATCCCGGCCACGACCTCGTCGAGCGTGAACTCGCCTTCGTCGGAGGCTATCTGCGATTGGAGCACCACCTGCAAAAGCACGTCGCCGAGCTCCTCTGCAAGCCCGGCGACGTCATCGGTCTCTATGGCGTGGACGGCCTCGTAGGCCTCTTCCAACATGTGCTTCGCGATCGAGCTGTGGGTCTGCTCGCGGTCCCACGGGCACCCACCAGGCCCTCTGAGCCTTGCGATGACCTCGACGAACCGGCCGAGGCCGTGAGGGTCGCTGCGCTCGTCTTGGCTCGTCACGCTACTTCGCGGTGGTTTCCTGCGACCCCTTGCCTGCAGCGGGGGTCTTCAGTTCCTCGACCAGGATCTCGATCTTGGCCTTCTTGCGAAGATCGTCGAGGAACTTCTGGTACGCGTCGGCGCGGCGCTGCTGGATCAGGATCTGCTCGATCTGATCCTTGACGTCGGCGAACTTCTTCTGTGACGCGGTCCGCACATCGGTGACGCGGATGATGTGCCACCCATAGGGGGTCTGAACGAGACCCGAGGTCTTGCCCTTGCCAAGCTTGGCGAGGGCGGCCTCGAACTCGGGCACATACGGAGTCGTGGGCCAGCCCAGATCGCCGCCGTTGGCCTTGGTGGCGGTGTCGACCGAGTACTGCTTCGCCAGCGCGCCGAAGTCACCACCGTTCTTGATCTGGTCGAGGACCTGCTGGGCGGTCTTCTTGTCCTCGGGCTTGAACAGGATGTGCGTGGCGCGCTTCGCGGCGGCCTGCGAGAACTGCGCTTTGTTCTTCTCGAAGTACGTCTTGAGCTCGGCTTCGGGGACCTTGGTGTCCTTGGCCAGCGACTCGATGAGCTTCTGGGTTATCAGCTGATCCCTGATCTGCTTCGTCAGGGACTCGAGCGTCATATTGGCGCTTTTGAGGGCCGACTGGAACTGAGCGTCGTCCTTGAATCCGGTCTTGAGCTGCTCGACTTGCTTGGCGACCTCTGCGTCGGTGACCTTGAGGCCCTTGTCAACGGCGGCTTGCTCGATGAGCTTCTGGTTGATCAGGCTGTCGAGAAGACGCTGCTTGAAGTCGATGAGGCGACCTTCGCCATCGGTGCCCTCGAACATGTCGGGATACTGTTTCTTGAGTTGCTCGACCTGCTTGTCAAGCTCCTCGAGACTGATGCGATCGCCGTTCACCTTCGCGGCGACGTCAGCGCTCTTGCATCCTCCCGCGAAAGCCAGACCCGCGACAAGCGCCACGGCCAATACGATTCGAGTGAGCTTCATCCGGTCATTCCTCCAGATAGCCAGTGTCGGACAGAGTGGAGTATATAGCACCAAGCATGCTAAGGGCGGCACGCGTCACAGACTCTCCATATCCTATCGGCAACGCGAGTTCCCTCTTGCGCTCAAGATGGACGGCGCCCAACGTTGCGGCGCGCCCGCGCTGCTCGTCGTCGAGGGAGACCGGCGAGAGCATGAGCCGGTTCCTCACGACCGCGATATTCGTCACCTTGTGGTCGGCGGCGATGGCCTTGATGCGCGCGATGTCGATGAGGTTGCGGACCGCCTCGGGCGGCGCCCCGTGACTCTCGGCGAGCTCGGCCGCGACGGCGTCAACCGTCTCGATCGTGGGCGCTCCGGCCAGACGCCGGTAGTAGCGGACGCGTTCGTCGACGTCGGCGACGTACTCCTCGGCGATGAACGCCGGGATCGGCAGATCCACGCGGATGTCGGGATGCGCGACGACCGGCTCTCCGCGCGCCTCGCCCACGGCCTCCGTGAGCATCGCCGCGAACAGGTCGAACCCTACCGCCGAGAGGCTCCCGTGCTGCTCAGCACCGATGAGCGAGCCGGCACCGCGGATCTCGAGGTCGCGCATGGCCACCTTGATGCCGCTTCCCAGGTCGTCGTACTCGCGAATGGCGGTGAGTCGCTCGACGGCGGATTCGGTGAGCGCACTTTCCCGAGGGAACAAGAAGAGCGCGTAGGCCTTCACGTGACTGCGGCCCACGCGCCCTTTGAGCTGGTAGAGCTGCGCGAGGCCCAGTCGTTGCGAGTCCTCGATGATGACGGTGTTCGAGTGCGGGTTGTCGATTCCCGACTCGATGATCGTCGTTGCCACGAGCACGTCGGCCTCATTGGCGGCGAACTGCTCCATGACCGCTTCGAGCTGCTTCTCGCTCATCTGGCCATGCGCGACGACTATGCGTGCCTCCGGAGCGGCAGCGCGTACGCGCTCAACCGCGTCGTCGATCGTCTTGACGCGGTTCGAGACGTAGTAGATCTGCCCGCCTCGCTCGAGTTCGCGCCTGATCGCCCCGCTCACGACGTCTTCGTCCCACTCGCCCACTTGGACTGAGACGGGGAAGCGGTTCGGCGGAGCCGTGTCGATGATCGACATGTCGCGCACGCCTGATAGCGACATCTGCAGCGTACGCGGAATCGGCGTCGCACTCATCGACAACACGTCGACTTGCTCGCGCAGGTTCGTGAGGTGCTCCTTGTGCTCGACGCCGAAGCGCTGCTCCTCGTCGATGATGATGAGCCCCAGGTCCTTCGGCACCACGTCTCGCGACAGAAGCCGGTGAGTGCCCACAAGCAACGAGACGTCACCTGCGGCGAAGGCTTCAAGAGCGACCTTCTGCTGCGCATCGGTACGGAAGCGCGAGAGGACCTCGACCTTCTCGTCGAAGGGCGCGAAGCGTTCGCTGAAGGTCGTGAAGTGCTGCTGCGCGAGGATCGTCGTCGGGCACAGCAGCATGACCTGCTTGCCGTCTTGGACCGCCTTGAACGCGGCCCGGATCGCAACCTCCGTCTTGCCGTAGCCCACGTCTCCGCAGATGAGGCGGTCCATGGGCTTGTCCGACTCCATGTCGGCCTTGACGTCGGCTATGGCGGCGAGCTGGTCGGGCGTCTCCAGATACGGGAACATCGCCTCCATCTCGAGCTGCCAGGGCGTGTCTGCCCCGTACGCGTGGCCGGCCACCGTCGATCGACGCGCGTAGAGATCCACGAGGTCGAACGCGAGTTGGCGCACCGACGCGCGCGCCTTGCCGGTCGCGCGGCTCCAGTCCGCGGTGTTGAGGCGCGTGACCCGGGGAGCCGACCCGTCGGGCCCGACGTACTTGGTCACACGGTCGATCTGCTCGACCGGCACGAAGAGTCTGTCGCCCTTCGCGTACTCGAGGAGCAGGTAGTCGCGCTCGATGCCGAGCACTTCTTGGCGCACGACCTCCCTGAACAGCGCGATACCGTGCGTCACATGCACGACGTAGTCGCCGGGAGCGAAGGGGAACGTCATGCGCGTCGGATCGATCTCGCGGCGACGACGGCGCACCATGCTTCGAGGGTAGACGTCATCGACGCTGATGAGGGCGACGCGCGCATCCGGGATGACGAACCCGGCCGGCACGTCGGTATCGGCGAGCTCAACGACATCGGCCCGCTGACGAGACGCGCCGGTCGGCGCGTCCGGAGTCGTATCCGACTCCTCGTGCGCGACGTGGTCGCGCTCCTCGCTGATCGACAGCCCGGTCTCGACGAGCAGGTCGCCGATGCGGCGACGCGCCCGGCGGTCGGGCACCGCGACCGTCACTCGGTACCCCGCCGACAGTAACGAACGCACGCCGCCGACGAAGCGCTCCTCGCCACCGGAGACCTCGGGGCGGCGTGCGGCGAGCTCGGCGTCGACCCCGCTTCCCGCGCGAAGGAGCGAGAGCAGCGTGAGGCGCTGGCGGTCGCCGAAGTCGAGCTGCGACGGCGACAGGTACAGGCCGTCGAGCGGCGCTTTGCCCGGTACGACCGAGCGGTGACCAGCGGCCTTCGCGGCAGCGTCGATCTCCTCGCGCCGACGCACTGCGTCGTCGAACAATGAGCGGGGCTCGGCGACCACGACGAGCGTGTCGGAACCCAGATACTCAGTCGCGCACGCAGCGCGCTTGTAGAGCAGCGGCAGATAACGCTCGACGCCGTTGAAGACGACGCCTTGCTCGAGCAGCTCGAGTTCGTGAGCGAGCTCCGGATCCTTGAGTGCGCGCTCGCGCAGAATCTGGGAGGCCGCCTCGGCGCCGCGCTTCGAGAGGCGCAGCTCGCGGCAGGGGCTGATCTCGACCGGGCCGCTCGCACCGACCACCTGGCCCGTTCCCGGCAGATAGCGATTGAGCGTCTCGATCTCGTCGCCGAAGAGCTCTGCGCGCACGGGATGCTGGCTGCCCGCTCCGAAGATGTCGAGAATGCCGCCGCGCACCGCGAAGGTACCCGGCTCGTCGGCCGCCTCGACGCGCGAGTAGCCCATGCGCACGAGCAACGCGACGGTCTCCTCGAGGTCGATCTCGGCACCAGTGGAGAGCGTCAGCGGGTCGAAGATCCCGCTCCCCTGCGGAACCACCGCACGCAGGAGCGCAAGAACCGAGGCGACCACAACGACAGGGCGGTTCTTATCGAGCGCATGAAGCGCCTTCGCCCGCGCGCCGATCTCGGCCAGATTCGGCGCGGCGGTGCCCCACGGCAGGTCCGAGCGAGCGGGAAGCCGCAAGACGCGCTCCTGCCCGAGGAAGGCGGCCGTCTGGCGCCAGAAGCGCTCGGCCGCCTCCTCGCCCGCAAGCGCGACGAAGATCGGACGCGGACGGAGCACATAGACCGCGGCGACGAGCGCCGGTCGCACGAGCCCGGGAACGGCCAGCGTGGCGTCGTCGCCCCGCGAGAGCATGCCCTCGATCACCGAGAAGGACTTCGAGTCGGACAGCGAGGTGGCGAGACGGTCGATGAGCATGGAAGCAGCTCCTTGAGAGCGGTCGCGAACAGCACGAACGCCCGCGGTCCGTATATGGACGCGCGGGTGGCCCAGCGTAGGGCGGGCGAGCGGCGAGGTCAAGGAAGCGCGAGCCGAGCGGTCCGACCGGCGAACGCAAGGAGTCCGCTCTCGATTCCATCAGTCACCGAGGCTAGCGCGAGCTGCTGGTCGCGAGTCCCGAGTCCATCATCTCGATCAAGTCGCACATCACCGAGAAGGCGTACTGTCGAAACTGCTCATCGTTCATGCCAGTGTAAGCCGTCAGAGGCCTCTGATTCAGGAGAGCGTCCACGCCCGCAGAGTCCGCGCAATCGAAGATCACAGCGATGCTCTTTCGGGACTTCCTGAACCAAGCAGATTTCTGCGCGGCGAGCCGGACAAGCTCGGCTGCAATCAACCCTCGCCACTCCGGGAACGTATCAAGCACGAAGAAGATGTAGTAGAGGTCCTTCTCCTTCTTGAGACGATCCCTGCGTTTCACAAACACCAGGGACTTGTGGAAGATGAAGGCACCGGGATTTGGTACGCGTACTGCGTAGCCGACCTCGCCATCCGTCAGCTCACCAAGATCGACGATCCAGGGATCCACAAGCATCAGCCCAACGTAGTGAAGCTCCTGAGCAGTGAGCCCCGATTGCACTGTGACCACTCCCTGCCTTGCCCCCGGAGCGTCGGTGATGAACTCAATCTCAATCTCTTGGCCGTCATCAACCGCCGAATACTTTGTCACCGGCGGCTTTGTGACCGAGGTGTACCGACACTCGAATTCGGCCGCGACGAGCATCTGATCGATGCTCGCGCCCCTGACTGGCACGGAGCGCGGAACGGCGAGGTCTATGTCCCGTGTACGGGGGGATCGCCCGGTGTTTGTGGCGTCGTATAGCAGTTCGTAAAGGTGAGGCACCCATCCGCCAGCGACCACCACCACATCCAGATACGGCTCTATCGCTGACAGCCCTCTCGTAAGTACAGAATCTACGCCAATCACAACTGATCCTCCTTTTCGATCATCGGGCGAATCCGACGATCGAAGAGATGTTCGGCTTGTTCCCGCCCACGGACGGGATAGTCGTAGAGATCCAGATAGAGCTGGATGTCGGAAGCCACCCTGATTGGCCCGCTCTGCATCTGTGCGTCGTAGAACGCTGACTCACGGTAGTACGGCCGTGACAGGTTGATGTTGCCACCACGCTCGACGCGACGTGCGTCCATCTCAAAGAGAGCAGCCTGCGCAGATTCGATGTTCCTCACGTAGACATCGACGACGTCGAAGTCAGCATGACGATCAACAATGCTCGCGCCAGCGTGTCCTGTGAACACATAGTCAACGCCCTGGGCGCTGAATGAATTCGCGATCTCGGGCATCAAGGCCTCCGCACTCGATCTCGCAAGGAAGTAGCTCCTCGAGACCGGCTGCCGTCTCTGACGATAGGAGACCAGCCAGTCGTTGAGCAGTTCGCTGACATGCCGGAGCACGATTCCGTCATCCAGTTTCGCTGCATAGCCTTGGCGCTTCAGCTCCTTGACAATCTTCGAGACGAAGCCTGGGCTCAGCTTGATCTGCTCATCTCCGGAGCTCACGATGTCGGCAATCTGGCGGACTCCAATCGGAGACCGCGCACCTAGCAATATCCGCAACACGAGCGATGCCTTGTCAGAGAACAGATTTCGCTGCTCGCGCTCCTCTTTGTCCGGATTGCTGAACCCTCGTCGGTCAACGTGGACTCCGGGTGCCAGCAGCCATGCATTGCCGGCGTAGTCGATAAACGCCGCCCGTGCATCACGTAGGACCCTCTGCTTCGAGGTACTGAAGAATGGCGCGGCCAACACCGGAATCGAGTCTCGTGCATCGTCTTGCGGGAGGTTCATCATCGCCAGAGCGTCGAGCAGTTGCGCGTTACCGGCACTCTTGAGAAGTTCTATCCGCAGGTGCAGTTGACCAGCGGAGGAGCGTACATCTGCCCATGCCGCTGGCGCATGCCCTCGTGACTGGACTGGCCGAAGTTCGAGAGAGCTGTCAGGAAAGAGTTCCCGAAGCGCGCGCGCGAGTTCTGAGTAGTCGCCTTCTCCAGCAGCCATGTTTCCTCCAAGATAGCTGTTTCCCGTTCGGGAAACATCATACTCTCAGGAAACACAGGAAGCAACTCAGCAGGAACGTCGCCCGCAACAGCGCCCCGGAAACGGGTATCCTCCAGCACACGACTCTCCTCACCGACCCCGGGAGCACAGCACATGTCCGCAAAGGCCTCTGCCGAGCCGGTCGCCAACCTGCCGCGCGCCGAACGCGAGCGTCTCGCGGGTCTTTACTCCGAGCGCCTTGAGGCCCACTACGGCGACCCGCACGCGGCACTCGATTTCGAGAACCCCTACCAGCTGCTCATCGCTGTGATCCTGTCTGCTCAGACCACGGACGCGAACGTGAACAAGGCCACTCCCGCCCTGTTCGAGCGCTTCCCCACCCCTGCCGCCCTGGCTGACGCCACTCAAGACGAGGTCGAGGGCCATGTGCGCTCGCTGGGCTTCTTTCGCCAGAAGGCGCGAAACATCATCGCCACGTGCCGAAGGATCGTCGCGGAGTACGACTGTGCGGTGCCCGACACGATGGCGGATCTCGTGACGCTGCCGGGGGTCGCGCGCAAGACGGCGAACATCGTGCTGGGCGAGGGCTTCGGGAAGACGGAGGGCATCGCGGTCGACACGCACGTCTTTCGGCTCGCTCGTCGTTTCGGGCTCTCGACCGAACACGATCCCGACAAGATCGAGCGCGACCTGATGTCGCTGTTCCCCCGCGACCACTGGCATCGCGTGAACTACGACCTCATCAACCACGGGCGCGCGATCTGCGACGCCAAGCGCCCACGGTGCGGCCCGTGCTTCTTGAACGACGTGTGCCCGGCAGCCTTCAAGCCAGCAGGTTGGCGCGAGGACTGAGGGTAGGCGATTCTACCCTGCCTCGACCTTCATCTCCTCAGTCACGAGCACACCCGCGAGCTTGTGCAGCGTCTCGGAGTACTCGACGCGCCCCACGCGACAGCCATCACCCAGCGTCACGCGCGCGCCCCTCACAAGCGAGGCGACCGTGTTGATGAGCTGGAGTTCACCGCCAACGACGCTCGTCACCGTCAGTTCGCGGTCAACGAACGCCGAGAGAACCGCCGAGACGCCCTCGGGTGCGCGCAGGATCATGCGATCGCACGTGACGTCGGCAGCAGAGCTTCGGCCGTGCGGCCGCAGATCCACGTCGCCCACCGCAAGCGCGTCTCGAACGGCGAAGCGGCCCTCGCCGAACAGCCGATCAGCCTGCACCCCGGCTCCCACGCGCAAGTCACCCTTGAGGTCGATGTCACGCGCGTGAATCCCACCGTCAGCCGTGATCGAGCCCCTGATGCGCAGCACGCCCGCACCCACACCCGCGTGCACATCAGCGGATCCGTTCACGGCGAACTCGCCGGCTTGGACCGGACCGTCGAACGTACACGCGCCGTTCACCGTCACGATGTCGGCCTTGACCGCGCCGCGGCAGCGCCCAGCGCCGCTCATCCGCAACTCGCGGCAGACCACGTCACCCGTGACCGTGCCCGCGCCGTTGAGCGTGATCACCCCGTACGTTCCTCCGGCGACCGCGCCCTCGCCATTGATCTTCGCGTCGAACAGCTCGTCCGTCATCCGTCTCGCCTCCTATCGCCAGAAGTGTGGTTCGCCTCTACATGCCCCGTGTCGGCAACACCACAACGTTGAAGTAGACAACCGATCCCACGAGCAGCGCCGCCACAGGCACCGACACGACCGCCCACACCCGCTGGCGCTGCGCATATCGGGCCACGCTCACGCGATCGCAGACACGTCTCCAGCCAACCCCGTTCGCGCGCTTGCCGAACCACCCCGCCATGGCCAGTGTCGCGAGAACCGCGAAACCCGCGGCGATTCGCCCGCCCACTCCCAACGAGGAGGCTGAGCGCACGATGCTGTCGGTGAACACCCACAGCGGGAGAAAGACCACACCGACCCACTGGCCATGCACGGGACCCCACAACATCGGCAGCAGGAACGCGGCGACGTTGAAGCGCGGGAGCGCCGGTGTCTGCTCGCCATCGCCCAGCACGATTCGTCCCGCGATCCCGGCGGCGGGGTGCCCTGCAGGGCAGCTCCCGTCGGATACGCGCTCGACGATGCGGTCGCAGTGCACGCAGTACCCGGCCTGACGCACTGACGCCTCGCTCACGACAGCGCCACCGCGAGACCCATCGCGATGAAGACCGCGGGCAACATGTTGCCTACCGGCAGACGCTTGATGCCGGCGAGGTCCAGACCAATAGCGGCTATGAGCGTTCCGCCCACCGCTTCGATCGCCGCGAACACCTCGGGCGTGATCCCCGTGAGATTCGCGGCGGCAAGCGCGATGCCGCCCTGAATGACGGCGATCGGAATCACAGACAGGCCAACACCCGCGCCGAGCGTCGAGGCGAGCGCGATCGACGCGAGCCCGTCAAGGGTTGCTTTGAGATAGAGCGTCGAGGGGTCGCCCAACCCATCCTGAATCGAGCCGAGCACCGTCATGGCGCCCACGCAGTACAGCAGTGACGCCGTCACGAACCCCTCGACCAGTGTGTGGCCCTTCTCGCCGGGCTCATCAGAAGCCGATTTCGGGGTGGGAGCAAGCCACGGCATCCGGTACGCCAGGTCTTGGAGCAGGCGGCCGAAGCGCTCAAGCCAGTGCTCGATGCGCAGAGCCTCACCCACAAGTGCACCCAGCACGAGCGAACCCACGAATATGAGCGCCGCGTATTTGCCCAGGGCCCCGGCCGCATTCCCCATATCCGACATGCCGCCCACGCTCATGGCAAGGCCGATGACGAGCGTCGACAATCCTATCGCGCGAAAAGCCGTCTCGCGCATCCGTTCCGGGATCAGTCCCCCGAACAACAGGCCCACCGCCGTGCCCAGGAGCACCGTGGCCACATTCACGATCACGCCGATTCCCGGCACGTTCACTCCTCGTCGTCAGGCAGCCACAGCCCCTCGAGCTCGGCGGTGATCTCTTTTTTCGTCCCCTCGGGCAACGCCTTGTCGCCGCCGGGAGTTCTTCCCGACGATGCGGGCCTCGCCTTGTCCGCGCGGGCCTCCAGCAACGAGACGTCACGATACTCCACATGACGTCCAACGTCTTGCGAGATGCGCATTCGCAGACGGATGTCATCCGTGTAGACGACGACCTGGCCTCTCACCGCCTCGCACCGCCGCACGATCTCGTCGTCGGCGTTGTTCGCGAACACGGTGGTCACCCGCCCCACGGTCGCAGACGAAGTTCCCAGCGAGGAGTGCGCGTCGAACACCACCGTGACTCGCCCTCCCCTGCCCGCGATCGAGGTCGCGAGCAGGCGCAGCCGCTCGACGAGCGCGTCTCGCTGCGCCTCTTTCGAGCGGCCGGACAGTGCCGGATCACGCATCGTGACGTTGTATCCGTCGATGAGAACGAGCACGACCTACACCGAGGGATCGCCGAAGTAGCGCCAGTACAACAACCAGAACGACATGGTCCCTCGGAAGTGCGGTGTGTACTTGAACAACGAGTACGTCGCCGCGTTCGTGGGGTGCACCGTGCTCCCGTTGATCGGCATCGAGATACCCGGTCGCCAGCGCCGACCGTTGTTCGCGAGCTTGTCGGCGCCTGACCAGATCTGCTGCCCGAACCCTTTGAACTGCACGAACGTACGACTGTCGGTCTTGCCGCAGCCCATCGCCCAGTCGTAGGCGTTTTGCGTGGGATTGCGCCGCCCCAACAGCGATTGCTCCTTTTGAAGCTTCACGAGAATGACCTTCGGATTGACCCCCCAGGCCTGCGCCGCATCAGCGATGATCTGCGAGGCGGGCTTCACCTTGCCTGCGTGGTCGCGCGCCCGGTAAGTGGCGAGCGTGCCGGGCTGCTCCTCGAGAAACGCCTGTATCTGCTCGACGGTCATCGACGAGGAGTCACGAAACGTCGCCTCGGCGATCACGGTGTCGGGATTGAAGCCGCCCTGCGGTGCCAACGAGCCACCGCCCGGTGCCCACATCAGTCGCGCGAGGTCCACGGCCAGCCGCGCGGCGCGAGCCTGCTGCGCCTCGAGTTCGGCCTCTATGCGGACACGCCGCTCGTCAGCGTCTCGCCGCAGCTCGTTCAAGTGGTCCATCTTGCTGAGTAGATTCTCGCGAAGCCACAGGGCCTCCGAGCGAGCGAGACGGACGCCCGTGATCAGCCGCGCGTCCCTCGACGTGATCCTCGTGAGATAGCTCGCGCGCACCCACAGGTCCTCAAAGGAGCTGGACGAGAACAAGACGTCGAGCATGTCGAGGCGCTCGCCTCGGTAAAGCTCGATCGCGCGACCGCTGAGCGCGCGTTCGCTGTTGTCGAGCTCGATCTCCTTTTGCGCCAGATCGATGGTGGCCTGCGCGATCTCGGTCTTCGTCCGCTCGATCAGCTTGCTGGTCTCGACGTAGGAGGCGACTTCGATCTCAAGGTCAAGACGCGTCTGCTCGAGAATCTGGCGCAGGGCGGCTTCCTCGGCCTTCAGCGCGCCCAACGTCGTCGCCGTGCTCGTAACCGATGGTGTGGCGAGCGCCTCGCCCGCACCGAGCACGCCCATCAAGGCACACGCGATCAGGGTACATGCGACCTTGAGTGAACTCTGTGAGGGGTACGGTGCCACTCGTCCTCCAGGCGGCCTACTTCTTGCGACGCCCCACTGAGCATACGGCCGTCGCGCACCCATAAGCGTAACACGGCGTCACGGGCGGCTCACTGGCGTCACCAGTCGCCGAATCACGAGCACGTCGAGCACCGCCGCGATCAACAGCAACGGGATGGAAAGAACGATCAGTCCCGCGAACGACGTGAGGTCCTCCCATGTGTCCGCAGCACCTAGGTAATTGAAGTAGATCCACCAGCCAGCAAACCCTGCGACCACGAGCCCCTTCAACGCCAACGCGACTACGGGCAAACGGCCCGCGACCTTCCTGCGCAGAGCAAGCACGTCAACGGCAATCGTGGCGATCGCGATCAGCCCGAGTCCCCAGAACGCGTATACCCACGCCATGCCATCCTCCGCTTTCGCTGTCGACAATAGGCCTTGGTCTTGTTCTCCTCTTCGAGCAGAGGATCGATCTCTCGTCACGCCTCTCCACAGTACATCTGTAACCGTCACGAATTCCTCGCAGACTATCGCACCAGTTCGTCAACAGGGCATGGCCCTCAGATCGCGAGGTCTAGCGGAAGGTCCGAGATGTCCTTGAGGCGGTCGCCGTCGACCATGATCGCGAGCATGTCAGCAGCATCCTGCATCCCTAGTGCGCTCACCGTTTCCTGCAGCTCATAAAGCGCGAAATGGTACACGCAGTCGACATCGCCAGTGCCGAGGGCAATCGATGCGAGTCGGCTGGGCGTGGGCTCCGCCGTCACCACGACCACGTGAGGCAGACGCCCTTTACGGTTGCGAACCAGATTCAAGGCCTCTGACCTCGCGTTCTGTGCTCGGTCGCTACGAATCGTCCATTTGCACGAGATACTAGCGTGTAGCAACGGCAGCCCGCCATTCCTGAGTCTCAGGCTGGCGAGCGTCGCCACACTGCCATCGACCAACACCTCTGGCGTATTGATCGCGTCGTCATCCTCGGGTTCCCGCGCGATGACGACGTCCGGCGTGATCGTATAGTCGCTTCCGAGGGCTGCAGCGAGTTCAGGGTCATTCTTCGCGGCCCGGTCGAGAGCAACCAGATGCGAATACTGTTCGTAGCGCGCGATCTCAAGTCGATTGCGCCCCCGGACATGCTGGACGTCCCACTTGCCGGGTCGCAGATGCCCGAGCTTCAAGAATGTCTCCCGCACGAAGTCAGCACACGCGATCTCGAACTGATTGCCCGAGGTCTGACCGGCAGAACGTTCGCCGACGGTTTCCGCCTTGAGGAGGTCAGCTATGCCCCTAGCCAACCTGATACTTGGTTGATTAGTGCCGTCACAGTTGCTGGGCCGACCCTGGGAGTCGATGGTCAAGCACGACTGAAGCAGGGCATTATGGAAGGCTCTGCGCGCCTCTACGAATTCGACGGGTCCGTGCATCAGGCGACCCTGAAACTACGTCTGGCGGAAAGTGCGGTGACTATCTGCCTAGCAACAGCCTCCGCGACCGGCGCAGGAAAAGCGTTCCCGATCTGCCTGTACGTGGCTGTCTTGCGACCGGCGAACTGCCAATGATCAGGGAATCCTTGGATGCGTGCGGTCATTCGCGTGGTAAGCCGGGGCATACCCACGAAATCGGGATCAGGGGCGGCATCCCAAAGTCCGCGACCGTCGACGCTCAGGGACTCCCACGCGCGGCGGGCACGAGTGGGACCCAGGTCTGGCCCGCCATGCTTCTTCGATCCACCGACGAGTGTCGGCGCAATAGCGTCGGCGCGCTCCCGCCAATCATCAACTGAACGCCAGCCGTTCGCGCCCATGAGGTCGTGCAGAAGCACACCCACCGTGGCAGGTTCTACTGAATGAGGTAACGGCCACTCGAAATGGTCCGCGACGTCTTTCCTCATTCCGACGAAGATGACTCTGGGCCGCAACTGAGAAACGCCGTAGTCGGATGCATTGAGCAAGCGCCAGCTGGGGACATAGCCAAGATCCCTCAGTTGTTTCTCGACCTTGTTGCGGTAGTCGTCAAAGAGGGCATCCAGGAGTCCGCGAACGTTTTCGAGCATCACGGCGCGAGGACGGATTTCGTCGACCAACCGAATGGCCTCGGGGAACATGTCTCGTTCATCGCTGGCGCCGAGCTGCTTGCCAGCTTTCGAGAACGGGGGACACGGAACACCCCCGGCCAACAGATCGATGCCCTTGTACGGAGCGCCGCAAAACTCGCGCAGATCGCCCTCTATCACGTTCCACTCGGGCCGGTTCAGCCGAAGGGTTTCACACGCTACAGGCTCAATCTCAACAAGAGCCGAGTGAGCAAAGCCGGCCAGCTCCAAACCCAACGCTTGGCCACCCGCTCCAGAGCAGATTTCAACCGAGTTGAAGTCCAACTAGTGCTCTCCCCTTAGTCGCAGTACAGGTAGACAACTGCACCCGGATAGTAGCAGGATTCCGGTTTTCTCCCGCCACGAATCGACATTCTCCGAAGCCAGTATATACGAACACATGTTCGTTTGCTAGACCCGTTCACCGCGCTCGTCCATCAATTCGAGGTTGAGCCGTACTCCGTCCGGGAGCGACCGAGTTCCGCCTCCCACCACGCCCGGAGCGACGAACAACTGATGCTCATCCCATCCGCGAAGCGAGACGTCAGCTCACGGCTCTCCTGATGAGCCTGGCGATCTCTTCTTCCACGGTGGATGTCAGTTCTTTGAGCGCGAAGGAGGTCGGCCACATGTCGCCTTCGTCCAGGTTCGCGGCATCGCTGAACCCGAGAGTCGAGTATCTGAACTTGAACTTGCTCGCGATTTGGAAGAAGCACACGACTTTGCCGTTGAGTGCGTATGCGGGCATACCGTACCAAGTCTTCGGCGTCAGCTCCGGCGCGCTGGCCTTGACGATCTCGTGAAGCCGCAAGGCCATCTGCCGGTCCGGCTCAGGCATCTCAGCGATCTTTGCGAGCACATCGTCTTCCCCGTCATGCTTCGAACGCGCACCGCTCCGTACTTCTGCCTTGAGCTCTTGCGTGCGCTCCTTCATCGCGGCTCGTTCTTCGGCCGAGAATCCCTCGGATTTCCGCGCTTCCTTCTCCGGACTCATGTGACGCTCCCTTTCACTAGACGGTCCATCGTGCACCTCGGGGATTCGATCACGACGACGGAGGTGCGTCCTGAGTCTGCGCAGCACCCCAACTCGAAACGGTCGAGCTACGAGCCTCTTCGAGGTGGTAGGCGGCGCGCCCGTACATGCCGAAGTAGTACGAATTCGCCAAACCCAGATAGAGCCCAAGCGCCATCGCGAACACGATGTAGCCGAAGTAGCCAACAACTCCCAGGACAAGGATGGCGATTGCCTTCAGTTCCGACGAACCAGGAAGCAACACGATCAACAGGCCGAACGAGCCGAAATACAGGATCATCGCCGCAAGCGATATGCCCATGTTGAGTGAGGTGAATCCCCACGCCCTCATCAGCTTGGGCTTCTGTGCCTTCATCAGGCGCCAGATCTCTTTGAACTGGAAACCCGACTCGAACGTCCCGTAGAGCGCCACACGCAAGATCGTTGAGGAAGTGAAGGGGATGATCAGCACTGTCAACGTCATGACCACGAACAACGAAATCCCGGTGACCACTGCCATGCGCACCCATACCGTCGCTGGATCAAAATCTCCCAGCAGGCCGCCCATCAATGGCACCGCCATCATCATTGGAGTGAGAAATAGGCTCAGCACGACGGAGTACGGGAGGACGGCGACCGTGGCCTTGAGTCCCGCCAGTGCCTGCCCGGAGAAGTCAGACCAACCGGGTATTCGCCCGTCATCACCCCAGGCGACGTTGCGCTGGTACTCCATCTGCCAGCCGATCATCCACACCGTGCCGACATACGGGATAAGGGTGATGAGTACTCCGAGGCCGAGCTTGCGCTTCCACTGAGGATCCTTTCGGATGGCGGAGAATGCCATTCTATAGTCGACCACAAAACCCTCCTTCTTGACTGTCGCGTCATCGGTGCCGCTGTCGCCCGACTCTCGATCCAATGATGCGCGTAACCCGCAAGGCGCTCCAAGCGCCTGCAACCCGAGGATGGAAGTCAGTGGGGACCGCTTGTCAGCCAGACATCACTGCCTGGGCATCCACCGTGTCTTCCAGAGTCCGTCGACCTTGTGAACCGGCCACCACTCACCAGGCTCATCGACGGTGACGGGACGAATTGCGCTGCTCGGCGGGTTTGTCGTGACGGCGTAGACGACACGGACCCACGCCGCATCGCTGGCGGTGACCCTGACCTCAAGGATACGGAAGTCCAGATAGGTTTCGCGCGCCTCGGCCCACTCACGCGCCGCAGTCGCATAGTCCATCGACGGAGAAGCGTAGGAGGAGTAGGCCGTCTGCCATGCCGTCTTGTTCAGAGCGTCGACAAGCGCGAGAACGGCCTCGCCAGGCAACTGTCCGGCTGCATCAGCACGCTCAAGCAACGGATCATCCTGAGGCAGATCCGCTCCGAGAGATGTCTCCTCACTCGGAGCACTGGTCGAATCCATGTTCTCAGCAGGCGTCGGTACTACGCTTGAGGTGCACCCGATCAACATCAACATGACCACGCACAACGCGATCCCGAGTCGCATCGTTCCCCCAGTTCTGTCGAACGTCTGTGGCATGGCCCGCAAGCCGCAGCCGTGCCGGTTCCTACTCAGACTACCGCCCCTGCCGCGGTTTGTCAGTGCAGCGACTCCGGCAACCGCAGGCTGATGCTGCCGTCTCAGCCGGCGTCCTTGTGCAAGATGTCGTCGATGCTCTTGAATCCGCGCACTGCCGATCCCCAGCTCAGAATCACAGAAGCCCCTCCAGAATGGAGAGGCTTCCGACGTTTTCGATGGTGGCCAGAGAGGGACTTGAACCCCCGGCACGGGGATTTTCAGTCCCCTGCTCTACCACCTGAGCTACCTGGCCGTTTCGCGTGCCCACGTATGTTAGCGACGAGGGTGTTACGCGTCAAACAACGCGCCCGCGCGAAAGCCGCGCGAAAGTCCGCATCCGTCACGGCCCGATCGCGTAGAACAGCACGACCGGACTGCCTCGCTGCGCCTTCGCGCCTGCGGCCGGCAACTGAGCGACGACTTGGTTCGTCGGCTTGCCCGTACCCGTGCTTCCTGCAGGCACGGTTTGGAAGCCGGCATCAGCGAGCGTCTGCTCCGCATCGGCAAGCGTCGCTCCCACCACGTTTGGAATCTCCACAGCGTCGGCGGTTGGCGGCCCGCTTGAGACCACGATGCCCACCCGAGAGCCCTCAAGCACCTTCTCGCCAGCCAAAGGCGTCTGACTGATCACGACGTCGGAGGCGACCGCATCGCTTGCAGCTCCAGCCACTGAGATCACGAACCCGGCCTCGCGAAGCACGCGCTCAGCATCGACTCGGGTCAGGCCCTCCACGTCAGGTATCTGCACATCTTTCGGCTGCTTACCCTCAGAGATCACGATCTCGATGGTGGTGCCGGGCAGGGCCATCGCGCCCCCGGAAGGGGTCTGATCGGCTACGAGACCCCTGTTCACGAACAGGTTGGGCAACCGAGTGACCATCGTCTTGAACCCGGCCTTCTCAATGGCCTTGGTCGCCTGCACCTGGTTCATCCCGGCGACATCCGGCACCAACACGAGCGCGGGACCGGTCGAAAGAGCCAGGTTCACCGCGCTGCCCTTCGAGGCCTGGGTCCGCGCCGCCGGGGACTGCGAGACGACCGTGCCGACGGGCACATTCGCGCTCGCCGTCTCGTCAACACTCCCTACAACGAACCCCGCTGCCACGATGATCCTCGATGCCTCCGCCTCAGTCATCCCTGCGACGTCCGGAACGCTGGGACGGCCGCCGCTGAACATCGCCACGAGCAGCGCGACCGCCACAAGGAGCGCGCCGATTCCGGCAGCCCACATCCACGGCTTCGGGCGACCCGGCTCCCCACTCGCCAACGAGTCGTGATCCGGGAGTTGCGCGATGACGACCCCCTCCGGAACAGTGTTGCTGTGCTCGTGCACGAACTTCGGAGCGAACCCGGCGGATTGGATCAGCGAGACGGCCTCTGATTCAGTCATGCCGACCGTATCGGGTAGGAGTATCTGTGTAGAGGGGGCCGGTGGCGACCCGCTTGAGACCAGGATCACGGCCTGCGAACCAGCGCTCGCACTCGCCGCGCCCTGCGGGAGCTGCGCGATCACGGAGCCCTTGCGTCGCGTCTGGTTGTAGTCGTTGAAGACCTGAACCGGTAGCCCGGCCTCCTGGAAGGCGGAAAGCGCATCCCCCTGAGGTAGCCCCCTCACATCAGGAACCTCGACCTGCGGCGATGGCGCGAACTGCGAGGGGCCTGCCGAGATCATGAGGATGATACGAGATCCCCTCGCCAGAAGGGGTCTGGTCTTCGCTGGCGCCTGGCTGGTGGACATGGAGTCTCCTCGCGGTATGGCATCAAAGGGCGTGTGGCGAGCAACTCATTCTGTCATTCTCTACCCTATGTTCCCCGACACGAACTCCGCACGCCCGGCTGTTTCGACGCGAAAGGACCCCCGATGACTCCGGAAGCAAAACGTGGTGACGCGCTCCAGTTCATCTTCTCACTCTTCTTAGGAGTGCTGCTCCTCGTCTTCGTGGGCGTCGGAGTCTGGACCTTTTACCCGGAGCCTCGCACGACACCTGAGGCTCAGGCGCAACTCGACAGGCTGTATCAGGAGCAGGCGCGTCTGGACGGCAAGTACTCGGATCTCGATGGCACGAGAGAGCTCCTCCCCGCCGAGGAGAAGCGACGCGAAGAGGTTCGCAAGAAGCTTGACGCCCTGCAAAAGATCAGCGAGAACGAGCGCAATACGTGGACCCGCAACACGAGCATCGTTCTTCTGGCCTTCGCCACGGTGTTCATGGCCATCTCATTGACGCTTCCCGAAGCCATGAAGGTGTTCAGCAACGGGCTACTCCTCGGCGGCATGTTCACGCTCATCTACGGCACCGGATGGTCGTTTGCCGGCGGTGACTCGCGGGCGAGGTTCTACGTCGTGGCTGTCGCGTTGCTTCTCAGCGTGGGCTTCGGCTATCTGCGATTCATCCGGAGAAAGCGCGCGCAGTCCCAGACAGAGCTCGCGTCCACGGCGAGCGCTGTCGGCGAGGGGCCCGCTGTGGACACCACAGCGCTGAGCGACCTCGGTCGACGAGTGGCCGATCTGGAGCATCGCGTCTCGGCCGCAGCGGCGGCACTCGCGCCAGACGTGGACGAATAACGCGCGCGTACTCGCGCGCACGCCTGATGCGCCACGGCCGATTCTGTGTTCCAATGAACTCAGGGTGCGCCGGGGAGGATCGACGCCGTCACTTTTTGGGAGGAACCCATGACGTTTACCGTCAGACACACCTCGGCTCGACTGTTCGTCCTGCTCGCATTATGTGCGGCACTGCTCGCTCTGGGCACCGTGAGCGCACATGCGACACCGCTCGAGCCGACCCTGTCCATCACCCAGATCGAGGCGAGACTGGCCGCGAGCCCTCCCGGTCTTCCGGGGTACTTCAAGACGGTCGTGCGCGGCTCAGAGGTCGTGACCATCCCGGCACTGATCATAGGCACGACGTCGGGCTTCGGAGCCGTCGAGGATAACGACGCCGACTCACTGGTCATGTTCGAATCGAGCGGTCCGATCATCGAGCGCATCGGTGGAATCGCCATGGGCATGAGCGGCAGCCCCCTCTACATCGTCGATGGCGACGGGGACAAGCTGGTCGGAGCTGTGGCTTACGGGGACTGGTTCACGCTTCGGGGCACTGGTCTCGCCACCCCGATCGGTGCGATGGGCGCCGTGGGAGGCAACATCGAGGTGTCCAGGATCGTGCGCACGTCTCGCCCGATCGTCACCTCGAAAGGCGTGAAGTCCACCGTCATCATCACAACCGATCCCGAGAGCTTCAAAGCCGCCGAGGAAGGCGGAGCGATCGTGGTCGAGCCGCTCTCATCGGTGTTCGTGGGCGGGCTCAAGCCAGGATCCGCGGCATTCAAGGCCCTCGAGAAGGCAAGCCGCGTCGCCGGGCTCACCCTGCGCACGGAGGCTCCCTTGGGTCGTCGGGATACGTTCGAGACCACATTCACTCCCGGCTCCGCCATGGCCGCCCTGATCACCCGGGGCGACCTGTTGTTCGGCGGTATCGGAACGGTGACCTACGTCAACGACGACAACGTCGTCGGCTTCGGCCACCCGCTGATGCACGAAGGCGAGACCGGTATCTATCTCGCGAACGCATGGATCGAGGGCGTCTGGCCCAGCACCATGTTCCCCTTCAAGCTGGCTCGTCCCGGAAAGATCCAGGGCACCCTGCTCGAGGACCGATGGGCGGCCGTCGCGGGGCGCGTGGGTGAGACACCGCATGAGCTGATCGTGACGGCGCGCGCGACCGACGCCGCCACCGGGCGCTCAGCCGATACGACCTCGTGGATACCCCAGCACGCCATGGAGTCACCCTCTTTGATGGACTTCCCACTGGCACCTTTCGCCACTTCGATCGCCGGATCTCGTCTCTACGACCAGCGGGTGAGGGCCGGAAGCGCGCAGACGACGACAACGGTGATGGTCCATGACGGAACCGACATGCACACCATCGTCCAGACGAACACCGTCGACAGCGCCTGGGACGTTTTGGGCCGCGTGAATGACGACGTCTGGGAGATCACGTCGAGACTGAACAGCGTCAACGCGAACGGCATCACCGTCGCACATGTCCACTCGGTCAACCTCGAGTCAACCTTCAGCACCGCGCGTCGCGCCGCGAGCATCGTGGATGTACGCGTTCCGCAAGGCCTGAAGACGGGCGAGAACCGCGTCACCGTGATGTATCACCAGTTCGGACGCGCGGCGACTCAGACCGTCGACGTCACGCTGACCATTCCCGCTGACGTTCCTCTCAACGGCACCCTCACGGTGACCGGCGGCGCGGACCAGTCGAGCGGAGACTTCCCTGGGGTGGATGAGGTGGATGAGAAGGAGCCAAGCTCGCAGAGCAACATCGACCGCCGCAGCCTAGCCGACGTGATCAAGGAGATTGAAGACGTCCCTGCGGTGGGCAACATCGCCCTTTCATACACCTCGCCCGGCGAGGAACCTGAACTGGACGAGGATCTCGATATCGAGTTCAACTCATTGAGCGGGCCCTCGACTCCCGCAACCGCGAGCGTCGAGACCGATCTTGTCATGAGCGGCTTCGTGAGCAAGTCCGCCACGCAGATCACGCTGATGCCGGTCGGGCCCGTCGCTTACAAGGCGAGCGCCCTGATCGAAGGCGTCGTGAAAGGCGCCGACAGTGGCGAGGTCGAGATATACCGCACCTTCGTCGGCGAGTCGGAGCATCTGCTCACGAAGGTCAAGCTCTCCTCAGAGGGCATGTTCGAGGCACCGGCCCCGCAGATGACCAAGAACGCCAAGTTCCGCGTGGTCTACCTGGGAACGAGCTCCACGCTTGAGAGCAACGCCCTACTGTCGGTGAAGACGAGAGCCGCGATCATGCTTCGCACCTCGACGACATCGGTCGCGCGTGGCAAGTACCTGACGCTCACAGCGTCCGTCATGCCCACCGGAACCACAGGCACCGTGGTCTTCGAGCGACTCAACGGTAGAAGCTGGACCCGCATCGGTACGCGTTCGCTCAGCGCGGGTAGCGCGTCGCTGCGATTCAAGGCGACCACCCTGGGCAGTAACTCCGTGCGAGTGCGCTACGTGGGCGGCGCTGTCAACGCGGCGGCCACGAGTTCTGTGAAGCGCTTCACGGTCAGGTAACCGCACCACGAGAAACCAACGGCCGTCCGCACCGGGCTCACGCTCAGTGCGGACGGCCTTCTTGTTACTTGACGATGTGGACCTTCGTGCCAACCGGCACGCGATCGAACAGGTCCTCGACATCCTCGCGAAGCATGCGCAGGCAGCCCTTGCTCGCCGCCGTGCCGATCGAGTAACGCTTCGAGGTCCCGTGGATGCGGATCCCGGGCGCATCGAGATTGAGCGCCCGCGTACCCAGCGGGTTGTACGGGCTGGGGCCGATGAACCTCGGCATGCGGCGAGCCCATGCGCTTCCGGGATTGCCCCACGTGGGATTCTTGCGCTTCGCGGTGATAGTGAACGTCCCGGTGGGAGTCGCGTACCCGCGTGCTCCGACGGCGCAGCGATACTTCTTCAGGAGCTTGCCCTTGTCGTAGAGCCTGATCCGGCGCTCGGACAGGTCGGCATGGACCACTTTGCCCAACTTGGCCTTCGTGACACGCGGTGCGATCGAGTTGACCTTGAGCGGCACGGTCGCCGTCGTGGTCTCACCTGAGGTCAGCGCGGAGGCGACGGCCGCGCGCACTATGGCGACAGAAGCCGCACGATCGAGTCCGCGCCCTGCGACGTGAGGCTTCACGATCATCTTGGCGTCACGGGCGACGTACTTCGCGTCCACCGGCGCCCTCGCTACGCTGCTTACCCTACCCGCGACCCACGAAGAGATGACCGCACCCTTGATCGAGTACTTGGGCGCTATCTCGAAACCAACCGTGGTCGTTGGCTCGTAGGCCTGCGCGAGCATCGCCTCGATGTCGAGGGCAAGCGCTGTACGCGTCGAGAACACGAAGATCTTCCCAGCAGCGGTAACGGTCAGCGGCGCGAACCCCGGAAGCGGCGTCGCACTCGCGATCAGTGCGCGCGCCTCGGCCGAATCGAGCCCGAGAAGCGGATGCCCGCCCACAGTGCAGTCATTCGGGACCGGCCCCACGACCTCGACCGCGAACGCCGGAAGCGCCGGAGCCGTCAGGGCAACGACAAGGCCAATCGAGACAAGACGAGCGAGAAGAGAGTTCATCACAGACCCCAGACCGAACGAGGGTTGTTCGTGAAGTATAGGGGGATGCATGCGATCACCGCCAGAACTCTTCCGCCACCGAGGAGGTCAGCGCGACTGCTGAGCGATCAGGCGCTCGAGTTGCTCGCTGAAATGCTCGCGGTCCTCGTCGGTGAACGCCCGCGGGCCAGCGGTGCGCCCACCGCCACGACGATGCTTCGCCTCGGCGTGGCGGACCTCCATCTCGATGTCGATGGTGGCCTGGTAGAAGATGCGTCCGCGCGGGCTGATGGCACCGGCGCCGCGCCCGAGCACCATGGCCGCCACGCCGATGTCCTGGGTCACGACGATGTCGTCAGGCGCGATGCGCTCGACGATCGCGAAGTCGGCGGCGTCGCGTCCGCCGCTCACCTGAACAGCTTCCACGCCCGAGCGCCGCGTGTGCTTCTCGAGGTTCTGCGTCGAGTTGGCCACAAGGACCACCTTGATGCCATGTGCGCGTGCGATGCTGATCGTCTCGCGGGTCACCGGACACGCATCGGCATCGATGAAGACCGTCACGATGCCACATCGCAATCGCGCCTCATGCCATCGTCACCCGATTCCGACCATCGTTCTTCGAGCGATACATCGCCGCATCGGCGCGCGCCGTCACGTCTTCCGGAGTCTCCCCCGCCCTCGCGACCGCGGCCCCCACGCTGATCGAGACCTCGATGTCCGCATCTGCGGTTCGCACGGGCGCGTCACCAACGCGCTCGCGGGCACGCTCGGCGATCGCGAGCAACGTCGCAGGATCCGCGTCCGGCACGATCGCGATGAACTCCTCGCCACCGATGCGGCCGATGAGGTCGTAGCCGCGCACGGTGTCTTTGAGCCTTTCCGCCACCGCACGGAGCACCTCGTCGCCTCGAGCATGACCGTGGGTGTCATTGACCGCCTTGAAGTGGTCGATGTCTGCGACGAGAATCCCGTACGGTCTGCCTGAGCGCGCTGCACGCTCGTGCTCTTCGGCGAACCGCTCGAGAATATGGCGCCGATTCCAAAGCCCCGTGAGCGAGTCGGTCGTCGCAAGCCGCGCGAGATCGTGCTCGAACATCTCTAACTGCCGTGTCATGCGACGGGTGCTGATCTCCACGACACCAAGAAAAACGACTCCGCCAACGAGCACGATGAGGCCCAGGCGAATCGCGTCAGGCAGACGTTGCTCATCCAACGTCTGCAAGGGAATCGAGACGCTGATGGCGCCCCTCAGGTCGCCGATCTCTTCCCCTCTGACCTTGTGACACGTCAGACACCGTTGATCGATGCGCAACGGGACGATGTAGCGATACACACGTCCAGCATCGGTCTTGACGACGGCGTCTCTGGGCGCGTCATCGTCGTCGGTGAACTCCCGAAGAGAGGCTGTCTCCCAGTCGTCGGGTGCGTTATCGGGGTTCACGGGGCTCAGACTGGTGAGCCGGAAGCTCAAACCGTTCCTGTCAACGAGCAGTTCGGAGATCTCACGCGTCATCAGCGCAGGATTTCGAAGCGTCAGAACCTCGCCCGTCTCGGTTCTGATGTCAGGAACGACACCGAGTCCTCGAAGGTACGGATTGGACTGCGCCCCTTGGTCCTTCGACACCCACACCCCTCCGTGTGAGGCATTCCACTGGCGAGCCGTGACGATGAGATCCACGTAGGATTCCGCCTGGCGTTTCACACCAGCCATGATCTGAGACTCCATGCTCGCGTACACGCCTTCGAACACGATGAGGCTGAACACGACGCCCAGCACGAAGAGATGAAGGGTCAGGCTACGACGGACAAGGGTCTTGACCTGAGAGCCCCCCTGACGCCTCTCGCGCTTCCCCGGCATCACCTGACCCTACCCCTTTGCTCCGTCTCCGCGCACATGCGGCCTCAGTGGCTTCGCCATCGTAAAGGATGCGCGCGCGCTATGACACCCTCATGAGGTTTTCCGCCAAGGCGCTCTACTCGACGAGATCAGGCTCGAAGCCGATCGCCCGTATTCGTGTGCAGAGATCCTCCTTGTCCACGATCTCCGGGTCGAAGAGAATCGACGTGAGCCCGAGCGAGCGCACTGCGACGACGTCAGACACCCCATCCAGCGCGCCGATCGCCTTCTCAACGACTTTCGGACACGCCCCGCAGTAGAAGCCGCCGGTCCTGATATGCACTGCAGCCTTCACTATGGACTCCGATTCACTCGGCGATGAATGTGATCTCCTGACGCACGGGAGGGTCGAAGGGGCGCGTGTTGTTCTGCACGAGTTCCGCGACGAGGGTATGTTCGCCCGGGGCCACGTCCTCGAGTTCCGCGTCGGGAGTCACGCTCATGATGAACGGGCGATCGTCCAGCGTGTAGTGAACGTGGCCTTCTCTCGCGACGTTCGTGTTGCTCGCCATGACGAACTTCAATCCTGTGGTGTCAACATCGACCGGAACCGTTCCCGCTGGCACGCGGGCATCCTGAAGCGGTGCGGTCAGCACCATCGTCGGGAGCTTCACCGCCGCAGGCGCCGTCGCCGCCCCACCGACATCGGCGGAAGTGGCTCCGCCACAGCCGGACAGGGTAGCCGCCACGAGCACCACAAGGCCGATGAGCCCCGCACAACGAAGAGCCGCACGAATGCGTGACATGATTCCTCCAGAATCAGATGGTTTGAAGATGGTTTGAAGAACCGGTGATGGGCCACCGTTCGATCCGAACCCGGACCGAACGGTGGCCACCTGTTTACCGGATGAGCCTCAACGGGACCGCGACCTCCATGTCCCCTACAAAGTAGGGTTGGTCAGAACTGTTGACCCCGTCCATCGTGTTGAACTCGAAAACGTCCACCTCACCACGGTCGGCGTGAAGAGCGACGAGCAGCGTGTCGGTGAACATCATCGAAGCGTCGAGCTGGACGGCGACCAACCGGCTCTCGCCTGCACGAACCCGTGCGAGCCCCACTCGTTTGCCGGGCATCCCGTTGTTGTCAAGATGCACGACGACCCAAGCGTCTGCGGGAGTGACGACACGGGCGACTTGGATGGTGGCGTTGTTGATGGACTGAGGTACCACCTGAAGGGAGGCATCCATCATCTCGACTGGAACGCCGAACGAGCGCACCTTGATCGCGATCGCGACTTCCTCGCCATCCACGAAGAACGGCTGATCGTCGCTTCCGAGCTTGTCCCTCATGTCGAAGTCGAAGACCTCCTCGTTACCGTTGTCGGCGTGCAGCGCCACGAAGACCTTCTCGGACAGCATTTCCGTGTCCAGTTCGACCGTGACGTCTGTTGAGGTACCCGCCTCGACGCGCTTCAGGCCCACACGTGGCCCAGGCGAGCCGTCAGCGTCCTTATGCACGACGATCCAGCCGTCCGCCGGTGCGACCACTCGGTCGATCGTGAGCGAGGTGGTAGCTCCGACCTGATCCGTCGCCTCGATCGAGCCCCTCTCGACAGATACGCCGAAGGGGCCTACATCGAAGGCTGCGGCGACCTCCATGCCGTCAGCGAAGAACGGCTGATCGGGGCTCTCGACCGGATCTTCCATATCGAACTCGAGCGTGCCCGCCACGCCACGATCCGCATGGATCACGGCCAGCAATGTGGTGCGCTTCTCGAACTCCTCAGTCAGCTTCACTTCAACGCCGGTGCTCTCGCCAGCCTTGATGGGCGCATAGCCCACTCGCTCACCGGGCATGCCTTCCGGTGTCGCCTTGTGGACCACGACGAAAGCGTCGGTCGGAGCGATGGCCTTCGAGATGGTGACGGTGTCGCCCAAAGGCTGGTCGCCGACCTCGATGGCAGCGTCGCCCATCTGGGTCGGCACCCCGAACTCGACCGCCTTGAACACGACGGCGACCTCCTTGCCGTCCACGAAGTACGGCTTATCCGGACTGTAATCCACCTTCTCCATATCGAACTCGAGCTTGCCTCGGACACCGGCGTCGACATGCACGGCGGCGAGGAGCTCGGGCGTCATGGGCACGTCAGCGTCGAGCTTGACCACCACGTTGCGCGTGGTGCCCCGCTTGATGGCCGTGTACCCGAGGCGCTTGCCGGGCATGCCGCCGTCATTCTGATGCACGACGACGAACGAGTCCTTGGGCGCGCGTACGAGATCGATGGTGACGGTGCGATCCCCGTCGGGCTGATCGCTCACGGCGATACCGGTGGTCTTGGCCGTCGCAAGCACGCCCATGACCTCTTGCGAGCTCGCAACCGTTCCCCAGCCCACCAGCCCGAAGGACAGAACCGCGACCGCGCCGATGACTGCGATACGACTCTTCTTCATGTCTAGTTCACTCCCTTGCTCGCCAGCGAGGCCGGGGCCAGGCTCGGCTTGAATCGGCGCAGTAGCAGCGAGCTCGTGACGACACTGACACTGGAAAGCGCCATTGCCGCACCAGCCAACTCGGGTCGCAGCAGCCCCAACGCGGCCACCGGAATACCCATCGTGTTGTAGCCCAGCGCCCAGAAGAAGTTCTGGTAGATCTTGCGCATCGTGCGCTTCGAGAGTTCGATCGCCGTGACGACGTCTCGCAGGTCGTTCTTCATCAGAACGATCCCGCCGGTCTCCATGGCCACATCGGTTCCCGCGCCCATCGCGATGCCCACGTCAGCCTGAGCGAGCGCCGGCGTGTCGTTGATACCGTCGCCCACCATGGCGGTGGTCAGACCGCGCTGCTGGAGCTTGGCGACCTCTTGTGCCTTGTGCTCGGGGAGCACCTCGGCAAGGACATTCGTCGCGAGGATTCCGGCCTGACTTGCGATGGCCTCTGCTGTGCGACGGTTGTCTCCGGTGATCATGAAGACCTCGACGCCCATCTTGGTGAGCCGCTCGACTGCTTCTCGCGAGTTCTCCTTGAGCGTATCCGCCACTGCGACCAGGCCAGCGGCCTCGCCGTCGATGGCGGCGAGCATGACGGTCTTGCCTTGGGTTTCAAGCATCTCGACGCGAGCCAGATACTGTGAGACATCCACGCCGTCGCGGGCCATCAGTCTGCGATTGCCAAGCACGACACGGCGATTCTCAACGATGCCTTCGACTCCATGGCCGGGAATGGCCGCAAAGCCGGTGACGTCCGAGAGCACGAGCCCGGCGTCGTTGGCGTGACTGACGATCGCTTCGGCGAGCGGATGCTCCGAGGACTTCTCAAGCGCGGCCGCAAGACGAAGCGTCTCGATGCTATCGAAGGTGCCGAAGGACTCGAACTCCGTGACGATGGGTTTGCCGTAGGTGAGTGTTCCGGTCTTGTCGAACACGATCGCCTTGATCTTGTGAGCGGTCTCAAGGGCGTCTCCGCTCTTGATGAGCACGCCGTTCTCGGCACCCTTGCCCGTACCGACCATGATCGCGGTCGGCGTGGCCAGCCCAAGCGCGCAGGGGCAGGCGATGACGATGACGGCGGTACCGGCCAGAAGCGCCTTCACGAAGATCGACGTCTGGGCGAAATACTCGGGCGAGACGAAGTTCGGAACCACGTACAACCAGACGAAGAAGGTCGCCACCGCGATCACGAGCACGGCCGGCACGAACACCGCGGAGATGGCGTCGGCGAATCTCTGGACCGGGGCCTTTGAGCCCTGGGCCTCTTCCACGAGTCTGACGATCTGCGCAAGGGCGGTATCGCGACCGACCTTGGTCGCACGGAACTTGAAGGAGCCGAGCTTGTTCATCGTGGCTCCGATGACGGTGTCGCCATCGTGCTTCTCCACGGGGATGGACTCACCGGTCAGCATCGACTCGTCTACCGAGCTGCTGCCGTCTATGACAACGCCGTCGACCGGGACCTTGTCTCCGGGACGCACGACGATGACTTCACCGACCACGACCTCCTCGACCGGGATATCGACCTCGACGCCACCTCGCACCACGCGCGCGGTCTTGGCCGCCAGGCCCATGAGTTTCTTGATCGCGTCAGAAGTGCGACCCTTCGCGCTGGCCTCGAGCAACTTGCCCAACAAGACGAACGCGATCAGCATCGCTGCGACCTCGTAGAAAACGGGTTCCTTCTGTAGGAAGGGAACGAAAGTGGCTCCCAGCGAGTAGAAGTAAGCGGCCGAGGTACCAATGGCGATCAGCGTGTCCATGTTGCCTGTTCTGCGCTTCAGCGCGTGCCAGAAGCCCCGGTAGAACTGGGCACCAGCCCAGAACTGAACCGGCGTGGCCAGCGCGAACGTCATGTACTTCATGACCATCATCGGATCCCACGCGCCACCGATGGTGTTGGTGAGAAACTGCGCCATCGCGACCGGCACCCGGTCCATGAAGGGCGGAACCATCGAGATGAGAAGCGCCGGGACCGCCAACGCGAAGCTCACAAGGAACAGGAACATCTGTGACTCGAAATGAGCCTTCTGGGCCTCTCGCTGGACGTCACCGCGGTCGGTCCCTACCCCGACCGACTCGACCTTGAGGGTGGCACCGTAGCCTGCGCCCTGAACTGCGGCGATGAGTTCGTTGGGGCCAACCCTGCCCGGATCGAAGTTGACGGTGGCGGTCTCGGTGGCGAGATTCACGTTCGCGGAGGTCACGCCATCGACCTTCATGAGGGATTTCTCAACGATCGCCGAGCACGATGAGCACGTCATGCCGGAAAGAGCGATCAAGACATGCCCGCCCTGACCCGAGTCCGCCGCTTCACTCAGAGGGGTTGCTCCATAACCGGCCTGTTTGACCGCAGCAACGATCCCGTCTTGCATGATACGCGCGGCGTCGTAGGTGACGGTGAGTTTCTCGGTGGCGAGATTCACATTCGCCGAGAGAACCCCGTCGACCTTGCCGAGGCTCTTCTCGATGACAGCGACGCACGAGGCGCACGTCATTCCCGTGACCGCGAACGACTCCTCGGTGGTCTTGACGTCTCCGACCACAGGTACCGCATCGGGGACTACGGTCGCCGCCAGCTCCACCCGAGCACCGGCGACCTCACCCGACTCGAGAACGAGGGGCTCGCCGGGAACGAAGCCTGCCTCGATGATCGCGTTCACGATGATCTCGGTAGACACGAGCGTACCATCGATGTGCAGCGAAAGCGTCCCCGCCGAAGCATCGGCGTGAACCGCCTGAACCCCCGGGATGCTCCTGAACTGCGTTGTGAGCAGGGCCTCGCACGAGCGGCATTTCATGCCCTCGATGCGAATCCTGATCACTTGATGCGTACTGTTCGACATTACTCCTCCATCCTTGTCACTCGACCACGAGCGTGGCCGAGATCATCTGCATCTGGCAGAAGAACGTGTACGTCCCCGCCTCGAGCGCCGGCAACTTCACGGTCTTCGGACCCGCAGTGAGGTCCTCCTGGATGCCGAAGTCCGGGAACAGGACGCCGGCCAGGCAACCGCCCGGGGCCTGTGAGAACGCGATCTCGATGGGGATGCCAGCCTTCGCCTTGATCACGTTAGGGCTGAAGTTCCCCGACGAGGTGTCGACGGCGATCGTCTGGACGTCGCCCGTGACGCTGGTTGCTCCCTCAACGGGTGCACCACCGCCACTGCCGCAGCCGCCACAACCGGCACCGCCACCGGCGCCGCCCGCGCCACCGGACGTCCCGCACCCACTACCGGCGGCTGGCCCGCCCGCGCCCTGGAACACACCTTGGGGCGCCCCCGCTCCTTGGCCACCTCTCTCTTGAGCAGAAGCGAAGCTGTACGACGCCATGAAGGCGACCGCCATGAGGCTGAGAATCACGACCAACCGGCTGGAGGTGAGTCCTTGTGGGGCGGCAACGGCCGTCGCGGGACGCCTCGTACTCACGTCTCGGTGGCCCGTCTCCTTGTCGGTCATCACTGATCTCCTCTCTCAGGTGCGGTCTCGGCCTCGTAGCCGGACTCCTCGATGGCGCGGCGGATGGCCTCGACACCGATTATTGACTCGTCGAACTCAACGACCGTCTTGCCAGTTGCGTACTCGCACTCAACCGACGTCACGCCGGCTATATCAGTGAGATTCATCGTCACGAGCATCGAGCACGAACCGCAGTGCATTCCTTTCGTGATGAACTTGGCAGTAGTTACCATTCCCTTGTCCTTTCGGATCGACTCAGTGTTTTCAGCTGAAGAATCCGCCGAACGTCAGTCCGGCGAAGATCGCGAGTCCCACACCTCCCGTCGCAAGCAGGAACTCAGGTGGACTCAGTCCCAACACGAACGCTGGCCCAGGAGCCGGACGCGCGACCCGAGCGGGTTTGCCCGGTGTCCGCCTCCCGCGTGCTTCACGCTCGGCGGCCTCTCGCTGCTTCTTCGCGTTCGTACGCAAGGCAATGCCCGCAACGACCGCGATGGCCATGACGGCGAGCAGGAACCCCCGCATGCCACCACCGGCCTGGGCCGCACCTGCACCGACCTGCAAGACACCGGACATCATGCCCATCTGGCACGTCATCTGAAACGAGCCGGCCTTCGACGCAGGCAGATCTATCACGGTGGTGCCGAATGCTGTGAGCGGCGCCTGGATCCCAAGACTCGGGATGAAGAGCTGGTCTGAGCACAGGTTGTTCTCGCGGCGATCGACGATGAGACGCACCGGCTTGTCGGCCGGAATCGCGAGCGTCTGCGGCTGGAACTGAACGTTCTCGATCACCAGTGGTATTTCGATCACTCCGTCGGCGCCCACGGTGAACGCCGACTCGTCGAATGCAACGGATCCGCTGCCAACGACGGTCTGCTTGATGGTGTTGAACGTGACCGGGGAGCCCAGCGCGGTCGCACCACGATTGAGCATCACGAGACCGAGCACGATGATCACGATCGCTGCAGCCACAGCCATGTACTTCTTGAGGCGCGTGCCAAGAAAACTCGCGAATGCGCCATAGCCGAGCATGAGCGGTGCCGTGCCCAGACCGAATCCGAGCATCGCAAGCGACCCGTTGATGGGTGAACCGGCGCCCGCCGCCGCGAGCTGTGCCGCGATGAGGGGACCGCACGGCATCAACCCGGTCATCAGACCGAAAGTGAGCGGTGTCGCCAGAGTCGATTCGCCGTGGCTTTCATCATCGGCGGCCTTGCGTCGCAGCTTGGACAGAGCGGTCATGAGGAAGCGCGGGGGTCGGGGCTCGATGTGACGCAGCATGGGAAACCTGCCGGTCATGTTCAAACCGAGCAGAACCATGAACACGCCAGCGAGAACGCTCACCCAACTGCGCGCGTCTTGGCTGATGAACACGCCGATACTGCCCAGCGCAAGGCCAACGAGCGCGTAGCTGAAGATCTTCGCCGCATGGTAGGCGAGGTGGGGTCGCATGCGCCGGGCAAGCGGTCCTTCCTCATTGCCTTTCACAGCGTAGGAAAGAACCATGTTGCCGCACATCATCACGCAATGGGCGCTGGTCAAAAGCCCCGTGATAAGCATCGGGTAGAACAGATTCAAGAGAATTCCTCACTTCGGTAGGCTCGGCGCATCGGCGTCGAGCAATCCCAAGACGCTTCAGATCGCGGACGCTCGCTTCGAAGCGAGGTGCGATCATCCGACAGGCGCACCGTTTTCGGGTACGCCGAAGTGAGGCGAAATCAGAGTCTGAGCGGAGTAGGACGAGCGAGCGGGGGCGGATGCGCGTCTCCGCGAACCTGACGCAAGAACGAGCGGGGCGGCCCATCGGGGCCGACAAACACCGCAGAGACGACACGCGACACTTCCCACAAGGGCGTGTTCTGCCCCACAGCCTGCGCGGCTTCCAGTGGATTCTGATGAGGACAGGAGCTCACGGACATGTCCCCGGGCGAGTCCTCGCATCCCGAGAGGAGAGCGGCACTCATGGGCATCGCGAACGCCGAGGACGCGAACGCCAAGCAAGCGGGACCGATGATCGCCGCGACGAAGATCGTCGTGAACACCATCGTCGTCGCCCGGCGCATATGTGTGAACGTCGTCAGCATTCGGTCGTTTCCCTTAGGTGCTTGTGTAAGCGGAACCCGCATTTCACGTGCCGAAACAGCAACCCATGTTCCTATTGTCGTCCAACGAAGCAAAAATATTACGCCCCTTTTCTGTGCGATTTCGCCGTGAAGCGAAGACCGAGGGCGTATACCTTGCAGCCCACACAAAACCCCGCCAGCGCCTCGAGCAATGCACACACCACGAGAACCCCGACGATCGCCGAGGCTGCCTGGGGCGCACCCGCCACGTGGAGCAACCCGCCAGCAAGCGAGAAAGCGATGCCGATACGGGCAGCGAAGCGTTTCGGGGCGGCGTCAACCAATCGCGCCTCCGAGGACAATCTCGCAACAACGCCGCGCGCGATCATCGCAAGGGGGCTGTACTCGGGCGATAGCAGTCCGCGCACCGCAAAATCGGCCGCCAGCGCGAATAGTATCCATATCGCGACCGCGGATTCGGCCAGAATCGCGGTCGTTGCCATGAGTACCACGCTTCCGGCGACGACCCTGACTGCACGCTCGTCTCGAAGTTCCCCCGAGATCGGACACGCTGCGTACATGAGCTCAACTCCTCAGTCGCGAAACCATCTCGCGTGAGGTGAGCAGGTTGCACGCCACAATCACGCACTGATAATATGCGTTTTTCCGCGTTATCTATACCATACCGAGGAACACAGCGTTCACCAGAGTTGGCACGGCCTGAAGAAGCCCCGTCACCGCGATGAACGTCACGATGCCTGTCACCGCGCGCTTGCGCTCGAAACCGACCGCTTGAGACAGCAGCGCGGCGAAGAGAATGGCAACGCCCCACAGCACCCACAGATCCACCTGAACAAGCGCCGCGTACAGCACCCCAGGCGCCTCGCTCTGTTTCGCGGGCGCGACAAGTGCCCCGAGCCCCGAGTGCTCCAGCCACGTGTTGGTCGCAGACATGTAGAGCGTCTGCACGACGTTACGCAAGGCGTGTGGCATCAGGCTGAGCGCGGCGACCGTGAGCATCGTGGTGTAGCCAACGGGGTTCGCCCACGTCTTCGCCGCGACGAAGAAGAACGTGGCGATGTAGACGATCGCCCCGATCGCCCCCAAGACCGCGAACACCATGGCCGCAGTCGCGACGACTCCGCCTCCCGTATTGACGCTGTCCGTAGGCCCTTCTGCTTGGGCTTTGAGCGACTCCTCGTAGTCTTTACGGTCCGCCTCGGGCCATTTCGCCATTTCCTCCTTCAACTGGGCGTCAGCCGCCTCCTGACTGGCGACGATCGACATCGGCGTGCTGACAGACGCCTTCACCGCCACCGAGCCCACCAGAATCAGCGTCAGCGGAATCCACAGCCACTTGAGAACAGCGGCTGCTCGGTCGATCCCCTTCGCAGGCCTGACCAGCGCCAGTAAGACGTTTCCCAAGGTACTCATGAACCCCTCCATCACTCGTGGCGAAGCGCGGTCAACGGGTCGAGATTGGCTGCCCGAACGGCCGGGAGCACACCGGCGAGTAGCCCGACACCCGCCGCGAACGTGATCGCGAACAGCGCAAGCCCCGGCGAGATGTCGAAGAACGACCTGGTCTGGGGCATCGTGCCTCCCGAGGCGGTGGACTGCGATGCGATCAACCCTTGCACGAACAGGTTCGCAAGAGCCGCCCCTGTTGCCGAGAACAGCAGCCCCCCAAGTCCACCGAGAATCCCGATGAAGGCGGCCTCGCCCAAGAACACCCGCTTGATCTGTCGGTTTGAAGCCCCAACGGCCTTCATGATCCCGATTTCGCGGGTCCTCTCGTAGATCGACATCGTCATGGTGTTGGCGATGCCAAGAGAGGCCACAAGCATCGCGATGCCCCCCAAGGCGCCAAGCACCCCTTGGATGATGAGAAACGTGTTCTTCAACCCCTCTTGCATAGAGCGCAGCGAGTAGGTCGAATACCCCTGACCCTGGAGCTCCTTCTCGACGTCAGCCGCGACGACGGGCGTGTCGACCTTCACCGTCACCTGCTCGTATGTGGGGCGGCGACGCGACATACCGTTGAAATCGATTGCCGCATCAAGGGTCACGAAGGCCGACTGGTCCACTTGCATGTCGACCTCGGAGAGCACCCCCACGACCGTGAGCTTGCGCTTGACCTCCGCCGGCTCCTGGTGCGCCATCTCGCTGGCCCCCGGGTCCGCTGGTATCTCGATGAACGTCGCGATCAGTCTCTTGCCGACAAGGTCGGCATTTTTCAGCGTCGAGAGCCGACCCGCCCCCGTTGAGAAGGCCTGTCCGGCCCCAGCGCCTAGGAGTATCTCCTTCTCATTGCGGGGAAGCCGACCGGTCTCGACTGTGTAGCCGAGTTTCGCGATCTCATCCATGGGAACCCCTTGCGCGTTCAGGTAGCCGTCGTGCTTCTTGTAACTGACAGCCTGAAGCGAGTGGAGCATGAGCGCGGGAACTACGGTCTCGACGTGCTCGAGCGTCTTGATCTCCTCGATGGCGCGGTCGTTCAATGGCTGCTGCTCGGCGGCACCGGGCGCCATCATCCCGCCCATCACGATGATGTGAGTGGCCGAGCCGACGTTTCCCAACTCCGCAGTGATGTTCTTCTGCAGCCCGATGCCCAAAGAGAGCATCAACACGATCGCGGACGTCCCGATCACGACGCCCAAAGAGGTCAGCGCGAGACGCATCTTCATCCGTCGCAGGTTCGCACCTACGAGAAATACGAGGTCGCGCAAGCGCATGACTACGACCCCAGTCCGAACAGGGCCTTGATGAAGCGCACCAACCAGTTGCCTGTCTCTTTGTCTTCAGCGTCAGGGCCGCCGTCAGTCGTGCCATCCACCGGCTTGGGCTCACCCTCGACCTTGACGGTGTGAACCGAGCGGAAGGTCTTCTCGCGCCCGAAGTCGTCTCGATACTTCGCGACGACCGTGACCTCGAGAGGGCCAGCCTTCTCGGGCGTGATCGACACGTCGATGGTCTCGGCCGATGCCGCCTCGAAAGCGCCCACGTACATGTTTCCGTCGGTCACGGTCGCACCGGTGGCCTCAACGCTCAGGGAGAAACCCGTCAGCGTGAACCCGCCGGAGTTCGCGAGCTCGAAGCTCGCCTCGAACGGCTGGCCAACGCGAGCTGTCGCGGGAATCTCGGCGGCGGCGATCGCCAGGACGGCATCGCGCTCCAGCACGAGGCCGATGGTGTAGGTCAGATCGTGACGCTCGCCGTCGTATTCGAAACTGATGGTCACGGGAATCGTGGTCGCACCGGGAGTGGTGCCGGGACCAGCGACCACCTTGAACGTGACCGCCTGCTCGCTTCGTCCCCGCAGCGGCCCCAAGAACTTCGCGTTACCCGTGCCGAGCACGGTCAGACCGCCACCGGGCCCTCCCCCTTCGGGCGGCGCCCCGGAAGCTCCAGCGAGCGACACCACGACGTTTTCCGCACGTCGCGGCGTCTCGTTTCGGATATCGAGCGTCAGCACGAAGGGCGATCCCACGAGCAGCCGCTTCGCGGAGGTCTCGTAGGAGGAGACGACGAGCACCGGCGCGGGACGCACGACCGGTGGCGTCGTGGGGTCAACGATCTCCTGTGCGGCCACGGCGGTCACCGAATCGGGCGACGCTGACGCGAGGCTGGCGAACCCCATGACCGAGACGACCACCGCGGCACAGACGATGATTCCTCGGACACACTTCACGACCCCGTTGTGTTTCACGCGCTGCCTCCCGATTCGATGCTCACTATCGCCCCGTCGACGATGGTGATGATCCGATTCGCCACGGACTCGGCGATACTGCGGTCATGCGTGGTGATGAGGAACGTGCGCCCCTCGGCGTTCATCCGCCGGATGAGCTCGAGAATCTCGTGCCCCGTACGGCTGTCGAGGTTTCCCGTGGGCTCGTCCGCAAGCACGATCGAGGGATCGTTGACGGCCGCGCGAGCCACCGCCACACGCTGCTGTTCGCCACCTGAAAGCTCGGTGGGGCGGTGGTCGATTCGATGACCTAGGCCGACCGCCTCCAAAGCAGCCTGGGATCGCGCGATTCTGTCAGCCGGCGCCACGCCTGCGAACACGAGCGGGAGCTCGACGTTGCCGCGCGCGGTCATCGTGGAGATGAGGTTGAACGACTGGAAGACGAAACCGACCTGGTGGCGGCGGTACTCGGCGAGCCGTTCGTCGTCCATGCTGGCGAGGTCCTGGCCGTCGACCAGTACGGCACCCGCACTGGGGCGATCAAGGCCGCCGATGATGTTGAGCAGCGTCGACTTGCCCGAGCCGGAAGGGCCCATCACGCACACGATCTCGCCGTGCTCCATGACGAGGTCCACATCTCTGAGCACCTCCAGAACGGCGGCGCCCATGACATATGTTCTGCCAAGCCCCCTGACTTCGACCGCGCGGCCCATTTCACCCCTCACTCGCGATGCCCCTGAGACAGACTACCCCAGTGCGCCCGAGAATGGCGTGGTGATTTGTGATTTCAGTCACTCTATTGCGAGGTCTACTGGGTCGTGGCCTCGAAGCTCAGTGACTCGATGCCGGCCTTGTCGAACAGGGTGAGCGTCGTGTCGGTCGCCTTGAAAAACGCGGCCTTGCTGAGCCGATCGAGGAACGTCGCCTCGGCCGCCATCGCGGGCTCGGGGCCTGCCATGAGCGTGCTGGCGAGCTGCCCTACCGAGAACGCGTCGTCAGGACCCTGCGTGTAGCCTCCGCTGAAACTGTTCACCCCGCTGTTGCCCGCCACCTGCCCGTTGGCGAACTCGAGCGTGATCGCCACGTCGCCCACATCAACCGAACCGATCGCTGAGTCCGCGAGCTTCCACTGTGTCCCATCCAGCGAAGGACCGCCTGGCACGCAGCCGACCAGGGCGGCGGAAAAGACGATAGCGAGCGCTGTGACGAGAATTCTTGGTGACCGCATCATTGTCTGCCCCTTCACGAAATGGCCTTTGGAGTTCAGACGCCTCACGCGCAGATATGGTTCGGCGACGTTGCGAAGCCGGACGCGTCGTCCCCCGTTTGACGGTCTGGGTTCACGGTAATACTCTTGATACCACAATCAATACCACCGAAGGTGATCCTATGGCGAAGACGACGATATCCATACCAGACTCCATGCTCGCCGAAATCAATCAGCGGGCCAGCGAGGCCGGCATCACACGCAGCGGCTTCGTGCAAGAGGCCGCCGCTCACTACATCGCGGCACTCAACGAGAAGCAGGCGCGCGTTGAGCGCCAGGAGCGCATCGGCAAGGCCATCGCGGGAATGCGCGAGGTCGCCAAGCACATACCGCCGGGCACGGACGGGACTGCGATCATCAGACACTTCCGTGACCTACCCGAGCCATGGCTTGCGCCGCGTGAGAAGGTCGAGGAATGAACAACCCGATTTCCGTCCTCGTCATCGATAGCTCCGTCGCGTACAAATGGTTCAACGCCGAAGGCGAGTCGCACGTCGACGTCGCGCTGGAGCTACTCTCCAAGCACTCCTGCGGAGCGATCACCCTCGCTGCGCCGGACCACATGCCCTCCGAGGTGATCAACGGACTCCGATATGCGCGCATCGAAGTCGAATACCTGCGAAGAGCGGCGAAGGCGCTGATGGGCGTCGAAATCGTCACGGTGCCCCTCGATGCAGAGCTGCTCGCCGCGGCGCTCGACCTCGCGCTCGCCCACGACCTGACGATTCATGACGCGCTCTTCCCGGCCCTTGCGATCAGGCTGAACTGCGAACTCGTGACTGCTGACCGAGCGCAGGCGCGCGTAACTGAGTGCCCCGTGACGCTGTTGGGTAGGTCATCCTGACCAGATGGTCAAGATCTGCGGCGTACCGCGACGCACTGGAGCTGCGTGTACCCGAAGCGGGCACAGCGCTCCTGGCCGCATCAGCGCCCAACGGAGTTGGCCCCCCGATTGCGCGGGGGGCCAACTGGTCAACAACCTACAGGACCGTCAGAAGCGGCTGTCGGCTACCTGACCTTGACGATGTCGTAGCCGCTCGACCACGCGCTCTTGTGGGCGGAATCGGTCGGGGCATACGCGCGCAACCTCCAGGTGCCTGTATAGGGCAGGCGAATTCTGGCCGAGTACTTCGAGTATGAGCCGTAGTTCGACGCCGTGGCCTTCACGTACCCATAGGCCTTCCACGAACCAGACGCTGTCTTCTTCCAGCGATATACGTGCACTGGGTAGGTCCCGGCCCTGTGATGGGGTTTGAGGATGCCCCATACGGTGTAGGACTTCGAGCGGGACATGGTCAGCGGCGCCTTGGGCGTCGAGACCCACGCCTTGGGATACACCGAACGATCCGCGCTCAAGGCGGCCTTGTTGAACCGGTCGCCCGCGAAGCGCATACGGTACTTCGTGCGCGCCGAGGGCCTGAGCGTACGGCGATACTCCCCGGCGGCCGCGCCAGCGGTCGCGTTGGCGACATGGATCCACGCACCCACACCGCTGTCCCAGCGCTCGACCACGACCGCCTTTCGGGAGAGAGGTGTCTGTGAGGCGTTCTCTGTGAGGCGTCCGACCAGCGTCGCCGAACCGCCGTATCCGACTACGATCTCGGAGCGCGTGTCAGTCGCTGTGCCGAGCCCTGCGACAAGCGTCGTGGCCGTGTCGATCGAGGAAGACTCGGCGAACGCGAACGGAGACAGACCTCTGACCGTGAAGGTCACGGTGTGTGCGACCGTGTCGACCGCCGTCGGGGTGATGGTCTCCCACGCGCCACCGGTCCAGTGCATGATCCTGACGTTGCGGATCCGTGCGTCCGGGATCGCCGGATCATAGGGTACGGTGATGGTGACGACGGCATCATTCGCCATCTCGCCGGAGAAGTCGACGTCAAAGTACAGGCCCATGAAGTGGAAGCCCGTATCCGGGCCGGCCGGAGGAGCGTTGGTCAGCGTCACCGTGATCGTGCCGGGGCTCACCACGCCATCGATCTTGACGACGAAATCACCGACCACATCAACAGGGATGGTCTTTATGACAGAGCCTGTGCCTTCAACGGAAGCCGAGCCGCCTGAAACGGGCATGGCGACACGAAGAGCTGTCGAGGTCGCAGATGCGTTGCCTACATTATCGAGCGCCACCACCGTGAACTCATGTGACGAGCCGGCGGACAGTCCGACGATCTTTAGCGACATCGCCTGAACCGTGGCAAGGAGCACGTCGTCCTTGTAGACCTGATACGCCCCGACACCGCTGCCGCCATCAGTCGAGGCACTCCACGACAGCGTGACAGTAGACGTCGCGATCGACGACCAGTTGAGGCCAGCCGGAGTACTCGGCGCCGCATTGTCGACCCAGACCGTGTCAGTGACGACGGCCGAGCCGTTGCCGAGCCTATCGGTTGCGCGGTGGCCTATGTCGACACCGCCCTCGAATCCTGCCAGTGCGCTCACTGCGAACCCTGCGTCGTAGGCCCGTTCAGACTCGCCGGTCCTGGCGTAGTAGACCGCGTGAACACCTGAGGCTGCATCAGCGGCCTCGATTGTGACCGTCACCGGCGACGAGGCCCACTTACCTGACTTCTTGGGGTAAGAGATCGTCGTGTTCGGTGCGGTGCCGTCGCTCTTGATGGTCTCCGTCTTGGTCGCTGAGACGTTGCCGACCTCGTCGGTGGCCCAGTAGGTCACCTCGACGGTGCCCGCGGGGACCTCGAAGGGAGCGGCGTAGAGGGTGTCTGGACCCGAGCCGATGCGGTACCTGATGGCATCGACGCCGGAGCCGAGGTCCTCAGCGGTCAGCGTGACGGTGGCCGGGGCCGCGCGCCAGCCGTCGGCGTTGGCC
>CAMTUW010000004.1:0-2096 GCA_947085035.1 uncultured Actinomycetes bacterium
ACGTCTGGGGCAACCCGACCGCGACGCTCACCGCAGCCACGATCGGCGTGGACGCCACGCTCGCCGCGGCCGTCGCCTCACGGCAGGTGCTCCGCTACGCCGGATACACGTGGGATGCCGAGACGAGCCTCTACTACTGCTCGCAGCGGTATTATGATCCGAGGACGGCGTGCTTCATCTCCAAGGACCCCGTGAAGGCCGATGGCGAGGAGAGCGCCTACCAGTACTGCGGCGGGGACCCGGTGGGGAAGGTCGACCCGACGGGGTTGGCTCGTGTTGTGATTCGCGGCTATCCCGAGGTGCCGCAAACCACGAGTGACTGCTTGTATGTCGCGCTTAGGTCAGTGATCCAATTCTATTCCAAGAACAATGTGAAGCCGTCCACGGCGCAGCTAATCAAAGAAGGCTTCACCAATCGTAAGTATTGGGGAAAGAAGAACCGCGACTTGCTCAAGAAGAAGTACGGATTGAGGAGCAAGGGCACGGGCGGGCGCCTGAGCTGGAAGACGATCAAGAAGGAGATTCGTGCGAAACGACCGATGATCATGGGGGTTGACGCACTGCATCTTAACGGGAAGAAGAACGGGCTACATGCAGTGACAGTGGTTGGCTATGGCTGGGAGAAGCATCGTTCGCAGATGGTTCTGATGAACTGGGGGAAGACGCGCCCGGTTGATTACATGCGCTTCAAGTTCGGCAAGTCGGGGGCCCTTTGGCCGGGAACAAACAATGACCGACTGCGCATGACGAAGGGGGCATGGTGGAAGTTTCGCAGATGATCCGTATCGGACTGCGAGGTGTCGAGCGGCGTCCTGTCCTGTCACGGGTTCTTCTGTCATTGATCGTCGGCATTCCACTCGTGGCGGGTAGTCAGGGCTGCAATCGAGCCGTCGAGTACGGCGACGAACCGGCGTGGGTTGTCGCCGGGCCACCCTATGGGGCGCGATCACTTGTTCACACCTCGGTGTCGGCTGATACGGATCCGAAGACGGCGGCACGTCTCATCTATGGACAGATCTGGGAGGAGATCCCCGGCCACAACATCTCGGGCCCGGATAACGGATCAGCGCTCGAGATGAGCACTGATGAGAAGGTGAACCTCCTCAACGATTTCGGGGAGGATCCAGCAGTCGTTGAGGCGTTCACAATCAGCCAACGCCCCCAGAGCGACCAAGACTACTGGGATGTGATGGAACCGACGGGCTGGATGCTTGCGGTGGTCGGCAACGAGTCGAGATCCGCATCCTTCTGGCTTGCGAGGATCGACGGGAGAGCCACCTGGTCTTGGACACACTACTCGGAGGGACCAGCAGCGATGTTCCATTGGTCCGATGCTGTACGGGTGATTGATGGGGTGCCGCTAGACGATGATGCCGAAGTGCGAATGATTGTGTTTGAGGGTCATAAGGAGTTCATCTTCGCGAGAACCGTGCAACAGGAGATCGTGGCGGCCATGGCCGGGGGAAGCAGGGTCGTATTCGCAGATACCCAGGAGTGGGTCCAGCCTGGTGAGCTGTTCGCCGGTGGGCGGATTCTGGACAACCTCGCTTCTCCGTAGCCCCAGGGGCAGCGCCGATTCAGACTCGATTCCCGTCGCTGAAAGCGAGACGGTGCCCATGGATATGGGTCCCGCGACAGGCGCCGCGCGTCGGGTCACGGGATGGGTGTCTGGCGCGTTTCGCGCCGTCACGGAGCACGGCTTCGTCGAGCATCACGAGGGCCAGATTCACGCACACTGGACCACAAAGGCCAACAAGAAGGGTAGCGTGAAGAAGAATGGAGGCAAGCATGACCACAGCGACGCCTTCGCGTCGTGATGCCTCAGAATAAAAGGTACTCGAACTACTGATTCGTTGCCTCACAATAAAGGTACTCGAAGTCGGGTACCTCCACCTCCTCTTTCCATCTCGGGTTCTTGCGGGCGTTGAGCTCCTCGGGTGCCGCGACCGTGCCCCTCCTGATGGTGACGACTGACAGAGGCGACGTCCGAGAGCTCCTCGACTCGGGCGGCAAGGCCTTCGCGCACTACGCCTACGACGTCTGGGGCAACCCGACCGCGACGCTCACCGCAGCCACGATCGGCGTGGACGCCACGC
>CAMTUW010000005.1:0-104019 GCA_947085035.1 uncultured Actinomycetes bacterium
CCACGCACCGCAATATCCCGACACAGGTCGGCACGGCGACGGAGTGGGTCTCGGTTTCTGCGGGTGACATCCACACCCTCGCGATCAAGTCCGACGGGACGCTCTGGGCCTGGGGCTACAACTCCCATGGCCAGCTCGGTGACGGCACCACCACGCACCGCAATATCCCGACACAGGTCGGCACGGCGACGGAGTGGGTCTCGGTTTCTGCGGGTGACATCCACACCCTCGCGATCAAGTCCGACGGGACGCTCTGGGCCTGGGGTCGCAATAGCGAAGGCCAGCTCGGCGACGGCACCACCACGGACCGCGATATCCCGACACAGTCCGGCACGGCGACGGACTGGGTCTCGGTTTCTGCGGGCGGATCCCACACTCTCGCGCTGAAGTCGGACGGGACGCTCTGGGCCTGGGGCAACAACTACTCCGGCCAGCTCGGTGACGGCACCACCACAGCCCGCACCAGCCCGCGCTTCATCGCGGCTGGCGCTTCGCTTGCGTCCGGTCACGCCGAGCCGATGATCGCGGTGGGCATGTACCACACGGCCGCGCTGAAATCCGACGGGACGCTCTGGGCCTGGGGCAACAACGAGTTCGGCCAGCTCGGACTCGGCGATACCGCGCACCGCAACACCCCCGAACAAGTCGGCACACAGGCGGACTGGGCCTCGATTGCCGCTGGCAGATTCCACACCCTCGCCCTCAAGTCCGACGGGACGCTTTGGGCCTGGGGCGGCAACACCAACGGCCAGCTCGGGCTCGACGATGACGCGGACCGCAACGCCCCCGAACAAGTCGGCACGGACGGCGACTGGGTCTTGGTCGACGCGGGCGACTCCCACACCCTCGCGCTGAAGTCCGACGGGACGCTTTGGGCTTGGGGCCGCAACGAGATCGGACAACTCGGGCTCGGCCACGCCATGGACTGCCGCGCTCCCGAACAAGTCGGAGTGGCTGCGGACTGGGCTTCGGTCGACGCGGGCAGCAGTCACATTGTCGCGCTGAAGTCCGATGGGACGCTTTGGGCTTGGGGCGGCAATGATTACGGCGAACTCGGACTCGGTGACACCGCGTACCGCGATACCCCCACACAAGTCGGCACGGAGACGGTCTGGGTGTCGGTCGCTGCGGACTACGTCCGCACTCTCGCGCTGAAGTCTGACGGTACGCTATGGGCATGGGGCCGGAACTCACATGGTGAGCTCGGGCTCGGCCACACCATGGACCGCAACGCCCCGGTCAAGGTGGGAGGCGACAGGGACTGGGTATCGGCCTCCACGCGCCTATACCACACCCTCGCGCTGAAGTCCGACGGGACGCTCTGGTCCTGGGGCTACAACGGCCACGGCCAGCTCGGTGACGGCACCAACGCGGACCGCACGAGCCCGGGCCGGGTCGACACGGCAGCGAACTGGGTATCGGTCGTCGCGGCGACATCCACACGTCCGCGCTGAAATCCGACGGGACGCTTTGGTCCTGGGGCTGGAACAGCAGCGGCCAGCTCGGCGACGACACCAACACGGGCCGCAACACCCCGGTCCGCACCTTCGCGCCGGGTGACTGCGTGCCGCCCAAGGTGATCGCGATACGATCCTCCTCCCACGCGCTCGAGACGACCGGCTACGCGCAGGCCTCCTTCACCGGCACGGTGCACGCGGTCGACTCCGCATCATGGGTCCGTGGCTACTCCTGGGTGGTCGACCGCATCCCCGGCACGGTGCCTGACGGCGTGCCGGAGAGCATCGGCGCCACCGCGTCGGTGACGGCGTCGGTGACGGCACCCGGCAAGTGGTACCTGCACGTGCGCGCGATCGATGCCGCGGGCAACGCCGGTCCGGTGGCGCGTCGCACGATCGTCGTCGCCCCGAGTACTGCCACGATCGTCGTCGCCCCGAGTACTGCCACGATCACGGTGCCCAAGATCGTTGTGGCGGGCTACCGCGCTACATCCAAGGTCACGGCTTCGCTCAAGAGTCTCGCCTCTACCGGCACCCCGGCGGCACCTCTTGATGGTCACACGCTTCTGGTGCAGAAGCGCGCGGGAACCGTGTGGAGCACCATCGCCACGATGAGCGCCTCGGGTGTCGTCGGCTCTTACGCGGCCACGCTGCCCGCCGTGTGGAACGCGACCGCCATGCGCGTGGAGCTTGTCGACAACGCTCTGTACAAGGCGGTACCGGCCACGTTCACGTTGAAGCCTCGCGCCAGGCTCTCCACCCCGGTGGCTTCGACGTCGGCGCCGAGAGCCTCACGCGCCTTCTCGATGAAGGGCACGCTGCTCCCCAAGCACGCGGGCGTGGTGAGTGTCACCGCGTACCGCGTGTCGGGCACCAGACTCGTCCGTGTGAGCACGAAGGCGGTGACGGCCACCTCGACCGGCGGCTACAAGGCGGCCTTCAAGCTCAAGGCAGGAGTGTATCGCTTCCAAGCGACGCACTCGGATGCGGGCCATGCGCTGACCAAGAGCGCGCTTTCGTTGAAGGTGAGGGTGCGCTGACAACTATCGCAGAATGACACTAACGCTACTTGTGGTCGTGCCAAGATGGCCCGGAACCGGAGGTATCGTCACCTTGAACCGGTAGGTTCCCCTAGGCATGCTTCGCGTGAAGCCGAACTTGCCCTTCCACGCGGCTCCATTGCCCGATGCGTGGATATCCGAGGTGGAAAGCTTCGCCCATGCCGCGCCCGGCCGCTTCACGTGGATCGTCGCAGGCGCGCCGATAGCGACGGTCGGGGTGACCGATCCGCCCAGAGTCACGGCCGTGCCGCTACGGGCCGTCGAAGCGCTGGCCTTGATCGCGGCCGTGACCTGCGGACGCGACAGCGAGATGTCGTCGAGCAGTACCGAGGTCCCGGCAACGACGGTTCCACTCTCATCGGTCGCAGATCCACCCGCAAGCCGGATGGTGACGTGCGCTCTGACCGCGTCAGGCGGTGTCGGGTACAGAATGGAAAGCCGCCTGAACGCCAGACCGTCGATACCGAAGCGATTCCCCATGGTCGTGGTCTCTGCAACGGATTCCCCGGAGCCGTCGAGGTACACGAGCCTCAGCTCGACACCGGCGGGGTCTGAATCTGTCTTCGCCCACGCGGTGAGTCGGTAGTCCACGCCGGCCACGACCGTGGCGACCTGCGAGATCTCAGTGTATGTCAGGGGGTCCTCGCTCGGGTTCGTGAGTTCAAGAGAGCTGTGGGCCGAGCGGTAGGTATCGCTGCGGCGCAGGGCGGGCGTCTCCCACCACTGTGTGCCGCTCTGCCACCAGACGGGCAGGTCAGGGCGACCGCGGCGGGCGCTCTCCCACACTTTGAAAGAGCCGTTGAGTAGGACGTTTCGCGGTTTCGGGCTGTTGCGGATCCGGTCGTAGCGAGTGGGGATGTAGCCGAAGGCCAAGTCATCCGCCATCGAGCGGACGCGACCCTTGGCGACCTGGCCGTCGCTTGATTCGTAGGCGAGGTAGTGCGTACGCGTGTCGTCGAGCCACCCGTAGAACAGCCTGATGTGATAGCCCTTCTTCAGCAAAGCATCGCCCGGCAAGAGCTCTTTGACGGAGATGCGGTGGGAGACGAGGTGAAACGATCTGGTCGACCAGGAGGTCTTGGTGTTCCAGCACATCGACACGTATCCGGAGCAATCGGTCCGGTAGCCGGCATGGTATTTCGACTGACTGTAGGCAACCGGGAAGTCAGTCAACCTCTGAGCGCGTGCCAGCACCTCATCGCGCGTGATGGCGTGCGCGCTCGCGGCTCCGAGCATGGTGAACAGAAGGACCGACAGCAGGAGAAGCACCGCCATCATGGGAACGGGCCGTGCCGAAATCACTCGTGTGGGACTCATGTGTATGCGTACCTCCTTGTTCCGGTATCGGCGCGCGAGTGTGAACAGGTGAGGAGCTGCGGTGACCGGGGGTGCTTCGCTGGTGACGTTGGTCACACGTTTGCCGGACGCGCGGGTGCAACGGCGCGACCTTCGCTAGACTGTCTCAGTCCGCGCGTGCAGTATTCCTCCCGAGCCGATTCAGACGGAGCCGCCAAGATGAGTCGTCGCATCGCCATCGACACGAACAGACGCCGTGCCAAGCGGTCGCCTCGCGCGGTCCTCGCTGGGTTGTCGCTGTTGGCCGTGCTCGCCAGCGGTGTTGCGGCGGCAGGGTGGTACGAGCTGACGCGCTCGGAGCACGCCATCGCGCCGGGAGCGCCGGTCGAGGTCGTGATCGAGAGCGGCTCGAGTACCGAGAGCATCGCCCAGACGCTCTCGCAGGCGGGCGTCATCCCCAATGCGCTCATGTTTCGTCTCAAGGCCCGCTTGGCCGAGGCCGACGGTGAGCTCAAAGCGGGTACCTACTCGCTTGTTACGGGGACGGACTACGACGTGGTGTTGCGTGAGCTGTCCAAAGGTCCCCGGATCGTCATCTTCGAGGTCCCGATTCCCGAGGGCTTCACCGCCAAGCAGATTGCCGCTCGCTTCGCGAAGCGAGCCGACGTGAGCGCAGACGAGCTGCTCGCGCTGCTCACGAAGGGCGCACCGAGGTTCGTTGACGAGTATCCGTTCCTCAAAGGCGCGTACGGCGACTCGCTCGAGGGCTACTTGTTCCCCGCGACGTACCAGGTCAAGCAAGGTGTGACCGCCGAGGAGATCGTGAGGTTGTTGCTCGACACATTCGTGGCCAAGACCGCGAACATCGACATGTCGTACGCGGAGTCGAAGAACCTGACCTTCTCGGATGTGATCGTCATCGCTTCGATGATCGAGCGCGAGGCGCGACTCGAGAAGGAGCGACCGCTGGTCGCCTCGGTGATCTACAACCGCTTGAAGGCCAAGATGCGGCTGCAGATCTGCGCAACGGTTCTTTACCGACTGCCTGAAGGCACCACGTCTCTGACACTCGAGGACCTCAAGCTCGACAGCCCCTACAACACCTACATCCATGCGGGCCTGCCGCCGGGCCCCATCTCGAATCCGGGCCTTTCCTCGATTCAGGCCGCCGCGAAACCGCCGAAGACGAAGTACCTCTACTATGTACTCACCGGCAAGGACGGCTCTCATACGTATGTGACCAACTACGCGGACTTCTTGAAGGCCAAGAGAGTCAGTCAGCGGGTATTCGGCAACTGACGCGGACGGTCGGGGTTGTTCCGCTCGCGTGCCTGCGTGTAGTAACGTGAACGATGGTGTGTGGGCCTTGACCGTGATCTCAGGGGGTGCTGTGAGACGTGGGATACCGATCTGACAAGTACGACATGGGCCGCGTCCCGAACCGCTCGTATCATTCCGGGGGCGTTGATCGGAACAAGCGCTTGTACCTCACGATGGGAGTGGGCGCGGCGATCATGCTCGTGTTCGGCCTGATCGTCGGTTTCGCGCTGGGACGTGCGACCGCTCCTGTCGCTGAGCCCGAGCCCGCTCCAGTCGTCGAGACGGTGACCACGATGCCGGCCGGCGTCGAGGAACCGGTGCCCACAGAGACCATCGAGCCCGAGTTCACCGAGGAGACGGACGCATCGGTCGAGACCACTCAAACCGACGAGGATCCTCCGGCCCGTCCCAAGCAGACCGCTCCTTCCGACGGCGCGAGCGTTCGCACGACTCGCGTCCACTTGCGGTGGACCACAGTCTCCGACGATGGACCTGTGACCTACGCCTTCGAGATCCAGGACCGACTCCCCAACGGCACGTGGGGAAAGACGCAGGTCATCAGTGGTCTCGCGGATAATTTCTACTCGGCGAGGGTGTTGCCGGTGAAGAGGCGCTGGAGGGTGTGGGCGGTTGACGAAGCCGGCAACGAGAGCGCGAAGACTGGCTGGCGGACCTACATCAGGAAGCCCTCACCGGTGCCGAATCCGACGCCGACACAGCCGAGCGACGAGACGACGTAGGCCCACCGGCGATCTACGTCGCCTGCAGAACCTGGTAGAGCCGCACCATCGCGAGGGTGTCGGTGCCGCAGTACTCTCGCAGCGCCGCGAAGGTACGAGCGACGTCCTCGCCGGTGAGCCGTCCCGTGACCGCATGCAGATAGCGCAGCGAGGCAGTGCCGCCCTCGGCGATCTCGAGTCCGTCGTAGCTCAGGTCGGGGACGAGCGCGGGCAGCACGGCCTTGATACTTGAGCTGCCGAGCGTGGCAGGGTGGCGTACGTGTCGCCGCACGACCGGCAGGAGGTCGAAGATCCGCGCCTGTACCGCCGCGATACGCTTCGCCTGGTCGGGGTGGAACGCGGCGAGTTCGTTCAAGCGCGTGTTCTCGAACGCCGAGTACACGACGATCGACCCCGTGTCGCCCAGCGTATCGAGCAGGCTCTCGATGAACGCAGGACGCGGGTCAGAGGTCTCCGTGTGCAGGAACTCCCGGTGAACAAGGTCGCCGTTGTGATGCAGGATGTGGTCGGACCATTGGAACGGGACCTGTTGCCACGGTCGTGTGCTCGCCCACAACGGAAGCGCCGACATCATCGTCTCGAAGTCCAGGAAGTGCAGCGGGTAACGCAGGTCATCAAAAGCCGTGGCGAGGTCACCCACCAGCCGTGCCTCGCCGCTTCGTAAGACCGCTACGACCTCACGCTGGGTTGCGGTGAGGCCGGGGTAGTCGAGCGGTACGTCTGCGATGCAGTGGATACCGGCGGTCAACAGCGAGTCGAGGAGCTGAGGGTTGATTCGCGGCAGGGCCGTCACGGGTTTTTCGGGGAGAAACGAGTGGCAGTACCCGTGGAAGGAACACGTGTAGGGGCTCTTGCAGTGTGCGCCGATGCGCACATCGGGCATCGCCCCGTCGAGCATCCTGAGCATCTCAGCGACGCGTGACGGCACGTGGGGCATCCACGCGCGTGCCTCGGCGGTGACGTCCTCGGCGATGAAGAGCCGCGTGAGATCGTACTCGCCACCCGCGAATACGTAGGTGTTGTCCAAGTGCATGAGGAATGCGCGCCGGATCCTTTGCCCCGACCCCTCGAGCACCCATGTCTGGATCGCCACGTCCGAGATGTTCTCGGCCTTCACGCGCGTTGACGACTTGACTTCGTAGAGGTCCCATTCGTCGCCGCCCACGCGCACCATCACGTCGGGGCGGACGAAGACGCCTTCATGGAAGAGGGCGGCCTCGAAGATCGCGCTGGGCGGGTCGTCGAACAGGCGTTGCGTGGCCCGGAGGGCCTCCTCGGACTGTGTGTGGTCCTGCGTGATCAAGACGCCATCGGGAAATCGGCTGCGTGCGAGCTCGCCGACGGCGGTGCCGGTATCGAAGATGTGGGTCCGTTGCTCCGTGTCCGGGTCTTTGAGTCCCGGTTCGTGCACGGTGAGCCAGAGTGCCTTCGGGCACTGCAGTCCTGTCTGGAACCTTGATTTGGACAACCGTCGTGTCATGTTGCCGACGCCCTCTCCAACCACTCGCGAGGCAGTTCGTCCGGTATGCGCGCGCCCATCAGCACACACAGCGCGGACGCCCACATCTGTGGCACCACCGAGTACGGCTGATAGCCTCCGCCGCCCACCGCCACGATTCTACCGTCGCACAGCTCCTCGGCGCAGGCCACGACGGTGCGGACCGCCTCGATGAACCCGGGTATCGTCACCGCTAGGTGCGTCAGCGGGTCTCCTTCGTGCGAGTCGCCGCCAAGCTGGGCGACGATGACGTCGGGCGCGAAGTCGCGCAGCGCGGGTACGACGCGGTCGGTGAGTGCCCGCGCGAGATCATCATCGCCGGCGCCCGGAGACAGTGGCACGTTGAGCGCGAAGCCGACGCCCTTGCCAGCGCCCGTGTCCGTGGCCGCGCCCGTGCCGGGAAAGAGGAACCGCCCCGACTCGTGGATCGACGCGGTGAAGACGTCGTCGCGCTCGTAAAACGCCGCCTCGACTCCGTCGCCGTGATGCGCGTCGATGTCGACGTAGGCGACGCGCAGTCCCGGGCGCAGCCGAGTCGCGCGCTCGATAGCGACCGCGCAGTCGTTGTACACGCAAAAACCCGAGGCGCGATCGCGTTGGCCGTGGTGCAGGCCGCCAGCAGGAGCGAACGCTCTGGTGACGCTTTCGTCGAGAACCGCGTCCAGCGCGAGAATCGTGCCGCCCACGGCGAGCGCCGCTGCCTCGTGCATGCCCGCGAATGCCGGCGTGTCCGCGCCCAGGCCGAAACGCATGCTCGCCACAGCCGGATCCTCGCTTGCGGCCTTCACGTGCGCGATGTACGCGCCATCGTGGAACAGGAGCAGGTCCGCGTCGCTCGCCGAATAGGGCTCGAGAACCCGCGCGCATTCGATGCCGTCCGCAGTGACGTCCGGATCGCCTCGCCTTGCGAGCAGCCCCCAGCCTCGCATCAGTTCGACCGCGAGCGAGAACCGCTCCGGCCGCATGGGGTGGCCGTGCGCGAAGCGGTACTCTGCCAACCGCTCCCCATAGACCAGTGCGACGCTCATCTGCCTTGAGCGGACAGCCACGCGGTGAACTCGCGGTCACTCGTCATGATGTGAGCGGTCAGCCACTCGATGAGGAAGTCGACCAGTTCCGCAGCACAGACCTCGTCGCCGTCCATCAGGCGGACCATGTAGGCCGTCACCCGCTCGGCAAGCTCAGCATGCAACGCGGAGTGGATCGGTGCGCTGGGATACCCCGCCTCACGCATCACCGTCTCCTCGTCAGAGAAGTGCTCGGTGGTGTAGTCGACAAGCCCGTACACGGCATCCGCGAGCGCGTCCTCCACCCGTTCCTCGCAGGAATCAGGTTCGGGAGACGGGATGGTATGTGAATCAAGCGAGCAAGTGCCAAGCTTGTCGATGACTCTTTGCGCGAGCTGGAACAGCGCCTCGTGCTGCTCGTCGATGACCGCGTGTCCTGTTCGCAGTTCGTCATCGAAAGACAGGGTTCCCATCTCAGCACCTCCGTGGAATGGCGAGCCTGCTTTTGAGTGTAGCGTCTGCGGCGATGGAGCGCCCGCGAATCATCAGTCGCGGACGTGCTTGCACTACTGAAGAAATAGGTCAAGAATCATCTGCGGTCCGCGAACGGCGTGGGCCGGCACCACGAATCGGAGTGAGGCAACGTGCCAATCAATTGGCGTACAGACTACGGAATCCGACTGATGTATGAGCTCGTCTTGATAGGTGAAGGGAATCGCGCGACCGTACGTCAGCTGGCGGAAACGTCGCAGGTCCCCTACGACTACGCGAGGACCATCGTTCGTGATCTGGTGGTCGGTGGACTGCTCACGTCACGTCGCGGAGTGGGCGGAGGCGTGATGCTCGCTCGCTCGGCGGCCCAGATCAGCGTGCTTGACGTCTTTCGTGCGCTCAAGGAGCCGGCATCGCTCGCACTGTGTACCGACGTGGGCGGGGCGTGCACTCGCTCGACGACGTGTCCCATGCACCAGGTGTTCTGGCGCGATCTCGATGATCTGATCGAGGGCCATCTGGGGTCGGCTGACTTCGGGTCCCTCGCTGAAACGGGTCTTCGACTGAAGGCCCACTAGTCTCAGTACGCTTCTTCTTGGGTAGATGTCCTTTGTGACGGCGGTCACACGCATGGTGTGCTCTGCACTGTCGCTCTGGCACCGTCCGCTCGATGATGCGGGTATGAGTTCATTGAGAAGGAGCGAGCCATGAGACGATTCTGGTCCATCAGTATCACAGTGCTCCTCGGAATCGCTTTGGTGATCCCGAGTTCGGCGTTCGCGGCCCCCGGCGGCGGCGAAGAGCGGGGCAAGGGCGCCAAGGAGCGTCAGGCCTCAGACACCGACAAGGGGCGCGACGAGTCGAAGGACGCGCGAAAGGCCGAGCGCAAGGCCGTGCGTGCGGAAGCCAAGGAAACACGACGCGCCGAGAACTCCGATCGCAAAAGTGCACGCGAGACCACTCGGGGCATTGAGTCGACGCGCTCCGTCGAGGCCACACCTGCGGTCTCGAACGCGTTCTCACGCATCACGAGCAACATCGAGAAATCGCTCGCGAAGATCGCGGATGGGCGCAAGAAGCAAGTGCCGCCCGGATTGATTCGTGTGTGGTTGAAGTTCGCGGGCTGGCTTGGCGTCGACCCCTCGACCATGCCAACAGCCCCGGTCGGTCCGCCTACCAACCCCACGGGCGAACCGACGAGCACTGTCGAGCCGACTGGAACCGTCGGGCCGGATCTCACTGGCTCAGTGGCGGACTTTCGGGGGCTTCGGCAGTAGTGCCCGCTTCGTAGGCTTGCGCCACGAAAGCGGTTGAGGACGCGGTCGGCCTCCCCCCACGAGGTCGGCTCTGGCGACGCGAGGTCCACCCCTCGCGTCGCCCCTCGTCTTTTCAGGGCCTCTCGAACTCTATCCGTCGCCACGTGACCGGTGAGGACAAGACGATCGAGGTGGTCGTAGGTCCGAAGGACACGAACTTCACCAGAATCCTCTCCAGGTGCTCGATGGAGCGTGTCGCGACCTTCAACACGTAACCCTCAGAGCCGGTGACGTGGTGGAACTCGAGCACTTCCGGCGTGATCTCGGCGAGACGCCCCAGTTCGAGGGCGAGTTCTGGTGCCGCCGACAGCCGGATGAAGCCGACGATCCCGTAGCCTGCGCGCTTGAGGTCCACCCGCGCGTGGAATCCGCTGATGACGCCGCTCGCCTCGAGACGCTTCACGCGCTCGGCGACCGCCGGCGCACTCAGTCCGACGAGGCGGCCCAGTGCGGCGAATCCCGTGCGGGCATCGTCTTGCAGGTGACGCAGGAGCAGGTGGTCGATGTCGTCCATTGCGCTCCAATCGTAGGTGAATACCGCCTAATCGCAAACGATACAAAGGAATATCACGCGAAACAACTCAGTATCGCACTTCTCGCGAGGGGAGGTTCGTCACTACACTCCTCATACGCTTGTACGAGCGTGTCGGCCCTCAAGAAAGAAGTGCGTGTTGGTCAAGCGGTATGGAGCGGGAACGGTGCTGGCCCTGGCGGCGACGGTGGTGCTTTGGAGCACGACGTTCGCCGGTCTCTCGGCCGCGCTCGAGCACTTCTCCCCGGGGCATCTGCTGTTCTTGAGGTGGACGCTCACGGCAACAGCGTTCATCGTGTTCGCGCTTCTGACGCGGATGCGCCTTCCAGCGCCTGGCGACGCCGTGCGCATCGTGCTGTCAGGCCTGTTCGGTTTCGGCCTCTATCAGATTCTGCTCGTCAACGGACAGACCGGGGTCTCTGCGACCATGGCCGGTTTTCTCATCAACATGAGTCCGGTGTTCACCACCGTGCTCGCCGTCGCGCTTGGACACGAGCGGTCGGCGTGGTCGACGTGGGCCGGACTCGCACTGTGCACCATCGGTCTCGTTGTGATGGGCGGGAAGGGTGACGTCTTCGGAGGAATCGGTTCCAGCGGAGGGCTCATCATCCTCGCGGCGCTGTCGTTCACGACTTACACGTTCGTCAGCAAGCCGCTCCTCGCCAGATATCGCCCGATCGAGGTGACCACCTACGCGGTCGTCACGGGCACGCTGCCGTTGTTGGTCTTCGCCCCGGGCTCACTCGCAGCGATGCGGGGCGCCGATGTGGCCGGGGTTGCGACGCTGGTCTACTTGGCCCTCGTGCCGGGAGCGATCGCTTACGTGTTGTGGGCCAAGTCACTCAAGGGACTTCCGCCCGGAGTTGCCGCACGCTCGCTGTACCTGATACCGGTGCTCGGCATGTTCGTCGCCTGGGCGTGGGTGGGCGAGACGTCACACGCAGCCACGATTCTCGGCGGCTTGGTCGTGCTGGCCGGAGTCGCGCTCGCGGGGAGCCGTGCGGTGGCGACACCGAAGCGGACCGCGGAGTCTCTCCTCGGCGCACCGGGAGTGGCCCTCGCCGAGGAGAGCTGACGGACGGCGGATCAACGTCGCCGACTTGCTAGACTGTAGCGGTCAGCAGGCTCGAGGAAAGGTCATCATGAACGCAGGCAGACTCTCAAAGCGCATGTTTCCCCTGATCGTGCTGGCTACGGGCGTTGTTGCTGCGGCCGTGTGCACGGCGCTGTTCCCCGCGGTCGAGGGTCTCGGAAACAAGGTCCGTCTCCCGGTGTTTCATGGTGCGATGACATGGGTGAATCTGACCGCATTCAGCGTGCTCGCGCTGCTCGCCGTCGCGTACCTCGTGACGACGCGGGAGCGCCTCTACTCTATCCAGGAGGGCGTGCGCTGGATCGCGATTCCCATGTGGCTCACCGGTTCCGGGCTCGGTCTTCTCGCGGCGCTCAACACGTGGGATTTCACGAGCTCGAAGTCCTCGCCGATCACCGTCGCTTTGGAGGATCCGCGTCTGATGGCGCAGCTCTGGGTCCTGATCGCGGCCCTTGCCGTGGCCGTCTTACCGCTTCTCGTTGACGAGAAGAAGCTACTCGCCGGTGCCGACATCGGTCTGGTGGCGCTCATGTGGACGGTCATCCTGAGAGCCGTGCTCGGTCCTGGACGGGCCCTGCACCCCGACAGTCCGGTCATGAACTCCGATGAGATATTCATCAAGCTCATGTTCTTCGGCATCGTCGCGGGCCTGGCCGTGGCAACGGTAGGCGCGGTGTGGCTGATAGCGCAGGTCCGTGAGGCGGCGAGAGTGCGTGCGCTTGACGACACGCTCAGCTGACGGTCGCGCTGCCGTCCTGCTCGACGATTTCGACCACCGCTGTCAGACCGATGCGCCTCACGCGCTCCTTCAACGCCGCTCGTGCCAGAGCGGCCGTGTTGTTCGTGCGTGACCGATGCAGCGAAACCACTCGTGCGAGAGAGTCGCTCGCGAGCATCTCGAGTGCGTGGGCGGCGGCCGCGTTGGACAAGTGACCGCGGCTTGAGCTGATTCGGCGTTTCAAGTGGTAGGGATACGGGCCGTTTTCCAGCATCTCAACGTCATGGTTGCTCTCGATACCGAGCACCCCGACACCTGCGAGCGTCTCGATCGCTTCGGGCGTGAGAACGCCGGTGTCGGTCACGATCCCGACTGACTCATCGCCTCCCGAGATGCGAAAGCCCAGTGGCTCGGCGGCGTCATGCGAGGTCCGAAACGCAAGCAGCTCGAGGTCACCCACCCGCGTCTGCTCGCCGGGGCGGATCGTCCGGACCTCGGTCCCGAGTGTTCCGGGTCCCGCCGAGCGCACGGTGCCGACCGATGCGTACGTGGGACAGCCGGGCGCGTGACGGCGTGTGAACACGTCGATGCCGCGCACGTGATCGCCATGCTCATGCGTGACGAGGATGCCCGTGACCTTGCCCGGGTCGAGCCCGGAGGCCACGAGGCGTCGTGCGGTCTCGCGTGCGGAGAATCCGCAGTCGACGAGCACGAGGGTGTCTCGGTACGCGATCGCTGTGCAGTTGCCGGCAGAGCCGGACCCGAGGAATACGGCGCGAAGGCCGGAAGGAGAGTCCATTCGGTCAGTATAGACTCCGCCGACGAATCGTCGCGCCCTCCGGCATCATCTCGGTGAAAGTGCCTTGGCCTCCCGGTCCAAAGCGATCCGCACCTGCTTTTCCGCCTCATCCATGGCCAAGAACGCTTCTTCGAAGTTGTGAAAACCCATCGAGTTCTCGGAGACCGCGATGTTCTCCCAGATCACGTGAGCGCGGCGATGAGCTTCCAGCGCCTCGGCGTAGGCCTTCTCGTCGATCGGCTTCTTGGCGGCTTTCGCCTCTTTGAGCTTCGCGAATTCGATCACCGAACGGGCGAGAAGCTTCTCGACTTCGCCCTGGCGAGCGAAGAACGCCTTCTGTTGGGCGATTCCCTTGTCGGTCGCGTCCTCATGACAGCTCGCACACGGGTTGCTCTTCGAGCGTGGGTCGACGCCGGTCACTTCGGCGAAGTCGGTCCACGTCTTCTCGTCACGGTACTTGTACGGGCTCGTGAACCAGTGGCTGGTGAAGGGTCGGTTGTTCGCGCCGCGCACCTCGGGCATGTGGCAGTCGACGCAGGAGGCGCCAACGGTGTAGTGCGTACTCTCCCAGAACAACTCGACCTCAGGATGCTGGCTCTTGATCAGGGGTTCACCCATGAGCGCGTTCTTCCAGTCCTGCGTGTAGCCGAACTGCTTGATGTACAGATCGTGCAGGTCGGCTGCTTTCACCCAGCTGAACGCATCACGAACAACGCCGTCGACGCCGCTTCTGGCACAACTGTATTCGACGTGGCATTGCGCGCATATCAGCACCTGCCGGTCCTTCTTCGATGCGGCTGTCCAGTCCTTCGTGCTGCCTTTCGCGTACGGGTTCACGCCGCCGGAGCCTGTGGGGCCGCCGTCACCTTCTATGACGCCGAGCATCGCCTTTCGCACCAGACGCTCACCGCCGGTGTGCGGGTCGTGGCAGTGGTTGCAGCCCGAACCGTACGGCCACGTCTCCTTGATCGCCGCGACGCTCGCCGCCCATATCATGTTGTAGGTCTGCGTGGCGTCCGCACTCTTGGCGGGAGGAGACGTCCATGTCGTTCCGTCAGGGAACACCGCCTTCGTGCGGACCGCACGCGTGTCCTTGTCGGTCGCGTACGTGATCTTCGTGCCTGCAGGGATCTTCACCTTCTTGGCTTCGATGCCGGGTGCCGCCGTGTGTGCCAACTCGATCTCGGCATCTTTCGCGACCGTCACAGGCTTGCCGGTGTCCCACGCGTAGGCGATTTTGGTCGACTTGCACTGCAGGCATGAATCGAACTTGCCGCGCAGCGTCTCGTAGTGGTCCTGGAGGACGTAGGCGTGGGCGCCTTCTTCGCGGTAGTCCCGCGAGAACGGATGACCGGCCACGATGGTGTTGTACGAGGGGAAGGTGTCGACCTTCGGCTGCGCGGGAGTGCGTTGCGAGCCTCCGAACGGTCCGACCTTCGCGTTGTCGTCGTAGAGATAGGTTGTCGCCTGACCCTCATGGCATCCGGCACATGCGTCGATTCGCCAGTCTATCGTGGCGATCGCCTTCTTCGGATCCTTCGCGTGAGCTTCACCCGTACCTTCATGGCACGTCATGCAATCGACTTCCGAGTGTGCGCTCCGAGCCTGAGCGTCCACCACTTCGCGGTGACAGTCGTCGGCTCCGCATGCCTGCAGGTTCACGCTCGTCTGTTTACCGATGGTTTCCGCAGTGCCGACACAGCCCGCACTTGCGAGCACGCCGACCGCGAACAGCGCCAGCACATACGCCTTCGGTACCCTGTTCATGAGAGTCCTCCCCTTCTCGTGGACCTAACGTTGCATGGCCAGAAGTTCCTTCGCTCGGCTCCATGCCAGCCGCAATCCTCCCACCTGCCACCAGTACAGTACGTACGTCAACCGTTTCATCAGGATGGCGGGCACTCCGGACAGTCTCATATTCCAGGCCCAGCCCACGCCCCAGCTCGGTCCTATCGAGACGAACTCCCCGTGCATGTGCGGGACGAACGGAGTTGTTTCCTCGCCGCGTATCTCGCGCATCAGGTTCTTCGCTGTGTGTTCACCTTGGCGTATCGCGAACTGGGCGAGCATGGGAAGCACCCGGCCGGTTCGAGGGTCGCGAAACGCCGCCACGTCCCCTAGGGCGTAGACGTCATCGTGACCCTCGGCCTTGAGATCCGGGCCGGTGACCAGACGCCCCGAGCCGTCGGTCGAGAATCCCCACTGGGCAGCGTGAGGATCGGCCTTGGTGCCGCCTGCCCAGCACAGAACGGCCGCGGCCACTTCACGTCCGTTAGCGAGCACGACGCGCCCGTCTGTGACATGAGAGACCATCGAGCCGGTCACGACGTCGACGCCCATTCGGCGCAGCCGGTCCACAGCATGCAGTCGCTGTTTCTCGGGCAGGTCGTAGAGGATCTGCGGACGCCCCTCGACGAGGCTGATGCTCAGGTCTTCCGTATCGAGGCCGATCTCGGCCGCCCGTTTCGGCAGCAGCTGAGCCATGGTGCCGACGACCTCCACACCGGTCGCCCCACCGCCGCACACGGTGAACGACAGCACCTGCCTGCGCGCCTCGCGCGAGGGGAGGCGAGCGGCCAGGCGCAGTTGCGCGTTCACGCGACGCTGCAACTCCTGTGCGTCGGCGACGGACCACATCGTCACGGCGCACTGTGCGAGCCCGGGAATCGCAGGCAGGTGGGGGACACCGCCCGTGCACACCACGAGCCGCCAGTAGTCGATCTCATGGCCATCGCTCGACGTCACTGAGCGTCGATGCTGGTCGATGTTCTCGACGCGATTGAAGCAGGTCCGAACCGGCAGGTCCTTGAGCACCGCCGGCAACCACAGCTCGCAGAACTCCGGACGCTCGGGGCCCACCGCGACGAGGTCGAGCTCAGAGAGTGCCTGCTGGCACGGGTTCGGTTCGACGAGGATCACCTCGACACCGGGTTGCGGGTCGCGCTTGAGGGCGCGCCCCAGATTCACGGCCAGCGTCGTCCCGGCGTATCCGCCCCCAACGATCAGTACGCGGCGGGAATCCGGTGATCCATCAGAGCAGCGTACTTCGGTGTCTGACACGTCCACTCGTTCCTTCCTGATGACTTCTGGTTCAGTAGATGCCCACTTCGCGGGCTTTGTGTTGCGATTGGGAATAGTAGCGAACAGGATCGACGACGAGAGCCAACAGCACAGCACCACGAAAGGACATGAAATGGACATCCACCTCTACGCTCTCACCACCTGTCCGTACTGTCGCATGACCAAGCGGTATCTCGACGACCACGAGCTTGCCTACGAGATGACCGAGGTCGACCTCTTGGAGGGTGATGCGAAGCAGGCAGCGATCGATGAGATCAAGAAAGCGTCGGGGGGCACCTCGTTTCCGGTCCTGATAGCTGATGGCCAGGTGGTCGTTGGATTCAACAAAGCCAAGATGGCCGACCTGCTCGGCCTGTGACGGGCTCCGAGATGACGCCCGATGAGCGGCGAGTCCGGCGCGTGTTCGAACCCGGAACCACGATCGAGGACCTCAAGGAGTACATGGGGCCGTTCGCGGCGCGCCTAGGTTACAAGTTCAACACAGAGACCGAGTTCGTCGACGAAGTGCTCGAAAGCGAACTGGTCGTTCTTGAGCGGGATGGCGACGTCTACTGTCCGTGTCGAGTCCGAACCGGTGATCCGAAAGAGGATCTCAAGATCGTCTGTCCCTGCATCCCGTTCTATCGCGACCAGTTCGCGGCGATACGCAAGTGTTGGTGCGGGTTGTTCATCCGAACAGACGTCCAGGACGGTGCCGAGCTCATCGGCGTGATTGACGAGCCTGCCCCCGACACGCCGGTCGACGTGCCCGTATGTCTGCTCGTCGATCTACCGGATGGGACCGCGCGCCACGTGAAAGTGGGCAAGCGCGATATCGCTGTCGTACGGGTCGGCGAGGAGGTCTTCGCGCTCTCGAACCTCTGCCGACACGCGTTTGCGCCGCTCGCCGAGGGCTATGCGGACGGCTACTTCCTGGCCTGTCCGTGGCACGGATGGCGCTACGACGTGCGTGATGGCACGACCGACCATCCCAACGCCGACGTACGTACCTTCCCCGCCGCCGTGCGCGACGGGGAAGTGCTGGTCACGCTCCCGCTCTCAAAGCCGGGCTAGTTAAGCGGTCTCGTCCGCCATCGTCACGCTGCCGCTCTTGAACGCCTCGGCCATACCGCCGATGGCTCCCAGGACGCCGCTGATCTCGTAGGGCAGGAAGATCTTCGTGGCTTTGCCGTCAGCGATCTTGGGCAGCGCGTCGAGATAACGCACGGCGAGAAGGTCGTTGGTGGGGCCGCCCTCGTGTATGGCCTTGAAGACCGTCTCGATGCCGCGGGCCTCGCCCTCGGCGAGCGCGATGCGCTGGAACTTCTCGGCCTCTGCGACCTCTTTGATCGCGGCCGCGCGTCCCTCGGCCTCAAGGATCGCGGCCTGCTTGGAGCCCTCGGCACGTGTGATCGCGGCCTGCTTGTCGCCGTCGGCCTCGAGGATCAGCGCTCGTCGCGTGCGCTCGGCCTTCATCTGGCGGTGCATGGCTTCGGTGACGTCGACCGGCGGCTCGATGCGCTGAAGCTCTACGCGCACGACGCGCACGCCCCACTTGTCGGTCGCGTCGTCCAGGATCTGGCGAAGCGCCGCGTTGATCTTCTCGCGGCTTGTGAGCGACTCGTCGAGCTGCATCTCGCCGATGACGTTACGCAGGTTCGTCTGCGCGAGCTTGGTCGCCGCGAGGTAGAAGTTCGCGACGTTGTAGATGAGTTTCACGGGGTCGGTCGCCTCGTAGTAGACGACCGCATCGACGGTCACGACGACGTTGTCTTTGGTGATGACCTCCTGCGGAGGCACGTCGACGACGTTCTCGCGCATGTCCGCCTTCGTGACCCGATCGAGGAACGGGATGATGATGTGCAGGCCCGGCTCGAATGTGCGCTGGTACTTGCCCAACCGCTCGCTGACGCCCTTCTGGTACGGACGGATGATCTTGATCGCGCTCGCGAGATACACGAACGCGAGCACGAACGCGAAGAAACCGAACAGGATGATGCTGATGATGGACTCCACAGGGACCTCCTCGGGGTCAGGCTTCTGGTGATGCGGTATCGCTTATCGGTTCGACGATCAGGTGCGTGCCCTCGACCGCCAGAACAGTGATGCGCGTTCCTTCGGGTAGCCTCTCTCCTCCACTGTAGCTGGCTCTCCACTCCTCTCGGTCCACACGGACCATGCCCAGCGAGTCCGGTGAATCGATGGAGGCCAAGACGACGCCTTGGCGGCCGAGCAGCCTGTCGCCGGCCACCTTCTGGGGTGGCTCGTGGGTGACGCGGTCGGCGAATCGCCGCAACACGATCAACAGGAGAGACGAGACTCCCACGAACGCGGCCCACTGCCATCCGATCGAACCGGGCGCGAGGAACTCGAGCAGGGCGGCGATTACCGCACCGATCGCGAAGGGGAGCAGGAAGAACCCGGCGGTGAAGATCTCGGCGATCGCCAAGATGACGGCGAGCGCCACCCATACCCAGAACCAGATGTGCATTCGACCTCCCGTGTCGCGACCTACTGACTCCAGAGTATTCCACCTCGGGCCCCCGGTCAGCAGGTGAGATAATGCGCATTATGCGCACTTACCTAGTGCGTGAAAAGTGTCGAGAACAGGGGTACACTTCGCCAATACGGTCACGCGGACGCATCGTCCGCCGGATGTCAGGAGTACTCTGATGGCCCAGTTCGCCCACAGGTTCGATGATGTCACGGGAAGCATCGGCCACACACCCATCATTCCGCTGCTCAGGCTCGGGGAGGGACTGCCAGGGCGAGTGCTCATCAAGATGGAGTCTCGCAACCCCGGCGGTTCGGTGAAGGACCGCATCGGGCTTTCGATGATCGATGACGCCGAGGAGCGTGGGCTCATCGAGCGTGGCAGGTCGGTGCTTGTCGAGCCCACGAGCGGTAACACCGGGATCGTGCTCGCGATGATCGGGGCCGCGCGCGGCTACCGTGTCGTGCTGACGATGCCGGAGTCGATGTCGATCGAACGGCGCAAACTCCTCATGGCGTATGGGGCCGAGCTCGTGCTCACCCCCAAGGAGCGCGGAATGGTCGGGGCTGTCGAGGAAGCCGAGCGCATCGCCGCGACGATCACCCACGCGTTCATCCCCGGGCAGTTCGTGAACCCGGCGAATCCTCTCGCCCACTACCGCACCACCGGTCCCGAGGTTGTGGACGCGGCGGGGGATGACGAGATCGGCGCTTTCGTGGCCGGTGTCGGAACCGGCGGCACCATCTCGGGTGTCGGCCGATACCTCAAGGAGAATCGCCCCGGGGCTCTCATCGTGGCGGTCGAGCCGTCGGAATCGCCCCTGATAACCCAGCGCCGCGCGGGCGAGGATCTGGCCCCCGGACCACACCTCATCCAGGGTATCGGGGCGAACTTCATCCCGGACACACTCGATCTCGATGTTCTTGACGAGGTCATCACCGTCAACGCGGAGCGGGCGATCGAGGCCGCGCGTGCATTGGCCAGCCGAGAAGGACTGCTCGTCGGAATCTCAAGCGGTGCGAACCTGGTGGCTGCTCTGGAGCTCGCCGCTCGTCCTGAGATGGACGGCAAGCTCGTCATCACCGTCGCCCCGTCGACGGGCGAGCGGTATCTGAGCACCAAGCTGTGGGAGGAGTTGGGCTGACCGTGCGCGTCTCTCAGCGATTGGATTATGCAGTGCGCACGTTGGTACTTCTCGTGGATCGGCCGGCAGGTGAGTTCGTTGCAGCAGGAGACCTCGCCGTGAGTCTCGCGTTGCCCCGGCGCTTCGTCGAACAGCAGATCACGGCCCTCTCGCACGCGGGAATCGTGGTGAGCCGTCGCGGTGCGACGGGGGGATGCTCGCTTGCGCGACCGGCTGCCGATGTGACCGTGGCCGATGTGGTCAAGGCTCTCAGCGGCGACGTACTTGACGTGCCTCGGCAACGTGACTCGGCTACGGCCGAACTCTGGGAGAGCGCCGCCGAATCACTGGAGAATCACCTCTCGGGAGTCAGCCTCGCTGACCTCGCGGTACGGCAGCGCGAAATCGACGCGCACGCGCACGAGATGTACTATATCTGAGCGTCGTTACCGTAGCGTAATCAAGGCGTCCGTTGCCCCGCTACGCCGTTCGCGGGCATGCAATACAGTTTTCGTTGTTGTGCATGCAATCGACGTGCTACATTTCGTGCATCTGAACGCGGTTGGGATGATCGCGTGGAGGTGCGCCACTTCCGCAGGATGCGGAGGTGGCGGATGGCAGGACAACAGTTTCACGGGAGCAAGGGAGGGAACATGAAGGTGCGCAACAAGCGCCTCTTCGCCATCCTCGCAGCGCTCGTCGCGATCTCGATGGTCGCAACGGGTTGCGGAGGTGGCGGCGCGAAGGTGGACGACGGTGCCGCTAAGGAAGCCGTCAAGGTCAAGATCGGTGTGAGCGCTCCGTTCACCGGTGACATCGCCGCTTTGGGCCTTGGCATCAAGAACGGCGCAACGCTGGCCATCGAGGCAGCCAATGCTGACCCCGAGGCCGAGGAACTCGGTATCGAGTTCGAGGGTCTGTTCGTCGACGACGCTGGCGACCCCAAGACGGGCGTCAACGCCGCAGCCCAGATGATCTCCGACGCCAAAATCATCGGCATCGTGGGTCACCTGAACTCCGGTATCTCGATCCCGACGTCTGAGAAGTACCGTGAGGCCGGTCTCGTGATGATCTCGCCCGCGTCCACGAACCCCAAGCTGACCCAGCAGGGCTTCGAGAACGTGTTCCGCGTCTGCGCGACTGACGACCTGCAGGGCTCCTTCGCCGCTGACTTCGCCGTTGACAAGCTCGGCGCGAAGTCGGTTGCAATCGTGAGCGACTCCACTCCGTACGGCGATGGTCTGGCTGCTGAGTTCATCAAGCAGTTCGAGGCCCGTGGCGGAAAGGTCCTCTCGAACGACAAGATCCAGGTGAAGGATCAGGACTTCAAGGCCCTCACCACCAAGATCAAGGGCCTGAAGGCCGACATGATCTACATGGGCGGTATGTACACCGAGGCCGCGCTGATCGCCAAGCAGGCCAAGGAATCCGGCATGAAGACCCCGCTGATGGGTGGCGACGGTCTCTACACGCAGCAGTACGTCGACATCGCTGGTGCGGCCAACGCCGAGGGTGACCTCGCGACCTCCATCGGTCTGCCGCTCGACCTGCAGCCGAAGGGCCAGGATTTCAAGGCAGCCTTCGATGCGAAGTTCCGTGGTCAGGCCATCGAGGCTTATGACACCTACGCCTACGATGCCGCCATGGCTGTCATCAACGCCGCCATGAAGGTTGCTAGGGAGTTGGGTGCCGATCAGCTCGCCACCCCCGCCGGCAAGGCCGCCATCATCGCGGCAGTGGCTGCGACTGACTTCGAGGGCGTGACCGGCAAGGTCTCCTTCGATGACAAGGGTGACACGACCAACAAGGCTCTCACCGCTTACGTGGTCGAGGGCGGCAAGTTCGTTCCGTACACCAAGTAACGACCTGTCACAGCACCACGTCATCCGGGCCCGGACGGGAGTTTTCCCGTCCGGGCCTGTGGCGGGGTGGTGCGTCGTGGTGCGCGTTGTGCCTCTGGCGGCGCTGGAACCGCGTGACATATGGATGGAGTGATCGTGCACTTCGATATCGCTGCCTTGCCGCAGCAGTTCGTCAACGGACTCACACTGGGCGGTCTCTATGCCCTGATCGCGTTGGGTTATACGCTGGTCTACGGCATCTTGCTCATGATCAACTTCGCGCACAGCGAGATGTTCATGTCAGGTGCGTACTTCGGACTCCTTTGGTTGAACATTCTCAGCGAGTTGAGCTTCTTCACTCAAACGGCCTTCGGGCTCGTCTTGCTGTATATGGCTTCGATACTGCTCGCGATGGTGATGACAGGGCTTCTCGGTGTGTTGATCGAACGATTCGCGTACCGACCCTTGAGACACGCACCGCGACTCGCGCCGTTGATCTCAGCGATCGGCGTGTCGCTGTTCCTTCAGAATGCGGTGCTTCTCTGGGTCTCGTCTCGCTCGATTCCGTTCCCGGTGAAGTTCCCCGTGCTGCAGTACACGGTGGCGCGTGACGCCGCCGGCTCCCTGCACCTCCTCGTGGTGGGCGCCCAGGAGCATCTCACGGATCGGTTGGGTGAGGGTGCCAACGCGATTCTTCAGGTCTCCACGCTGCAGGTGATGATCGTCATGACGACGATCTCGCTGCTCATCGTGCTTGACACCTTCGTGTCGAAGACGCGAATGGGCAGGGCGATGCGTGCCACGTCGCAGGATCGTGACGCTGCCGGGCTCATGGGCGTCGACATCAACAAGGTCATCGCGCTCACCTTCTTCATCGGCCCGGCGCTGGGTGCCGTTGCCGGTATCTTCTCCGGCATGTACTACGGCAACATCAAGTACAACATGGGATTCATCCCGGGGATCAAATCCTTCACTGCAGCGGTTATCGGAGGTATCGGTAACCTGCGTGGGGCGATGCTTGGTGGGTTCACGCTTGGAATGATCGAGGCTCTGGCCGCCGGATTCATATCGACCGGCTACAAAGACGTCATCGCCTTCATGATCCTCATCCTGGTTCTGATATTCCGTCCGGGCGGCCTGCTCGGCGAGTCCGTGGTAGAGAAGGTGTAGAGCATGGGTGGCAGCAAGATCGAACTGAGAACCAACGTCCAAGGCAGCAAGCTCACGCCGAAACTGATCGCGATATACGCGGCCATTGCGGTGCTTGTCGTAGGCTTGCCGATCTACTTCCAGTCGACCGGGAACGTGTTCATGGTGCGTATCTTCGCACTGGTGGGCATCTACGTGATTCTCGCTTTGGGCCTCAACATCGTCGTTGGATACGCCGGGTTGCTCGACTTGGGGTATGTGGCGTTCTACGGCATGGGGGCCTACGCCGGAGTCCTGTTCGGATTCGTCTTCCAAAAGCTCGTCGGTGGCGCCGCATCCCCGCTGGCGGAGTACTCGTACTGGGCGCTGATCATTCCTGCGACTCTGGCTGGCGCGGCGACAGGGGTCATGCTGGGGACCCCGGTGTTGCGTCTGCGTGGAGACTATCTCGCCATCGTCACGCTCGGTTTCGGCGAGATCGTGCGCATCGCTCTGACCAACAACATCCTCGAGTTGACCAATGGCGCTGCGGGCCTTCCCGCCGTGGGCCAGGCCATCGTTCCCGCGATCGGCCAGCAATGGGTTCGCGATACCTTCAGTACCGACACATTCGTCTTCTCGAAAGACCTGTTCTGGTACTTCATCATCGTCATGTTGTGCCTGTTCACCATCTTCATCATCCGGCGCCTCGACAACTCCCGCCTGGGGCGCGCCTGGGTCGCCATGCGCGAAGACGAGGTGGCCGCAGCCTCGGTGGGCATCAACATCATGACCACGAAGCTGTGGGCGTTCTCGCTGGGAGCGGTCTGGGGAGGAATCGCCGGCATCACATACGCGTACTGGGTGGGCTTCATCAGCCCCGAGTCGTTCAACTTCATGGAGTCGGTACTCATCGTCTGCATGGTCGTACTGGGCGGCATGGGGTCGATCCCGGGCGCGATCATCGGTGCGGTCATCATCGCCGGTCTCCCGGAGGCGATTCGCGGTATGGCTCAGTCCGAGGTCCTCTCGGGTATTCTGACGCCGGAGCAGGCCTCGCTCGTGGGTGACTACCGGTTCCTCATCTTCGGCGGTCTGATGGTGATCATGATGGCGGTCAGACCTCAAGGCATCTTCCCCTCTACGCGGCGTGCGCGAGAACTGACCTCCGACGATGTGATCATCGCCGAGTCCAACACCGACCTGTGGGAAGTCGAGCACAAAACCGACACCCCGCACTCCCTCTAGATGATGAAAGGAGAGGTCGAACAGATGACACGACTCATCGACGCCAGTAACGTCACCATGCAGTTCGGCGGCCTCAAGGCGTTGAGTGATATCGACTTTCACGTCGATCAGGGAGAGATCGTTGCTTTGATCGGCCCCAACGGGGCGGGCAAGACCACGTTCTTCAACCTGCTCACGGGCATCTACAAGCCCACGTCGGGCACCCTCACCTTCAAGGGTCAGTCCGTGGGCGGTAAGCGCCCGCACAAGATCTGCCGTATGGGAATCGCTCGGACGTTTCAAAACATCCGACTCTTCCAGAACATGACGACGCTCGAAAACGTCATGGTCGGGCGCCACACGCGCACCAAGGCGGGCCCCTTCCGCGCCATGCTGCGCACTCCGAGCTTCTACCGCGAGGAGAAGAACACCGTCCAGGAGGCGCTGCGTTGGCTCACCTTCGTGGGGCTTGTCGATTACGCGAATGAGCTCGCAAAGAACCTACCCTATGGCGCTCAGCGACGACTTGAGATCGCGCGCGCACTTGCCACCGAGCCCGCGATGCTTCTGCTGGACGAGCCCGCCGCAGGCATGAACCCCCAGGAAAGCGTCGAGCTGACGGCTCTGGTGGGACGGGTTCGAGACGCCGGTATCACCGTCTTGCTCATCGAGCATGACATGAAGGTCGTTATGGACATCGCCGACCGTATCGTGGTCCTCGACTTCGGCGAGAAGATCGCAGAGGGACTGCCTGCAGAGATCCAGCGCAATCCGAAAGTCATCGAAGCCTACCTCGGTAAAGGCGCCGAGGCGCTGATGGCCGCACACGGCTAGGAGTAACCGTGCTCAAGGTTGACAATCTACACACGTTCTACGGCAAGATCGAGGCGCTCAAGGGCATCTCGATTCATGTCGAAGAGGGAGAGATCGTCACGTTGATCGGTGCCAACGGCGCCGGTAAATCGACCACGCTCAAGACTCTCTCCGGCCAGATATCACCCGCAGCCGGCACCATCGAGTTCGATGGGCATCGGCTTGGGGGCATGCCCGCGCACAAGGTCACCGCGCTTGGAGTGATCCAGGTGCCGGAGGGTCGGCGGATCTTCCCCCGCATGACCGTGTACGAGAACCTGGAAATGGGCGCGTTCCTTCGCAGGGACAAGGCTGCGATCGAGGCTGACATCCAGCATGTCTTCGAGTTGTTCCCCCGTCTGAAGGAGCGCATCGCCCAGCGAGGCGGTACGCTTTCCGGAGGCGAGCAGCAGATGCTCGCCATGGGACGCGCACTCATGGCTCGACCTAAACTGCTCATGCTCGACGAGCCATCCATGGGGCTTGCGCCGGTCGTCGTTGAGACGATCTTCGAGATCATCCAGAAACTCAACGAGGACGGCATCACCATCTTGCTGGTGGAGCAGAACGCGAACCTCGCTCTTTCCCTCGCTCACCGTGGCTACGTGCTCGAGACCGGGCATATCAAGCTGACCGGGACCGGCAAGGAGCTGCTCGCCAACGACGAGGTGAGAAAGGCGTATCTCGGCGAGGGTTAGCGGTGCTGGTGCGTCAGAACCGCTCAAGCTCGTGCTCGGCGCGGACCCGAGCGGCGCGCGCGGCGATCTCGACCGGTTCGACCGGATCTTCGAGGCGACCCTCGAGCACCTTCCACGCTCCTGCGGCCAGTACCGCTGACACGGTGCTGGCGCCGGCGAATCGCACGAAGTCGCTCTCGGGGTCGCTCGTCTCGCCGATGCGGAAGATGGCGAGGTCGGCCTGCATCCCACGTTCGAGGATCCCGAAACGGTCCTCGAGGCCCAGCGTGATCGCACCCATCGCCGTCACCATCTCGATCAGCGTGCGCGGAGAAATGGATGGGTCGAGGTCGTGGAGGGCGCGGACATCCTCCATCAGGTCAAGGTCGTGGTTGCTGGCGGCCGAGTCGGTCCCCAGACCGACCGGCACACCGGCTTTCAACAGGCGAGCCACGGGAGCGACCGGGTTGGACAGATAGATGTTCGAGCGCGGGCACGCGACGACACCCCGCGCGGATGATGCGAGGCGGGCGATGTCATTCGGTCCGATGTGGCCCGCGTGAACAACGGTGGCTCCGTCGAGGACTCCGAGGCGATCGAGATATGTGACTGGACTGCAACCAGGCGCCTCGAATCCGTCTGCATTGCGTTCGGCCACATCGGCGAGTGGCCCGCATCCGTCACGAAGCAGCTCCACTTCCGCTGCGGATTCCGCAGCGTGCACGCAGTAGGGCACGTGCCACTCGAGGGCGGCTTCGTGCAACGCCTGAATCAGTCTGGGACCCGCTGTGTAGGGTGAGTGGGGAGACAGACCGCAGCGGACTCGGGGGCCACATCCTCCGTCAATGTTTGCGGGGAACTCCATCTTCTCCAATCGTGCGTACAGGGCGGGCGAGGGAATGCCGAGTACCTCCCAGAAGAACGTGCCCCCCACTCCGGCTTCGAGTGAGGTCAGGCGGGCTTCGGGACAGGTCGTGATGTCCCCGACGACGGTCACCCCGGCCTGCAAGCAGCGATGAGCGCCGAGTGCGGCCGAGGCGCGATGATCGCCCGGTTCCCACGACCCGATCGCACCCATCAATCGGGAGAGCCAGTGCTCGAACGCCTGGGGCTCGATCAGTCCCCCGATCGCTGTGAGCGACAGGTGGGTGTGGGCGTTGACGAGGCCCGGCACGATGACGCAGCCGGGGTGGTCATGACGCGGGACGCTCGAATGAAGGTTCGCGAGATCATCCGCGCGTCCGACCTCGACGATCACGTCGTCGATGACCAGTACAGCACCGTGGCTGATCGGCGGTCGCGAGACGGGCAGTACCCAATCAGCGGTGATGAGCACTCGCACTCAGTCCTTTCTGACGTCCGGAATGGACAACAGGCTGGGCTTGCGGAACTCTTCGCACCCGCAGGTGCTGTCAAGCGGCGCGTCGGCCACGGTGTCGATGACGATTCGGGCGATGGTCTCCGACTCCTCGAAGAAGACGGCCTTCAGCTCGTCGTGCTCCCACTCGCGCACCACGCCCTCGCCGTAGTTGACGACGATGTAGATGCCGGCGTAGCACGCGCCGATGTCTCGAGCGAGGAAGACCTCGGGCGCGAGCGATTGGCCGATGACGTCGCCACCAAGGCGTCGCAAGTAGTCGACCTCGGCGACCGACTCGAAACGCGGGCCGTCAGTGACGAGGTAGGTGCCACGCTTGAAGACGCGTTGGAATTCGACTGACGCCCCGGCGTGGAGATGATCGGCCAAGACGGGGCAGATGGGACGGCGCATTATCAACAGGTGATCGCCGCGCACGTAGATGTCTTGTTTGATGGTGGTGTCGATGAAGTCGTTCGGAATCATGATGTCGCGCGGGTCGAGCAGGTGATTCAGCGAGCCGACACCACCGTCTGCAACGACCTTGGACACCCCCGCTTCGTGAAACACCCAGAAGACCTGGAGCGAGGCGTCGGCTCGCTTCACTCCTCGACGCCAGCCGTGCATCTTCACAGCCAGAGCCTCTCGGGCGCCATGGAGGCCCGTGACCCGGAAGTGAGTGAACGCGGGCGAGGTGCCGAACGGGGTCTCGAACACGAGATCCTCAGCGAGAACCTCGACGCGCTCGTCGTTCAGTGCGGCCGGGAAGTGGAACGAGAGCGATCCCGAGCCACCGCAGACGCCGAACTGTGCGGTTGGTACGTGTTGTCCGGGCATGTCTTCCTCCTCGTGGCAATGGTACCCGAGCTGGGCGAACGGCGGTGACAAAAAATAGTTCGACGTTTGGTAGCGGACGTGCTACAGTGCTGGCACAGGTCCATTCGGGGCCTGCGGTTTGCGACGTGGCTTGCCCTTCGTAGACGGAGGAACAAGTACGTCGTTTGTTTTATGCCCTGCGGGGCAGGAGAGCGAGATCAGCATGGCACAGGGTACAGTCAAGTGGTTCAATCCGGACAAGGGCTATGGCTTCATCGAGCGTGAGGGTGGCGACGATCTGTTCGTTCACTTCAGCGAGATCCAGGGCGAGGGCTTCAAGACCCTCGACGAGGGCCAGGCCGTTTCCTTCGAAGAGGCCACCGGTCAGAACGGCAAGCAGCAGGCCGTGAAGGTCACCAGGCTCTAAGTTCGAACCTGGCCGCCTCGAAACGGGGCGGTTGCATGCGAGAGGCGGTCCCAATAGGGGCCGCCTCTTTCTTTGCCGGATGGCGGCGCGGGCGAGCTCAGAAACGCCGGACCTCGCGGTAGAGCGTGTCGCGCTGCACCGGGGTGTAGCCGGCGTCTGCCACGAGGCGCACGAGCTCCTCGCGGGCGAGCATGAAGCGCGTGCCGGCCGCAGCGACCACGTTCTCCTCGATCATCGTCGAGCCCATGTCGTTCGCGCCGAACGCGAGAGCGACCTGTCCGATCTTGGCGCCTTGTGTCACCCAGCTCGCTTGGACGTTTCGCACGTTGTCCAGGTAGAGGCGCGATACCGCGAGAGTGCGCAGGTAATCCCAGCCGCTGGTAGCCGCGAGCGTCACGCCGCGCGCGGTGAGCTCGTCTTCGGCGAGCGCGGTGTTGCCGGGCTGAAAGCTCCACGGGATGAACGCGCGAAAACCGACGCGTTGGGCCGCGACGGCTTCGTCTTGGACGTCGCGGATACGTCGCAGGTGCTCGACGCGCTCTTCAGGGGTCTCGATGCCGCCGAACATCATCGTCGCGGTGGTGGAGATGTCCAGCGTATGGGCTTCTCGCATGACGTCGAGCCACTGGTCGGAGGTCGCCTTCTTCGGCGATACGTGTCCGCGGACTCGGTCCACGAGGATCTCGGCGCCACCGCCCGGCAGTGAGTCCAGGCCGGCGGCGCGCAGCCGGGCCAAGACCTCGCGGGTCGAGACCCCCGAGAGCTTCGAGAGGTGAAAGACCTCCGGCGGGCCGAAACCGTGCACGTGGATCGACGGGTGATCGGCCTTGATGGCGGCGAGCATCTCCTCGTACCACGCGAGCCCGAGATCCGGGTGCATGCCGCCTTGGAGCAGGATGGCGGTGCCATCGAGCTCGAGCGTCTCGGCGACCTTTTCGGCGAGCTCCTCGCGCGTGAGCACGTAGGCGTCCGCGGAGTCGGGGGTCGCGAAGAACGCGCAGAAGCGGCACTCGCTCACGCAGACGTTCGTGTAGTTGACGTTGCGGTCCACGATGAAGGTGACTTCGTCGGTGGGTACGAGGCGGCGGCGCACGACGTTAGCGGCGGCGGCGAGCTCGAGCAGGTCGCCGTGTGCGAGGAGCCGGATCGCCTGCGCATCGGTGAGACGCGCCGCACCGCTGACAACGGCCTCGAGGTCAATGCCACTGACGGGCATCAGTCTTCCCCGAAGACGCGCAGCGTCGGCATACGGTCGAGCTGCCCGATCTGTAACGCCTCGGCGAGAAAGCGGGAGAACCCTTCGCGGTATCGGGGTTCGTAGCGAAACTCCAGCGCATCGAAGTAGCTGCGGAACTGTTCGGCCGCGAACGGCTCCCATCGGGCCGCATGTTTGGAGATCTCATCCAGGTGATCGCGACAGTAGGAGAGCGAGCCGGAAAGGGCGTCACTGATCTGGCGCACCGTCTCCGGGTGCTTCTCGGCGAACGAGCGACGCACCGCCCACACGGCATACACCATCGGCAGCCCGGTGAACTCCTTCCACGCCACTCCGAGATCGTAGTCGGTAAGACCCGGCGTGGGCTCCCAGTGCTCGCGCAGCGCCTCGTCGCCTATCAGGAGCGCGGCATCCGCATCGCGCATCATCCCGGGCAGATCCGGCGGCATCGTGATGTAGTTCGGGGAGACGCCCCAGTGCTTCTCGAGCAGGATGCGTGCGAGCACCTGCGAGGTCCGGGAGTTGGAGGCCAAGGCGACGGTCCGCCCCGAGAGGTCTTGTACGGCGCCGTTCGAGACGAGGAGTATCGACTGGACCTCGCCGTCGCTTGAGATCGCGATGTCGGGTAGGAGCACGAGATCGTCGGCGTTGCGAGCGTATTCGATCGCGGGAATCGGTGCGATTTCCAGCTCGCCGGAGACGAGCATCTCGGCAAGGTCGGCGGGATTCGCCCGAATCAGGTCGACGTCGAGCAGCACGTCTTGCTTGACCATGCCGTAGTACAACGGCAGACAGTTGATGAACTGGATGTGGCCGAGGCGGGGGCGGGGCATAGAGGCTTCGATTCTCGTCGTTGCCGGGAAAAACGGATTCACTGTAGCAGAGGCGCTGTTCGGTGACGATTCGGGTGTGTTGGGGATGCTGAGATCCTACGACTTTCGCGGTGCTGGAGGCAGCAGCCAGTTAGCTGGCGGAGAGGGAGGGTTCGAAGTAGTGCCTGCTTTCGGGGAGCGTAGGCTGTATGGCTACTCCCGTCACACGATTCTCGGCGGGCGCCACCACACTGAAGCCCTGGCTGTGCGCCCCATTACAAGCCGCCAAGCCGCCTTCCGCTTGTGCGACGCTTGTGCTCTTCGTATGTGTCATCAACGAATTCGACGAGCCACTCGAGCGCGCCCTGGGTCACGTGCCATGCATCGTGAAGCAGGAACGCCGCGTAGACGGCCTCCTCCTCGCTTCCCGACGAGTAGCTCTGTGGTAGCTCCGCTGGAGGTTTGCGGATGCCGAGGAGATACATCGCGACGGCCGGATTCGTGATCATGGCGGTATCGAGCGCTTCGTCGGCACCCTTCGTCCGGGCGAACGCCTGAAACGCTTGAAGCGCCCGCGCCCAGGCCATCGCAGCAGAATCGTCGGTGTCGAACTGACGAAGCAGCCTCGCGGCAGCGCCGGTCTGTGCGTTGAAGAGCAGCCAGCCAGCGAGCACATCTCGCACGCCTTGGTTGTCATTCGGGTTGAGATTCAACAGCGCTTGCGCGTGCGCGATCGCATCGTCGTCTTCGCCGGTGTCCCACAGTAGCTGAGCGAGAGCGAACCGTGCACGCATGTATGGTCGCGTACTGAATTCGCCCCAGAAGTGGCCGTCGTTCTCCTCGAAGAACCCGGGGCCGAGCCGCTTTTCGGCGGCACTCGTCGCCTTTTCGAGCAGGCGAAGAGCTACGTCGATGTCTTCGGTCAGCCCTGCCAACACAACGAGCGCGTCCGCACATTCGGGATCGAGATCGAGGGCGGCCTCCGCCAAAGCTCGGGCCCGCTTGTCGGTGGGCGCCTCCCATGCGGCGTAGACGAGGTCTTGGGCCTGTTTCTCAGGCGTGTCGAGATCCGGCACGCGCCTCAAAGGTCCATTGAAGTTCTTGGCGAGGAACGCGTTGACTTCCTCTGAGTCCTTGAACTCGTGGCCCGCCATCAGTTCGTGCATGTCGCGCAAGATGCGCTCGGTGGGTCGCCCGCCCATGGCGCGCTCGTTCGCAGGTTCCTTGGCTGTCATCATTCACTCCCTGTCACGATCTTCCGTCGCCGGGGCCGGACGCGTCGCCGACGGGCTCTAAGATCCCGTCGCCACCGTGCCGCTTGCCACGCCCGCAAGCGGCGGTGCCCCGATCGGGCCAGCACTCCACGCGGCTGTCGCGGTCTCCTCGCCGTACGTGCGCACCACACGGTAGAGGGTATCGCGTTCCACGGCCACGTGCCCGGTCTCGGCGATCATGCGCACGAGGTCGTCTTTCGTGAGCGCCTCTGGAGTCGTCGCACCGGCCATGTGCGTGATCTTCTCCTCGACCACGGTGCCGTCGATGTCGTCGACGCCGAAGGCCGTGGAGAGCTGTGCGATCTTGAGGCCCACCATGATCCAGAACGCCTTGACGTGCGGGATGTTGTCGAGCATGAGCCGCGCGATCGCGAGCGTCTTCAGGTCATCGAAACCGGTGGTCGCGGGCAGGTCGGAAAGCTCGGTGTTGGCGGGGTGGAACGCAAGCGGGATGAAGGCGAGGAAGCCGCCGGACCGATCCTGCTGCTCGCGAAGGCGGATCAGGTGGTCGACGCGTTCCTCAAGCGTTTCGATGTGGCCGTAGAGCATCGTGCAGTTGGTGGCGATGCCCAAGTCATGCGCTTCGCCGTGGATGCGCAGCCATACGTCGCTTGCGGTCTTCTTGTCCCATGCGGCGGCGCGTGTGCGGTCGCTGAAGATCTCGGCACCGCCGCCGGGTAGCGCGTCGAGACCGGCGGCTTTGAGGTCCTCGAGCACCTCGCGCGTGCTTTTGTCGCTGATGATCGCCATGTGCTCGATCTCGACCGCCGTGAACGCCTGCACGATCACGTGGTCGGGGACAGCGGCGCGGGTGCGCGCGACCATGTCGATGTAGAACTCGTAGCTCCAGTCGGGATGCAGGCCGCTTACGATATGGATCTCGTAGGAGCCGTCAGCGGCACCCTCGGCGGCGGCCTCGGCCACAGCGTCGAGCGTCATCTCGTACGCGCCCTCTTCGCCGGCGCTCCGAGCGAATGCGCAGAACTTGCAGCGGTTGCGACAGATGTTGGTGGGGTTGATGTGGCGGTTGACCATGAAGTAGACGCGGTCGCCGTTGATGCGTCGCCGGGCGAAGTCCGCCATCTGCCCGATTCCTACGAGGTCGTTTGACGCGAACAGCGCGATACCGTCTTCGCGGCTCAGGCGTTGCCCGCTCGCGACCTTCTCGGCGATTCCCGAAAGTGTCGCGTCTGCGAGGTTGAACGTGGTCATGGGTGGGCTCCCAAGGTCGGAGGATACCGCCGTAGTCTATGCCTTGCCGGGCGGTGCTGCCACCGCCGCATCACTCAGGCTTCGGCCGCAGCCGTCGCACCCGCATTCGGCGAGCTCAACAGCCTGTCGAAAAGCAGTGCGAGTGCCATCGCCGGAAGCGCTCCTTGGAGGATGAAGGCGTTGTTGTAGCGGTGAAAACCGGCCAGTATCGGCATCCCCAAGCCGCCTGCGGCGACGACAGCGCCGAGGGTTGCGGCGCTCACGTTGATGATGAGCATGTTCTTGATGCCGCCCATGATCACGGGCATCGCGAGGGGGAGCTGCACCCAGATGAGCCTTTGGGCGGGCGACATTCCCACGCCATGGGCCGCATCGCTGACGTCGGGCGGTACGCCGTCGATGCCAGCGATGACGTTCAGCATGATGGGCAGGATGCTGTAGAGGACCAGCGCGACGATCACCGGTCGTGCGCCGTATCCGGTGGCGGGGATGATGAGCGCCATGATCGCGACCGTGGGAACGGTCTGGGCTAGGCTCCCTGCGCTCACGATGAGGTCACGAAATGGCAGTCCCACCCGCGAAAGGGCCACCGCGCCGAGAGCCGACCCGATGACGAGCGCGATGCCACTGGCGCTGGCGGTCAAGAAGAGCTGTTCGGCCATCAGCAGAGGGAGCGCTTTTGTCGGGTAGGTGACCACGTCTTGTCCTGGCACGAGAAGGCGCAGAAGGCGCTCGAAGCCCGCCACGTCAAACGTCATCCAGACAACAGCCGCGAACAGCGCGGTGATGCTCGCCCAGTGAATCGTCACGCTGGCGCGAGCGTCACGCATCGGTACTCCCCAGGTCGTCTCCCATCGCAGCGACGAGCGAGTCGAAGTCGACCGTGCCCAAGGGGATGCCGTTCTCGCATACGACGAGACGGTTCGCCCGGGCGCCCACGAGTTCGGCGAGGGCCTCTTTGAGGGTTGCTCGCGCGTCGATGTGGGGAGCGTCGCGGCATGCGGCGCCCTCGTCGAGCGGAGCGAGTGCGACCGCGCTCAATCGGTGGCGCGCCATGATTCGCAGCCCCAGGTTCTCGCCGAAGAAGCTTCGCACGAACGGGTTCGCGGGGTGTCGCCACAACATTTCCGGCGAGTCGTACTGCTCGATGCGCCCGTTTCGCAGCAGCGCGACGCGGTCGGCGAGCAAGACCGCCTCGTCGATGTCGTGGGTCACGAACAGGATCGTCTTCCTGAGCTTGGCCTGCAGGCGTCGCATCTCGGCCTGGAGATGCTCGCGCGCGAGGGGGTCGACCGCACCGAACGGCTCGTCCATGAGCAGGATCGGCGGGTCGGCGGCGAGCGCTCGGGCCACTCCCACGCGCTGCGCCTCGCCACCCGAGAGCTGCGAGGGCCACTTGGCGGCATAGACGTCGGGATCGAGTCCCACGAGGTCGAGCATCTCGTCGACACGGGCGTCGATGCGTCGGCGATCCCAGCCCATGAGCCTGGGCACGGTGCCCACATTCCGGCGGATCGTCATGTTCGGGAACAGCCCGGTGCTTTGGATCACGTAGCCCATCTCGCGTCGCAGTTCCTCGGGGCGACGCTCGAAGATATCGACGCCGTTCACATGCACGGAACCGCTCGTGGGATCGATCATGCGGTTGACCATGCGCAGCACGGTCGTCTTGCCGGAGCCGGACGGGCCGAGAAGCACCGTGAGCTGGCCTTCGGGTACCGAAAGGTCGATGTCGTCAACTGCGGTGAACGCCCCGTAGCGTTTCGTGAGCCCGGTGATCTCGATCATGCGGTCGCTCCCCATGAGCCCAAGGCCCGCTGCAGCACGAGCACGATGCGATCGAAGAAGAGGGCCAGAGCGACGATGGGCAGCACTCCCAGCAAGATGAGATCGCTGGCGGTCTGAGCGGCACCGAGGAACACGAACCTACCGAGACCGCCGCCACCCACGAGGCCGGCGATGATCGCCCCGGCGGTGCTTTGCACGAGAGCGATCCGCACGCCTGCGATGAAGACGGGCAGCGCCAGCGGGAGCTCGACCTCGGCGAACATGCGCGGTCGGCTCATGCCGACGCCGCGGGCCGCGTCGATGACGCCCGGATCCAAACTGACGATCGCGGTGTAGGTGTTGCGCGCGATCGGGTAGACGGCGTACGCCGAGAGCACCACGATGACCGGGGCCCAGCCAACACCGCGCACGCCGAGTTGCTCAAGCAAGGGAATCCTGTCCGAGAGCCCTGTGAGAATCGGATTCATCAGGCCGATGAAGGCCAGTGTCGGCAGGACCTGCAAGACGTTGAGAACCCCGAACACGGCCGGTTCCAGGGTTCGTTTGCGTGCCGCGAGGAGCCCGAGAGACATGCCGGCCACGATTCCCGTTCCAACGGCACCGGCGACGTAGCTCAAGTGCAAACGGAGTTCGCGCCAGAACCCATCGGCGCTGTTGGCGTACTCACGGGCGATGGCCGCTTCGGACAGGGCGCCGGACGCGGCGAGCGCGATGATGCCCACCACAGGTAGATACGTGAGCACGGCGCGCCACGGGCCGGGGTCGAGCCATGCGGTCGAAGCGAAGATCACAGCGTAGGCGGCGAACAGCGCAAGCCACGCGGCCCAGCCAAGCGACGTGCGGGCGATCGAGCCGGTGAGCTCGACATACCGCAACGCTTCTGCGCCGTAGCGCCACACCAGCACGAGTGAGGTGAGGCCACCAAGCACAGTGACGATGTTTCCGCGGACGGCCCAAGGCAGTGGGACGAACGACAACGCGGCAGCGGACAGCCAGAGTCCCAGGAGCACCCAGCCCCAGCCGCCGAGCGCCTCGAGCAGCGGGAGCGCCTCCCCGCGCACGATGCGGTTCTCGCGAAAGACCAGCCCATGCGGCGCGAGGGTCGCCGCGACTCCGAGAAGTGCCCCGGATGTCGCAACGACCCTCGCGCGTTGCCGTATGAGGTCGGAGACGAAGGACACGCCCCTGCCTTCTACTTGAGGAACCCGTTCCCCTTCAGGTAGTCCTCGGCCACTTTCGTGGCGCTCTCGCCGCCGAATGCGATCAGCCGATTGAGCTCCTGGAGTCTTTCCATGGTAAGCGACTGGAACAGCGGAGCAAGGATTTCAGGGATCTCGGGGTACGCCGCGATGATCTCAGCGCGAAAAACAGGCGTGGGCGCGTAGACAGGTGGGACGCCCTTGGTGTCCTCGATGACGATGATGCCCTGTTCGGCCAGACCCCCATCGGTGCCGTACACCTCGGCGACGTTGACGCCGTCGGTTCCGTTGACGAGCGCCTTGATGAACTCGGCCGTCACGCCGGTCGAGAGTCCGATCCGCTGGTCGTTCTTCAGTGTGAATCCGTAGGCCTTCTCATAGCCCTTGAGGCCCGCCGGGCTATCCATCCACGCCTGGGCCCCGATGAGCTTGACCTTGCCGCCCTTGTTCACGAACGCGGCGAAATCCTCCATCGTGGCGATGTTGTTCGCCTCGGCGAACTCCTTCTTCATACCGAGGAACTCGCTGTTGTTCGCGGGAGCCGGGGCGAGCCAAGCCAGACCGTTTTCGAGATCCTTGTCCCGGACGGTCTCATAGCCTCTCGTCGCGTCACTCCACAGCGGGTCGCCCTCTGGTCCCACGTAGAACTGGCCACTTCCGGTGTAGTCGATCGTCGCGTCCAGGTCTCCTGCCACCAGCGCCTTGCGCACCACGTCCGGTGTGCCGAACTTCGTCTTGTCGACGGTCTTGATGCCGTTGGCCTCGAGCATCTGAATGACCATGGAGCCCAAGACGGTGCCTTCGGAGTCGAGAAGCGAGCCCACCCTGACGGTCGGGCCCTCCTTGGTCGTTGGCGACTGCGGTGCGGCCGTGTCGGCGGGCTTGGAGCAGCCGACTGCTCCGACCGCGAACATCATGAGTGCCGCAAGGACGAGTCGCGTGAGTCTCGCGCGCATGTATACCCCTCTCATAATCACAACTGCTGACATATCGAATCACAATGAGTTATGATAGTCGAAGCACGGTAGTGTTGCTATTCCCCAATCTCGACCGGGAGGATTCGTGACGATGGCAGGATGCGCGACATCGAGGGCCCCGCGCTCGCTTGTCGAGCCTCCGGTTTTCTCGCGCGCGGAAGAGGCCGAGGTCGCCGCAGCTTCCTACTACGAGCAGGGCTACTGGTGTGGCGAGTCGGTCCTCAAGGCCGTCAACGACGTCTTGGGACACCCCATGCCGCCCGAGGTGTTCAAGCTGGCTTCGGGATTCTGCGAGGGGCTCGGCGGCTCGCGCTGCATCTGCGGGGCCCTGGCCGGCGGCGTGATGGCGTCCGGGCTCCTGACCGGCCGGGTCGGCCCCGAAGACGCGTGGGAGTCGAGCTACGACGCCGCGTCCGAGCTTCGCAGGCGCTGGATCGAAGACCAGGATGCCGAGACCTGCGATGAGGTCGTGAAGCGCATCGGTGGCATGCATCTCCCCGAACGATGGGCGCATTGCACGATGCTCGTAGGTCGAACGGCCCGCTGGGTCGTCGAAGTCGCCTCTCCCGTGGACTCGGAGTAGCGGCGCGCTTTCGGGTACCCTTCGTGCATGGATGTTCTCGCAGACTGCGCACGCGCCACGGTTGCTCGTCACGGGTTGTTGCCTGTTGGCGCGCCGGTGCTCGTGATGCTGTCCGGCGGCGGTGACTCGATCGCGCTGCTCCACCTCTTCTCCGCAGGCGCCTTCGGCGAGCGGCCGTTGCGCGCCCTGCATGTGAACCACCTGTTGCGAGGTGACGAATCCGAGGCCGACGAGACGTTCGCGACTCAGACGTGCGAGCGGCTGGGCGTGGAGGTCCGGGTCGTTCGCTACGACGTCTCGGCCTTTGCCGACCAAGGCGGGCTGAACCTCGAAGACGCGGGCCGGATCGTGCGCTACCGCTTCGCCGACGAGGAGCTTGATTCCTGGTGCGCGGAGCTGGGCTGTCGCCCTGCCGAGGGCCGCATCGCTGTGGCGCACACGCTCGACGATCGCGTCGAGACGTTTTTCATGCGCGCCGTCTCGGGGGCGGGCGCCGGTGCGCTCTCCTCGATCGCGCACTCTCGCGGGCGCATCGTTCGCCCGCTCATCGAGTGCGAGCGCAAGGCGGTGCGAGAAGCGCTCGCCGCGGAGGGACTCGCGTGGCGAGAGGACCCCTCGAACGAGGACACCGCGCGGATGCGTGCTCACGTGCGCGCCCGGATGGTGCCGGTCGCCGAGCGCCTCAACCCCGGCTTTCGGGCAGCGCTCGCACGTACGATGGACCTCCTCGCAGACGAAGACGCCCTGCTCTCGCGTATGGCCTCGGGGTTCGCTCGCGATTTCGCGGACGTGACCGCCGGCGAGGTGCGCTTCAATCGCGAGCTGATGCGAACCCTCGACCGCGCCATGGCCAGGCGCGCCGTGCGCACCGCCGTGCTCGATGTGTTCCCGGCGGCCTCGCGCCTCGAATCGGCCCACGTCGAGGCGCTCGTTGACGGCCTTGCCGACGACTCCTTCTCGCGAGACCTGCCCGGCGGGCTCAGAGCGTTCACCGAGTACGCTACACTGGTCGTCTCGCATTCGGATGCTGAACTCGCGCGCGTGGCACCTTGCTTGCTCACTCTACCCGGACACGCTCGCCTCGGAGCCGCAGGCGGGATCGTCGCTTCGGTGGCCGACTCCGCCGACACGTCCGGGGAGCCGGACTCGGTCGTCATCGACGCCGGGGCGGTCGGAAGCGAGCTCACCGTGGATGCGGTGCGCCCGGGCGATCGCATGCGGCCGTTGGGCATGACGGGGAGCAGGAAGCTCTCCGACCTGCTCGCCGACGCGAAGATTCCTCGCCGAGCGAGAGGCGCGGTTCCGGTCGTGCGCGACGGCGAGCGTATCGTGTGGTTGGCCGGTGTGAGGTTGAGCGACGAGTACCGCGTGACCCGGGACACGACCCGGGCCGTTCGGCTCACGTGGCAGCGTGTCACAGAAGACGACAGCGAAGAATGGGAGTAAGCGGGCATATGCGACCCAGTCACCCTGACATCTTGAAGGTGATCGTCACCGAGAATGAGATTCGCGAGCGCGTCGCCGAGCTCGGCGCGCAGATTAGCGAGGACTACGGAACCGAGTCGGTCCTGCTCGTGACCGTCTTGCGTGGCGCGGCGTTGTTCGTCGCAGACCTCGCGCGCGAGATCAGCTCGCCGGTCGAGATCGACTTCATGGCGGTGTCGAGTTACGGCACGTCGACCAAGTCATCCGGCGTCGTTCGCATCCTCAAAGACCTCGACGAGAGCATCGAGGGACGCCACGTGCTCGTGGTGGAAGACATCCTCGACACGGGGCTCACCCTGAAATACCTGCTGCGAAACCTCGCATCCCGCAAGCCCCAGTCACTCGAGGTCGTCACTTTGTTGAGCAAGCAGGGTAAGCAGAGGGTACCTATCGACTGTAAGTACGTCGGCTTCGACATCCCCGATGAGTTCGTGGTCGGGTACGGCTTGGACTACGCTGAGATCTACAGGAATCTGCCGTTCATCGGCGTGTTGAGGCCCGAGATCTACACCGACTGAGCAGTTCTGTCATGCGTCACGATTAGGAGAAGTCCCACGTGAACAAGAATTTTCGCACCGTCATCATCTATCTGATACTGCTCGGAGTGCTCGTCGCCTTGGTCGTGAGTTCGATGTCCGGCGACCGGACCACGCCGACCAAGCTGGAGACGAGCGCGTTCATCGCAGCCGCAGGAGACCAGTTGATCGAAAGCGCCGTGTTCGTCTCGCGCGACGGCAGCATCTCCGGGAAGTACTGGGCTGACGAGAAAGCCAAGAGGGCGAAGTCCGAAACGAAGGCGTTCACCTCGACGTGGGCCGGCAACGACTCCTTCACCGAGTTCGCGTCGAAGAGCAAGGTGCCCTACACCGTCGACAACTCCGGCCCCAGCCTGTTCATCACCATCATCACGTCGTTGCTGCCGATCCTGCTGCTCGTGGGCATCATGATCTTCTTCTTGAACCAGATGCAGGGCGGCAACTCGAAGATCATGAGCTTCGGGAAGGCGCGGGTGAAGCGGGTGACGCGCGATCAGCCGCGTATCACCTTCAAGGAGGTCGCCGGAGCCGACGAGGCCATCGAGGAGCTCCAGGAGATCAAGGAGTTCCTCGCAAGTCCCGGGAAGTTCCAAGCGCTTGGCGCGAAGATCCCGAAGGGAGTCTTGCTGGTGGGACCTCCGGGCACCGGCAAGACGCTGTTGGCGCGTGCCGTTGCGGGTGAAGCCGCGGTGCCGTTCTTCGGCATCAGTGGCTCCGACTTCGTCGAGATGTTCGTGGGCGTGGGCGCGAGTCGTGTCCGCGATCTCTTCGAGCAGGCGAAGGCCGCCAGCCCGTGCATCATCTTCATGGACGAGATCGACGCCGTCGGGCGCCAGCGAGGGGCCGGGCTTGGCGGAGGTCACGACGAGCGCGAGCAGACCCTGAATCAGCTTCTTGTCGAGATGGACGGTTTCGACTTCAAGGACAACGTCATCCTCATTGCCGCGACGAACCGCCCTGACATCCTCGACCCCGCGCTGCTTCGCCCGGGCCGCTTCGACCGGCAGGTCGTCGTCGATCGTCCGGACCGGAAAGGCCGCCACGGCATCCTCAAGATCCATGCGCGAGGCAAGCCTCTGGCCGATGACGTCGATCTCGAGGTTCTCGCTCGCCGCACGCCGGGCTTCACCGGTGCCGATCTCGCGAACCTCGTCAATGAGGCCGCGCTGCTCGCCGCGCGTCACGAGAAGAAGAAGATCGACATGATCGAGATGGAGGAGGGCATCGACCGGGTGGTCGCCGGCCCCGAGCGCAAGAGCCGCCTCATGTCGGACCAAGAGCGACGCAACACGGCCTTCCACGAGGCCGGACATGCCATCGTCGGCCACAAGCTTCCCAACACCGACCCCATCCACAAGGTGACGATCATCCCGCGCGGACGCGCGCTCGGGCTCACGATGTCGCTTCCCACGGAGGACAAGTACAGCGCCACCAAGAGCGAGATGCTCGACCAGATCGCCATGATGCTCGGCGGACGTGCCGCCGAAGAGATCGTCTTCAACGACGTCACGACCGGTGCCAGCAACGACATCGAGCGCGCGACGAAGCTCTCCAAGGCGATGGTGACACGGTATGGCATGAGCGAGAAGCTCGGGCCGCAGACGTTCGGGGATGCGAATCACGAGGTCTTCCTCGGCCGCGATTTCTCGGCGAACGCTGACTACAGTCCGGAGATCGCCTACGAGATCGACAAGGAGATCGCACGCCTCATCGACGAGGGCTACGAGAAGGCCAGAGACATCCTCATGGAGCACAGGGAGCAGCTCGACTTCATGGCCGACGTGCTTCTTGAGCGCGAGACGATCGGCAAGGACGAGATCGTGGCGCTGCTCGATGGTCACTGGGACGAGTTCCTCGCGGCGGAAGCCGAAGCGGCTGCGTTGATGCCGACGGACGTGGACGACGAGCCGAAGACGCTGTCAGCTGAGCCGGAGGAGTCCGTTGAGGATGACGATGCCGCACCCATAGGTCCGCCGATCCTCGACACAGAATCGAAGTGAACCGGGAGGTCCACTACGATCTGACGCGGATATGGGCCGTGCGGGAGGGTTTCTCGCCCGAAGACGCCGAGGTCATCGCGGCCGCCAACTGGGCGTGTGACGCGCTCTACGTCGACTTGCAGGGAAAACGCTATCACTGGGGACTACTCGGAGCACCGCTGGTCTCGCGGCGCCGGTTTCTCAAAGCGGTTCGTGAGGGGGATCGTGTCGCGTTGGGCGAATCGCTGCACGCGCTGCAAGACACGATCGGTCACGGACTCCTCGGGCACGTGTACCACTGGCGCGGCATCGACCGAATGGAGCACAGGAGCCCTCGTCTTCGGCTTCGTCTGGAGCGGTGGACGCGGCGGGTGCTTGCCGCGTATCTGCGAAGACACTCCAGCATCGGGTACGCTTCACCAATCAATGCCGATGCAGCTCGGGGAGCGCACATGGATCGCGAGAAGATCGAGAGCGGGGTACGACTCATCCTACAAGGGATCGGCGACGACCCCGAACGCGAAGGACTGCTGGACACCCCTCGACGCGTCGCGGACATGTATGCGGAGATCTTCGCGGGAATCGACGAGGACGCTGGCGAGCACTTCCGCGTGACATTCAACGAAGGCCATCAGGAGATGGTGCTCGTGCGCGATATCCCGCTGTACTCGGTGTGCGAGCATCACCTGCTGCCGTTCTTGGGGCGCGCACACGTCGCCTACGTCCCGGGCAAGCACGGCAGGATCTGCGGCCTGTCGAAACTCGCGCGCGTCGTGGACGCATTCTCGAGGCGACCGCAGGTCCAGGAGCGGCTCACCTCGCAGATCGCCGACACCATCGTGACGCGACTCGATCCGGCCGGAGTCATCGTCGTCATCGAGGCCGAACACCTCTGCATGTCGATGCGCGGGGTGCGAAAGCCCGGTGCGCAGACGGTGACGAGCGCGGTGCGCGGCATCTTCGAGCGCAAGGCCGCGACGCGCGCCGAAGCGATGTCGCTGATCATGGGCAGGTAACCGCACGCATGAGCGCCTCGATCTGGAGATGCGGCCGCTTCGCGCTTCGAACTGACGCGCCACTCGTCATGGGTGTCCTCAACACGACGCCCGACTCGTTTTCCGATGGCGGCGAGTTCGAAGACCCGGTGAGCGCCATCGTCCACGGTGAGCGTCTCGTCGCGCAGGGCGCGGCGATCCTCGACGTGGGCGGCGAGTCGACCCGGCCGGGTGCCGAGGCCATCGCGGACGCCCAGGAGCTCGCACGCGTTCGCCCCGTCGTGCTGCGCCTCTCGGCCGAAGGGGTGCCCGTGTCGGTCGACACGCGAAGTGCGCGGGTGGCCGCGGCCTGCCTCGAGGCCGGAGCGAGCATCATCAACGACGTCTCGGGCTTTCGCGACCCCGACATGGTGCGCGTCGCCGTCGACTCCGAGTGCGGTGTCGTCGTCATGCACATGGTTGGCCAGCCGGCGACGATGCAAGACGCACCCCGCTACGATGACGTTGTCGCCGAGGTGGGCGGGTTCCTGCTCGCGCAGGCCGCCACGCTCGAGGATGGGGGCGTGGCGCGCGAGCGGATCGCGATCGATCCGGGCATCGGCTTCGGCAAGAGTCTCGAGCACAATCTCGCACTTCTGCGCGGGTTGCCGGTGCTCGCTTCGCATGGGTATCCGGTACTCGTGGGGGCGTCTCGCAAGCGATTCATCGGCGAGTTGACCGGCGAGGACGAGCCAAAGCAACGATTGGGCGGGTCGCTTGCTGCCGCGCTTGAGGCCGTGCGGCTCGGTGCTTCGATCGTGCGTGTGCATGACGTCGCGGCGACGGTGCAGGCACTCGCCGTGGCCCGCGCGATCGCCCGATGAGTCCGGTTCGCTCCTGCGGGGAATATCTGACGTGGAGAGTGCCGCCGCGAGCGAAGGAGTGACCTCCTGTGACCACGGCCTACATCGGAATGGGAAGCAATCTGGGCGACCGCATGGTGAATCTCACGCGTGCGCTCGCGGCGTTGGCGGGCATCCCGTCGACTCACGTCGAGAACGTCTCCAACGCCTACGAGTCAGCTCCTGCGTACGTTCATGACCAGCCGCGCTTCTTGAACGCGGTCGTCGCGGTGTCCACGGCGCTTGCCGCCGACGCGCTCCTCGAGCATCTGCTCGAACTCGAGATGACGATGGGGCGCATGTCCAGACATGACAAGGGCCCGCGCATCATCGACCTCGACCTGTTGCTCTTCGGCGACGAGGAGTGGGACTCGCCGGACCTCGTCATTCCCCATCCGGGCATCACCGAACGCGATTTCGTGCTGACACCGCTTCTCGAGATCGCGCCGCGCATGGTGCTTCCCGACGGTACGCACCTGAAGCGCTCGGCAGCGCGGGTTGGTGACGTGATCGCCGACGCGGGCCCGATTCCGGACCACGGACCCGGTGAGAGAGTCCCGATCGAGCCCACCAGCTGGGTCGAAGTGGCCGCAAGCGAGACGACGGCCGACCGTGTACTCGGCTTCGACGCCGCCTTGCAGCTCGCGAGCAGCGTGTTTCAGCAGGAGGACATCCCGTTTTCGTGGGCACCGCACGAGCCGGGTGTCGACATGGATCCATTCGGTCTTCCGATTGTCTTTCGGCTGCTCGTGCCGGTCGACTACGAGGAGCGGGCGCGTGAGCTGATCGACGAGATCAAAGCCGCACCGCTGATCATGCTCGACGGTTCTGAGTTCCCGCTTCCAACAGATCAGGAGAAGTGATCGCCGGGGTGATCGCCGGGGGCTCGAGGACGCGGTCGACCTCGTGGAACCGGTGATATACTCGCACTCCCTTGTCGGAGGGTCGCGTGGACCCGCATCCTGTGGGCTGCGACGACGGACCGTGAAAGGAGGCGCCATGAGCGCCCAGATTCCCCCCCAGCGCGGTCCCCGCGTGACCGCGAAGTCGCTGTGTGCGCTGAAGGCGTCGAGCAGGCCGATCGTCATGATCACGGCCTACGATTTCGCGAGCGCCCGATTGGTCGAGCACGCTGGCATCGATGCGATCCTCGTGGGCGACTCGTTGGGGATGACCGTACTCGGTCACGAAAGCACGCTCCCCGTCACACTCGACGACATGCTTCGGGCGACCACGGCGGTCTCGCGCGCATGCGAGCGCGTCTTGGTCGTGGCCGACATGCCGTTCATGAGCTACCAGGTCTCATACGAGGAGGGCATGCGCAACGCCGGTCGCATGATCGCCGCAGGCGGCGCACACGCGGTCAAGCTCGAGGGTGCGACGTCGTTGACGCTCGCGCTGGTACGCGGCCTGTCCGAGGCCGGCGTTCCGGTGATGGGCCACGTGGGGCTCACGCCCCAGTCCGTGCACGCCTTGGGCGGCTACCGACTGCAGGCCACCGACGAGACCGCTGCGGCGAAGCTCCTCTCGGACTGCTTGGCGCTTGAGGCCGCCGGTGCGTTCGCCGTCGTACTCGAGTGCATCCCCGCCGAGCTCGCCGAGCGCGTGACAGCGCTCCTTTCGGTGCCCACGATCGGCATCGGCGCGGGCGTGGGCTGCGACGGCCAGGTGCAGGTCTTCCACGACCTTCTGGGTCTTTCCGAGCGTCAACCGCGCCACGCCGCGCGCTACGTCGACCTTTCGGCCGCGATCGTCAATGCCGTCGAAACATACGCCGCCGACGTGCGCGCAGGTGCGTTTCCCACCGAACAGCAGACCACCCACGCAGACGTCGCGATGGTGACGGCCGCCCTCGAAGCGGTTGGCCGCAGCGATTCGGGAGCGCACACGTGATCGAGCGCATCGCGAGTAAGCTCGAGGTGCGTGCGGCGCTTGCCGAGGCGCGCCGCGAGGGGAAGAGCATCGGCTTCGTGCCCACGATGGGAGCCTTGCACAGGGGGCACCTCTCGCTCGTCGAGGCCGCGCGCGCCCGAACCGACATCGTGGTGGCCTCGATCTTCGTGAACCCCACGCAGTTCGCCCCCGGCGAGGATTTCGATACCTACCCGCGCCGAATCGATGAGGATATCGTGGTTCTCGGCGCAGAGGGCGTGCACCTGGTCTTCACTCCGAGCGATGCCGAGATGTACGGCGACGGGCCGCTCGTCACCGTCGACCCCGGTCCGTTCGCGAATCGGTGGGAGGGGATGGTGCGTCCCGGCCATTTCCGAGGGGTGGCCACGGTCGTCGCCAAGCTTCTCGGCATCATCGCACCCGATATCGCCTTCTTCGGCGAGAAGGACTACCAGCAGCTCCAGATCGTGAAGCGGCTCGCGTCCGACCTCGACATGGGCTGCTCGGTCGTGGGTTGTCCGACCGTGCGCGACGCAGACGATCTCGCGCTTTCGAGTCGCAACGCTTGCTTGGATCGTGGTCAGCGCGAGGTCGCGCTGGCGCTGCCTGCCGCGCTCGCCGCAGCCGAGGAGCGACTCGCGTGGGGCGAGCGTGATGGTGCCGCGCTCGAGGATGCGATGCGCACCGCCGTCGTACGGGTGGCCGGAGATGCCGTGGCGCTCGATTACGCCGCGGTCGTCGATGCCGTGACGCTCGAGCCGCTGGCGCACGTCTCGCACGAGGCCCGCGCCATCATCGCCGGACGGGTGGGCTCGACTCGCCTGATCGATAACTGCGCCCTCGTGGTGAAGGAGTAGCCCGAAGATGCCCGACGCAGCGACGATCGCCGCCCTCACTTCCGAGATCCGCACGCTCGCGGCTCAGCGCGACGCGGTGGTGATCGCCCACAACTACCAGCGCGCCGAGGTCCAAGACGCCGCAGACTTCACTGGGGACTCGTTGGGGCTCTCGCGAGAAGCCGCCGCCACGGACGCCTCGACGATCGTCTTCGCGGGCGTGCACTTCATGGCCGAGACCGCGAAGATTCTCGCCCCGGACAAGCGCGTGCTGCTGCCTGAGCCGCGCGCGGGATGCCCCATGGCCGACATGATCACCGGAGAGGGGCTGCGCGCGTGGAAGGCGGAGCACCCCGGCGTGCCGGTCGTGACGTATGTGAACTCCTCGGCAGAGGTCAAGGCCGAAAGCGACGTCTGCGTCACGAGCGCGAACGCCGTCGCGGTCGTCCGTGCGCTGGGCGCCGCGCGCATCCTCTTCGCCCCGGACCGCAATCTGGGCTCGTGGGTCGCGCGGTCGCTTCCCGGCGTCGAGGTGCTGCTGTGGGAGGGCTGGTGCCCCACGCACGACGACGTCACGCCCGCGCAGGTCCTGGCCGCTCGCGAGGCGCACCCTGAGGCACGGGTGATGGCGCACCCCGAGTGTCGGCCCGAGGTCGTCGACCTGGCCGACGCGGTGCTCTCGACCTCGCAGATGCTCGCGTTCGCCGCGAACGACCCGGCGTCGTCGTTCGTCGTCGTCACCGAGACGGGACTCATCCACGCGCTGGCCAAAGCTGCTCCCGGCAAGGAGTTCTTCGAACTCTCGCCCACGATGCTTTGCCCCAACATGAAGGTCACGACGCTTGCGAAGGTCCGCGACGCGCTGCTGCACGATCAGCATGAGGTCGTGGTCCCTGAATCGGTCGCGCTCAGAGCGCGTGCCGCCGTCGAGCGGATGGTTGCGATTGGCTGACGCGCTCACTTTCGGCTCGCGGTTTCTGTTGCCCGAGGCGCGCGAGGCCCGGGTGTCGCACTCGGACGTGCTGGTGGTCGGCTCGGGAATCGCGGGGCTCACGGCCGCGCTTCACTGCTCCCGGGAGCACTCGGTCACACTCGTCACAAAGGCCGGCGTCAGCGAGTCGAATACCTGGTACGCCCAGGGCGGCATAGCGGGCGCGGTCGGCGAGACGGACTCCATCGAGCTTCACGTTGCCGACACGCTGCTCGTTGGTCAGGGGCTGTGCGACGAGGCGGTGGTCCGCGCGGTCGTTGGCGAGGCGCCCGAGGCGCTCGAGTCGCTCCTGGGATTCGGGGTGCGCTTCGATGTCGCCGAGCGAGGAGGCGTGGCGCTCGCGCTGGAAGGCGGCCACTCGCTGCCGCGCGTGCTGCATTTCGGTGATCGCACCGGTGCTGCGATCCAGCAGGCGCTGACCGACACGCTGCTCACGCGCTCGCGCGTGCCGGTGGTCGAGCACAGCTTCCTCGTCGATCTGCTCACCGACGAGTCGGGCCGATGCACGGGAGCGTTGTTCGTGAACGCCAAGACCGGTGAGGCCGAAACACGACTGGCCGACGCGGTCGTGCTGGCCACCGGCGGCGCGGGTCAGGTGTTCAGGGTGACGACGAACCCGGACATCGCCACCGGTGACGGTATCGCCGCCGGATGGCGTGCCGGTGCGCGCGTCACCGATCTCGAGTTCGTGCAGTTTCACCCGACGGCGCTCGATCACGATGCGGCGCCGCGCTTCCTCGTGAGCGAGGCGCTTCGGGGCGAGGGCGCGTACCTGCTCGACTGCGACGGGGAGCGCTTCATGCTTCAGGCCCACCCGCTCGCGGAACTCGCCCCGCGCGATGTCGTGAGCCGCGAGATCGAGCGGGTGATGGCCCGCTGTGGGCGCGCCAACGTGTCACTCGACGCTCGTCACCTGGGTGAGCCCACGCTGCGCGCGCGGTTCCCGAACATCTGGCGCGCATGCGTTGAGGCCGGTTATGACCTGGCACGCGACCTCGTTCCCGTGGCTCCTGCCGCCCACTACTTCGTGGGCGGGCTTGTCGTCGACGTGGACGGCCGCACCAGTGTGCCGGGGCTCTTCGCGACCGGCGAGGTCGCGGCGAGCGGCCTTCACGGCGCGAACCGTCTGGCGTCGAACTCGCTTCTCGAGGGGCTCGTCTTCTCGCGCAGGATCGCGCGGGTGCTTCGCGCGGGTGCACCCGCAAGAGTCGGCGAGGGCGCTCCCGCACAGGGTGGTCCGGCACCGGGTGACTCCACGATCGACGTCGGCACCGCTCGTGGGCAGCTGCAAGACATCGCAGCCGAGGGGCTCGGCATGAGCCGGACCCGAGAAGGTCTCGACCGGGCGGCGGAGCGTATCGCGAGGCTGGCGGCGTGCGCGCCACCACCCGGCGCCATCGCAGAGTGCGAGCTCAGAAACCTGCTCACCGTGGCCGGACTCATCGCCGCCGCCGCGACGCTGCGGACCGAGTCGCGGGGCTGTCACGCGCGCCTCGATCACCCCCAGCGAGACGATACGGCGTGGCTCGGACATACTGTGTTCCGGCGTGGCGACGAGCCCCGCTTCGAGCCGAGTCCCAACCGGTAGGAGGAGTGGCCGTGTACGTGCTTCCCGACATCACCCGCATCGTCGCGGCCGCGCTCGCCGAGGACCTGGGCGTCGATCCGGGACGTCTGCTCGGTGAGCAGCCGGGTTCGGTCGATATCCTCACCCGCGATGTGACCACGTCGTCGGTCGTCGGGCCCGATTCCGTCTTTCGCGGCTCCCTGGTGGCGAGAGAGCGCTGCGTCGTGGCTGGTCTGCCGGTCGCGGCCGCGGTCTTCGAGATGCTCTCAGTGGCGGCCGGGCTCTTCGAGCCCGTGGACGTGTTCCCGCTCGTCGCCGAGGGCTCTTGCGTGGAGCCCGGTACCGCGGTCGCCGAGGTCGAGGGTCTCTCGTCGGTGGTGCTCGGCGCCGAACGCACCGCACTCGACTTCCTGATGGTGCTTTCCGGGATCGCAACGCGGACCGCGACGTGGGTCGAGGCCGCAGGCGACACGCTCGTGGTCTGCGATACGCGAAAGACCATGCCGGGCCTGCGCGAGCTGGCGAAATACGCCGTGCGCGTCGGAGGCGGCACGAACCATCGAGCCGGGCTCTGGGACATGGTGCTCGTCAAGGACAACCACCTGCGCCACGCATCGGTCACCGAAGCGGTGTCACGGGCACGTGATGCCCACCCGGGCCTGATCATCCAGGCCGAAGCCGACACGCTCGAGGCCGCGCTTGAAGCGGTCGAGGCGGGCGCTGACATGGTGCTGCTCGACAACATGGACGACGCGACGCTCACGCGAGTGGTCTCAGCATGCCGCGAGACGGCGACCCGTCGCGGGCGCCCCGTGGTCATCGAGGCGTCGGGAAACATCACGCTGAGGCGCCTGCCCGGTCTGCGCGCCACAGGCGTGAACAGGGTATCCTCCTCTGCATTGACGTTCGCTCCACCGGTTGATTTCGCGTTGGACGAGGCGTAGGACCGTTCATTCTCGATGACTCGGAGGTTTCATACGTGGTACCGCAGATCGGCGTACCGGCCGTTGACTGGTTCTTGAATCTCCTCGATGCGTGGGGTTATCTGATCGTCCTCGGCTTCACCATCCTCGAGAACCTCTTCATCATCGGTTCGTTCACGCCCGGCGAGACGTTCGTGATCGCTGCGGCGTTCGTCTCGAACAGCGGTAGCCTCAGCCTGCCGCTCGTCTGGGTGTCCTCGTTCATCGGTACGATGATCGGCAGCAACGCCACCTATCTTCTGGGCCGACGTGCTGGCCTGCCCCGGGTTCACCGGCTCGTTGAGCGGCTGGCCGCAACGCGCATCGGGCGCCTGCTCAAGATCGACCCCGCAGTGCTCGACGAGGTGGAGGAGCACTTCGCCACGGACGGCTCGAAGGCCGTCTTCTTCTCGCGGTTCGCGGTCGGTGCGAAGAACTTCGTGCCGGCGGTGGCCGGAGCGGTGCGCATGCCGGTGTTCTGGTTCGAGTTCCACACGATCTTCAGCGCTATCGTCTACGGCAGCCTCATGTGTTTCATCGGCTGGCTTCTCGGCGAGAACATCGAGCTTGCGCTGCGAGTCGCTGGAAGCATCGGCTGGGTGGGACTCTTCGTGATGCTCGCCGTTGGCACATTCCTCGTGGTGGGGCGCAGGCGCTACAAAGCGCGCAAGGCGGCGCTCGGCGAGAATGACGAGGGCATGCGGTGAGCACGCGCGAGCGGGTCTTGCGCGCATTGCTCGATTCGGGCGCTGCGGGCTTGAGCGGGGAGACGCTCGCTCGTGAGCTCGGCGTCAGTCGTGTCGCGGTGGGCAAGCACGTCGCCGCGCTGCGAGAGCAGGGCTACGTCATCGAGGCTTCACCGGCCGTCGGCTATCGCCTCGTTGAGATCCCTGACCTCGCGTTGCCGCTTGAGATCGCGCGACGCGTGAGCGATCCGTTCTGGAGCCGCTTCGAGGGCGGGATGGTCACCGTTTCGACGAACGAGGACGCGCGAGGACTCGCGCGCGCAGGTGCCGCCGAGGGCACAGTCGTCGTGGCTGCTCGGCAGACCGGCGGGCGTGGGCGGCTCGGTCGCACGTGGGTGTCTCCCGAGGGAGGTGCGTACGTCTCGGTGGTTCTCAGGCCCTGCGTGGCTCCCGCCGAGCTGGGTGCGCTCGCGCTGGTGGTCGGGCTGGGCATCGCGCGCGGGCTTGAGTCGCTGGGAGTTCGCCCCCGGCTGAAGTGGCCGAACGACCTGTCGATGGGCGGCGGCAAACTCGCGGGGGTGCTCCTCGAGATGGCGGCCGAGGGCGATCGGGTCGAGTGGGTCGTGGCCGGCTTCGGCGTGAACGTTCGCCGTTCGCCTGATGCGCCGTCCGGCGCCGCCTACGTGGACGACATGGTTCCCGGCGTGGGCGTGGCACGCGTTGCCGCCGCCGCGCTCGACGGAGTCGCCAGCTCCTATCTCGAGTGGCGCACGACCGGCTTCGCCGCGCTGCTCGACGCCTACGAGGAGCGCTCGGCTCTTAACGGCGAGCGGGTCGTCGTGCGAGACGCCACCGGGGTGACCCGCGCCGAGGGCACCGTCGAGGGTGTCGATCGTGAGGGCCGGCTGCTCGTGCGGTCGGGCGAGAGCATCGTGCCCGTGGCATCCGGCGAGGTCACGCTGCGCGAATCTTCTTGACGCACGTGGGGGACTCCCTTATTGTAAACCGCTCCATAACGAGTGGTTAACGAAGGGAACTCCCATGCAGGAGATGTTTACGTCGAGGTCACGTGTACGTGACATGGTGACAGCCGCTCTGCTGGCCGCGATGATCGCGGGTACGGCATGGATCAACATCCAGATCGGGCCGGTTCCGTTCACGCTGCAGACGACGTTCGTGCTGCTTGCGGGGCTCTTGCTCCGTCCGGGCTGGGCGGCCGCTTCCATGGGGATCTACCTGCTGCTCGGAGCCGTCGGGCTGCCCGTGTTCGCGGGCGGGCAGGGCGGGTTCCAGGCGCTTCTCGGACCGACCGGAGGTTTCCTGCTCGCCTTTCCGGTTGCGGCGTGGGTGCTCTCGATGGTCAGAAGCCTCGCCGATCGCGCCGCATGGTCGGGCCGTGTCCGGCTCGCCGCTGACATCGCCGGCGTGATCGCGGCCGAGGTGGTCATCTACGCCGTGGGCGTGCCGTGGCTCATGGCCTCGTTGGGCATGGACATCTCCAAAGCGCTCGCCGTAGCGATGCTGCCGTTCCTGATCCCGGACGCCGTCAAGGCGATCATCGCGCTTGTCGTGGTCAGCGCGGTGCGACGCGTGCGGATCCAGGGGTAGTAAGGCTTCAGTCGGGTAGCGACGGAAGACGCACGGTGAACCGCGAGCCACCTTGGGCGCGGTTCTCCGCATGAATGGTGCCGCCATGTGCGGTCACGATCGCGCGCACTATCGACAGACCGAGCCCCGCACCGCCCCTGGTGCGAGCACGGCTCCCGTCGGCGCGATAGAAGCGGTCGAAGAGGTTCGGCAGGTCCTCTTCGGGGATGCCCGGCCCGTCATCTTCGACCGCGAGTACCGACATTCCCGGCTCAACCGATAGAAGCATGTGCACGCAACCGCCTTCTCCGACGATGCGCGTCGCGTTGTCGACGAGGTTCGCGACCACCTGTTGCAGCCGATCGATGTCACCGAGGACCAGCGGCGCCGACCCTGTCACCGCGAGTGACACGCCGCGGTGTTCGACCAACGGCTCGAGCATCGCGGCCGCTCGATCCGCAGCGAGGCGCAGATCGACGTGTCGAAGTGGCAGCTCGCCGGTCGCACCCTCGATGCGCTGGAGCGTGAGCAGATCGTTCGCGAGCCGCGTCAGTCGCTCCGCTTCGGTGGCGATCGTCGAGAGGAAGCGCTCCTGGTGCTCCGGGTCCACGTCTCCGTCGAGCAGCGTCTCGGCGGCTCCGCGAATCGCGGTGAGCGGGGTGCGCAACTCGTGACTCACATCGCTCACGAACTGCGACTTGCGACGCTCCTCGCTTGTGAGCTGTTCGATCGCGGTCGAGGCCCCCTCGGCCATCCGGTTGAACGCCTCAGCGATGATGCGCACCTCACGGGGGCCGTTCGTGCCGCTCGCGCGTACGTCGAGGTTTCCCGCTGCGAGCGAGGTCGCGGCGCCTGCCAGGCGCTCGAGAGGCCGCGCGGCGCGTCCGGCGACCACCATGCCCGCGAGCCACGCGACGACAGCGCACGCGACGCCGGCCCCGATGATGATCGCGAGCACCTGCAGCGTGGTCGCCTGGCGCTCACTTGAGTCCGAAAGGAGCATCAGCAGCGCGACGACCGTGCCGCCCGCAAGAGCGCCTGATGCCGCCGCGAGAACGGCGATGCGCCGGATCGTGGAGCGCAGCGTGCCCTTCATCGTCCAGGGCTCGTCACAGTGCGCGGAGGCGGTAGCCGTAGCCGCGAACCGTCTCGACCAGTGTCGGGTCGACGCCCGCCGATTCGAGCTTGTCGCGCAGTCGCTTCACGTGGGTGTCGACGGTCTTGGTCTCGACGAGGTACTCCCAGTCCCATGCGTCGCGCAAGAGCTGCTCGCGCGAGAGTACCTTGCCCGAGTGGCGCATGAGGCAGGCGAGAAGCTCGAACTCTCGCGGCGTGAGGTCGATCGCTCCGCCGGTCGCGGTCGCGCTGTGAGCCGCCTCGTCGAGCACGACGCCCCCGATCTCGAAACGTTCGCCCGAGACGCCTGAGTCGCGCGTCTCGGTGCTCGCTCGTCTGAGCAGCGCTTTCACGCGCGCCGAGAGTTCGCGGACTCCGAAGGGTTTGGCCAGGTAGTCGTCGCCACCGATCTCAAGACCCACGACCTTGTCGAGCTCGGTGTCGCGGGCCGAGAGGAACAACACCGGCACGCTGGATGTCGCCCTCAGTCGGCGACATACCTCGTAGCCGTCCATACCGGGTAGCATGACGTCGAGCACGATGAGATCGAACTGGGTGGTCGCCGCGAGCGCGAGGGCGGTGTCTCCATCTGGTGCGACGGACACCTCGTAGCCGTCCTTCTTGAGGTTGTAGCTGACGAATTCGGTGATCGACGGTTCGTCGTCGACGACGAGGACGCGGGCGTTCGTCTCGCTCATTGACGAGCCTCCAAGGTGGATTCGGCGTATCATGGCAGGTCAGAGGCTCTTGAAATCAGTCGCCGTTTACCGCGACGCGCCTCGTGGCCGATGATAGCACCGGCATCATGGCGCGGTGACCCTCGCGTAACCGTGCCGTCACCGGGGCGACACCGTGCGTATGCTTGGAAGGATGACGAACATGCTGCTCGCCGTCGACGTTGGTAACACACAGACCGTGCTCGGCCTGTTCGATGGCGAGCGGCTGGACGGACACTGGCGGATATCGAGCGATGCCGACACGACCGGCGATGAGTTGCGCGTGAAGGTGGGCGGACTGCTCGGGCTCAAGTGTCGCTCGTGGAGTGACGTGAGCGATGTCGTTCTCGCGAGCGTCGTGCCCAGACTCACTTCCGCGTGGGAGGAGGCCTCGCTCGAAGCGTGCGGATGCGCGGCGACGGTCGTCGGTCCCGGCCTCAAGACCGGCATGACCATACGTTACGATAACCCGCACGAGGTCGGCGCTGATCGCATCGTCAACGCCATCGCGGCCGTCGAGGCGTTCGGGGCGCCGCTCGTCGTCGTCGATTTCGGGACCGCCACGACGATCGACGTGGTCGATCGGGACGGCGCGTATCTGGGCGGCGCGATCGCTCCCGGAGTCGAGGCCAGTGCCGAGGCGCTCTTCTCGAAAGCGGCGCGACTCTCGAAAGTCGACCTCGAGGCGCCTGAGAAGACGATCGGCACGAACACGCGCGCCAGCGTGCAGTCCGGGCTCATGTTCGGTGAGGCCGCGATGGTCGACGGTCTCGTGCGGCGCGTCTGGGCCGAGCTGGGGTGTGAGACCACCGTGGTCGCTACCGGCGGCTTCGCGCCACGAATGGCGCCGCTGTGCGAGACGGTCGGTCACGTCGACATCGATCTCACGCTCACCGGGTTGCGCATAGTGCATGACCGCAACATGGAGCGGTAGGCGTCTGTCAGAGCACGACCGTATACTGAGCTGAATGCGGGTGCCGTCTCGGCGGGGGAGGTGTGCGAGGGGTGCGGTTCTATCGAATCGGCGACAAGGTCGTCAGTCGCGATAAGCTGATCGAAGCGGTCGAGGGGATGCTCGAGAACCGTGAGGCCGGCGCGACTCAGGAGGAAGCCGCTCGTGCGGTCGGCCTGACCCGCAGCGTCGTCTCGTTTCTGGAGACTCTGGGCGAGGTGCGTCGCGGGCCACGGGTGGCGCTCGTGGGCTTTCCGGTCGCCAACTGCGATGAGGTGCGCGCGGTCGCCGAGCGTCACGCGGTCGACTTCGTGCTCGTGGTCAGTCAGTCCGAGCGCGAGACCATCGAATCCGGCTCGCCTGCGAACGTGTTCAACCGTCTGCTCGAGACACTCGCCATCCTGCGTGACTACGACACGGTGGTACTCATGGCCAGTGACTGGCGAATCTCAACGATCGCTCGCATCCTGGGCTCTGAGGTCGTCGGGATGCCTCTGGGCACGTCACCGCTTCGCGAGGACAGGATCGTTGATATCGAACAGCTCGAGGGGTTGCTCTCGGGTGTGATGGCACAGACCGCCCGACCCCGCGGGCGCACAGCCGGTGTCCACGCCGCGTTCAAGGACGCGGCGAGCGAGATGGCCGGGAGGTGGCAGCAATCAAGGAGGTCGTGAGCGTCTCGATAGGCTCCCCCCGGCGGGACCACGTGGTGGAGATCGAACTGCTCGGCGAGGCGTTTCGCATCGAGCGAAGGGGCACCGGCGGCGATATGAACCGGGCCGAGGCGCTGTTGCGGGAACTCGACGGTACCGTCGCGGCGCTGGGGCTGGGGGGTATCGACCTGTACCTGACGGCTGCCGGGAGGGACTACCACTTCCGGGACGGCAAGCGATTCGGCCGAGCAGTGAGCAAGACCCCGCTACTCGATGGAAGCGGGCTCAAGGGGGCCGTCGAAGCCGATGTGGTCAGGTTCATGTCCGAGGACCTGGGATTGCGCCTCGAGGGCAAGCGCGTACTCGTCACCTCGGCGGTCGACCGCTGGGGCATGACGGAGGGCTTCTACCGCGCGGGGTGTGAGGTCGTCGCGGCCGACCTTCTGTACGCGCTGGGAGTCCCCGTCGTACTCAGAACCCGTCGCATGCTCGAAGTCACGATTCGCTGCGTGGCGCCCATTGCTGTGCAGATGCCCTTCGCGTGGCTCTACGAGACCGAGGCCGACGACGCAACGCAGGTGCGCGCTGAGTCCAGACACGCGGCGCTCTACCGCGAAGCCGACATCATCGCGGGGGACTACAAGTACGTGCGTAAGTACATGCCCGCGGACATGCGTGGCACATGGGTGGTCACGAACACCACGACCGCCGCCGACGTCGAGTTCCTGCGTTCGCGGGGGGTCGATCTGCTCGTCACGTCGACTCCGCGGCTCGAGGGACGCTCGTTCGGGACGAACGTCATCGAAGCGACGATGGTCGCGCTCGATGGGGCGAAAGCTCGTCTTGCGCCGGCGCGCTACGCGGAGCTCTTGAGCAAGAGCGGCTTCGTGCCGGACGCGCAGTGGCTTCAGCGAGGATGATCTCGTAGGGTCGCAAGAGTCGTTTAGGTATGACTGTTGCTCTGGTGTGACTGCAAGGCGGGCGTCTATGGCGCGGCGCTGGGCCGGGTGGTAACATCCGAGTGTTCAGGCAGGCAGGTGGGCGAGCGTGTGCGGTGCCCGAATTCGCGCACGGGTGCGACCCCACCCTCCGTTGTTCGAGTGCGGCTCCATGCCGCCTTGTGAAGGAGTGGATGTAGGTGAACAAGCGGGCTCGCAGTAGGTTGATCGGTGTGACGGCGATCGTGATTCTCGCGATAGCGGCCATCTTCTTCAGTCTAGGGTCTCTTGGCGGCACGGCGTACTACCGATCGGTCGAGGAGCTCGCGACGGATAACAGTCTCGCGGGTGAGCGCGTGAAGGTCGGCGGCACCGTCGTACCCGGCTCTTGGGACAAGAAGGCGAACCCCATGAACTTTGAGATCAGGGACGAGACCGATGACAAGGGCGTTGGGCCCACGGTCCGGGTGGTCTACACCGAGGGAGTTCCGGCGACATTCGGGGACGGAGTCACCGCGATCATCACAGGAGTGCTGGGTACTGATGGCGTCATCACCTCGGCTGAGATGATCACGAAGTGTCCGTCGAAGTACGAGTCCGCCGTTGGGGCGATGTCGATCGATGACCTCCTCGCAGGCGGTGAGACCTATGTCGGCAAGACCGTCAAGGCGACCGGCTACGTCAAGACCGGCACGATCGTCGCGCCGGGTGGCGAATCCCGCTTCGTCGTCACCAACGAGAAAGGCGCGGGGGCCGAGGTCAGGGTCGCGTGGGAAGGCGCTCTGCCACAGGGTATGGCCGATGGGTCCAACGTCGTTCTCACAGGAGCGATCGGACAAAACGGTGACTTCGTGGCGACCAACGTGGCGCTCGAGGGGACCGACAAGTAGAGCTTGATGCACGCCCCGCACCTTGTCCGGTGCGGGGCGTTTTCGTGACCGAACCGGAACAAGGGAGAAGTTCATGATCGTTTTCGGGCAGTTGGCCCTCGGCCTCGCACTGCTGTGCTCGATCGTCGCGATCGGCGCTCTTTTCTGGGGCAGGAGTCTGGGCCCCAGGGACGGAGAGTCGATCACGAACGCCGGCTACTACGCGACGTTCGCCGCGATGGGCGCCTACACCGTTACCATCCTCGTCATGGTCACGGCGTTCTTCGCCAAGGACTACTCCTTCTACTACGTCGCGCAGAACCACTCGACTGACGCGTCGAGCCTCGCGTGGCTCTATTCGATCTCGGCCGTGTGGGCCGGTCGCGAGGGATCGCTCCTGTTCTGGGGGTGGCTGATCGCGCTGTTCGCGGGATGGGTCGCCTACCAGCGCATGGACAAGACCGATGATCTCTCGAACATGGGCATCGCGGTCACCAACATCGTGTTGGCCCTGTTCGGTGCGGCGATGCTGTTCAGCGAGCCGAACGACCCCTTCAAGCTCACCCCGCCCGAGTTCCTCTCGAACGGCCAGCTCATCGGTCAGGCTGCTGAGTGGGGCATGAACCCGTTGCTGCAGCACTGGGCGATGATCCTTCATCCACCCACACTCTTCATCGGATACGCTGGTCTGACGATCGCGTTCGCGTTCGCCATGGCCGCGCTCATCACGAACGACGCGTCGAAACTCTGGATCGACATCGTCGATCGCATCACCGTTTTCGCGTGGCTGTTCCTTGGTGCTGGAAACGGCCTCGGCGCGATCTGGGCGTACGTGGTGCTGGGCTGGGGCGGTTACTGGGCCTGGGACCCGGTCGAGAACGCCTCGCTCCTGCCTTGGCTCACCGGTGTCGGACTGATTCACAGCTTCACGATCTACAAGCGTCGCGATGGCTTCAAGCGTTGGACGATTCTGTTGGCAGCGGTGACATTCGCACTCGTCATCCTCGGTACGTTCATCGTGCGTTCCGGAATCGTCCAGTCGGTCCACGCGTTCACCGAGGACCCCGTCTCGTTGTGGCTGTTCCTCAGCATGATCATCGGCTCGGTCGCAGCTGCGGTGATCGGCCTGTGGCTACGCTGGGAAACGTTCGCTGGCAACGACGAGTTCGAGTCGTTGACCAGCAAGGAAGCGGCGTATTACTTCAACAACGTGATCATGCTCGTCTCGAGCGTGCTGGTCGCCTACATGACGATGACGTCCGCGTTCCCCGCGTGGATGCCGTTCGGCGGTCAGTCGATCAGCGCGACCTCGTTCGATCTTCTCGCCCGGCCGATCGGTCTGGTGTATGCGTTCCTGCTCGCGCTGTGTCCGATCCTGCTGTGGAAGAAGACCGACGGGACGACGTTGTGGAAGCGCATCAAGTGGCCGCTCGCCGGTACGGCGGTGCTGTTCCCCTTGCTCATGTGGGAATGGTTCGCGAACCTGCGCCCCATCTACGTGTTCATGATCGCCCAGGGCGGCGAAGGCGCTCGCAAGCTTCTCGCCTTCGGTCCGGAGATCGTCTACGACGTCATCTCCATCCTCGCCTTCCTCGCCGCAGCCCTCATGTTCTCTACGACGGTGTGGCTCTTCGTCGACGGATCACGTAAGCGGGCCGCCGCGCGGGGAGAGAGTGTCTGGGCTTCGCTTGTCCACATCATCTTCAGGGCGCGCACCCAGTCGGGTGGCTACATCGCACACATCGGAATGGCGATCATCCTCGTCGGTCTCGTCGGCTCGTCGATGTATGTCCGTGATGTTCGTCTGAACGTTCCCGAGCAGGCCGGTGCGACCTTCCAAGTTGACGATTACACGTTCACTTTCCAGGGCATCTCGGAAGACCAGCTGAAGAACGGCGACATCGTCGCCAAGGCCACCTTCGCTGTCCAGCGCGACGGCGTGTCCCTGGGCACCGTGGATCCGGGGCTCACGAAGTTCGCGAGGCAGGGGCAGACCCGCCTCGACGCGCGAGTGCTCATCGAGCCGCTTCGTGACATCTTCGTGGTGTGGGAGGGCTCTGAAGAGGGCCAGATGTCGGTCAACGTGAAGATCAACCCGCTCATCTCGTTCGCATGGGGCGGTTTCGGGGTCCTGATGTTGGGCGCCGCGCTGGCCGCATGGCCGAAGAGGGCACCCGCCGCCATCGTTCCTGCCGCTCCCGTGCGCAAGAGCGCCTCGAGCAAGCGCAAAGTGGCGAAGTAGCCGCCCTCGTGAGTGACGCTACCGCGACAGATCTCGCTTTGGAGGTCCGGGCATTGTCCCGGACCTTCGGCGCGCGCAAGGCCCTCGACGACGTCACCTTCGATTTGGAGCTGGGCGCGTTCCTGTCGATCTTCGGACCGAACGGTGCGGGGAAGTCGACGCTGCTCAAGGTGCTGTCCACACTCACCACTCCGTCCAAGGGCACGGCCAGAGTGCTGGGCCTCGACGTGGTCCAAGACGCAGTCGAGTTGCGGGAGCGCATCGGCTTCATCAGTCACAACCCGCTGCTCTACCCGGATCTCACCGCCGAGGAGAACCTCGAGTTCTTCGCCGAGGTCTACTGCATCGATTCGCCCAAGGACCGCATCCGAGAGCTACTCGATGCGGTCGAGCTCGATCACCGTCGCCTCGATCTCGTGCGGACCTTCTCGCGCGGCATGCTCCAGAGGCTCTCGATCGCTCGCGCGTTGCTACACGACCCCGCGCTCATCTTCCTCGATGAGCCGTACTCGGGCCTCGATCCGCATGCGATGGACATCCTCGACGGGCTGATCGCCAAGATTCGTGACGGGCATACGTTCGTCATGGTGAGCCACGATCTGAGCAAGGGGCTCGAGCTGTGCACGCACGCGCTGATCCTCTCGAAGGGCAGGATCGTGTTGCACCAGGACAAGGAGTTCATCGACGAGGACGAGTTCGCTCAGACCTACCGCACGACCGTTGGCATGGGGGTGAGCTAGGTGGCTGACGCCGCACCGGTCACCACATCGCGAATGTCAGGGTGGCGCCAGTTCAAGGCGATCCTGCGCAAAGACATCGTGATGGAGCTCCGCACCAAAGAGATGCTCACCTCGATGGGTCTCTACGCCCTTCTCGTGCTCGTGGTCTACTACATCACGCTGTCGCAGGCGGGCCAGGACTTCGAAGTGCGTCGCATCGCCGCCGGACTGCTGTGGCTCGCGTTCATCTTCACGTCACTTCTGGGTCTGAACCGCTCGCTCGTGCATGAGAAGGACCAGGGGTGCCTCGACGCCCTGCTGATCTCGCCCATCGATCGTCCGATCATCTTCTTCGGCAAGGCCGTGGGCAATCTCATCTTCCTGCTCATCGTAGAGGCGTTCATCGTCCCGTTGTTCTTCTTCATCTTCCTCGCATCAGCCGATGCACAGGTGATGGGTCCCGTGTGGATGATCGCGCTCGCTCTGTTGCTCGGGTCCATCGGGATCGCCGGAGTGGGAACCCTGCTCGCGACGATGTCGGTGAACACGAAGGGCAAGGATTTCATTCTCGCCGTGCTGTTCATCCCGCTCATGTTTCCGCTGCTGCTCGCCGTCGTCGCCGGCACCTCGGTCGTGATTCAGGCCGAGATCGGATACGTCACGACCTTCTGGCAGATGATGGCCCTGGCCGCAGGGTACGATACGATCATGTTGTTGGCGGCGTTCGCGCTCTATGAATTCGTACTCGGGGCCTGACGGGTGCGCCAGATGGATTGGAGGAGGATTCGGTGAGACAACTCAAGATCGCGATCGCCCTGGTGCTGGTGGGAGGGCTGCTCACCACAGCCGCGTTCCTCATGGCGTTCTTCACCGCCGAAGTCCAGCTGTTCAGCACGGTCACTTTCGACGCGCCCATCGAGACCGCGTTCTCGCTTGCGCCGCCCGAGTTCCAGCCCACCGACGGCGGTGTCGCCTACGGAAGGCCGTGGTTCAGTCAGAAGATATTCTACTTCCACGTGCCCGTCGCGCTCGCGTCCTTCCTCATCCTGCTCATCTCGGCTGTCTACTCTGTGCGCTTCCTCATGAGCAAACGCGCCGAGTTCGACACGAAGGCGCGGATCGCGATGGAGACGTCGCTCATCTTCGTGGTGCTGACGATGATCACCGGGGTGCTGTGGACGAGGGCGTCATGGCAGGTGTGGTGGGAGTGGGAACCGCGCCTGACCACCTACTTCATCATGATGCTGATGATGATCGCCTACTTCGTGCTGCGAAACTCGGTGGAGGAGGAGGAGCGCCGGGCGACCTACGCGGCGGTGTTCGGCATCCTCGCGGCCATCAACGCGCCGATCTCGTTCATGATCACGCGGGTCATCCCATCGAATCATCCCGTCGTGCTGCAACCCGGGATGGCGCCCTCGAATCTGACTCCCTTCATCTTGGGGCAGATAGGGATGCTCATGATCGGGTATGGCATCTTCGTCGCGCGCATGAGCGAGGAGCGGCTCAGAGAACGTATCGAGATCACGAAAGAAGCCCTCGAGGGCTGAGAGAACTCCCGAATCGAACCCGGAGGTGTCATCGTGGATCCTACGAACGCCGAGCTCTACCGACTGGCCCTGTACGACGCTCCATACGTGATCGGCGCCTACGCCGTCTTGTGGGTCGCCTTCGTGGGCTACCTCACGATGGTGCTGCGCCGTATCATGGGCTTGGAGAGAGAAGTCGAGGTCATCGAAGACGCTGTTGCCAAACGCCGCGGCGAGTAAGGTCGCAGAAGGGATCGGCATCACAGTGGAGCAGGCCTCGGTAGTCATGTTCTGGTTCGCTTTCGCACTCTATATCTGCGCGTCGGTGCTCTATGCGTATCAGTTCGGACTCAAGCACCACAAGGTCGGTTGGTGGGCCCGATTCGCCACCGGCGCCGGCTTCATCATGCAGACGCTGTCGATCGGCATGAACTCGATGGTGAACGATGGCACGCCGCTCACGGGGTCGAACCAGCTCGTCTTGGCGTCTTGGGCGCTCGTCTTGCTCTACTTCGTCATGGAGCACGTGATGCGCATACGTGCGTACGGGGCGTTTCTGGTGCCCGTCGCGGCCTTGGCGATGGCCGTCGCTCAGCTCATGGGTGGGGGCGGTTCAGGATCTCTCGTCCCGCCGGATCCCAACATCGCGACCCAGCTTGACAGTTGGGGCGTGGGTATTCATGTCGCACTCATCGTCTTCGCGAACGCGGGCTTCGCCGTTGGCGCCGTCTCCTCAGCGCTCTACCTCTTCCAGGAGTCTCAACTGAAGAGGCACCGCACCAGCCGGGTGGGTCGCAGGCTCCCGTCGCTTGCCCTGCTCCAAGTCGTCGCGCGTCGCGCGATCGCGCTTGCGTTTCCGGTGTATTCGGCCGGTCTGGGTCTCGGGATCATCCGGGCGATGCAGGTCGACGTGGGCGGCTGGTGGCTCGATCCGCGCATCATGATGTCGGGTATCGTCTTGCTCACCTTCGCGGTCTACCTCAGATTCGTCTACCGTCCCGACATCTCGAGCCGTACCAGCGCGTGGCTGGCGGTCACGGGATTCGTCTTCGTGGTGCTTCTCGCGATCATCGCTCGTACACTGCCGATGGGATTCCACATCTTCGGTCAGCTGTAGGACGGTATCAGTGGCCGAACAGACCAAGCGTTTCTACCCGGCCTTCCTCGATCTGGAGGGTCGTTCGGTCGTCGTCATCGGACCGGGCCGTCGTGCTGAGCGCAAGGCTCGCCAGCTTGCGGGGTACGGCGCCAGCGTCGTGCTGATCACGCCCGAGCCCTCGATCTCGATTCTCCAGTCACAGGTCGAAGGGCTCCTCGACGTCGAGTCGCGCGCTTATGTACGCGGTGATCTCGAGGGCGCGACGCTGGTTTTTTGCGACGACACCGACGCCGAGACGCGCGGGGCGGTCGCGGCCGAGGCGCGTGGCGTGGGGTGCTTGACCAACATCACCGGCGATGCATCGCTCACGAGCTTCCTCGCGCCCAGCATCATCCACCGCGAGCCGCTTCAGATCGCTGTCTCGACCGGCGGCGTGGTTCCGCAGCTCGCCAAGCACCTGAGGCGGACGCTCGCCGAGCAGTTCGGCGAGGAGTGGGCGGCGTATTCGCGGCTTCTCGCCGAGGTCAGGGGGGTCGCGATCGAGCGTCTCACCTCGACTGCGGCTATCGACGATGTGTTAGAGGCGGTCATCGTCTCGGATCTGCTCGAGCGTGTGCGCCTCGGCGACGCGCCTTCGGCGACACGGGTCTTCGAGGAGTTCGCACCTGCCGAGGAGGGGGTCATCTCATGAGTGCTCGACAAACCGCGATCGTCACGGGGGGGAGCTCGGGCATCGGTCTCGCGATCGCCAAGGCTCTCGCCGCCCACGGCTACGACGTCGCCCTCATCGCGCGCGATGTCGTCCGGCTCGAGGCCGCCGCCGAGGCGGTGCGCCATGGCGCCGCACGCGCCGACGTCCGCGTCGCCTGGCGAAGCGCCTGTCTGTCGTCGTGGGAGGATACGCAGACCGCGTTCGAGCAGCTCTTCGCCGAGGGTTTCTCGCCGGACGTGCTGGTGTGCTCCGCCGGCGTCATCATCCCCGGCGAGTTCATCACGATGGCGCCCGAGGACTTCGAGGCGAACCTGACCGCCGGTTTCTGGGGTGTGGTCCATGCTTGTCGGGCAGCGGCTCCCGGGATGGTGAAGCGGGGGCGGGGCCACATCGTCAACGTCTCCTCCGTCGCCGGATTCCTGGGTATCTACGGCTACACCGGCTACTCGGCAGCCAAGTACGCGGTCATGGGATTCTCCGAGGCCCTGCGCTTCGAGATGCGGCCTCACGGGGTCCGAGTCTCGGTTGTCTGCCCGCCCGACACCGACACGCCCGGCCTTGCGTACGAGCGTTCCCTGCGACCGGTCGAGACCGAGGTCATCGCCGGAGCGATCAAGCCCATTCCCGCCGAGAAGGTCGCCCACGCTGTCATGCGAGCGATCGAGGCCGGCCGTTACTTGGTCATCCCAGATGCGCTCTCGGCGTTCTACTTCCGGCTCAAGGGCATCGCGCCCGAGTTGTTCCACGCCATCGTTGACAGCGACATCGCGAAGGCGCGAAAGGGCAAGCGGTAGTCCAGTGCGGCGGTGCTCCTGAGAGTCACCCGGGATCGCGCGTGCTCTTCACAAGAGGTCGAGCGGCGTGAACACATCAGACACCCGAAAGGCGGACTATTGATGTCGGACCGGGTGACGCCCCTCCATCTGCCTGACACGTCCGCACTGGCAGGGAAGTAGCCGCGTTCACGAACTCCGCTTGCGGCGTTCACATCCGGTTCAAACCCGGGGCGTAGATTCAACTTGTACGATCGGTCCCGCAGTATCGAGAGGAGAGCACGATGAAGATGAGAAGGGTAGCGGCGCTCATGGCCGCAGCGCTCGTGGTCGGCGTGGTAGCCGGCAACGTGGCGACCGGAACGGCAGCGCCAACCGCCGACACCACGGCCGGAACCGTCACGGGACTCGGCCTGCGCCTCGGCGCGGTCGTGCGTGACGCGGGTGGTCGCTTGGGCGACGTGGTCGCTGGTCTCACTGGCCTCACGGCCGACGAGGTTCACGCACAGCGCGAAGCAGGCACTTCGTTCTCGGCTATCGCAAAGAGCAAGGGCGTCGCCTCAACGGCGGTCGTCGCGGAGGCACTGAAGATCCGCTCCGAGGTTCTCGAGAAGAAGGTCGCCGACGGCACCATCACTCAGGATCAGGCCGATGCGGCTCTTGCTCGCATGAAGACGCGCGTCACCGAGCGTGTCGAGGCGACCGGCGAACCAGTGCGCGGCGGTATGGGTCGGGGAATGGGCGGCAAGGGCCGGGGCATGCGTGACGGCTCCGGCGGCGGTCAGGGTTGCGGCATGGGCACAGGCTGCAGTGGAGGCACGTGCGCTCAGGCCCCGGCGACCACGCAGTAGGGCTCTCGCGGTCAACGGGTTCGAGGGGCGGGGCCGAACCACGGCTCTGCCCCTCGAACGTCTCGAGCCCGACGGCGAACGCGCCTGTCGTGGGATACTCCCATGGAGATGACGCTTTGAGCGGAGTGGAGATGCCGACTGTCCTCGTCGTAGATGACAACGAGAAGATCGTGGAGGTGCTCGCCGAGTATTTGGCGGATGCGGGCTACGCGACGCTGACGGCGTACGACGGCCCGGCGGCGCTCGCGCAGTTCGCCGCGAATCGGCCCGATCTCGCCTTGCTCGACATCATGTTGCCCGGTGTCGACGGCATCGAGCTCACGAAGCGCTTCCAGGCCGAAGGCGTCCCTGTGATCCTCGTGACGGCGAAGGGTGACGAGGTCGATCGGCTCGTCGGTCTCGAGATCGGGGCCGACGACTACATCGTCAAGCCGTTCTCGCCACGGGAAGTGGTTGCGCGGGTGAAGGCCGTGCTGCGGCGCTGTACACGCACTGCCGACTCCATGGCGCCCGTGGCAGTCGGTGACCTGTCCATCGACCCTGACCGGCGAGCGGTGCACGTCGCAGGCGAGTCGGTTCATCTGACGCGAACGGAGTTCGACATCCTGCTCACGTTGGCGTCTCATCCTGGGCGCGTCTACACCCGGCTGCAGTTGCTCGACGCTGCCAGCGGGGACGCGTTCGAAGGTTACGAGCGCACGATGGACGCCCACGTGAAGAACATCCGCAAGAAGCTCGGTGACGATTCCAAGCATCCGCGCTACATCCGCACCGTTTTCGGTGTCGGCTACAAGCTGGAAGCGTGAGCCGATGCGTCGGCTCAGTCTCAGAGCGCAGGTCTTCGTCTCTATCCTGAGTGTCTCGCTCGTGTCCGCGGGTATCGTGGGACTTGCTGCTCGCACCACGCTCACGAGGGCGTTCGAGAACTACCTGGCGTCCTTGCCCACGCCGTCGAGAATGGGCGGCGGGCGGCGCATGGGTCGCATGATTCTGTCCGGCGCCGAGCAGGCTTTCGTCTCTGGGGTCGACCGCAGCGTGCTGATGGCATCGCTCGTCGCGATCGGCGTCGCGGCCGTGGTGGCGTTGGTGCTTGCCGCATACCTCGCTCGGCCGATCATGCGGCTCGAAGAGGCGGCGCACGGGCTGGCCGAGGGTGACTTGAACCACCGTGTCGACGTGGATGGGCCCGCCGAAGTAGCGGCGCTCGGTGAGGCTTTCAACGCAATGGCCGACTCGCTTGCGCAAGCCGAAGAACTGCGACGACGAATGACCGCCGATGTGGCCCACGAACTGCGCAACCCGCTCGCTGCGGCCCGGGCCCAAGCCGAAGGCATGGTCGACGGGGTTCTGCAGCGCGACGACACGCGCCTCGCCTCGCTCGTCGAGGATCTCGCACACCTCTCGGCCCTCATCGACGATCTACAGGAACTGGCCATGGCCGAAGCGGGCCGCCTCAGCTACGACATCCGCGAGGTCGACCTGTCCGAGCTGGCGCGTCGCGAGGCGGAGCGCGCCGTGGCGCTGCTGAACAGCGGCGTTACCTTGGCGCCCTACGACGGACCGACGGGGCCCGTGCTCGTCTCGGGAGATGAGCGACGGCTCGCGCAAGTCCTGCGGAATCTGCTGTCGAACGCTGCACGGCACACCGAGGCGGGCACCGTTGGGGTGAGCGTGGCGGTCGAGGATGGCGGGGTGAGAGTGAGTGTGGTCGACACAGGGCGGGGCATTGATGTCGACGATCTCACGCATGTCTTCGAGCGGTTCTACCGTGCCGACAAGGCACGCGCATCCCACACGGGCGGAGCGGGACTGGGGCTTGCCATCTCGCGCACGATCATCGTCGACCACGGCGGCGAGGTCTTTGCGCAAAGTACGCCGGGCGAAGGCACGACAGTGGGCTTCATGCTGCCGCCGCTTGCTGCCACCGATGCCTGACTATGCGCAGCGCCGCCCCCGCCACGGTAGGACCGGGACCACGGCGACTGAGACCCCGACCATCACCTATAGGTGCAGTAGGGTACCAGCTGGCTCGCCGCGACTCTCGTCGTCATGTTGGTGCTCGGACTCGCGGCCAACGCATACGGGGAAGAGCCCGACTACGAGGGCACGTACGTCGGGATGGTCACCACCAACACGGGGCGCAAGGTTCCCATCATCGTGTACGCGCGCGGACAAGGGGATCAAGCCGTACTGACACTGGGTGTCGAAGGCTACACGGTCAGAGTCGCCGACGCGGCGCTTCACCTTGGACACCGGCTATCCGAGGATCTCGATTTGTTCAGCGAGTGTTCGTGGTTCTGGACTCAATCGGCTCCGGCTCTCTCTGCGTGCGGTGCGCCCATCGTCGATCTTCAGGAGGAGGTCCGGCGCGATGTCGTCGGCCAGATGCTCGACTACGCGGCCAACGGGTTGCGGTACTGGCCGATCTCCTAGTCGGCCGCAGCCGCGTCCTGGATCTCCTCGATCAGCCGCCTCGACCGATGCAGTTGGTAGTGATACGCTGAAGCAGTAGTTTAATACTGATTGGGAGCCGTCATGCCAACCAAGTCCTCGATGACGTCACGGTATCTCGAGGAGCACGCCGTGTTCACGCTCGATGAGTTCCTGTCGGATGTGGACAACAGCGTCAGCGAGTCCACGCGCTACACGAACCTGCGCAACGCCGTGGAGCGCGAGCAGGCGCGCCGACTCACGCGTGGACTGTACGCGTCGAATATGGGTCCGTACCGCGACCGAACTCCACGTGCCGCGCTGGTAGCCGCCAAGAGCGCCCCTGACGCCGTTCTCGCGTACCACACCGCCCTCGAGGCGCACGGCGTGGCGCACTCCGTCTCGCGCCGAGTGCTGTTCGTGTCAGGGCGGCGTGTCAGCATGTTCACCGTCGATGGCTACCGCTTCGAGCGGGTTGCTCCTCCGAAGCGTCTTGCCGACCCTACCGCGGAGCGGCCATATGTGCAGCTCGTGCGCTCGGGCGACGATCTCGTCACTGTGACAACGCCAGAGCGCACACTGGTCGACTGCCTGATGAGGCTCGACCTGGCCGGAGGCTTGGAGGAGACACTGCGAAGCGCGGGGGGCTTCCCGAACATGGATTCCGGGCGAGTTGCGGAGTACGTGAGCGCCCTGGGGTCACCGACCGCAGCGGCCAGGGCCGGATGGCTCCTCGACCTCGGGCGCCGGATGTGGCACGTCTCAGAATCGGATCTCGATCGGCTCCGCACGATGGTCGGGCGTGGGCCCCACCGGCTGACTCCCGGATCGACGTTCTCCGCGGAGTTGATCGCAGCATGGCGGCTGTACGCGCCCTCAGGACTGCCGTATGAGGAGTGGATCCGATCGTGACCCGGCCGATCCTCGCGGTGCCCAAGGGATTCGACCCGCCCGTCATCGAGAAGGTCGAACGCCTTCTCGAGATGCTTGACGCCATCGCGAACAACCCCTACCTCGAGTCCCGGTTGATCCTGCACGGCGGCACCGCCCTGAACGTGTTCCACGCGGACATGCCCAGGCTCTCCGTGGACATCGACCTCGCATACGCGGGCTCTCAGACGGTGGAGGGCATGCTCGAGGAGCGGCCCAAGGTCGATGGAGAGATCAGAGCGCTTGCAGCCAAACTCGGCTACGCCGCAAGGTCGCTTCAAAACGAGCACAGCGGGCAGTCATACCGTCTGCGGTACGGCACCGATTCCATCAAGGTGGACGTGAGTTACCTCGCGCGAGTGCCGCTCCTCGAACCGGTCATGGTCACGTGTTCGCGTTGTCGGCCGGCCGTCGCCTTCGCAACGCTCCAGCTGCCCGAGCTCGTCGCCGGCAAGGTGTCGGCTCTGGTGGATCGCACCGCGCCTCGCGACCTGTATGACATCGCGAGACTGGCGAGCGCAGTGGAGGCTCCCCGTCTGGACAGTGGCTTGGCACGGTCGGTGATCCTCCATGCCGTGTCGCTGACCGACCGCTTCCCCTTCGAACGCGATCCCGCTGGTGCCGCCGACAAGTTCGCGGAGCCGACCGAGGCGCAGGTGCAGGAGCTTCGCGGTGTGCTGACCGCTGCAGATCCGGCTGGCTTCGACGACATGCGTGCGTGTGTCGCTGCGTACCTCAGCCCACTGTCGATACTGACGCCGGCTGAGGCTGAGTACATGGAACTCCTGGGTACCACCGGACAACACGCTCCCGAGTTGCTGTTCGGCGGATGGCCGGATATCGCCGAGCGCGCCCGCGTCAGCCCCGTGGTCGCTTGGAAGGTGCAGAACCTGCGCAGGATGCTCGGTCGCTGACAACGGCGCCGATCGCACGGTACGCGTGGAGGATCCGAGAACCATGAGGATGGAGGATGGAAGATGTCGTCTGACCTGAGCTTCCGTGAGTTCATCGAGCGCGTCGAGAGTCGAGTTGACGGCTACTCGATCGAGACCCTGCGGGAGATAATGCTCGACTGGGCCAAGAACACGCCTCCCAAGAAGCGTCATGACTTCTTGGACAAGCTCGTCCCTCCCGCGCCATCACCACATCCGGTGTCCGCCGCGGAGTTGCTGGATGAGATCGATGCCCTCGCCACGCGAGTGCGCAACGGTGACTACTGCACCGGTTGGGGTTGGGACGATGCGATTCGGGAGGAAAGAGACTGGGGCGACGAGAGCTGGACGTACGAGATGGACCCTCTCTTCGCCGAAGCGCGTGAGGCTCTCATGAACGAGCGCCCCGGATTGGCCGAAGAAGCGTACACGGCGTTGTTCGACATTCTCGAGATGGGCGACGAGCCCGGGCACCTGCCCGGAAGCCGCGACCCTCGCGACATCCTGGACACCGACCTCGAAGAGGCGCGCCGACTCTACCTGCAGGCGGTCTATCGGTCAGCAGAGCCCGACGCGCGACCTTTCGCGCTGATGCAGGCCATCGACAGATTCGGCTATTCGGTCGGAGCCGACCTCGATCTGCGGCGCGTTGCCGATGCGGCACCTGGACCTCTGCCGGACCTCTCGGGCTTCCTTCCGAACTGGATCGATCTGCTGCGAAGCAGGAACGACCGCGTCGGCCGCTATCTGCGGCGCGAGGCGGTCACCCTCTCCGGTGGGACTTCGGCTGTTGCCGCATTGGCGCGCGAAGAAGGAGACGATCATCCCGAGGCCTATGTCGACTGGATCGGACGCCTGGAAGAGGAGTCGGACTTCGAGGCGATGGCCGAGGCGGCGACCGAGGGACTCGCGCGAGTCCACGAGGACCTCGTCGTGCGCGCGGATATCGCCGAAGGCCTTATGCGGGCAGGCGAGCGACTCGGCGATGCGTCGATGCAGTTGACGGGATGTCGTGAGGCTTTCCGCTCGAGACCGTCGCTATCCGATCTCCTGCGTCTTCTCTCGCTTGCCGGACTCCAGGGCCGCCACGCGGATGAGAGTGCGCAAGCGATAGCAAGAGTACGCTCGCTCTCGGAGAAGCAGGAACGCTCCAGGCGGGGCTTCCTTCGCGAGGATTACGAGACGCCGCGAAGTCAGGCACCCGAGGGCCTGTTACCGCAGGCGTATCTGCTCTCCGGGCGGTATGAAGACGCATTCGAGCTCTGCGACGACGACAGCCCTCTTGGTTGGAGCTACGGTGGCAACCCGAAGGGTCTAGTGGTCCCGTTCTTCCTCATGCTCCTCTCCTGCGAGCCTGACTTGCGCGTCCCGGTTGGCTTGGAGCGGCTCTGGGAACCGGCGATGCGGACGACGTGGCAGCGCTCTGTCGGCGAGGACGTCGCGTCGAGGTTCCGGCTAGCCGCCATGGAGATCATCCGGTCTATTCAGTTGTCGGAGGGCGAGGCGACGAAGTACCTGCGTTGGTGTGTCGAGCAGACCGGCAAACGAGTGGACGCCATCGTCGGAGAGAAGCACCGCGGCAGCTACGGCAAGGCGGCGGACCTGCTGGTGGCGACCGCCGAAGTGCTTGCAAAGAAGAAAGCGAGATCCGACGGCGACGCGCTGATCACCACGTACCGCCAGCGATACAGCCGCCACTCGGCATTCCAGAGCGAGCTGCGCCGCGCTCTCCAAGGGTCCACGCTACTTGCCGTGGGATAGCCGCAGCCGCTCAGGCGGACAGCGGACAGCGGACGCGCCCCGAGTGGTAGCCTCGCGTGACAGTGGACTCAAGCCGATGATAGAATTGCAGTGTTCAGGCGTGAAGCAGTGGTGCGTTCCAGAGTTGACACAGATCGCCCTCGTCGGGCCTGCTTGCCTGAACAACACGCACCGCATTCGACGAGGGCGTACCTGTGCCCGCAGGCCAGCTTCGTGGCTGTGGGCTGCTGCGACACGATGAGGCGAGACTGACCACATGCATCTGACGCTCGTCGGGTTGAGCCACAAGACCGCTCCGGTCGAGATCCGTGAGAAGCTCACGTTCCCTGAGCGTACTCAAGAGGATGCTCTGAGGCGACTCACGTCTTCAGACATCGTGACCGAAGCGGTGATCATATCGACGTGCAACCGGACCGAGATCTACGCGGTCACCGCCGAGGGTTTCGATGGTCCGGCGGCCGTCATCGACTTCATCGCGGACTACCACGAGCTCGATCGGCACGACCTCGTGCGCTACCTCTACATCTCCGAAGGCGAAGCGGTCGTGCATCACCTTTTCCGTGTGGTGGCCTCGCTCGATTCGATGGTGGTCGGCGAAGCGCAGATCCTCGGCCAGGTGAAGGACGCCTACGACTGTGCCTTCACGGCTCAGGGCACGGGTCGCGTGTTCAACAAGCTGTTCCGGCAGAGTTTCGAGGTGGGCAAGCGCGTCCGCACCGAGACTGACATCGGCGAGAACGCCGTGTCGATCAGTTACGTCGCGGTCGAACTCGCCAAGCGCGTGTTCGACTCGCTTGCGGGACGAACCGTGCTCATTCTCGGCGCGGGGAAGATGAGCGAGCTCACCGCGAAGAACCTCCTCGGCGCAGGCGTGTCCAAGACGATGGTCGTCAACCGCACGTTCGCGCGGGCCGAAGAGCTCGCCGCACGCTTCGCCGGTGAGGCGGTTCCCTACGAAGACCTCTTCGTGCGCATGGCCGAGGCCGACATCGTCATCTCGTCGACCGCCGCGACCGGGTATGTGATCACTCGCGAGCAGTTGGCGGAGGTGCTGCACCGCCGCCGCGACCCACTTTTCCTCATCGATATCGCGCTACCCCGAGACATCGATCCCGCATGCGGCAGCCTGGCCGACGCGTTCCTCTACAACATCGACGACCTGAGCAGCGTGGTCTCGGCGAACCTCGAAGAACGCATGCGCGAGGCAGAGCGCGCCGAAGTCATCATCGCCGAGGAGATCGGGGTGTTCGCTCGCTGGCTCGACTCGATGGAGGTCGTCCCCACGGTCGCGGCTATCCGCTCGAAGGCCGAGAACATGCGAAGCGAGGAGTTCGACAAGGCGCTCAGACGGCTGGGCGGCCTGTCTGAGAAGGAGATCCAGACGGTCGAGGCGCTCACGCAGGCGATCGTGAACAAGATGCTCCACGGGCCCACCGCGCGTCTCAAGCAGGTCTCAAGTGAGCGCTACGGCGTCGGATACATCGAGGCGGCACGGTACCTCTATGGACTCGACAGCAATCCCGAGGGCAAGAACCCGCACCTCGGCAGACTCAAGATGATTCTTGGCAGGGGAGAGAAGAGCTCCTCGACGAAGAAGGAGATTGGAGACGGACTTGGCTGTTAGCCGCGAGAGACTCGTCATCGGTACACGGGGGAGCAAGCTGGCCTTGTGGCAGTCGAACCACATCAAAGGGCTGCTCACAGAGATCACCGGCCTGCCCGTGGAGCTGATGATCATCAAGACGACCGGGGACAAGATCCTCGACGTCCCGCTCGCCAAGGTCGGCGGCAAGGGCCTGTTCACCAAGGAGCTCGAGGTCGAGCTCGCAGCTGGCACGGTGGACCTGTGCGTTCACTCGATGAAGGATGTCCCCACCGAGCTTCCCGAAGGCATGTACATCGCGGCGACGCCGTCGCGCGTGGATCCGCGTGATGCGCTCGTGTCCGGCGAAGGCTACACGCTCGACACGCTCCCGCAGGGCGCGCGCGTGGGCACGTCGAGCCTGCGCCGCGTCTCTCAAGTGCGGCATCTGCGCCCCGATGTCGAGATCGTCGACGTGCGAGGCAACCTCGACACTCGCATGCGCAAAGCCGAGAACGGCGAGGTCGACGTGGTCATCCTGGCATCGGCCGGCATCACCCGCATGGGCTGGGCGGACCGCATCTCGAGCTACATCTCCACCGAGCAGATGGTCTCGGCCGTGGGTCAAGGCGCCATAGGCATCGAGATCCGCGACGATGACGAGTTCATGGCCGGAGTCATGGCGCGGATCAACGACCCCGAGACGTTCGCGTGCGTCACCGCTGAGCGCATAGTCATGCGGCGACTCGAGGGCGGCTGTCAGGTTCCGATCGGCGCCTACGCACGTATCGAGGGCGGCGTCATGGTCATGGACGGCCTCGTGGGCTCCGTTGACGGAACCAGCATCGTGCGCGATCGGCTCTCGGGCGATGCGGGCGACCCGATCGCGCTTGGCGAGGCGATGGTCCTTCGTCTGCGCGAACTGGGGGCCGACGAGATCCTCGCGTGTGTCCGCGACGCGGACGTGAACGGTCTGCTCAAGACCTGAGGCGCGACGACGGAGGTCGAATGACCGCTGGCGCGACCACATCGACGACGGCGTCTGAAGCGCCCCTCGCAGGGCGCTTCATCGTCGTGACCCGTACGCTCGAGCAGTCCCGGGGGCTCGCGCGTCCGCTTGAGGCCCTGGGTGCTCAGGTGATCGCGTGCCCGGTGATCGCGCTGGTCGATCCGCCCGAGCCGGCGCTTGTCGGCGAGGCGATCCAGCGACTGTCGACGTACGATTGGGTGGTACTCACGTCGGCCAACGCGGTGGACCGCTTCTTCGCAGACGCTCGCTTCGCAGGTGATCCGGTTTCGGCACTGGGTCACGTGAAGGTGGCTGCGGTCGGCGACGCGACCGCTTCGCGCATGGCGAGGTGGGACGTCACGCCTCACCTCATCCCTGATGACTTTCGCGCTGAAGGTCTCGTGCAGGCGCTTGTGGCGCGTGGGGTGGGGCGTGGGCAGCGCGTGCTCCTTCCGCGTGCCCTTGAGGCCCGAGAGGTTCTCCGGGATGCGCTCGAGCCCATGGGAGTGACCGTTGACGTCGTGCCCGTCTACCAGACGGTCGCGGCTGCCCCGAACCCCGTGGTCATCGAGCGGCTTGGCGCCGGAAGCGTCGACGCGGTGACGTTCACCAGCCCCTCGACCGTACGTCACTTCGTTGCCATGCTCGGAGGTGCCGGGCTCGACGCCGAGAAACTGATGGAACGGGTGGTGCGAGCGAGCATCGGGCCGGTTACGACCGCCGCACTGCTCGAAGTCGGCTCCAGCGCGACCATCGAGGCCAAGCCGTCCACGGTGCCCGCTCTTGTCGAGGCGATCACACGCGCTCTTTCCGGCGGTGGGCAGCAGTAGGCTCGTTGACACAGGCAGCGTCGCTTGTCATCATATCGTCTGCTCTGTGAGCCCTCGCGGCTCTACGGGCGAATCAGTGGGGACGTGGCTCAGCTGGGAGAGCGCTGCCTTCGCAAGGCAGAGGTCGGCGGTTCGAATCCGCTCGTCTCCACCAAAGGGTAGAATGTCGGGGCGGCCGTGTGTGATGCACGAGCCGCCCCGACTTCAGATGAGTACGACCGAGAGGAGCTCTTCATGGGTGGTATCCCCGCAGAACAGCCGACCGGCCTCATAGGCTGGGTGCTGGAGAACGGGCAGATCGTGGCCTTCTTCGCGCAGATCGCCTACTGGCTGCTCTTGGTCGTCTTGCTGGCCTACGCGGTCTGGCAGTACAAGCGCTGGGTGAACTTCCAGCTTGGGACCGGCCGGAGCGGCCAGCTGCGCGCGGACGGCGATGACGTCGCGACGGACTCCAAGCGTGCGGTGTCGGTCGAGGAGTTCATCGAGTAGGAGGCGTCTGCCGATGCATTTTCCCAGCTATCGCCCTCGCCGCCTGCGCGCCAACGCGACGATTCGCTCGATGGTGCGCGAGACGTCCGTCTCGCCGGCTGACCTGATCTACCCGTTGTTCGTGAAGCCCGGTCGCGGCAAGCGAGACGAGGTCTCGTCGATGCCTGGCGTGTTCCAGCTCAGCGTCGATCAGCTGCCGACCGAGATCGATGAGCTCAAGGAGCTGGGTATTCCGGCGGTCATCCTGTTCGGGCTCCCCAGCTCAAAGGATCCAGTGGGCAGCGAGGCCTACGATTCGGATGGAATCGTCGCGCAGGCCATCCGCGCCATCAAGGCGCACGACCCGGAGTACTACGTCATCACCGACGTCTGTCTGTGCGAGTACACCGATCACGGCCACTGCGGCATCCTCGACGACAGCGGGTGCGTCATCAACGACGTCACGCTCGAGCTGCTCGCCAAAGAGGCCGTCATACACGCTGAGGCCGGCGCTGACATGGTCGCACCGAGCGACATGATGGATGGCCGTGTGGCCGCGATTCGGGCGGCCTTGGATGCCGAGGGCTTCGACGGCGTGCCCATCATGGCCTACTCGGTGAAGTACGCGAGCGGCTACTACGGCCCGTTTCGCGACGCTGCGGACTCCGCGCCCACCTTCGGCGACCGCCAGCAGTATCAGATGGACCCCGCCAACGCCGAAGAGGGCCTGCGTGAAGCGGCACTCGACATCGACGAGGGCGCTGACATCGTGATGGTCAAGCCCGCGCTCGCCTACATGGACATGATCCGGCGGGTCAAAGATGAGTTCGGATACCCGACGGCCGCATACAACGTGTCCGGTGAGTACGCGATGGTCAAGGCGGCTGCGGCGAACGGCTGGATCGACGAGAAGCGCGTCGTGCTCGAGACGCTCGTCGGTTTCAAGCGGGCTGGCGCGGATCTGATCCTGACGTATCACGCGAAAGACGCGGCGAGGTGGCTGCGCAAGGCGTAGGGACACTGAACGACATAGGTGGTTGACATCTATGTGATTGGCGTTCCAGGGCTGCAGACTGGTGCACACGCACCGAATTGAAGGAGACCCCTGCCATGGCAGACAACGTTGGTAACTCAGATGCCCGTCCGGACCTCGAGCTCGAGGTAGAGTTCGGCGAGGACGAGGGCACGATAACTGAGCAGGAGATGGCTGAGGCCGAGGCGGGTTGCGGTCAGGCTGCGATCGGGATCCCCTTGGGCACGCCTGCTGGGCGCCCTGCGGCAACGTCCTCGGGTGCTTCGCACCCTGCGGGGGTTGCCTTCGGGCACCCCGCAGGCGTTCCGGGTGGTCCGGGCGAGCGGCAGCGGCATGGTGGGGCTCGTAGTGTGGGGTTTCGGCCGGGGGGCGGGGCTGAGGCGATCGCCTACCAGGAGCGGACCGGTATCAAGGCGCCGCGCATCATCGCGTGGGAGATCACTCGTAGCTGTAACCTCTCGTGCGTGCACTGTCGCGCTGCGGCTGAGTTCGGTCACTACCACGGTGAGTTGAGCCTCGACGACATCAAGGCCACTATCGACGACATCGTCACGATCTCGAACCCGATCATCATCCTCACGGGCGGTGAGCCGCTGATGCGGCCCGACATCTGGGAGATCGTCGACTACTGCCACGAGCAGGGCGCCATGCCGGTCATCGGCACCAATGCGACGCTCATCACCGAGGAGATCGCGGCCCAGATGGCCGCGCACAAGATTCCGCGCATCAGCGTGTCCATCGACTTCCCGACAGCCGACGGCCACGACGAGTTCCGCGCGCAGCCCGGGTGCTTCGACCAGACGATCGCCGGTATCAAGATGGCGAAGGCAGCGGGGGTCGGCGTCCAGATCAACACCACCGTCACCACGCGAAACGCCCATCTCATCGAAGAGATTCACGACCTCGCGCTGAGCCTTGGCGTGGATGCGTTCCACATCTTCATGCTTGTGCCCACCGGCCGCGGCTCCGAGATCCTTGCCGAGGAGCTTCCGCCCGACGAGTACGAGAAGGTCCTCACATGGGCGTATCACCGCCAGAAGACGAGCCCGCTCCACTTCAAGCCAACGGACGCGCCGCACTACTACCGCATCATCCGCCAGCTGGCGAAGGCCGAGGGCAAGAAGGTCACCCGCGAGGAGTACGGACTCGACGCCATGACCCGCGGGTGCCTCGGCGGCATCACCTTCTGCTTCATCAGCCACGTGGGTGACATCCAGCCGTGCGGCTACTTCGATATGCAGTTGGGCAACGTGAAGGAGCGGCCGTTCTCGCAGATCTGGACGGAGTCCAAGGTATTCAACGACCTGCGCGACTACTCACTGCTCAAAGGCAAGTGCGGAGCGTGTGAGTACAAGGCCGTATGCGGCGGCTGTCGCGCCCGCGCGCTCGAAATCACCGGCGACTACCTCGAAGCCGAGCCGTATTGTGCCTACGAGCCGCCCGCGTGGAAGGGCGAGTGTTCGCTCGATGAGGCTGCGGCCGACGTGGGCGTCTCGGTCACGAGCCACGACTGAGGCTCGGGCTCTCTCGGGTCACTCGCCGCGCATGAGCGCCGCGAGCGTCCGAGGCCGCAACGCGAAGGTGAGCCAGCCCAGGGCCACGCCGAACCATAGCGTGATGACGCGGATGAGCAGCGTTGCGGCTGCAGCGTCTGCTGTGCTCATGCCAAGTGCGACGAGCAGGCCGGCCAGCGATGCCTCAGTCACGCCGATGCCGCCTGGCGCGAAGGTGAGCGCTCCTGCGATGGCCGCGATCGCGTAGACGCCGATCACGGTCGTGGCGGGCAGCGCGTCGAAACCGATGCTTTGCAGGCAAAGCGCGAACGCGAACCCTTCGAGGCTCCATGCGGCAGCCGAGAACCCCATCGAGACGACCAAGGGAACGGGTCCCAGTGTTGTGCGAAGCGTCTCAGAGACGCTGCTCGCCGACACGTGATGCTCCTTCATCCAGCGCTGCTTCGTGACGTAACCGAGCGCGAGCCGATGGAATCGCGGCGACACGAGAGTGGCGAGCGCGACGACGAGAGCCGCGGCCACTGCAGCCAGAACGGGGACGGTGTCGGCGAACACCCCTGCCGCGCCAACTGACAGGGCCATGACGCCCACCAGGTCGGCGAGACGCTCTGAGAACACCAGCGTCGCTCCCCGCGCGACAGGCAGTCCGGTCAGGTCGCGTGCGAGGAACGCCTTGAGGACCTCGCCGACCTTGCCGGGGGTCACCGCCATCGTCATGCCCGAGAACTGCACGTAGAAGGCGTCTCGCATGCCGATCCGACCTCCCGCTATGCGGATGAGATAGCGCCAGCGCACCGCTCTGATCGCGTACCCGGCAAGTGTCAGTGCGATCATCGCCGCGATGGTTGCGCCGGGCATTCGGCCGAGGCTCGCACTTACCGCGCGCGCATCGCCAAGGGCCGCGAGGCCTGCGTAGACGAGCGCACTCAACAGCGCTGAAACGATGAGTCCGCGAAAGACGCGGGAGGAGTTCATGGGCGGGCTCCGGAGGTTCGTGGCGGCGACGGTGATCGACGAGGTGTCGTGGACGAGGATACCGCTTCCCGGTGGTCGAGTGCGCTAAGATGAGAGGTGCCGCGCATCCGGGCATTATCGTGTTCCCACGTGGCTCAAGAACCCTGCAGGTCGCGAAAGAGAGGCCATTCTCATCATGACTCAGACAACGTCACACGACTCCTTCGTCGCCGCGTGCGGCGTCATCCCCGGCGGCGTCAACTCGCCCGTGCGCGCCTACAAGAGTGTCGGCACCGAACCGCGCTTCGTTGCACGGGCTAAGGGCAGCCACCTGTGGGACGTGGACGGACGCGAGTACGTCGACTTCGTGGGTTCGTGGGGTCCGATGATCCTCGGACATGCCAACGACTCCGTGCTCGACGCCGTCCGTGAGCAGCTTGAGCTGGGCACGAGCTACGGTGCGCCCACATGCGTCGAGGTCACCGCCGCCGAGGCGATCATCGCAACCGTACCCAGCGTCGAGATGGTGCGCTTCGTCTCAAGCGGCACTGAGGCGACCATGAGTGCGATTCGTCTCGCTCGCGGTTACACGGGACGCGAGAAGTTCATCAAGTTCGATGGCAACTACCACGGCCACAGCGACGCGCTACTGGTGGCCGCCGGCTCCGGTCTGCTCACGCTGTCGATTCCGGGAACGCCCGGGGTCACGAAGGGCGCCGCGCAAGACACGCTCGTGTTGCCGTACAACGACCTCGACGCCGTCAAGGAGGCCCTCGAGGCCAACGCCGAACAGGTCGCGGCGATCATCGTCGAGCCGATCGCCGGCAACATGGGCGTGGTGGTGCCGAAGCCCGGCTTCCTGCAGGGGCTGCGCGACCTGTGCGACGAGCATGGCACGGTGCTCATCTTCGACGAGGTCATCAGCGGATTCCGCGTGGCGCTGGGCGGTGCGCAGCAGCTGTATGGAGTCATGCCGGACCTGACCACGCTGGGCAAGATAATCGGCGGCGGGTTCCCCGTGGGCGCGTTCGGCGGAAAAGCGGAGATCATGCGCCATCTCGCCCCCGAAGGCCCTGTCTACCAGGCGGGCACGCTCTCGGGCAACCCGGTGGCGATGGTCGCGGGTCTCGCCACGATCGCGGCGCTTTCGCAGCCGGGCGTCTACGAGGAGCTCGACCGCAAGGGCAAGCGCCTCTCGGACGGGCTTTGTCGTGCCGCCGGAAGCGCGGCGATCCACACCCAGTGCAACCGGGTCGGCTCGATGTCGACGATGTTCTTCACGCATCTCGAGGTCAGCAACTGGGCGAGCGCCTCGACCTGCGACACGGCGCGCTACGGCGCCTACTTCCGAGGAATGCTCGACCGGGGCTACTGGCTCGCGCCCAGTCAGTTCGAGGCGTGCTTCGTCTCGCTTGCGCATACAGATGCCGAGATCGACGCGTTCGCCGCGGCTGCCGGCGAGGTTCTCGCGGAGCTATAAGGAATCATCCGACGCTCGATGCGGGTAGGTCCGGACCACTTGGAGGACTCGTCACATGAAAGCCATCATCCCGGCAGCAGGCCTGGGTACGCGATTCCTGCCCGCTACGAAGTCACAGCCAAAAGAGATGCTGCCGGTCGTTGACAAGCCGGTCATCCAGTACGTGGTCGAGGAGGCCGTCGCCGCCGGGGCAAGCGACATCCTCATGATCACCGGGCGCGGCAAGCGTGCCATCGAGGACCACTTCGACCGCTCGATCGAACTCGAGGAGCTGCTCGAGTCGACCGGTAACGCCGCCCGCCTGCGTCAGGTGCGAGCGATCTCTGACTTGGCCGAGGTGTTCTACGTCCGACAGAAGAAGCCGCGCGGCCTGGGTCATGCGGTGCTCTGCGGCAAGCCGTTCACCAGTGACGAGCCGTTCTACGTGCTTCTGGGCGACATGCTCGTGCCGAAGAAGTGCGTCTTGCCGCGGCTGCGCGAGGTCCACGACCGCACCGGCGCGAGCGTCATCGCCGTCATGCCGGTACCGGACGACATGGTGAGCCGCTACGGCGTCATCGAGGGTCACGAGGTCGAAGACGGCGCCTGGCGCGTGACCGGTCTTGTCGAAAAGCCCCCGGCGAACGAGGCCCCGAGCAACCTCGCGATCTTCGGTCGCTACCTGCTGACGCCCGCGATCATGGAGATCCTTCCGGACATCAGGCCCGGTCGTGGCGAGGAGATCCAGCTCACTGACGCGCTGGTCAAGCTGCTCGAGACCGAGGAGATCTACGCGGTCGTCGTGGACCCCTCTGAAGGCTACGACACCGGCAACGTGCTCTCGTGGCTGGGGGCCAACGTCGCGCTCGCGCTCGAGACCGACCAGTACGGCTCCGACCTGCGCGTCGGGCTCGAGCGGTTGCTGGGCGTAGATACGGCCGGGTCACTAGAGTGAGCGCACCGGATCCACACGTCTACGCGGTGATACTGGCCGGCGGTAGCGGTCAGCGCTTCTGGCCGCTGTCGCGCGAGCTCAACCCCAAGCAGCTGCTCTCGATGTTCGGGACCGAGTCGCTCATCGCACAGGCCGTCCATCGGATCCTGCCATTCACCAGGGGCGGCTCGTCCATCGCGATCGCGACCAACGAACGCCTCTTCGACGAGCTCAGGAATCACCTCAAGGCGCACGCGGATACCGCGTTGCATTCGGTGCGCTACATCCAAGAGCCGCTGCCCAAGAACACGGCTCCAGCGATCGCTTTGGCCGCCGCCACGTTCTTCGCCGAGGACCCTGACGCTGTCATGGTCGTCTTGCCTAGCGATCATCTGCTCGAAGACGGTCAGATGTGGGAGGACTGCGTGACCGCGGCGATCTCTGCGGCGCGCGACGGTTACCTGGTCACGATCGGCATCGCGCCCACACGTCCCGAGACGGGATACGGCTACATCCGCGCGGGCGAGCCGCTGTCTGCCCATGAGACGGGTGCGGCCCTTCCGCACATCGCCGCCGAGTTCATCGAGAAGCCCGACCCGGCCCGTGCGCAGAAGCTGGTCGACTCAGGTCACTACTACTGGAACGCCGGCATCTTCGTCATGAAGGCCGCGCGCGTGCTCGAGGAGCTCGATGCCGCGGACGCCGAAGGGGCGCGGATGGCTGATGCCGCGCGGTGGATAGCAGCGCAGGCGCCCGAGGATCGCAACGGCGAGGAGGCGCGTGAGCGCTTCTCGGCGCTTCCGGGTGTCTCGATCGACAAGGCGGTGATGGAGCGAAGCGAGCGCGTGGCGGTCATTCCCGCAGTGCTCGCCTGGAACGACGTGGGCTCGTTGCTCGCGCTTGAAGAGGTGGCCGAGCCGGATGCGTCGGGTAACGTTCGCGTGGGCCGCGGGGTCGACATCGACAGCACGAACACGGTCGTCTACTCGAGCGATCGGCTGGTCGCGACGCTGGGGCTGAGCGACATGGTGGTGGTGGACACCGCCGATGCGACCCTGGTGCTACCGAAGGACCGGGCGCAAGACGTGCGTCACGTGTTCGACGCGCTCAAGGCGCTGGATGCCCCAGAGGTCACGAAGCCGAAGGTCAGCCTCAGGCCATGGGGCAGCTGGATGAGTCTGCTTGAGAGTCCCGAGTATCAGATCAAGCTCATCGAGGTGAAGCCCGGGGCTCGGATCAGCCTGCAGAAGCACCGTCATCGTTCCGAGCACTGGATCGTGGTGAGCGGCTCGGCCGTGATCACCCGCGATGACGAGAACATGGAAGTGCATCAGAATGAGGGGATCTTCCTGCCCGTGGGCTGCGTGCACCGCATGGAGAACGTGGGTAAGGTGCCGCTCGTGGTCATAGAGGTGCAGGTGGGCGAGTACCTGGGCGAGGACGATATCGTCAGGCTGCAGGATGACTGGCAGAGGGAAGGGTAGGGGCGCATGAAGGTCGTCATTCTCGCCGGAGGGCTGGGCACGCGTCTGGCCGAGGAAACCGTGCTGCGTCCCAAACCCATGACGGAGATAGGCGAGAAGCCGGTTCTCTGGCACATCATGAAGACCTACAGCCACTACGGATTCAACGACTTCGTGATCTGTGCGGGCTGGTGATGTGTGACGCGGGGGTGCTGCTCGCCGATAGCTTCGCGAGAGCCGGGTTACCTGCCCGTACCCCTACTGGACCTGAAGGCCCAGTACATCGATCTCGAAGATGGCCGCGCTCGCAGAGGCGGGCGTCGGTACCGCGAAGTACCACCCCCTTGCACTGCACGAGCAGCCCGCGATGTCGAAGGTGGTCGGCTGGGTGAAGCCGTCGCTTCCCGTTGCCGAGTCGTGGGCTTCCCTGGTGTGGTAGGATTCCTACCACAAGCATTCGATAAAGTGTTTTAGTGATTAATCGCCAAGCGCCCGAGGCTGCCGTGTACACCTATCGCATCACCCCAGAGATCAGCGCCCAGGTCGAGCGCATCGAGCAGCTGCGGACCCAGATCGACCGACAGGGGCCAATTCCGCGCATCTGGGCGGGTAGAACGCGCAGCGATCTGGAGGCGGAAGCGACGGCCGCCTCGGTGCGGCTGGAAGGCATCAATGTCACCGCCGATGAAGCGCGGCGCATCCTGGTGGGGGATCGTCCCCTTGCAGTGAGCGAAGAAGACGCGGCCGAAGTGCTCGGTTACCGAGACGCGATGACGCTCGTGCTTAGCCGTGCCGACGATCCCGGCTTCCTCTGGCAGCGAGAGCTGCTCCTGGCGATTCATCGCAGCGTGCTGGGAGCGTCGTTCGCTGCCGAGGCGGGCCGCATCAGGCGCATCCAGGACTGGCTCACTGATCGGCAGACCGGGAGGCAGGTGTACCTGCCTCCGCCCGCCGACGAAGTGCCCGAACTCGTGGACGAACTGTGTGCATGGCTCACGTCGATGCCGGATGCCCCGGCGCCTATCCTCAGCGCGCTCGCCCATATCCGGCTCGCGGGAATCCATCCCTTCCGAGACGGCAACGGACGAGCGGCACGTATCGTCGCCTCGCTCACGATGTTTCGTGGCGGATTCCGGGCTCCGCAGTTCACGAGCCTCGAGGAATGGTGGGGGCGCCACCCCTCGGACTACTATGCGGCGTTCGAGTGCTTGGGAGATGCGTTCGAGGAAGCCCGAGACGTGACACCGTTCGTGGCCGCCCATGTGGGGGCGCAAGCCACTCAGGCGGAGGCGCTTTCTCTTCGCAACTCGATCGAGCGAGCTCTCTGGGTCGTGCTCGAAGACCTCGTGGTGCGCGATCTGCACCTGCATGAGCGCGCGACTCATGCGCTCTACGACGCGATTTTCGGTCGACAGCTCACGAATCGCTACTACCGAGGAATCGCCGACGTATCCGATGTCACTGCGATGCAGGATCTGCGACGCCTTGTTGCTGCTGGGCTGATCGAGCCTCGCGGCGGCGGCCGGACCTCGCGCTATATCGGCACCGACCGTCTGATCGAGACGGTTGCGCGCGAGGCGGGGCTGGACGTCAACCGACTGCCAGCGACGGGCTACTGCGACCGTAGCAACGCGCTCATCGCGGCGCTGGCCGACCTGCTTCAAGGCGGCCAGGTGCGCGAGGACTCGGTGCCCTACTGTACGCGGAGTGGCCGGGACTGGCCGCGGCAAGGCGCAAGGTGAGCCGCGAATGATTACCTTGTTCGAGAAATAAGCGAAATCACGCAGCAAGACGGGTATAATCACATCATGAACGCGTCCGCCAAGATACCCACCCCCCATGCTCTCATGACGCCTGCTGAAGCTGCGAAGGCGCTGCGCGTCACGCCACGGACCGTGTACCTGTGGATCCGGTCCGGCAAGCTTCGAGCAATCCATGTGTCCCAGCGAGTCACGCGCATCCCGGCAGCGGAGATCGAGCGGATGCTCGGTGTCCGTAGCAGCAGCGCATACCACCCGGACCTCTCGAGCATCCTGTGGGACCTCGACCCAGCGGCGATCGACTTCGACGTGCACGCGCGGCTCATCATCGAGCGCATCCTCGAGGCCGGCCGTCCCGCCCAGGTCCGTTGGATGTTCCAGCAATACACCCTCGAACATATCCTGAATGTCGCCGAGCGCTCTCGCAGCCTGAGCCACCGCGCTGCCGTGGCGTGGTCGACACTGATCCGAGACAGGCTCGATCGTGCCGCATGATCCTTCGCCCATCCACGAGGAGGTGCTCGATACCGCTGCCCTTGAGGTGTTCGCCCGCATGGGCGAGCAGCCCGAGCTGGCCTCGTGCTACTTGGCTGGCGGGACCGCTGTCGCGCTGCAGCTGGGTCACCGACGGTCCATTGATCTCGATCTGTTCACGGAGCGGCCCTGGTCTTTCGACCGTGTCCAGCCCGCGCTTTGGGCGTCAGGCGAGCTTGTCGTGGACCGGGCCGAACCCGGGACCTTCGTGGGATCCGTCGGTGGCGTGAGGGTGAGCCTGTTTCAGTACGCTGCCCCCTTGCTTGAAGAGCCGCTGTCCACGCGGTTCGGGATTCCGCTAGCATCGCTTATCGATCTGGCATGCATGAAGCTCATCGCCATCTCCCAGCGAGGCAGCAAGAAGGACTTCGTGGACCTTTACTACTTGGGCGAAGCCGGCATCGCTGTGCGAGACATCGTGAAGGTGTTGGCGCGCAAGTATCCGGGCACTCAGTACAATCGCATTCACCTGCTGCGTTCGCTCGCCTTCTTCGAAGATGCCGAGGAGGAAGCAGATCCCGTGATGCTGGTTCCGTACTCGTGGGATCGCGTGCGCCGGTACGTCTTGTCGCAGTCGCAGGGACTGCTCGATGAGGTCGCGTTCGATTCCGAAACCACGTAGCGACAGTCTTCACCGCCGCACCGCCGTACTATGTCAATCCGCCCCCAGCCGCTAAGATAACTCGAGCGTTGACGTCACGCCCCTCCCGCCGGGTCGCTCAAGCGAGCGCCCGCCCGTCTACGGCGATGGTCATGCTGCCGAGAAGTGCGTTGCGGCACTGGAGTTGATGGCTGTGGGGATTGCGGAGCGAACAACCGAAGACAACAAGGAGGGGTGAGATGAAGGTCGTCATTCTTGCCGGGGGCCTCGGAACTCGCATATCTGAGGAAACCGTGACTCGACCGAAACCGATGGCAGAGATTGGCGACAAGCCCATTCTTTGGCACATCATGAAGACGTACAGTCACTACGGTTTCAACGATTTTGTGATCTGTGCAGGATACAAGGGCTATCAGATCAAGGAGTATTTTCACAACTACTGGCTACACAATGCCGATGTGACGTTTGATATGCGATCTCACGCGTGTGAGGTCCATGAGGATGCGAATGAGCCGTGGCGCGTGACTGTCGTAGACACCGGAGCCGACACCATGACTGGTGGGCGAGTGAAGCGCATTGAACCCTATGTCCAGGGTGAGACCTTCATGCTCACCTACGGTGATGGTGTAGCCGATGTGAACATCCCAGCCCTGCTGGACTTTCACCGTCGCTCGGGTCGAATTGCCACGATTACGGCCGTGCAACCATCCGGTCGTTTTGGCGTCCTCGAGCTCGGCGAGGGCGACAGCGTCGATAGTTTCCGCGAGAAACCTCACGGAGACGGCGATTGGATCAACGGCGGCTACTTTGTCATGGGACCCGAGGTCTTCAGTCGCATTGCGGGAGACGATACGTTCCTCGAGCGCGAGCCGCTTGAGTCGCTGGCTGACGATCGGCAGCTCGGAGCGTTCAAGCATGATGGGTTCTGGCAGCCGATGGATACCCTGAGGGACAAGCACCACCTTGAGCACCTGTGGGAGACGGGTTCAGCGCCATGGAAGGTTTGGTAGCAGTGCGAACCAGTTTCGGTGGTGTGTTTCATGGCCGGAGAGTCCTTCTCACCGGGCATACCGGGTTCAAGGGTGCATGGTTGAGCCGCTGGCTGCTCGACTTGGGCGCAGAGGTGACCGGCTACGCACTGGATCCGAACACAGCGCCTTCGCTGTTCGTAGACCTCTCGCTGGAAAGCTCGGTGAATAGCCAAATCGGCGACGTGCGGGATGCTGCGGTGCTCGCTGCGGTCGTGGCGGAGGTTCGCCCCGAAATCGTGCTGCACCTTGCCGCACAACCGCTCGTCCGCAGGAGCTATGCGGAGCCACGCTACACCTTCGAGACCAACGTCATGGGTACGGTCAACCTTCTGGAAGCGCTGCGCGGATGCGAGAGCTGTCGTGCCATCGTGAATGTGACAACGGACAAGGTCTACTCCAACCCCGAGACCGGCGAACCTTTCAACGAAACACACCCGCTTGGGGGCCATGACCCGTACAGCGCTAGTAAGGCCGGATCAGAGATAGTCACTGCTTCGTACCGCGACTCCTTCTTCACCGGCAGCGGTCTACCCGCTGTCGCAACTGCGCGGGCTGGCAATGTCATCGGTGGCGGCGATTGGGCGGTGGATCGGCTCGTTCCCGACTGCGTGCGGGCTCTCTCGAGCGATGAGTTGGTTGTTGTCCGGAATCCGAATTCGGTGCGTCCGTGGCAGCACGTTCTGGAACCGCTGTCCGGGTACCTCTGTCTTGCGGCGGCACTGCTCGGGGATGACTCGCTCGCGGGTCCGTTCAACTTCGGCCCTGATCCTGCGGAGGCTCGGTCCGTGGGCGAGGTATCCGAGCGGTTCGTTGAAGCATGGGGTGAAGGATCGTGGTGCGCGCCGGACCCAGGAGCGCACCCTCACGAGGCGGCTCAGCTTCGGCTCGACATCGGCAAGGCAGACAGGGTCTTGGGTTGGCGTCCGATCTGGGATTTCGAAGAGACTGTCGCACACACAGCCGCATGGTACCACGCCTACAATAAAGGGGAGGATGCGGTGGGACTCGTGAAGGCAGACATAGACGCATACGTCGCCGCAGCACGCGCGTGCGCGGCCCCGTGGGCATGACGGGAGAGTGTTCGTGACCGACAAGACCTCAGCCGAACAGATCCGGCGCCAGATCCTCGCACTCACGGCCCAGTACCACGCCGCGCAGTTCGCCGAGAAGCCCGAGTTCGAGCCCGGCGTCTCGCGCGTCCCTTATGCCAGCCGCGTGTTCGACGAGCGCGAACTGGTGAGCCTGGTCGACTCCTCGCTCGACTTCTGGCTCACCTACGGTCGCTACTCGCGCGACTTCGAGAAGGGCCTTGGCGAGTATCTCGGCATCAAGCACACGCTGCTCGTGAACTCGGGCTCGAGCGCGAACCTGCTCGCGCTGGCAGCGCTCACGAGCGAGCGGCTGGGCGCGCGCAAGCTGAATGCGGGTGATGAGGTCATCACCGTTGCTGCAGGATTCCCTACGACGGTGGCCCCCATCGTCCAGTACGGCGCGGTGCCGGTCTTCGTGGACGTCGAGCTGGGAACCTACAACATCGACGTGGGTCAGCTCGAGGCGGCGCTCTCGCCTCGCACGAAGGCCGTCATGCTCGCGCACACGCTGGGCAACCCGTTCGATATCGATGCCGTACGCGCTTTCTGCGACGCCAACGACCTGTGGCTCATCGAGGACAACTGCGACGCCCTGGGTGGCGAGTATCGCGGTCGCAAGACCGGCACGTTCGGCGACATCGGGACCTCGAGCTTCTACCCGCCGCACCACATGACGATGGGCGAGGGCGGCGCTGTCTACACTGACAACGATGAGTTCGCAGCTATCATGCTGTCGATGCGCGACTGGGGTCGGGACTGCATCTGTCCTTCGGGCAAGGACAACCTCTGCGGCAATCGCTTCTCGCAGCGGTTCGGGACGCTGCCGCATGGCTACGACCACAAGTATGTCTACTCGGAGTTCGGCTTCAACCTCAAGGCTACCGACATGCAGGCCGCCATCGGCGTGGCGCAGCTCGAGAAGCTGCCCGAGTTCACGGCGGCCCGTAGGCGCAACTACGCGCGGCTGCGTGAGCTGTTGGCGCCGCTCGAGGACGTGCTGGTGATGCCAGAGGCCACAGAAGGTGCCGACCCCAGCTGGTTCGGCTACCTGATGACTGTGCGTGAGGGCGCCCCGGTCACGCGCGATGAGATTGTGCGTGCGCTTGAGGACGCGAAGGTTCAGACGCGCATGCTGTTCGCCGGCAACATCGTGCGCCAGCCGGTCTTCGACGCGATGCGCGAGCGCGGCGAGGGCTACCGCGTGGTGGGCGAGCTCACCAACACCGACCGCATCATGCGCGACGCGTTCTGGATTGGCGTGTATCCGGGTATGAGCGAGGAGATGCTGGTGCATATGGCGGACGTGCTCAAACGAGCGTTCGGCCGCTAGCGTGAAGGCCAGCGACTACATCGCCGCGTTTCTTGTCGCAAACGGCGTCACCACGGTCTACGAGATGACCGGCGGCATGATCACGCACCTGCTGGACTCCCTGCATCATCGCGACGACATCCACATCGTGAGCATGCACCACGAGCAGGGGGCCGCTTTCGCCGCAGAAGCAGGCGCCCGCATGACGGGTGTGCCGGGAGTCGCTATGGCCACCAGCGGTCCCGGCGCCACGAATCTCATCACCGGAATCGGGAGTTGTTTCTACGACTCCGTGCCAGCCGTCTTCATCACAGGCCAGGTCAACACCGACGAACTCCGCGGTGAATCAGGTGTCCGGCAGGCGGGATTCCAGGAGACCGATATCGTCGCGATCGCCTCACCGCTCACCAAGGCGGCGTGGCAGATCACATCGGCAAGCGAGATCCCCGATATGCTGGCGGCTGCCTTTCGGCTTGCGCTTGAGGGACGTCCCGGTCCGGTTCTGCTCGACATCCCGATGAACCTTCAGCGCGAGGAGGTCGATGCGCGCCCGGTCGCCCTGGAGTCTGCGTCGGGCTCGGACTCCTGCGATGCCGAAGCGGTCCTTGAGGGCCTGGCCGGTGCAGAGCGACCACTCATACTCGCGGGCGGTGGCGTTCGCGCGGCGGGCGCCGTCGCGGTGGTGCGGGAGTTCGCCGAGCTGCTCCAGATTCCGGTGGCAAGCTCTCTTATGGGCATAGATGCGCTCCCGTATGCGCACCCCTTGCGGGTCGGCCTGATCGGGACCTACGGAAACCGCTGGGCGAATCTCGCTCTCCGAGATGCTGACTGCGTGCTCGTCTTGGGCGCGCGGCTCGACGTGCGCCAAACGGGGGCCGACACACAGGCCTTCTCGGCCAACAAGACTCTCATTCAAGTCGACGTGGACCCCGCTCAGCTTGCGTGGCGCATCGACGCGACTCTCAAGGTGCGTGCCGACGTGGCTGATTTCGCGTCGAACGCTCTTGAGTTGGCCCGCGTGCGCGACTGGCCGGACTGGTCGGGATGGCGTGAAGCGATCGCCGGTCACGCGATCGCATCGCCTGACACGGGCGAGCTTGCCAACGCAACCGGGATCAACCCCGCAAAGGTCATGCACGCCCTGTCAGCGCAGGGGCGCGCAGCCTCGGCTTTCGTGGCCGATGTCGGCCAGAATCAGATGTGGGCGGCGCAGTCGTTGCGGCTGGGCGAGGCACAGCGCTTCCTCACGTCGGGCGGCATGGGGGCGATGGGTTTCGCGCTGCCTGCTGCAATCGGAGCAGCGCTCGCAGCGCCCGGAAAGCCAGTCGTGGCGATCACGGGCGATGGCGGCATGCAGGTCAACATCCAAGAGCTCGAAACGATCGCGCGACTGAAACTGCCAATCAAGATCGTTGTGCTCAACAACGAGTGTCTGGGTATGGTGCGGCAGTTCCAAGACGAGCTGTTCGAATCACGGTATCAGTCCACGGTCTGGGGTTACGGGGCACCTGATTTCGTTGCGGTCTCTGAGGCGTACGGCATTCATGCACGCGGGGTCGCGGACGCCGCAGAAGTGGATGAGGCGCTTGCGTGGCTCATGCGTGATCCTGCCGCGCCGGGGCTTCTCGAGATCATGCTCGACACGAACACCTGCGTCAGGCCTAAAGTGCCCTTCGGCAACCCGGTCTACGTGATGGACCCGCCGCCGACTGGCGAGCCGGGCCGTGGGTAGTCGCATGAGCATCGCGATCCTCGGTGCTACCGGACACGTGGGGAAGTGCCTCACCTCCGCTTTGCTCGCCACCGCTGACCATGAAGTCACCGCAGTTGTGCGGGATGTCAGGCGCGCTGAAGACTTCTTGGCAACTCAGCCAGGTGGCTCACGGTGCAAGACGGCTTCGTTTGAGGAGTTCGCGCTGCGCGAGTATGACGCGGTTGTGAACTGTGTTGGCGTTGGCTCGCCCCTCGGCGTGATTTCGGAAGGGGCAGCGATCTTCTCGCTCACCGAGCGTTTCGACCAAGTGGTGTTCGACTACCTTGATCGACGACCTGACACACGTTGCATCTCGTTCAGCAGCGGCGCGGCCTACTGCGGTGATTTCGTCGAACCCGTCTCGGAGGCCACGCCAGCGTCCGTTCCGGTGAACAGGATTCAGCCAAGTGACTACTACGGTGTTGCCAAGCTCGCCTCCGAGTTGCGACATCGCGCCGCGCAGCAGCTCGCCATCGTCGACTTCAGGCTGTTCGGCCTGTTCTCTCGCAACATCGATCTTGATGCGGGATTCTTCATGGGCGACGTCTTCCGTGCGATTGCGAACAGCGAGACGCTCGAGGTAGGCCCCGAGCAGATGGCGAGAGACTACATCGCGCCGTGCGATATGGCCGCGCTGCTGCTCAAGGTGTTGGACGCCTCTCCGTGCAACGAGGTCATCGATCTGTACAGCGCTGCACCCGTCACGAAGTTCGAAGTGCTCGACCGATTCTCTGAGAGGTATGGGTTAGCATACGAAGTGCTACACACTCCAGCTACGAGTATGGCGACCGGTTTGAAGCCCAACTACTTCTCCACCAATCGACGCGCGGCAACCTTCGGGTACGAGCCTACGCGGACGTCACTTCAGACCCTGAGCGAAGAGATCGATGCACTTCTGGACCTAAGAGGGGGCGGTCGCAGGTGAGCGATTCACCGAAGCGTGCACTGATATCGATCGTCACGCCCGCCTACAACGAGCAGGACAACATCGCTGAGCTCGCTCGTCGTTTGCGGCTGATATTCACGTCCGAGTCCGCCTATGACTTCGAGATCGTCTTCGTCGACAACGGATCGACCGACGGCACATGGGCGCTGGTGGGGGCCGAGGCAGCGGTAGACTCCCGTTTTCGCGGAGTCCAGCTGGCTCGGAACTTCAAGACCGATGGCGGGTTGACCGCCGGCTTGGCCTACGCGACAGGCGACGCTGCAGTTCTGATGTGCGCGGACCTACAGGATCCGCCGGAGGTGATACCGGCTTTCCTCCGCAAGTGGGAGGAGGGCTACGAGAATGTCTACGGAGTCGTGACCAGGCGTCATGGCAGCAGCGCACTGCGCCGGTTCAACTCACAGTTGTTCTACACAGTTATCAACAGGTTGACCGGGGGAGTTTTCCCGCGAAACGTGAGCGACTTTCGGCTGGTTGACCGTCGCGTGTACGAAACCATCAACGCTATGAAGGAGCACAATCGCTTCATGCGCGGGATGTTCTTCTGGGTGGGATTCCGCTCAGTGGGCGTGGAACACGAGCGTCCTGCGCGGTTCGCCGGGGAGTCGAAGGCGAACACCGCGCATGTGGTCGGCCTAGCGATCAAAGGCATCCTTTCGTACTCATACCTACCGCTGCGCTTCATCACATATATGGGCCTGGCGGTCAGCGCGCTTGCATTCCTCTTTCTGTTCTACACGGTATACAGAGCAGTGTTTCACGGAGTCCCGTTCGCCGGCTTCGGTTCCATCATGGGCGTCATGTTGCTGATGTTCGGTTTCCTGTTCACGATGTTGGGCGTCGTGGCCGAGTACATCGGTCTCATCTATGAGGAGGTCAAGCAGCGGCCGAGCTTCGTCGTGCGGGAGACGATCGGTCTGTGAGCGACGGTCGGGCGCCTCTGCGCTCCCTCTACGACGTTCACGGCGAGAAGCTTCGTTACCTGATCTCAGGGGCGTGGAACACCGCGTTCGGGTATGGCCTGTTCGTTGGCGCTCTGTATGTGTTGCGGCCCGTCTTGGCCCCCATCGCTCAATCCAGCACCCCGTGGCTCGCGCTTCTTGGCGAGAACTACTACCTGCTGGTGAGCTGGCTCTCCTGGATCTTGGCCGTGGTCCAGAGCACGGCTGTGATGAAGTACCTCGTCTTCCGAAAGCCGGGTCACCTATGGAAGCAGGTGGGCAAAGCCTACCTCGTCTACCTGCCGGCACAAGCGCTGAGTTCGCTCATCTTGTGGATAATGGTCGAGGTGGCTGGCACGCGCCCCGAGCTGGGCCAACTCGTAGCGGTCTTCGTCACGGTGATCTTCAGCTACTTCGGTCACAAGTACTTCACCTTCAGCACTCCCGGAGATCCGCTGAGTCATCGATGATGACTCACGACCCTTCTGAGATTATGCTTGGGGGCCAATCGCCACCAGGCAGGTCTCGAGACGAAAGGTCATGCGTGGATAACCCACCGAGCCAAGGCCAGCCCACGCTGCGCGAGCGACTTTTCGCGGTCTGGTTTCCACTGGCGATGTGTGGCGCGGGGGTGCTGCTTACCGCAGTGACTCTGATCGTCTTCGGTGACCACGTGGCTCTCCGTGCGCTCCTGGCGGGAGTCATGCCACTTGCGTGGGTGGGTGCCGTGACGGCAGTAGCAGGTTGGCGCCGGGAATCCCTGCCCGCACACACGCTCCGGTGGCTGTGGCTCATTGTCGTAATCGGGGCGATCACGAACATCGCCATCCCTCTGGCGACCCGCGGAGCGAGTCTGTCGACGTTCGTGCCAGTCATCGACGTTCCGGGGATCGACTTCCGGGAGGGCCTCTATAAGCCGGGCCTAGCTTTCTCCAATGAATTGAGCATCTGGCCCCCGTTCACCCTTGTGGTGGGCTGGCTGTTCGCGCGTCTTGGCGCGACGCTCGGATATGCGGCGCACCTCGTCTTGTTGCTCGTGGCAGCTGCCGCATCGGTGATGATGAGCTCTGACTTGGTCTCGCGTGTGGTCCCGAGTGCGCGCGGCGAGGAACGGCATATCCTCCGAGGGCGCGTACTGGCTCTCACTGGCTTCTGGTTCGCTGTCTCGTACGGGCTAATCTTCGAACTGGAGAGAGGCAACGCCAACCTGTACGCGCTCGCCTTCTCGCTACTCTGCGTCGTACTCGTTCTGAAGTACCCGGAGTCCGCGTGGTTTCCTGCAATCGCACTCGCCATCGCGGTGAACCTGAAGGTCTATCCGGCGGTCCTTGCCGTGCTCCTTCTGTGGCGCTATCGCTGGCGCGCGCTTCTACCACTGATTGCGACGAACCTCGTCCTGCTTCTGGTCACTGGTCCCAAGAACGCGATCCTCTTCCTAGAGGGGCTGCGCGCTTTCGGGGCGAAGCCGTTCCTGTGGGCGGGCAATCACTCCGCAGCCGGGTTCGCGTTCACGCTGTCGGACACGTTCGGCATCAGTAGTCCGTGGATTGAGAGCCTCCTGCTGCTGGTGCCGATACTGCTGTGGGCTGCTACGGCGGCGGTCATCATGCGATCCGGATGGAGCGAGCCCAAGGCGGTCATTCTGTCCGCTGCATGTTTTCCGCTGATGAACGTGATCCCATCGGTGGGTCACGACTACAAGCTCATTCTGACGCTGCTCCCGCTTTCTGTACTCGGGGCCTTCTTCCTGTCGGCACCGGAGGCCCACGATTGGCGGAGGAACGCCATCTTCGCGTGCCTTGGGCTGGGACTTGTCATGATTGGAAGGTCGACGCTTCTGATCGCACCAACCGCGCTCGCTAGCAAGTATCCGCTGATCGTCCTGCTCCAGGTGCTTCTCCTTTGTGCGCTCTATGTCTTTCGCAAGGCGGATAGGGAGGAGGCAGAATGAAGCGGCTTCTCAGGCGTGTCAGTAGTTCGCTCGCCATTTTCGGCATCGATCTCGCGAAGACTGCGCGCTCGCTGCGCGGGTTGCCCTCCTATGCGCGCGACCGACGGATGCTGAAGCGACAGATGGCGGAGTCGAGGGGCGAGTTCCCGTTCGGCAGAGCGTATCCGTGCCTCGAGGATCGCTACTTGGACAGCGGGACGGCCAAGGGCCACTATTTCCACCAGGACCTGCTCGTGGCTCGAAGGATCCATGCGAGCAACCCGCGGATACATGTTGACGTCGGTTCGAGCGTCGAGGGCTTCGTCGCCCACGTGGCATCGTTTCGCCCGATCGAGGTGTTCGACATCCGCCCTTTGTCCGTCAGTGTGCCGAACATCAAGTTCGTGCAGGCAGACCTGATGGCGACCATCCCCGAGGAGCAGGTCGGTTACTGTGACTCGCTGTCGTGCCTGCACGCGCTTGAGCACTTCGGGCTGGGGCGATACGGGGACCCGATTGACTACGCGGGTCATCTTCGGGGCTTGGACAACCTCGGGCACATGCTCCAGAAGGGTGGGAGTCTCTACCTCTCGGTCCCCATCGGTCCCCAGCGAATCGAGTTCAACGCGCACCGTGTGTTCTCGGTCGTGTACCTGCTGGATTTGCTAGCCGCTGACTACCGTCTCGACCGGTTCTCATTTGTTGACGACCATGGTGATCTGCACGAGGGCGTCGATATGCACGCGACCGGAATCGCCAACAGCTTCGGCTGTACTTTCGGGTGCGGAATCTTCGAACTCACCAAGCTCTGAGTCGCACTTGCGCTGGCCGCAACGGCGGCGGGGGCAGCGCGTGGCTACCACGTCTGCTGGTACAATCGCCACGCCAATCTTGAGAGGATGAAACATGCGGGTGTGCGTTCTGGGCGCGGGCTACGTTGGGCTTGTGACGGGGGCGTGCCTCGCCGCGTCGGGTCACGGCGTAAGGGTTCTTGACGTGGACCTAGCGCGCGTTGAGACGCTGCAAGGCGGTCAATCGCCTATCTACGAACCAGGTCTTGACGATTTAGTCAGGTCTGGGATCGCGTCGGGCAATCTCGTCTTTGATGCGATGCCACGGGGTCTTGAGAAGGCGGAAATCATCGTCGTGGCCGTGGGGACTCCGTCGACGGCGATGGGAGCGGCCGACCTCTCGTATGTACGTTCAGCAATGGAGGAAGTGGCTCACCGTGCCGCACGCGGAACCACTGTCGTGATGAAATCGACCGTGCCCCCTGGCACCGGCGCTTCCCTTTCCGCGAATTACTTAGAGGGTACGGGAATCGGATATGTCTCGAATCCGGAGTTCTTGCGCGAGGGGAATGCAATCTCGGATTGGTTCAATACCGATCGAGTGGTGATCGGTGCGACCGACCCAGATCTCGCCGAAGCCGTCAGGGCCCTGTACGCCGGAATTGACACAGTTTTTCTCGAGTGTGACGTAAACAGTGCCGAGATGATCAAGTACGCATCCAACGCGTTTCTCGCCACGAAGATATCCTTCATCAATGAGGTCGCCAGGCTGTGCGACCGTGTTGGTGCCAACGTACAAGACGTCGCACGCGGGCTGGGGCTCGATTCGCGTATTGGAGCCTCGTTCCTGAACGCCGGTATCGGTTACGGCGGATCCTGTTTTCCGAAAGACACGCGAGCGCTGGACTACCTCTCCGCTTCAAATGGTTACGATTTTCACCTTCTGAAAGCGGTCATTGAGGTGAATGCTCGGCAGCGGTTGCTCCCCGTCATGGTGCTGACTGAACGGTTGGGTAAGTTGGTGGGGGCTGAGATCGCTGTGCTTGGACTGACCTTCAAGCCCGGAACCGACGATACGAGGGAATCCCCTGGGCTCGATGTCGCGCGCATGTTGGCGGTCGAGGGCGCATCCGTTAGAGGACATGACCCCATCGGGGTCGTCGCTTCAGAGCACGGTTTTGTGCAGGCCGAGAGCATCGCTGAGGCACTTAGGGGAGCGGATGCTTGCGTTGTCGCGGTCGAGTGGCCGGACTATGCAGATATTGCATGGTCCGATGTCGCATCGCTGATGCGGGCTGGCGCGGTCGTCTTCGACGGGCGCAACTGTCTCGATCGCTCGGCGATAGAAACGGCGGGACTCGAGTACATCGGTGTCGGAGTGCCCTAGCGGGCGTATGATGCGGATGGGCGCAACTCCTAACGGCCGCGCAGAGCGTCGAGGAGGCCGCTGGTCTTCCCAAGCATGGCTGCGCTCCAACGGCGCCGCCAGAACGGGCGCAGGGCGAACACAGGGAACGCGAGGAGCCCCGGGGAGCGACGGGTGCCAATTAGCATCGTTGTCCCCAGTGCCCTGAGACGATGTGGTAGCGTGCCGTGCTTCGAGAGCGCGTGTGTCAAGGCATAGCCATGATTCCAGGCGCGCAATCTGGTGGTGCCGCGTTCGCACTCGGTCGGTCGTGACTCCTTGTGAAGTGTTCGCTCGAGTCGCGAGTCGAACATGACTCTCAATCCGGCAGCCTTCACCGTGAGCGCCCATTCGAGTTCGTGATCCACTGCGAGAGGGCCGGTTCTTCCGTGAACCGCGGCTCGCGCAATTTCGATTCGAATCGCCATGTTGTGTCCCGAGAGGAACGCAACGTCAGTCGCGACTTCCTCGTGGGGGAAATCGAGAAGATGTGACTCATCGACACCGAGCGAGAACCAAGCGATCGTCGTGCCCCTTGCGTACCAGCGGGCAATCGTGGATGGACCCTCGAAGACTCGTAGTGGGCCGCCGATGGCTCCGACGTCTGAACACCCTGAATACTCAGTGAAGACCGCTGTCCAATCGGGTGACAGTTCAGAACGGTCGAGTAGGAGCGTCACCCAAGGGGTCGTCACGGACTGGAGCGCTTCCGCAACGGCATCCGGATCGTCGGAAGCAGCCGCTGGGGTCTGCACAACGTCAAGAGTGAATGACTGATCATGCTGTCGCTCGATGCTGGCTAGGCACTTGCGGAGCCAGTCTCCGCCCTCAAAAGCTAAGACGATCACGGTGAGGACAGGTGCTTCGCTCATGTCACCGGCTCCGTGACGATGTATCCCATCGTCGACAGGATCAGTTCGAGTCGTTTGCGGTACGTGTGGTCACGCACTGTTCTTTGGTATCCAGCCTTGGCGATTGCGGCCCTCTCTGACTCGTTCTCCAGAAGGTGACGGATCTTGCTTAGCAGGTCTCGACGGCCGTCGAAGATGACAATCTCCCGGTCGGGCTCGTAGTAGTCTTCCAAGTGTTCCGCTCGATCCGTGAGAAGCAGGCCCCCGCAGCCCGGAACCTCGAACACCCTTCCCTTGATCTGGGCCGATGTCGGCGGGCCCAATCCCATGAGGCCTCGCTTGGAACCAGCCGAGAAGTTCAGATTGATTCGACTCTCGCCGAACACCCTGACCATGTCTTCGAACGACAGTGGAGCGTTTGGCCAACCGTGACCCCATGCCTCGACATTCACGCCGTGACGGCGAAGATACTCGACGTTGGATACTCGCGCCCCGTACGGTTGTCCCACGAAGGTGACGTCGTAGCGTAATCCAGTCCCTGTGGGGTGGAAGTCGATGTCGTTGCACGCCCACTGTGTGAGCACCACATTCGGTTGACCCCCGGCGTGATACTTATCAACCGCCGTCGCGTCGGTGGTCAGTACCCAGTTGAAAGCCTTGGCCCAATAGTAGGAATAGTTCTCGAATCGCCAATGGTCATCAGCGAACCATGCGGCGGTGGTGGTCGGGGTCTCTCGGGAGATCCACGAGATCAGATCACGAGAGAGTTGCTCTTCGAACATGAAGCAGAGCAAGACGTCCGGCTGCCACTGGATGACCACGTCGTGCAATGCGTCCATCGCCCCGTAGAAGCCGAGCGCGGCAATCTCAGCAACGAAGTCGAAAGTGCGCAGTTCGAGCGGCATGCTGCGCAGCGTGGGCACAAAGTGCGCGTACTCGTAGCTCAGGCCTCGCGACGGCTCGCCGTAGTCATATTCGGTGGCGCAGAAGAGGAGGCGCAGCGGTCGATGGGTCACTGCCGTGGCCCCTTGAGGAGACCGAGTCGTGATGCGGAGAGTTTGGCTACCTGCTTGAGCGCCAGACACGCGAGCATCGGATTCATCGCGGTCGCGCGCACTAGGGCCTTGAGCGCGAAACCCGACCGCTCATTCGACTCGATGCAGACCCACGCCCAGAGGTAGTAGGCGTAGGCTCTGGCTTTGCGAGCCATTGACAGGGGCAGTGGCTTCTCGACGCCCATGTCATCAACGAAGGCGTCGACGGTCTTCAGGCCGATTCGTCCGCGCTCCCACTCCCCGGTCCTGCGCATGATCGACCCGCTCCACATGCGGTACTGTACGAGCGGCTTGTCCATGAACATGCCGGCGGCTTCGGAACGCCACAGCACCTTGAGGTGCACGTGGAAGTCCTCAGCAGGCGCTAGGTCCAGTCGGAACGGCCGCGCTTCCAGGAACCGACGACGGTACAGTACTGATGAGGTTACGATCGGGTTGAAGCTTGTCAGCAGTGCGAGGCAGGTGAGCGGCGGGTGCGCGGCAATCATCGAACGCTTCAAAGGAGAACCATGTTCATCGATGCTCGAGCAATCGGTGTAGCAGAGTCCGGCGTCCGGATGCGCGTCCATCAGTTCGACCTGCTGGCCGAGTTTGTCGGGCGACCACAAGTCGTCGGCGTCAACGATGGCGATGTACTCGCCCGTGGCGACCTCGAATCCGGCGTTCCGCGCTCCTCCTGCGCCTGTATTCGGCTGTTGGATCAGCGTGACTCGTGGTTCAAATCTTCGCACAACCTCGGCCGTCGTATCCGAGGAGCCGTCATCAACGACTATGAAATCGAAGTCCTGGTACGACTGCCGAAGCACACTCTCTATTGTCTCGGCGATGTATCCAGATGCGTTGTAGGCTGCGGTGACCACTGTGACTCTGGGCATTCGGAAACTCCTGGTTGCTCTGACCCTGAGGCGGTGAGGCCCCGGATGACGTGCAGGGGCTAGAGTCCCTGCGTGGTCTTGAAGTATTCGATGGTTCTTACCAGCCCCTGCTCCAATTGCGTGGTCGCCTTCCACTTCAGCACCTCTGAGGCGAGAGTCAAGTCGGGTTGGCGCTGAATCGGGTCGTCGCTCGGCAGCTTCTCGTACACTATTCGGGAATTCGATCCGACCAAGGCGATTACCGTTTCGGCGAGCTGCCGGATAGTGAATTCGTGGTTGGAGCCGATGTTGATGGGCCCGGTTATCTCTTCGGGCGTGTTCATCATGCGCACGATTGCCTCGATAAGGTCGTCGACGTAGCAGAAACACCTGGTCTGCGACCCGTCACCGTAGATTGTGATGTCGTGCCCCTGCAGCGCTTGCATGATGAAGTTGCTCACGACCCGTCCGTCGTTGGGATGCATTCGGGGACCGTAGGTGTTGAAGATGCGCACGACCTTGATAGGTAGCCCGAGTTGGCGCCAGTAGTCGAAGAAGAGCGTCTCAGCGCATCGCTTGCCCTCGTCGTAGCAGCTTCGGAGTCCGATGGGGTTCACATGGCCCCAATATGTTTCTGGCTGCGGATGCACATGTGGGTCACCGTAGACTTCGCTCGTCGATGCCTGGAGGATGCGCGCATGCACCCGCTTGGCAAGGCCCAGCATGTTGATTGCCCCGTGGACGCTCGTCTTTGTCGTTTGGACCGGATCGTACTGGTAGTGGATTGGAGACGCCGGGCACGCCAAGTTGTAGATCTGATCCACCTCGACGTAGAGCGGAAACGTCACGTCGTGGCGCATGAGTTCGAAATGAGGATTCGTCAGAAGATGTGCGACGTTCGCCTTCGTGCCTGTATAGAAGTTGTCCACGCATAGAACGTCACACCCATCAGCCAAGAGGCGCTCGCAAAGGTGGGACCCCAAGAAGCCGGCACCTCCGGTTACAAGCACTCGGTTTGAGTTGGGGCTCCGCACGGGTGGTCCTTTCGTCGTTCTGCTGCGGTGTCGCTAGTATGATAGCTGACTACATCGGGGACAGGGGACCACCGCCAACCTGTGTCAACCGGTGCAGGCCGCGCGTCGGGGCGTGGTACCCTTCCGGGAAGTATCTCGCCTCGGCAGCAAAGAGTCCTACGCTGTGTTCGCAGCTCTTGGGCGTGGCGAACCGATCGAGTAAGGAACTCCATCCCAGTGAGTATCGCCCGCAAGTCAATGTACGGCATCATGGCGCAGATCTACATGCTCTTCGTGGGTCTGGGAACGACCATTATCGTCGCTCGGCTGCTCGGCGCCCAAGGCAAGGGAGTTCTCGCGATCGCGGCGGAAACATCATCACTTTCGGTCGGGGTCGCTTCGTTCGGCCTCATAGGCGCCATGGGATTCTTCGCGGGCAAGCATCGCTACGACCGATCGGATCTCTTCTGGACGGCCGTGACGTGGTCCCTGGGGCTCGGATGGGGCATCGGCATCGTGGTCTGGTACTTCCGTGACGCGCTTCTCGGGTCGGTGCTGAAGGGCCTTGGGCCGCGGGAGTTGGCGTGGATGCTGTTCAGTCTGCCTGCCTCCTACTTCATCACGCTCATCACGCAGGCGTACATCGGACATGGTCGCGTCGCCCGGCTTTCTGCGCTGCAGGCGCTGGGTGTGACCGTCAACGTGGTGGCGCTGGCGACTGTCATCTTGATCTTCAAAGGAGGAGCAGCTGGCGCGGTCATCGCAATCAGTTCTTCGGTGATGGTCACTGCTTGCTGCTACGCGGTTGTTTACGGTCGGGTCACGGCTTCGCGCCTGAGCCGCATTCGTCAGATAACACGCGATGGACTGGCCTACGGTTTCAAGTCTTATCCTGGGCAGATAGTGAACATGTTCACGCTTAGAGCGGACCTCTTTCTACTCAACTTCTTCATGGGGCCTGCGGTGGTCGGCGTTTACAGCGTCGCTACCAACCTTGCCGAGAAGATCTGGTTGCTGACAGGGCCGGTGAATGGGGCGGTCTTCTCGTCGATTGCCGGGGCCGAAAGGACCGACTCGGCAAGACTGGCTGCGACGACAGGTCGGACGGTGAGCACGTTCGCGACTATCGTGGGTATCGCACTGGCAATCGTGTCCATACCCCTGATTCCGATTATCTACGGTCCGCAGTTCACCGACTCGATCAAGTACCTTGCTTTGTTGCTGCCGGGCACCATCGCGCTCGCGGTGAGCGGAGCGTACTACACGTACTTCGTCGCCCAGCTGGGCAAACCGGGACTCGCATCCGTTGTCGCTCTGATCATGGTGGCTTTCAGCGCAGTGTTCTACGTGGTCTTGATTCCGACCTACGGTGCGCTTGGTGCCGCAATCGCTTCATCTGCCTCTTATTCCGTGACCCTCATCGGCTGGATGGTGCTCTTCCCCCGGGAGACGGGCATTCGCTGGATTGACATGGTGCTCCCGCGGCGCGCCGACTGGGAGCTCTATTGGTCTATCGTACGGCGTTCGGTCGCGAAGGTTCGCAGCCTGCTTGTTCGCGGCTAGGAGTGATGCAGCTTCCGCTAGTACAACCCGCGTGCCTTGAGCGCTTTGCTCACGGCGGTCACGAATGGTACGGCACGAGCATCCCATGTGTACTCTCGCAGAGCCCGCGACCGCGCGGCATGTGCTAGGCGCTCCTGTCTCGCGGTGTCACCCACGAGGTCGGCAATGGCCGCGACCCACTCTCGGGGGTCGTGCGCCACAACCACCTCGTCCTCGGTGAAGTAACGACGGGTGATGACGGCAGCGTTGTCCACTTGGGGCACGCCGCAGAGAGCGACATCGAAGAGGCGGTTGTTGGCGTCGAGTCGCGATTCCGGATCGGAGTACTGCTCGTCGGCATGCACGTTCACGCAGACTCTGGCCGCGTTGTAGAGCACGCACGCGGATGCACCCCACGCCAAGGTCTGCTCGGGTACTCCAATACTCTGCCAGCCCTGACCGACGATCAGGCAGCGCTCAGCCCCGAAGTGCTCGACGAGGGGCTTCACGTAGGCCAGTCTGCCCTCGCCTGACCCCGCATTTGCAATAAGGGCCACGTCAAAGACCTTCTCGCACTCGATGGGACGCATGATCTTCGGGTCCGATCCGAAGGGCAAGGGCAGGTAGTCGATTCCGATAGTCGCATACTGCGACGCAGTCAGCGGGGACTCGTCGGTGCCATAGGCAAAGAGCACGCGATTGCCCAAGCGCTTGAAGAACCGCCGGTCAAACCAGAGGACGGCGGGCGGAACATAGAACACCCCCGGCACCGGGAGCTGACGGAGTACGTCGCGGGCAATTTGCCCTTGCTTGCCGCCTAGCGAGAAAACAAGGACATCGCAACGGCTTGCCTCCTCAATGTTCCAGACCAGTTCGCATTCGATGCCTTGGCTGCGGATACCTCGGACCTGAGCCTCGTAAGTGCCTTGGAAGCACGCCCGGACCGTTGGATGTGTGAGACCCATACGATAGAAGCCAATTCGTGTCACGCGAATCCTCCATTCAAGTGCTGAATCAGGCGGATTATCGCATGAACCGGCCGGTGGAGAGCCGCGCGCGGCGCGATAAGGTGGTCCATAAGGTGGTCCGGCGGGAGCGAATGACCGGACGGGTCTCCGGTGTGGCTCGCGTGATGAAGGGGAGGGCCACCCATCAGACATCACCGGGTGAGCGTCTGGCTGCGCTCAGGTGCTGAACTCCTATTTGTGTCCCCTCAGGAATCGGTGCAGCACCAGCGCCGCCCGTCGCAGCAAGACTGGTAGTACCGCCAGTCCCATTGTTCGTTCGTAGAGGGCCACCTTCCACGCTAACGACCCGCGAGGTGCGACGAGTCCGTCACCGTGGGAATCGGGCCCGCGCCAATTGGATGGAGGGGCAACTCCGTTCGATGTGGGTTCTTGCCATGCCAGCTGGCGGGTTCGCTTGCGACAGATGGTCAGCCCGGGCGAGAGCGCGATTGTGACCATCTCGTAGTCGACCGTGTCTCGAGACAACTCTTCGACTGCCAGGTAACCGTTTCCGGCCTCATGGGGCACGAACATGCTCTCGTCACCCGGATGACTATCATGCAGAAGAATCAGACCCTGTGGGCGCACATGTGGGAAGTAATCGCGGAAGTCCTGAAGCACCGCTTCCCGAGAATGATCCGCATCGATGAACAACATGTCGATCATGGTGCCTGACTCACCGAGCTGATCTGCGAAACTCCGAGTCGTCCCGCAGTGGAAGTGTGTATTGGCAGCGTGCGTCATGTGACGTTCCGCGGTTGGGTCGATGTCCACTCCAACGGCACGCCCCGCAAATGGCGCAACGAGGTTGAATGTTCCCGCCGTGTGCACGCCGAGTTCAACGTAGACTTCGGGCCGCAACATACTCGCGAGTAGGGCGATGAACTCCGAATTCCAATTCAGGGGGAGTGGCTGTGTCATCAAGCCTCTTTCGGTTGTCGATGCACGTCCTGAGTCTCGTCGATTGTAGATCATGCCGCAGTTTATGTGTGCTATCCCTTCGCCAGCTCCTCATACACCCGCAGGTATCCCTCGACCATCCGCTCGACGGTGAACCGCGTGCTCACGCGCTCTCGCCCCGCTGCGCCCAGACGCCGTGCCAGTTCGGCGTCGTCCAACAGCCGCGATACCGCCGCTGCGATCGCCTCGGCGTCCGAGGCCGGAACCAGCAGGCCGGTCTGGCCGTCAACGACGATGTCGGGCAAGCCTCCGACTGCGGAGGCGACCACCGGCACGCCAAGTGCGAGCGCTTCGGCGGCGGTGAGCCCGAACGCTTCCGAGAGCGACGGCACCACGATCACGCTTGAGGCGGCAAGCAGGGGAGCGAGCGAGTCGACGTGCCCCAGG
>CAMTUW010000006.1:0-88312 GCA_947085035.1 uncultured Actinomycetes bacterium
GCTGACCAAGCGCGACCGAGCGCCAACAACACGCCTGGGGGGAGACGCATGGTTCGCGAGGCAAGGGCCGACGGTACGCCGCGAACCGCGGGTGTTCCGATAGATACTCCCCTGCGTGGGGAGATCCTCTCGCCTGAGCGCTTGACGCAGGCGGGTCGTCATGTCGCCGCCGCCCAGCGATGGACGACCGAAGGACGACCGCGCTCGACTCCGTTGCTGGCGCTCATCGACGCCGCCGCCCGTTCGTTGTCAGCAGACAACCTTGAACTCACTCGAGCGGTCAGAACAGGCGCTGCGGCTCCTCCCGCCGGCGAGTGGCTGCTCGACAATCACTACCTCGTCGAAGAGCAGGTACTTCTGGTGGGCGAGGATCTGCCCGCCGGATACGGTGTCGAGCTGCCGCGCTTGGCGAGCGGTGAGAGGGTCGGGTTCCCGCGCACCTACGATGCGCTGCTCACCCTGATAGCCCACACCGACTCGCGCGTGGACGAAGAGAGCCTCCTCGCTTTCGTGGCGGGATACCAAGAGGGCGCGCCTCTCACCATCGGCGAGGTGTGGGCGGTGCCCATCATGCTGCGGATCGGCATCGTCGAGAACCTGCGTCGCTTGTCTCACGCGGTCATCCGCTCTCATCGCGCCGAACAGTCAGCCGCCCGGTGGGCGGAGCGCCTGGTGCTCGCCGCTCAGGACGAGACCTCGCACCTGACGCCGCTTCTCGATGAACTCGATGGCGAACTGCGCCGATCACCGGGGCCCTTCCTTCTGCGCCTCGCCCAGCGACTCGCCAGCATGGACGGTGGCTGCGATGGCATGGGCGTGTGGCTCGAACAGCGTCTCGCCACTGCGGGTCTCTCGCTTGAGACGACCGCGATGGAAGAGCAGCAGACGCAGGCAGCCAACCAACTCTCCATCGCCAACGCCATCACGACGATCCGCTTCCTCGACGCCTACAACTGGCGCGAGTTCTTCGAACGGGTCTCGCTGGTCGAAACGGTGCTGCGCCGCGATCCGAGTCATGCGTACGGCGCCATGGATTTCAAGAGTCGCGACCGTTATCGGCACTCCCTTGAGGCCATCGCGCGTCGAAGCGAGAGGACCGAGATCGAGATAGCCGAGGAGGTCGTCTCCTTTGCGCGCGCGGCCCTCGTGGCCGACCCGACGGATGTGGTGTGCGGACACGTGGGCTGGTGGCTCATCTCCGGTGGACGTCTCGAGATCGAGAAGCGCACCGGCTATCGCCCGCTGCCTCTCGAACACCTGTATCGTGGGCCGCTTCGCAGTCGTGGACTCTTCTACTGGGGGACCCTCGTGGTCATCCAGTTGCTGCTCATGACGGCCATCGCCATCGGTGTCGGTGCCGCTGGTGCCGCACCCTGGCAGATCGCGTTGCTCGTGCTCCTAGCCGTGGTGCCGCTCTCCGAGATCGCGATGACGCTGATCAACCGCCTCAGTGCGGCGGTGTTCCCGGCTCGCATGCTCCCGAAGCTCGACTTTCGTGAGTCCATCAGTCCCGACCACCGCACACTCGTCGTCATCCCCACGCTACTGACCTCTGTCCGCACGGTGAGCTCGGTCATAGACAACCTCGAAGTCGCCTACCTCGCGAACCGAGACGAGAACATCGGCTTCGCGCTACTCGGCGATCTCAGGGGCGGCCTTGAGCGAACCGACCCGGCCGATGACGCGATCATCGAAGCGGCTGTTCGCCGCGTGTCCGAGCTCAACGTGCGCTACGAGGGGGAGCACGGACTCCGTCCATTTCACCTGCTCATCCGAAGTCGCTCCTTCAACGAATCCTCGAACAGTTGGATGGGGTGGGAGCGCAAGCGCGGGTCGCTCATGGAGCTGGCACGCGAGATGCGCGGCGAGGGCGAGACGACGTTTGCCACCAAGCTCGGCGACGCCGATTTCCGACATAGCGCCACCTTCGTCATCACTCTCGACGCGGACACGATCCTACCCCGCGACGACGCCCGCAAGCTGATCTGCACGATCGCGCACCCGCTCAACCGGGCTCGACTCGATCCGGGTGAGGCGCTGGTGCGCCGAGGTTACGGCCTCATCCAGCCCCGAGTGAGCATGACCCACGCAGGTTCGGAGCGAAGTCGCTACTCGCGCATGTTCTCCGGCCTCACGGGGGTCGATCCTTACGCGAACGCGATCTCAGACACCTACCAAGACGTCTTCGGCGAGGGCTCATTCACCGGCAAGGGCATCTTCGAGGTCGACGTCTTCTACAGGCTTCTCGAAGGCCGATTCCCTGACAACGCGCTTCTCAGCCACGACCTGATCGAGGGTTCGTTCGTGCGCGTCGCCCTCGCAAGCGATGTCGAGGTGCTCGACGATCACCCGGGAAACCTCCTGGCAGCGGCGTCTCGTCTGCACCGCTGGATCCGCGGTGACTGGCAACTGCTTCCCTACCTGGGGCGCTTCATCCCGAACGGCTCGGGTGGCTTCGAGCCCAATCCCTTGTGCGCGCTGCACCGGTGGAAGCTCTTCGACAACCTGCGTCGCTCACTCGTGCCGATGATGACCATCGCGCTCGCGGCGGTGGGGTGGCTTCTTCTTCCCGACGCCGCACCGCTGTGGGCAGGACTGCCTATCGGGCTCGCCATCTTCCCCTCGCTTCTCGGCGCCGTGACCGCATTCATGCGTCGTCCGACCCGGATTCCCCTGCGTGATGCACTGCCGGACCTCCGCGAGGACCTCGCACGAGACCTCACTCGAGCGGCGTTCGAATTCGCGACGCTTCCCCACCATGCCCATGTCGCGTGCGACGCGGCTTGCCGCGCGCTCTGGCGGCGCTATGTCTCGGGCAAACACCTTCTCGAGTGGGAGACCGCAGCGGACGCCGAGAAGCGCGCCGGAGTCACGCCACGTGCATTCTGGCGCGCCATGGGGCCTGCCGCAGCTGTTGCGATCCTGGTCCTCGTTATGGGCACGAGGCTCGATCCTGTTCGCCTGCTGGCCGCAACCCCTCTCGCGCTCGCGTGGGCGGCAGGACCGTGGATCGCCTGGTGGTTCTCCCGGCCCCTACCGTCTCATGGGCCCGCCCCCATCGCCGATCACGAACGCCTCACGCTCAGGCGTCTGTCGGCGAAGACATGGCGCTACTTCGACACGTTCGTAGTCGAGGCGGGCCACCACCTCGCGCCCGACAACTTCCAGGAAGCACCGAACGGCGTTGTGGCGTGGCGAACCTCTCCCACCAACATCGGGCTGCAACTGTTGACCACGCTGTGCGCCTGGGATCTTGGGTATCTCACTGTCGGCGGACTCGTGGAGAGGTGCTCGAACACGCTCGCGACGATGGCGGGTCTCGAGCGATTCCGTGGCCACTTCTACAACTGGTATGACATCCGCACCCTCGAGCCCTTGAGGCCCGCGTACGTGTCGACGGTCGACTCAGGCAATCTCGCCGGACACCTTCTCGTGTTGCGCTCGGGTCTTCTCGAGGCGAGCGAGTCGTCCATCCTCGGCCCGCAGCTCCTCGCGGGCACCAGGGATGTCGCACGACTCGCTCTCGAAGAGCTCGTCGCGATCGAGGCGCGTCTCGCTCCAGCCGAAGCGCTTCGCAGATGCCGCGAGGCCCTCGAGGGTATCGAACGCGCGCTCGCGCTGACCGATCCCCCTTCGGACCTGGGGCGATGGTTCGCGCTGCTCGACCGTTTGCTTGAGCTGGGGCGTGAGGCGCAGGCCGCCGCCATGGAGGTCTGTGAGCACGCTACCGACCCGAGCGCGTCGGGCCCTGAGGCGCCCGAACTCGCTACAGATACGCCGCCCGTTCCCTTCTCGCCTCTCGAGCGCTTGCATGCCGCGGTCGCGGCAGTCGCCTCAGCGCTCGCCGAGCCGACTGCGCTCCTGGGCGCTTATACGCCGTGGGCTCGCCTGCTCATCGACGCACCTTCCCCCACGCATGACCTCGAAGCTCTGGCCCCGATCACATCGTATGTGCCGAGCCTTGTCGGCCTCGCGGAAGGCCTCGCCGAGACACTGCGGGCCCTCGACGCGCTCGGGTCATCCCCCCATGGCGAGAGTGCCGCGTGGGCGACCTCCGTCGCCGAGGGAATCCGCTCCAGCAGGCCGCATGCGGTCGAATTGCTCGCGCGATTGCGCCTGGACGCCGATATCGCACGCGAGATGTGGGAGCACACCGACTTCAGCATGCTCTATGACGAGAATCGGCAGCTCTTCTCGATCGGTTACAACCTCACGGAGGGGCATCTCGACCCCAGCTACTACGATCTGGTCGCGAGCGAATGTCGGCTGGCGAGCTTTCTCGCCGTGGCGAAGAACGACGTGCCCCAAGAGCACTGGTTTCGCCTCGGTCGTTCGCTCACCGCGACCCGCGAGGGACGCGCACTGGTGAGCTGGAGCGCGTCGATGTTCGAGTACCTGATGCCGATGCTTGTCATGCGCGAGTGGCCGAACACCCTGTTGGCCGAGACGTATCACACGGTCACCGCACGTCAGATCGCCTACGCTCGCGATCTCGGCATCCCGTGGGGTGTCTCGGAAAGCGCGTTCAACGCCAAGGACTCGCAGCTCACCTACCAGTACCAGGCGTTCGGCATACCCGGACTCGGGCTCAAGAGAGGTCTCTCTGACGACGTCGTCATCGCACCGTACGCCTCGATACTCGCGCTGCCGATAGCCCCGAGCGCGGTGATCGCGAATCTCGCCGCCCTGCGCAGAGAGGGCGCCGAGGGTCGCTTCGGTATGTACGAGTCGCTCGACTACACTCCCGGCCGCGTCCCGGCCGGCGAGACCCGCGCGGTGGTGCGCGCCTACTTCGCCCATCACCAGGGGATGAGCTTCGTCGCGCTGGCCAACGCGCTGGATGACTCGAGGACTCAGAAGCGGTTCCACTCCGACCCGCTTGTGGCTTCCGCCGAGCTCTTGCTCCAGGAACGCGTGCCGCGCGGCGTCCAGCTCGTCTCGCCACATGTCGAAGAGGCCCGAGACGTGCGCCCGGTGAGTACGCTGCCGTCTCCGGAGGTGCGCACGCATCTTTCGGCCAACACGCCCTCTCCCGAGACCCACTTCCTGTCCAACGGCCGCTACTCCGTGATGCTCACCAACGGCGGAGGGGGCTACTCGCGCTGCAACGGGCTGGCGCTCACCCGCTACCGCGAGGACGTGACGCTCGACTGTTGGGGCACGTTCCTGTACGTGCGAGACACCGACACCGGCGACTTCTTCTCGGCGCCCCACAATCCGGCGCCCGGCTCACCAGAGCGTTACCGAGTGACGTTCGCGCCCGACAAGGCCGAGTACAGCCGGGTCGACGGTACACTTCAGACCCATGTCGAGATCACCGTCTCGCCCGAAGACGACGTCGAGATCCGCCGGATCGCGCTCACCAACGACGGCCTGAAGCCCCGCACGCTCGAGGTCACCTCGTACTTCGAGATCGCGCTGACCTCACAGGCGGCTGACCAGGCGCACAAGTCGTTCTCGAACCTGTTCGTCGAAACCGAGGCGCTCCCCAACACGCACGCGGTACTGTTCACTCGCCGCCCTCGCAGTTCTCGCGAGAAGCGCGTCTGGGGGCTTCACCTCGTGGCGTGCGAGTACGACGAGTGCGAATGGTCCTGGGAGACCGACCGGGCGGCCTTCGTCGGCCGCCTCCAGTCGCCGCATACCCCCGCGGCGGTCGTGCGCGGCGGCAGACTCGGCGGCTCGATCGGTCCGGTGCTCGACCCGTGCGTGGCACTTCGGCGCACCGTGACGATCGCTCCCGGTGAGACGGCCCGCCTCGTCTTCACCACCGGCATGGCCTCGTCGCGCGATGCAGCCGTGCGTCTGACCGAGAAGTACAGCGACGTGCGCTCGGCCCAGCGGGCGATCGACTTGGCCTGGACCGCGACCCAGCTGGAACTGCGCGACCTCGGGATCTCCCCCGCCGAGGCCCTGACGCTTGAGCGTCTCGCCTCGCTGCTGCTTCTCACCGACCCGTATTCGCCGCTCAAGGTCAAGACGGCGGTCGAAAACGGTCTGCGTATGGACGGCCTGTGGTCGATCGGTGTGTCGGGCGACCTGCCGATCCTGCTCGTGCGTGTCGAGGATCCCGAGCACGCGCCGCTGGTCCGCCAAGCGCTGCTCGCACATCAGTATTGGCGCTACAAGGGGCTCGAGGCGGACCTCGTCATACTCAACACCAGGCCCACCGGCTACGCCGATGAGCTCGATGACCGGCTGCGTCTTCTCGTGCGCACGGGTCATGCGCTCCAGTTGCTCGATAAGCCCGGGGGCGTCTTCTTGCGCCGAAGCGACCAGATGCACCCCGACGTGCTGAACCTGTTGCTTTCCGTGGCGCGCGCCGCGCTGGACGGCGGCAGCGGGTCGCTTGAGCTTCAACTCAACCGTCGAGGCAAACGGCCGGACATGCCTGAGCCCCTCGTGCCCACCCTGGACCCTTCGCAGTGGGAACCGGGGCCGTTTCAGCGTCCGGCTCTGCTGTTCGACAACGGTCTCGGCGGCTTTGACCCCGTCACGGGCGAGTACGTCATCGTTCTCGAAGGCGAAACGACCACACCGGCTCCCTGGATCAACGTGCTCGCGAATCCCGGCTTCGGTGCGATGGTCTCGGAGGCCGGAGTCGGCTGCACGTGGGCGCTCAACAGCCACGAGAACCGCATCACCACGTGGAACAACGACCCGGTCACGGACGGCTCGGGCGAGGCGCTTTACGTGCGCGACGATGACACAGGGGAGTTCTGGAGTCCGACGCCGCTGCCGGTGCGCACCCCGGAGCCCTACGTGATTCGGCACGGCAAGGGTTCGGTGCGCTTCGAGCATGAGACTCATGGCATCAGCCACACGCTGGACTGGTTCGTCTCGGCTGACGACCCGGTGCGCGTCTGCAAACTGCGCCTGACGAATCAATCCCAGCGCACCCGCCGCCTGAGCCTCACGCAGTTCGTCGAGTGGTCACTGGGCGATTCCCGCTCCAAGGCCCAGCAGCGCGTCGTCACGTGGTTCGACGCCGAAGCCGACATCCTGACCGCGCACAACCACTTCAACTTCGACTTCCCCGGACGCTGTTCGTTCCTGGCCTGCGATCGACCGCTGCACTCGTGGACCGCCAGTCGCTCTGAGTTCATGGGCCGAAACGGGCACCCCCGCGACCCGGCAGCGATGCATCGGTCGGGGCTCGGCTCGATCTCAGGTCGCTTCCACGACAACTGCGGAGCGCTGATGGTGCGGGCGACACTGGGTCCCGGCGAGTCCACCGAGATCTCGTTCCTGCTCGGACAGACTGCCACTCTGGACGAGTGCCGCGAGCTGGTGGGTCGCCTGCGTGAGACCGGCGCGGCCGCTCAGACGCTTGCGCACGCATGTGCGGCATGGGACGACATCCTCGGTGTCGTGCAAGTCGACACGCCGGATGACCGCCTCGACCTCATGCTCAACGGGCAACTGCTGTATCAGGCGACGGCGTGTCGCCTGTGGGGCAGAACGGCCACCTACCAATCGAGCGGCGCCTTCGGCTTTCGCGACCAGCTGCAAGATGTACTCGCGCTGCTCATCGCGCGCCCTGATCTCGTGCGCGAACAGATCGTCGAGGCCAGCCGCCGCCAATTCCCTGAAGGTGACGTCTTGCACTGGTGGCAGCCCTTCTCCGGACGAGGCGTGCGCACCCATATCACCGACGACCGCCACTGGCTGCCCTACGTGGTCGCCGAGTACCTCGCAGCGACGGGCGACCACAGCGTCTTGGACGAGAGAACCGCATTCCTCGAAGCCGCGCTCTTGCCGCTGGAAGAAGAAGACGCCTACCTTCACCCTGCGGTGTCTGAGGATGCGGTCAGCGTCTACGAGCATTGCATCCGGGCTCTGGAGGCAGGACGGCCCGTAGGCGCTCACGGCTTGCCCTTGATGGGTGGCGGCGACTGGAACGACGGTATGAACCGCGTTGGCCACGAGGGCCGAGGCGAGAGCGTGTGGCTCGCATGGTTCCTCGGTCACACACTCGTGCGTTTCGCCGACGTGTGCGAGTCCCGTGGCGAAGCGGAGCGCGCGGGAGAGTACCGAACGTGGTCGGCGACCCTCGCCGAAGCCGTCGAGCGCGAGGCGTGGGACGGGTCGTGGTATCGGCGAGCGTACTTCGACGACGGCACTCCGCTCGGCTCGCGAGTCAACACCGAGTGCCGCATCGACGCCATCGCGCAAGCGTGGGCGACGATCTCCGGGCTGGGCGACGAGGAGCGCGCCGGAATCGCGCTCAGCAGCGTCGAGGAGAAGCTGGTGCGTCGAGAAGACGGGCTGATCGCCCTGCTCGCTCCCCCGTTCGACCGCACCGAACACGATCCCGGCTACATCAAGGGCTACGTGCCCGGCGTGCGCGAGAACGGCGGACAGTACACGCATGCGGCGCTGTGGGTCGTGCTCGCTCACCTGATGCGCGGCGATGGCGACGAGGGCGCGGAGCTGCTCGACATGATCTGCCCGATCCGGCACGCACTGAGCCCTGATGGCGTCGCGCGCTACAAGGTCGAGCCTTACGTGGTGGCCGCTGACGTGTACTCGACCGCCCCGCACGCCGGTCGCGGTGGTTGGACGTGGTACACCGGCTCGGCATCGTGGTACTACCGAGTGGCGCTGAACCACCTGCTGGGATTCAGGATCGTGTCGCACGAAGGCGCGCCTCACCTCGCGGTCGACCCGTGCATCCCCAAGCGCTGGCCGGGCTACCGAATGACGTACCGGCACGGTGCGAGCACGTACCGCATCCGCGTCGAGAACCCTCGGGGCGTGAACCGCGGCGTTTCACACGTCTCTCTTGACGGCGAACGACTCGATGGCGTGCTTGTGCCCCTCACTGACGACGGCGGCGAACATCGGGTCGTCGTACGGCTGCTGGGTGGCTGAGAGGCCCCTGGCTGGTGTTTTTCGGCTCTGGCATGCATACTGCTCGAAGTCACGATCCCGCGAACGGGGTCGCCACCCAAGACTCGGTTGTCCCTTCTCGCTCCTTGGCGCGCATCGGATCGACTGCGTCTGCCACACGTGCGAACCGCAAAGCGGCGCACGCAGAAGAGGAGCCATACCCTTGAGTTTCAATGATCTGGGTCTCGACCCACGCCTTTTGAAGGCGGTGGGTTCCATGGGTTATGAACACCCGACCCCCATACAGCGTGACGCGATACCGCTCGTGCTCGAAGGCCGCGACGTCGTGGGCTGCGCCCAGACCGGCACCGGCAAGACCGCCGCTTTCGTGCTTCCGCTCATGCAGCGCATCAGCACAAAGCCGGGCCACATCAAGGCGCTGATCGTCACCCCAACGCGCGAGCTCGCCCTGCAGATCGAAGGCGTGGCCCGCGAGACATCGCTGCAGACGCGACATCGTGTCGCCGTCGTGTACGGCGGTGTGGGCTATGAGCCGCAGAAGAAGGCGCTGCGCCGCGGCGTCGACGTGCTCGTCGCATGCCCGGGTCGGCTGCTCGACCTCATCTCGCAGGGCGACTGCAACCTGTCTCGTGTCGAGGTCCTAGTGCTTGACGAGGCGGACCGCATGCTCGATATGGGATTCTGGCCCGACGTGAAGCGCATCCTCTCGCAGCTTCCCGCGAAGCGTCAGACCCTGCTCTTCTCCGCGACCATGACCACAGACGTTCTCAAGATCATCGGAGACACATTGCACAACCCCGCCCAGGTCGATGTCGCGGCGACGCACCTCCCCGTCGAGGCGATCACCCAGTCGTTGTATCCGGTCAGCGGCAACCAGAAGGCCGACCTGCTCCTCTCGGTGGTACGCGAGCACGGCCTTCGCCGCGTGCTGGTCTTCACCCGCACGAAGCACCGCGCCGATCGCGTCGCTCGCGTGCTTGACCGGGCCGGCGTGCGCACTGCCGCGATCCATGGCAACCGCAGCCAGGCCCAGCGCCAGAAGGCGCTCGAGAGCTTTCGCAAGGGACACGTCCACGTGCTCGTGGCGACCGACGTGGTCAGCCGCGGCATCGACATCGACGAGATCACACACGTCGTGAACTTCGATCTCCCCAACGTGCCCGCCGACTACGTGCACCGCATCGGGCGGACCGCGCGCGCGGGACGCAGCGGTACGGCGATCACGCTCTACGCACCCGAAGAGCGCGAGCAGCTGCGCGATATCGAGAAGACCCTGGGCTCGCCCATCTTGTGCGAGGATCATCCGGGCTTCGTCTACTCGAGTGACCGCGTGGTGCCGGACCCCGACCGCAGCGCTAACGCTCCGGCCCCCAAGCCTAAGCCGAAAGCCAAGAAGCGCGGCGGCGGACGCAGCGGTGCGAGTCGCGACGGTGCCGGCGGAGCGCAGCGCTCACAGGGCGCTTCGTCCTCGGGCGCGTCTGTCGGCCAGCGGAGCGGCTCGACCAGCGCAGCCACAGACGGCGGACAGCGCCGCGTTCGCAGGCGTCAGGCCTCCGACGGCTCGTAGCGCTCGCCTCACATGAACCGACGACGGGAGCCCTCACGAGGGGGCTCCCGACGGCGTTTCTGGCTTGAAACGCAATAAGCGCCCCGGCGAGTGGTGCCGCAGGCGTCTTCTTCTTACTATCAATAGTGGGTTCGATTGATAGTTAACTGATAGTTGCAGCGTTTGGGCAGGTCAGACGACTGGTTGAACTATTGACGGCTTCTGACCCACGTATCGGCATATCCATCACGAAATCAGTTCGTGATGGTATTAATCCATCACGGTACGATGAAGTTGGGTTCTCGACGGATCTCTGAAGTTCTCGGCCCACAAATAGAAACAGGCGGGGTGAGCACCCCCGCCTGCACTGGTGTTCATGGTGGGCCCGGATGGATTCGAACCATCGACCTCACGGTTATCAGCCGTGCGCTCTAACCAACTGAGCTACGGGCCCATCTGGGCGCAACGCCCGCATACCTTATCTCAGCCCTCGAACGAGGTCAAACCATTCCTGCGAGAACCCCTCTCCCGGAATCCGCCCCTCGATACCGGGCCTCTCAAGCGTACAATCACCTCATAGGGTAGAGACTGCTGTATCAGTCGATTGACTGCGGGGAGGTGTGGCTCATGCGACAAGTTCGGATAGCGAGTCTCGCCATCGACCCACGCTCTGAACAGCCCGTCGTCATCCTGAAGCCGCTCGACGAAGAGCCGGGCCAGGGCCGCCTCCTGCCCATCTGGATCGGTCAGCCGGAAGCGACCGCCATCCTCCTCGCCGTCGAGGGCATCAAGACCCCCCGCCCCATGACGCACGACCTGCTTCGCGACATGATCGAAACGCTTGACGCCGTCGTGGAGCGCGTCGAGATCACTCGGGTCGAGGGCGGCACCTTCTACGCGGCCGTCGTGTTGCGTGGCGAAGAGCGCACTCGGGTGGTCGACGCGCGCCCCAGCGACTCGATCGCCCTCGCCGTTCGCACCGGGGCCCCCATCTACGTCGCCGACGAGGTCTTGGACGAAGCTGCAGTCGATGATGAATCGATCCGGGACATCTCTGACGAGGAAGACGAAGTCGAGGAGTTCCGTCGGTTCCTCGAAGGCGTGAACCCGGCGGACTTCAGCTCGTAGAGATCCTACTCGTACCTCAGCGCGTCTATCGGATTCAGGCGCGAGGCCTTCCACGCCGGGTACACCCCGAAGAAGATGCCCACGGCCGCGCTGAAGAAGAACGCGAGCGTCACAGCCCACCACGTGATTTCAGTAGGAACCACGCTCTGCAGCGCTGCGGATCCCGCCCAGCCCAGTGCGATTCCCACGATTCCTCCGGTCACCGAAAGCACCACGGCCTCGATGACGAACTGACTCAGAATGTCGTGCGTGCGTGCCCCCACTGCCTTGCGGATACCAATCTCCCTTGTGCGCTCCGACACGCTCACGAGCATGATGTTCATGATCCCGATGCCCCCGACCAACAGCGAGATGCTCGCAATCCCGGCCAGCATCACCGTGAGCGTGCCCAGCAGGGAGGAGAGGATGCCGAGCGTCTGTTCCTGGGTGAAGACCGTGAACTCGTCTCCGAACCTCGGTCTCAACACCCGCTGGATCTGCACCTTCACCAGATCGATTCGCTTTGGATCGACCGCCTTGACGATGATGGACGACAGATCCTTGCTGCCAAGCAGTCGTTGCGCGGTCGTCGTTGGCATGTATACCTGATTGTCTTGATCACCAGAAAGCGTTCCACCGCGCTCAGCCATCTCGCCGACCACCGTGAACCGCTCGCCGTTGATCGATACTTCGCGCCCCACCGAGGACTGTCCCGGGAACAGTTCGCCCGCTGGCGTCGCACCCAGCATGACCACCCGCGCGCCCGCGGAGTACTCACTTCTGTTGTAGTGACGCCCGGCGACGTATGTGGCGTTGAACACTTGATTGCCTTCTTCGTTCGCCCCCGCGATGGTCGTACGCAGGGTGCGATTCCCGGCTCTCAGGGTCGCAGGGCCCTGTACCACCGGCACCACGATCGCCTCAGCGCCCAGTCGGCGCTGCACCGTTCGCGCATCATCAAGACTGAACCGTTTGCGGATCTCCGTGCCGGGCCCACCCGCACCGCCGCCGCCACCCCCGGAGAAGTCACCGGGAAACACGAACAGCAGGTTACTGCCCAAGCCCTCTATCTGTCCGGATATCTCCTGCTGAACACCCGAGCCTATGGCGACGAGCAGGATGACTGCCGCCACCCCGATGATCACCCCAAGCATCGTGAGCGCACTGCGCACCTTGTTCGAGTTCAGCGCTTTGAGAGCGATTCTGAAACTCTCGAGGAGGTTCACTGCCCCGCCCCGACCGTGCGCTGACCGACGCGCCTGTCTGCGACGATTCGCCCATCGCTGATCTCGACCACACGCTGGGCGTGGGCCGCTACGTTCGAGTCATGGGTGACCAAGACGATGGTGATGCCTTGTGAGTTGAGTTCTTGCAGAAACGCCAAGACCTCCATACCGCTTCTTGAGTCCAGATTCCCTGTCGGCTCATCAGCAAGCACGATGCTCGGTTTCGTCACGAGGGCGCGCGCGATGGCCGCCCTTTGCTGCTGGCCACCGGACAGCTGATTGGGCATGTGCTTGATGCGGTCTTGCAGCCCTACTCGCTCGAGCGCCTCCGACGCACGCCGAATGCGCTCACTGCGCGACACGCCCGCGTAGATGAGAGGCAACTCCACATTCGCGAGAGCTGACGTCCGAGCCAGCAGATTGAACGACTGGAACACGAATCCGATGCGGCGGTTGCGCACAGCCGCGAGTTCGTTGGGGTCCATCTGCGAGACATCAACGCCATCGATCGTGACGGTGCCGGTGGTGGGTCGATCGAGTAGCCCGACGATGTGCATCAGCGTCGATTTCCCCGAGCCGCTCGGGCCCATGATGGCGAGCATCTCTCCCCCGCACACCTGCAGATCGACACCACACAGGGCATGCACCTCGACACCATCGAGCTCATAGGTCTTCGTGACCGCCCGCGCCTCGAGAACGACCGGGCCGGGACATGCTTCTCCGGCGCTGTCGCGCATGCCGGTCTGAGGCTGGACAGCCGTCATGTCCGACTCCGCCTTGTTCCCGTGACCTACTTCTTCTCCCGAACCATCATCCCGTTCACATACTGCGTGGAGCCGGACAGCGCGACGGTGTCTCCCTTGGTAAGACCTGAGAGTACCTCGACCTCCGTATCGGTCGTGGCTCCAACCGTGATCTCGGACCTGACCAACTTGCCGGAAACCACCGTGTAGACGAAGTCTGTCCCACCTTCACTGAACAACGCTTCGACCGGGATCGTGAGCGCCGCACCTCGCGAGCTGACCTCAATCTCGGCGTCGCCCTTCATCCCGAGGAGCACCCTCTTGGCAACACCACTCAGATCCATCTCCACGGTGAACACCGTTCCACCGGTTGGGGTGGGCTGAGCTGCGGGGTTGATACGGGCCACCTTCGACATGAACGTATCCTCGGGAAACGCGTCCAGGGTCACGTTGGTCTCCATGTCGACTTCGATTCGTTCGATGTCGGCCTCGTCGACCTCTGCGGTGAACTTGAGAGCGGAGAAATCCACGACGGAGAAGGGGGCCGCCTGCGGTGACACGGCAGAGCCCTTGGTCGGCTTGGCGCCAGCGCCCAGCGCCGCAGCGCCGGTGCTGAAGATCACGACGCCGTCAATCGGGGCGACCATCGTCGCCTTTTCGAGCGTCTCACGTGCGAGGGCGAGCATCTCGCCCGCCTGACTCACACCTTGCCGAGCGGCTCTGGTCTGGGCGGCAGGATCGCCTGCTTTGGCACGGGCCAATTGCGCGCGAGCACCCGCGAGGCCCGCCTGTGCCTGCGCGGCACCGGCTTTGGCCTGAGCCAGACCTGTCTTGGCCTGGTCTTTCGCATTCGCCAAGGCCGTCAGCGTCGGACTGCCGGAAGGGAGAACCGCTACGGCGGCCTCGTATGCATCAGTGGCGCCCTTGAGGCCATTTTGCGCCAGCGCGACCGAAGCCTTCCCTGCCTCGAGTCCCGCCTTCGCCGCCGTGACCTGCTCTGAGGCGGCTTTGACGTCCGCCGCTCCGCCGCCCGCCACGCCCACATTGGCGAGCTGGGCCTTCGCGGCTGCCAGGCCCGCGCTAGCCTGCGCGACCTGCGCCTTGAGCGGTGCGGTGTCCATCACGGCGATCCTGTCACCGGCGCTCACTGTGTCCCCGTCACTGACGAAGATGGTGTCGATCGTTCCCGCTGTTGGAGGGAACAGTTCCGCGCTCAGCCCCGTTTCCACTCTGCCTGACGCGGTCACGGTGACGGCGAGCTCCTTCTCGACCACTGTCGCTGTCTCGACCTCGGGTCCGCCACCCTGGGCCTGCAGGACCGCGAAGGCAACTGCGGCGCCCACTCCCAGAAGTGCAATCACTGCGACGATGATCTTGGCTCGCTTTGACACCGTGCCTCCTCAGATCGGGTTTCGCGCCCCGCGCCGCTCCAGCCATTGTTCCACAATCCGGCGTGCCCTCACGTGCTTACCGTGTGCCCCTCGATGATCCCCGGGACCTCTGACATCGAGTGGGCGATGCGTTGCGCCCCCGCCCTCTCAAGGCACTCCTGCGAGGCGATACCCCATGTCACCCCTATGGCGAGCATGCCCGCCTTCGTGGCCGCGGTCATGTCGTGCGGACTGTCTCCCACGTAGGCGCACCGATGCGGCGAGACTCCCATCAACCCTGCGGTGTGGAGCAGTGGAAACGGATCCGGCTTGTGGAGGGCGACGTCGTCTGATCCGATCACCGCTTCAAAGAACCGCTCAAGCCCGAACCTGTTCAAGTCTCGGCACGCGCCCTCGTGGAGTTTCGACGTGACAACCGCCATCCTCACTCCCGCTGTCGCGAGTCGCTCCAGCACCGACTCCACCCCGGGATACTCGCGCACGAGGCTGCCGTCAACACGGTCATTGTGCTCCCGGTAGGCAAGGAGCAGCTCCCCGCTGTGCTCAGCCGAGAACTCCTTCATCTGAACGGCCAGCGGCACCCCCACGTTTCGCATCAGCACCTCGTCGGGCAGGGGCTCGCCCAGGACCTGCGCCGTCGCGTGGCGCATCGACTCGCGAATCGCTCCGAGGGTGTCGATGAGCGTGCCGTCCAGATCGAACAGCACACACTCGACTACGTTATTCGCGCCGGACGTCATTCGTCGTCTTCGAACTCTTCTGCGACGAGTTCCTCGGCCTCTATCTCGCGCACGTCATGGCCCAGTGAGTCGACTGGAACGGCCTCCGCCTCCGGCGAGCCTTCAAGAGGAAGTGCGCCCTGTCCTTCGCTCACACCCGCCGGTTGGGCCTTCTTCTTGCCCACGCTCACGCGAGCGATCGCACTCACGCGATCGCTTTCGAATACATTCATGACCTTCACGCCCTGCGTCGAGCGGCCCAGCTGGCTGATGTCCCCCGCTTTGACGCGAATCACGACACCCTCTTCCGAGATCAGCATCAACTCGTGCTCGGCGCCCACGATCTTCATCCCCGCGAGCGGCCCTTTCTTGGGTGTGACGGCGATCGTCCTGACGCCCTGTCCTCCGCGATGGTGCTCCGGGTAATCATCGACCGGTGTGCGCTTGCCGTACCCGCGCTCCGTGACCACGAACAGTTCGCTTCCCGAAGGTGCGATCTCCATACCGAGGACCCGCTCACCCGGCTTGATGTTCATGCCCTTGACGCCCATGGTGTCTCGGCCCATGGGGCGCGCTTCGCTCTCGTCCCACTTGATCGCCTTGCCGGCAGTCGAGACCATCATCGCCTTCTCGCCGGTCCTGACCCGCCTCACCGAGATGAGCTCATCGCCGTCTCGGAGATTGATGGCGATGATCCCGTCGCGACGGCTTCGGTCATAGGCCCCTATGGCGGTCTTCTTCACCATGCCATGCGTGGTGGCGAAGAGCAGGTACTCCTCCGGCGAGAACGTCTTGGTGTTGATGACGGCAGCGATTCGCTCGTCTTGCTCGAAGGGGAGCAGGTTCACGACGGCCGCGCCCTTCGCGTGGCGCGAACCAAGCGGCAGCTCGTGCACCTTCATGCGGTAGACCTTACCCTTCGTCGAGAAGAAGAGCACGTAGTCGTGGGTGCTCGCGATGAAGAGGTGCTCGACGAAGTCGTTGTCTTTCAGGTTCACGCCCTGCAGACCCTTGCCACCACGCTTCTGCTGGCGATATGTGGCCACCGGCAGCCGTTTGACGTAGCCGGTGTTCGTGATCGTGACGACCATGTCTTCTTCGGCGATGAGGTCTTCGACGTCAAAATCCTTGGCGGCGTGCGTGATCTCGGTGCGGCGCTTGTTGCCGAACTTGTTCTTGAGCTCCAAAAGCTCCTCTTTGATGATGTCGAGCACGAGTTGCGGCTCGGAAAGAACCCGCTGAAACCAAGCGATCTTCTCGCGCAGTTCGGCGAGTTCGCCCTCGATCTTGCCGCGCTCAAGACCTGTGAGTCGGCGCAGTCGCATCTCGAGGATGGCGTCAGTCTGAATCTCTGAGAGCCCGAAGCGTGTGATGAGGCGCTCTTTGGCTTCCACATCGGTCTGGGAGCCGCGAATGATCTTGATGACCTCGTCGATGTTATCCAGGGCGATGATGTAGCCGTCGAGGATGTGTGCTCGCTCCTCGGCCTTGCGCAGTTCGTAGCGAGTCCGCCGGACGATGACCTCTTTTTGGTGCTCCAAGTAGTAATAGAGCATCTCTTTGAGGGTCAGTGTTCTCGGAACACCATCGACCAAGGAGAGCATGATCACGCCGAAACTCTGCTGAAGCTGGGTGTGCTTGAAGAGCTTGTTCAGTACCACTTGGGGAATACACGTCGTCTTCAGCTCGATGAGGACCCGCATGCCCTTGCGGTCGGACTCGTCGCGCAGATCCGATATCTCGGTGAGTTTCTTCTCGCGCACGAGGTCGGCGATCTTGGTCACGAGTTTGGACTTGTTCACCTGATAAGGAATCTCGGTGATGATGATGCGGGTGCGCCCCGTGGAGGTCTGCTCGATGTGGGCCTTGCCGCGAACCGGAATCGACCCGCGCCCCGTCTCGTAGGCGGACCGGATCCCTTCGCTTCCCATGATTATGCCGCCGGTCGGGAAGTCGGGACCCGGGACCGCCTGCATGAGCTCTTCGATCGTGACTTCGGGGTTGTCGATGAGCATCACGACCGCGTCGATGACCTCGCCCAGGTTGTGCGGCGGGATGTTCGTGGCCATACCAACCGCGATGCCGGCGCTTCCATTGACGAGCAGGTTCGGGAAGCGGCTGGGGAGTACCTTGGGCTCTGTCAGGGACTCATCGTAGTTGGGACCGAAATCGACCGTCTCTTTGTCAAGATCGCGGAGGAGCTCCATCGCCATCTTGTGGAGTCGTGACTCGGTGTAACGCATGGCAGCTGCCGAGTCGCCGTCCACTGACCCGAAGTTGCCGTGCCCATCGACAAGTGGCACGCGCATGGCGAAGGGCTGGGCCATGCGCACCATCGTGTCGTAGACGGCGGAGTCGCCATGCGGATGGTACTTACCGATGACTTCTCCGACGGTCCACGCCGACTTCTTGTGAGGCCGCGATGGAGTCAGCCCGGATTCATTCATGGCGTACAGGATGCGCCTATGGACCGGCTTGAGTCCGTCGCGCACATCCGGAAGAGCACGCGACACGATGACGCTCATCGAGTATTCAAGAAACGATTTCTTGAGTTCTCCCTGAATCTCGATGGGCAGCAGTGTCGTCCCACTCATATCGATCATGCCGTTCTCGTCTGCCACCTAGAGCACTCCTCGCTGTTTCATCAACCGGTACAGCAGCCATATCGCAGAGGCGAGAAATCCCGCCCCGAAAATCCACATCGTCGCAGCCCCGGCGCGCGCGACACCCGCTCCCTGCTCCGCCGCACCTGCCCTCACGAACGCTGCCACGCCCCACACCATCAACACCATGCCGAGAGCAGAAAGCGCAAGTGCTGCCGCCAGCGTCACGTTCATCAATGCCCGTTCGTCTTTCGGTTCTTCCCCAGCGAGATCAGCGAGCAGTTCGATCATCTCGGCCTCGCTGGGCGCTTTGTCCCTCGGGGGGTTCGCTGGCGCGGCTTCACTTCTTTGAGGCTCCGCCTCCTCCGGGGGAACCTCTTGGGCGGGACTCACTTTCTTCGGATACGAATCCGTCTCCCAAGGCGGCGGCACGAACCGCTTCGGCTCCCTAGGCTCCAAGATGGTACGAAAGTCGAATCCTTGGTCGTCCACGACCCCTGTGTTCTCCCCTCGTAAGGCTAGATGTCCAAGAACCGGACATCGCGGGCATGGCGCTGGATGAACTCTTTTCGTGGCTCGACCTGGTCTCCCATGAGATCAGTGAAGGCTTTCTCCGCGGCTAACGCATCGTCCATCGTGACTTGAAGCAGTGTCCTACCCGAGGGGTTCATCGTCGTGTCCCAGAGTTGTTCCGGGTTCATCTCTCCGAGTCCTTTGTAGCGTTGGATCGAGTACTTGACTCCCGGACCCAGTCTAGTGATGGCCTGTTGAAGCTGGGTGTCGCTGTAGGAGTACTCGTGCTTCTTGCCAACGGCCAGCTTGTACAACGGCGGTTGAGCGATGTAGACGTAGCCCTCCTCGATCATCTCCCTCATGTACCGATAGAAGAAGGTGAGGATCAGGCAGCGGATATGCGCGCCGTCGACATCGGCGTCGGTCATGATGATCACCTTGTGATACCGCGCTGCCGAAAGGTCGAAGTCTTCCGCGATGTTCGTTCCCATCGCGGTGATCATCGCCTGGATCTCCTCGGAGCCGAGCGCACGATTCAGTCCCGCGCGTTCCACATTCAGGATCTTGCCCCTCAGCGGAAGGATCGCCTGGAAGGAGCGGTCCCGCGCCTGTTTCGCCGAGCCGCCAGCAGAGTCACCTTCGACCAGGTATATCTCAGAGAGTGAGGCGTCTTTGATCGAGCAGTCGGCAAGCTTACCGGGAAGCGTGCTTGATTCGAGAAGTCCTTTGCGGCGGGTGAGCTCTCGAGCTTTGCGAGCTGCAGCCCGGGCTTTTGCGGCTTGCGCGGACTTCGACACGATCGAGCGAGCCGGCTTCGGGTGCTCTTCGAGGTACTCCCCAAGTCCTTGTGCCACGACCTGCTGGACGAACCCGCGCATCTCCGTGTTCCCCAGCTTGGTCTTGGTTTGACCTTCGAACTGAGGGTCGCGTAGTTTCACCGAGATGATCGCGGCGAGCCCCTCCCGAATGTCTTCCCCAGTCAGGTTGTCCTCTTTTTCCTTGAGGATTCCCTGACGGCGAGCGTAGTCGTTGATCGTGCGTGTCAACGCGTTCTTGAACCCCTCGAGGTGTGTGCCGCCTTCGTGGGTGTTGATGTTGTTCGCGAAAGCGAGCACCGAGTCGGAGTAGCTTGTGTTCCACTGGAGAGCTACCTCCGCCGTCCCCTCGGGGCCTTCAGCTTCGAAGTAGATCGGCTTCACATGAAGCGTGTCTTTGTTCTCATTCAGATACTTCACGAAGTCGACGATTCCGCCGGCGTACTTGAACTCTTCGATTCTGGGTTCTGGGTCTCGCTCGTCCGTCAATGTGATCTTGAGGTTCTTGTTCAGGAAGGCGGTCTCTCGAAACCTCGTTGCGAGCGTGTCGTAATCGAATGCGACGGTCTCGAAGATGTCTGTGTCAGGCTGGAAGGTGACCTTGGTCCCTGTGGTCTTGCTCTTACCAATGGGCGCCAAGGAGGCTTTTGGCTTGCCCCGTTCGAACTCCATAGCCCAGATCTTGCCCTCTCGTTTCACTTCGACCCACAGGTTCGCGGAGAGCGCGTTCACGACCGAAACCCCCACGCCGTGCAGGCCGCCGGAGACCTTGTATCCCTCGCCACCGAACTTGCCGCCTGCGTGCAAAATGGTCAGGGCCACCTCGACGCCGGACTTGCGGTGTTTAGGCACGTTGTCTACTGGGATGCCTCGCCCATTATCCGTGACAGATAGCGCGCCATCGGCGGAGATGACCACTTCGATGAAGGTGCAGTGTCCCGCGAGAGCTTCGTCCACCGAGTTGTCGACAAGCTCGTACACGAGATGATGAAGTCCTTTGGGACCAGTGGATCCGATATACATTCCTGGCCGCTTGCGAACCGCTTCGAGCCCTTCAAGGACCTGGATGTCCTTCCCTGAATATGAAGTGGCCTTGATCGACACGCGCGCTCCTTTGTGTAGTGATGAAAAGAGTGTGCTCGGCACAACCGAACTCAACAAGACCACGACATCTTGTGGTTACCTATGGAATGGTACCACAATCACTTGGGTACAGCCTCTCAAAATGGGCCCTGAAGCCCACATGAAGCGCTCTAGCGGACTTTGGCGGCTTCGATGCCCTTTTTCCACTCAAGGTCGGCGATGGTGGCTTTGATGACTGTTTCTCGTAGAAGAGAGTCTTTGATCACGGCCGCAGACTCCCTCACGAGGTATGTTTCCTCTTGGCTCAAGGGAACCGAGACGGTCTCGTCTGGCTTATAGAACTCCTCTGCTTTTCTCTCCGCACGAGATATCGCGTGCCGTGCGTCAACCTTCTTTGACACAGTGAAGCGCAGAGCTCTTACCGGAATCCCACCCATTTCTTGCTCGATGGCCTCGCGGTACGGCCCGCTGAGCGCGGTGAGCTCTGTTGCCCACGCCGAAGAGTCAACGTGAATCACGAGTTCACCGTCTCTCAGGTGAGCTCCGGTCGTGTGAGGGCAGACCGCTGGCCCCGCGATCTTTTCCCACGCTGCCGCTATCTTCACCTGAGTGGAAACCCCACCACCTTTTCGGTCGAGTTTCTTCTCGAGCGCGCTGAGTGCCTCCGCCAGGTCGATCTGACGCCCTTTTCGTCGGCTCACAGCGTCACCACTTTGGCTCTTTCCAGCAAGGCTCCATCGAAGTAGCCCAGGTTGGTGGTCGTCATTATCGTTTGAGTGGCTTCACCAACCATTCCCGCTAAAGAGTGTCTTCTTCTCTCGTCCAGCTCTGACATGACATCGTCCAGGAGGAGGATCGGTCTCTTTCCGGAGACTTCAGCCACCACGGACACCTCCGCCAGCTTGAAGGCCAACGCGATGCTCCGCTGTTGCCCTTGTGACGCGAACGTCCGTGAGTCCTTCCCGTTCAGCTCGAACACGATCTCATCCCGGTGAGGTCCGACTAAGGTCGTCTTGCGGGCCTTCTCTTCAGTTTGTTTCGTTTGGAGGTGAGACTCCATCGACGTTGTCCCGTCCTCGATACTTCCCTCGATCCCGTCTCTTTCCCAAGAAGGAATGTACCGAGCAACCACTTCCCCATCCGTGGCGATATCCAAATATGCGGCAGTGGTTTTGACTGCGATTCTCTTGAAAAGACCAGCTCTGTGAGCAGTGAGCCTCGAACCCAGACTCACGAGACGCTCATCCCAGACCGAGAGGGTGTCTTCGTCCCCATCTTCCTCCCGAAGGAGTCTGTTTCGCTGTCGCACCACCCGCTCGTATTCTGTCTTCAGACGAGCATACGTACTGGAAAGCTGTGTCCCCATCGAATCGACGGCGGCTCTTCTTCTCTCGCTGGTACCTTTGACTATCCGGAGATCATCGGGGGTGAAGATGACACAAGGGATCTCGCCGGCTACATCGGTGAGGGCTCTTCGTTGTTTGCCGTTCACGGCGTACTTCCGTCTCCCACTCTCTGAGACAGTGAGGGCGACGTCTCTTCGCCTGTTTCCGTCTTCTCCTACCAGAAAGAGTGAGGCTTCGCGTGCGCCCCATCTGATCACATCTGCCCATGAAGGCTTCTTGAAGGACTCTCCCTCCGTTAGGAGTTGAACGGCTTCAAGAAGGTTGGTTTTTCCCACTCCGTTCGGTCCCGCGATGACAGTGAGAGTCTCGTCCGGTTCGAGAATGATTCTCTCGTAGTTACGAAAATCCCTGACTTCGATCCGCGTGACGGTGAAGGACACCTGGCATCAACCGAGCCGGACAGGCATGAGGAGGTACCTGAAGTCCTCCCCTTCTCCTGACTCGATCAGCCCCGGCTTGATGGCGCTCTGAACGTGAAGGGATACCGTCTCCGTGGAAACCGCGTTGAGCCCGTCTGTCATGAACGCATGATTGAAGGCTATCTCCACATCTTTACCTTCTACTTTCACCATCAGATCCTCTGATGCATCTCCCACATCTTGCGTGTTCGCCGACAAAGAGAGCGTCTGATCCTCAACGTTGATAGTGACCTTCAGGGGAGTATTGTGCATCGCGAGCAAAGACACCCTCTTCACTGCGGCGGCCAGTTCATCCGTGACAACAACGACTGTTGTGTCCTCATCTGAGTGCTGAGGAATCAACTGCTTGTAGTTCGGGAACGACCCCTCTATCCGGCGACAGATGAAGGTCGTGTCGGAGGCTTCGAAAACGACCTGGTTCTCTGAGACACCGATCCTCACCGTGTCATCTGAGCTGATCTTCGAGGCTTCCTCCAGAGCTCTTCCTGGAATGATCACTTCAACATCTTGTTCAACCGGTTCACTCAGTAGGGTTTCTTCTATGGCGAGACGATAACTATCTGTGGCCACCATTCTGATTCGAGCACCATCTATCAAAAAAAGAACTCCAGTCAACACAGCTCTGGTTTCATCGCGAGAAACCGCTCTTGAGACCTTCTTCACCATCGAAGAGAGAATACTTGAAGGGATAGTGATGGCCTTGTCCACTGCAACCTCTGGGAACTTCGGGAAATCAGATGCGTTCATGGTCTTGACCGTGAAGGATGACTGCTGACAACGAACAAGGATTCTATCGCCATCTGTCTCAAGGGTGACTGCAGCATCTGGAAGGCTACGGACGATATCCGTGAGTAGCCGTCCTGGTACCACGACGCTACCTTCACTCTCCACTAAAGCCGGGGAAGAACGCTTGATTGATATCTCCAGATCAGTTGCCTGGAGAGTCAGTAGTCCACCGGTCGTTTCAAGAAGGATTCCAGATAGGATCGGAAGAGTGGAACGAGACGACATGCTCTTTGAAACCACACCTAAGGCATCAAGGAGTTCACTTCTGGCGATACTGAGTTTCATTACTGTCCTTTCCTATCTATCTAATCAACACCACTACTAATAAGGCGTGTGGATATGTGGACAAGTCTCACGGTTGCAGTACAGCACGGGTGTAGCCATTCATTTCACCTGTGGGCCCATTGTTCCTTTCCTCCACACCATCAACACCGAGAGATTTGAATCCACAGGTTGAGACACTTGTCCGCAGTCCATCCATAAGGTGTTCACAGGCTTCTCCACAACACTAACTCTTCTGCCTGATCATGTTTGTCAATTGTTGTATCTGGTTCCAGACGTCTCTCTGAGAGCTCATGAGCTTCTGTATCTTAGCGAATGCGTGCATGACGGTGGTGTGGTCCCTCCCGCCGAACTCCTTTCCTATCATCGGCAACGATAGGTCCGTCAGTTCTCTGGAAAGATACATCGCCACCTGACGAGGATAGACGATTGACTGAGAGCGCTTACTACCAACAATCTCGGCGTGCGTAAGACCGTAGAAGCGACAGGTCTCCCTCTGGATGGTTGAGACCGATATCGGGCGCAATGATTGGTCGGGGAACAAGTCGCGGGTAACCTGCTCAACCATTGCCAAATCCACAACACTCTTCTTGGAGAGATCCCTGTAGGCGATGATCCTGATGGCAGCGCCCTCCATCTCTCGAACGTTGGGGGTTGAACGCTCGGCGATGTATGCGAGAGCGTTGTCCTCGAACGGAACCTTCTGTGTGTCGACGTACTGTTTGAGGATAGCGAGCCGGGTCTCGTAGTTTGGTGGTTGGATGTCCGCCTGAAGACCGGAAGCGAATCGGCTTTGGTAACGCTCATCCATGTCGATGTCTCTTGGCGGACGATCAGAGGCGAGAACGATCGCCTTGCCTCGCTGACGTAGCTCGTTGAAGGTGTGGAAGAACTGATCCTGGGTTCCGATCTTCTTCTCAAGGAACTGGATGTCATCGATCAACAAGACGTCTGCGGTGCGGTACTTCTTGCGAAACGAGTTCTCAGTCTTCGCACCTATTGATTCAACAAAATCATTCGTGAAGGTCTCTGAAGTGACGAAGATGACCTTCTTGTGAGGGTAGTTCTCGGAAACGTAATGGGCGATAGCTTGTAACAGGTGCGTCTTTCCAAGACCAGGGCCCCCCCAGAGGAACAAAGGGTTGTACTTCATCCCAGGCTGCTCAGCCACTGCAAGAGCGGCGTTTCGCGCAAACGCGTTCGACTCCCCCACAACAAATGAGTCGAATGTGTATTTCGGATCGAACTCCCCAAGAGTGAGGGGTTTGGTGGGAACCTCGACGGCTGGATCGGGAGCAGATACTTCAGCAGGACCTTCGGGAGCCCCATCCAACGAAGCGCCACCCGCCGCACGGGATTGGTCAACAATGATCCTCACGGTGCTTTCAGTCGCGGTCACCTGGCTCAGCGCGGCGTTGATCCGCTGGGAGTATCGCTCCTCGAGCCAAGTACGAGCGAACTCGTTTTGAACACCGACGACAAAGATGCCCTCGTCGGTGAGTTCGAGAGGGACGGTATGCTCGAACCAAGTGAAGCTCGGTTCGTTGAGCTCCTCGCGAATAATCGCGAGCACGGCATCCCACGCGATGTGCATGTCCGTGATCGAGGGTGCCGACATGAGTACTCCTACTCTCAGTATGCCTAGGAACGAGCGGTGAGGCTGTCGAGATACGAAATACCGAGCGTGGTGAGCCGCCGCTTTCCTTTTTCAGCGGCGATCAATCCGAACTCTTCGAGAGATGCGAGGTCGCGGTACGCGGTTGAGATGCCAACATCGAGCTCTTTGGACACGAGACTGGGACCAGCGTTGGAGCCACTTTCCATGACCAAAGCGAGTACCTGCTTCTGTCGCGTGGTCAACAATGGGGTGGCTGTGGCAGTGGTGTCGTCGTAGGTCAACAAAGACGGCGGATCCTCGCTGACGAGAGGCGTGTCACTCGCCGTGGAAAAGGGCGCACGGAAAACATCTGCGGAGGTGGGGTGGTCGACGCTTGTTCTCACCGAAGAAATCGTGACGACCGAACCCGAGCCGAGATTGTCTTCGATCAAGATGCTCCCGCCACAGAACCCGAGGTAGTCGCTCACGATAGGTAGTCCTGATCCTACACCACGAATGAAACACTTCATTTCAGTGGTGGCGGTAGTGAAACCAGGTTTGAGCGCCTTGGCACCGTCATGGAAGCCGGGACCCTGGTCGGCGAACCTCAAGGTGCGGCCTTTATCGAGAATCGAGACGACGGGTTCCGAGAAGCCCGCATGGAGGAAGTTCTCACAGATCTCTCTGATCACCGTGAAAGGGATATCACTTTCCTGCTCTTGGGCCAGACGGTATACGGTCGTTGTGAGGTCTTCGAGGTACTCAAGGATGGGCCCGGGATCGACATCGATCACACGTGGGGCTGAGGCCGGAGAGTCATATATAGCTACGCGCGCGCGAGTCGGTATGGGTAACCCTTTGCCGTCGTATGCAACTGCAGACGACGGTGCCCCCTGCGTGTCCGAATAGTACGTCCTCATGCCCCCTCGGCTTTCCACAACGAAGAAGTAATCCACAACACAATCCACAAGCGATACATCATCAGACCCTGACCACCAACTTGAAAAAAGGCCGCTGAACTGCTGGTTTCCTACATACGAACGCAAGTTCGCCCTACCCCAGATGGCCTTTTCATGTCTTTCCACAGAACTTTCCACACTGTGAAAACCGTTTCCGTAACGCTTGGAGGAAGAAACGAAAACGTACCTGCTCACACACGGCGTATCTATCGGAATGAGGGCAGATCCGCTTTTCGGAGGTGCATGAAAAAGAGCTTCCCCTGCTTCCGTTTGTGGAAAGACCTTAAACGTGGGAGGCGATGGTAGGCCCCGAAAGACCCCACTGGGCCAAGAACGCGCCGCGGGGGCTTTGAAAGAAACAAACGGCACAAAATAGGAGACGAACGGTCAGTATCAAGGTTCAAAGGTAGAGAAGAGTGCGTCCACGCACTGCGGATGTTACCAACCTCTACAACGAATACTCAACGTCCCGAGAGACGTTATCCACAGGTTCCACAAGCACGACTCCTGCGTTTTCCACATTGTCCACAGATTAGAGAGGCAAATTCGAGCAACCACCCGTCCGCTCACTCGGGGTTGTAGAGGTGTGGGCGGAGAGGCGGGATATGGGCGAGATCCGGTCGTCCTCACGCGCAAGAGGTCCTTACCGGGGCGCGGACGTTCGTGGTCGCCACGGCTCAAGGATCAATAGCGGACGATAGTGGAGCTGGTTGCGCGACTAACGGTAGGTGTCCGGAACGAACCCCTTCGATGACTTGGCCGGTCTTCGAGAAAAGGGCAGCCAGTTCTGCCGAGGGCGGCACCGTGCGCCTGAGAGTCACGGAATACCCCGCGCTTGAGCCCGAGCCTTGGCTCTCGACACTGGCGGAAGCGCGCTCGATGTCCGTCCATTTCCACGCGGCGCGGTAGCGTCCGATGCTCGAGGTCGACCACATGGGTCGCCGAGCCGTGTCTCGCTTACGAAGTCGTAGCGCTCACCCGTGGACGTCAGATACCACTCACCCTTGAGCTTCGAGTGGGTCATCTTGGCTCGTGACACGAGTGAACCCCGCTTTCGTTATGTCGAGCGCCCCAGTGTCCAGAAGTACAGCAGGACCCTGGTCGTGACCGGGGTCCTGCTGCTCACGCAACGTCGCGCCCCGCGCCGTCCGATGCGGGACTGGGCGACGCATCAGTCCAGCCAGAAGTCCCAGTCCTCGTCGCCATACCAACCCATGATGGCCCATTGATCGGTGTCAATGAGTTCAATGCCGCTATCCGTGATCCTCAGTACAAAACGGCCATTGGCGCTAGTGATTTCCCAGCCGCCTTCAATCGCGGTCAGTCCTGCGCCGGCGGGACCTTCAGGACCTTCAGGACCTTCGGGGCCAACGCCACCTGCAGGACCAACGGGACCAGGCTCACCAGGAGCACCAGCGGGACCAGCGGCGCCCATGACACCAGCGGGACCAGCGGCGCCCATGACACCAGCGAGGCCTCTTTCACCCTTGGCGCCCGTGCGTATTCCGGTGAAGCCGGTCACCCATTCCACTACAAGGCGGTCAGCAATCCGGTCCAAGCCGATCGCTTCGGAGCGAAGCGACGCGGTCTCGGTCTGAAAGCTACGTAGTGATCGGCTTGGTTGTCAACTTCGGAGCGTTTCTCGGTGCTTCTCCTTGATTGCCAAAGTTAGTGCAAAGGCCCTTGCACTTAGTCTGGCAAGGCTCCGTCGTGCTGGAAGCTGATCGAAGCATTGACGCAGCCTGTCGCAGACACATATAATCGTCGGGCTTTGCCCCAGAACGGAGGGGCGGCACTAGGAGGAAAAGTGAAGAGAACATACCAACCTAACACTCGGAAGCGCAGCAAGACCCACGGCTTCCGTGCGCGCATGGCGACTCGTGGAGGACGCGCTATCCTGGCGGCTCGGCGCCGAAAGGGCCGCAAGGTCCTGAGCGCATAGCGATGAAGGACGGGACGCGGTGCTGTGCGTCATGAGCACCATCAAGTCGGCGCGTGAGATTCAATCGGTCTTCGAGCACGGTCGGAGAATTGCCAACCCGCTGATTGTCGCACTGATAACACGGACACCCGACGGACGCGGCCACGACGGCCGCGTTGTGTTTATTGCGGGCAAACGCCTAGGGTCTGCGGTATGCCGCAACCGGGCGAAACGGGTTCTCAGGGAGGCAGTCCGTCAGGCCGACGGTCCCTGGCCCGGAGTTGACGTCGCCCTGATCGCACGCGAGAAGACAGGCGGCGCTTCTCGCTGCGAACTGACGCGGGCTCTCGAAGACATCACGAAGCGAGCGGGAATCGCCTAGTGAGCAGCTTGCTGACAGGAATCATGACGTTTCCTCGTAGGGCGCTGGTTCTTATGATTCGAGGGTATCGAAGGTTTGTGTCGCCGCTGCTTCCGCCGAACTGTCGGTTCACACCGACATGCTCTGCATATGCGCTAACATCAGTAGAGCGGCATGGTGTCATCAGGGGTGGGTGGCTGGCTACTCGGCGCATAAGCCGATGTCACCCTTGGAATCCCGGCGGACACGATCCCGTACCCTGACAGGCTTGAGCGAAGGAGAATGACCCCGACATGGTCGCGCTTTGGGAATCTTTCAAGCACGTCATCTTTCTCTTCCTCCAGCAGATTGAGCTGTATGTAGGCGACTGGGGGCTGGCCATCATTGTGCTGACGGTGCTCGTGCGCCTCGCGCTGATGCCCTTGACTGTGAAGCAGACCCGCTCGATGTATGAGCTACAGCGGATCCAGCCGAAGATCAAAGAGATACAGAAGAAGTACGCGAACGACAAAGAGAAGCAGCAGGAAGAGACACTCAAGTTCTATCAGGAGAACAAGGTGAACCCCTTTGGGGGGTGTCTCCCGATGTTGCTGCAGATGCCCCTGCTGTTCGCGCTCTACGCTGTTCTCGGGGGAATCGAGAGCAAGCCCGGGTTGCTCATGAGGTATCTCAGCGAGTCGGGAGAAATCGGGCGCTTCTATTTTCTGATTCCAGATATTGCCAAAACTCCATCCATGGTTTTCAAGGCTGATGGCGTGATCGCCGCACTCCCCTACGCGATTCTTGTGATCCTGTTCGGGTTGAGTGTGTGGCTTCCCCAAGCATTGATGCCCGGAGAGCGCCAGCAGAAGATGATTGGCGCTTATATGGGCGTGATGATGCTGTTCTTTGGTTGGGGTGCCCCCGCCGGAGTCCTGTTGTATTGGGACGTCTCCAGTATTTGGGGGGTTGCTCAGCAGCAGATAATGATGGCAGGACTCAAGAGGCACGAGCAGGCGGAAGCCGACGCTGCGGCAGCCGCAGCCCAGGTTGCACTCGAAACAAAGAAGGCGGCTAAGACCAAGAAGTCATCAAAGACTGGTAAGTAGATCATCTGTCGGCGCGTCCAATTGGAGCGTGAACAATGGAGAACGAGTGCACAACTGAGGGTCCGTCCGTAGAAGAGGCGGTCGACGCCGCACTTGAGCAACTGGGCGTACAGCAGGATGCAGTGGAGTACGAGGTGCTTGAGGCGGCTGCGCACAAGGTGTTCGGAATGGGCTCTGAGCGGCCGGCCAAAGTAAGGGTCTGGGTGAAGCAGTCACACCTTGATAGCTTGAAAGAGGCCCAGGAAGTGGCCCGCGACGTCCTCGGAGACGATTTCGGTGACGGAGCATCTCCGAACACGAGGGCCGATGACGAGAGAAGTCTCAGCGACGAGGAGATCGACCAGGTTTCCGATACCGCAGCGACGGCGCTGCGCGCCATCTTGGGCAATTTCGGCATCGAAGGGTTCTCAATTGAAGAGTATGAGGGTGACGAGGGCGAGATTATTCTCGACGTTGTTGGCGGTGATCTTGGACTGTTGATAGGCCGTCATGGCCGCACCCTTGACGCGATTCAGGCGGTGGTAGGCGCCATCACCACCCACTCGTCAGGCTTTCGGTATCCCGTAGTCGTCGACGTAGAGGGATATCGCCATCGCCGCCGCCAGAAGATCGAGGACATCGCACGAAGAGCCGCTGATCGTGCTGCAAAATACAATCAGGCGGTGAGCCTGAGGCCGATGACGGCCTACGAGCGTCGCGTAGTCCACGTCGCTCTCCGGAATGATCAGCGAGTTGTGACCGGTAGTGAGGGAGCTGAGCCCAACCGCCAAGTGGTGGTCAACCCCAAGTAGTACTCCCTCAGTAGAGGATCGTTCTTCAAGGGCACCTGTGGGTGCCCTTACCATTTGAGAGATCAATCCGTACACACGCCCATTCGCCCCGCGCGTTGATGTTTCACGTGAAACATTCGCATCTCGGTTATCATGAAGGCGAAAGGGGGTTTCACGTGAAACATCTGAATCTCAAGCACCGGGAGCAATTGGCACGATTGCTTCGCGCGGTCGATCTCGAAGTTGACGCTGAGCCGCTGTCAGCGATGCTGCGACACCTGGACTACGTGATCAGTGTAAACGAGACACTCAACCTGACTGCAATTCGAGACGTGTCGGACGCTGTGCGCCTACATATTCTCGATTCCCTTCTAGCGATTCGCGAGGTTCAGGAGGCGCCCCCTGGTGCGCTTGTCGACCTAGGAACGGGCGGTGGGTTCCCGGGGGTGGAGCTCGCGCTTGCGACGGGGCGAACAACACTGCTCGTGGACTCCGTGGGCAAGAAGGCGGCCGTCATACAGCGCTTCCTCGTGCAAGAATCCCTCGACTCGTGGATTTCTGTCAGCACATCGCGCGCCGAGGAGTTAGGGCGAACGGAAGCAGGGAAGTTCGCGGTCGTTACTGCGCGCGCTCTCAGCGCACTACCGTCGCTCGTTGAGCTCGCCGCTCCCCTGTTGGTGCGGGATGGCAGGCTGATAGCACTCAAAGGGCGTCCTGATGACGAAGAGATCCGCAGAGGAGAGTGCGTCGCCCGGCTTTGCGGGATGGCTCTCGTGTCGAGGCGACGAGTGACACTGCCAGATGGTGGTGAGCAGAGGGAGATACTCGTTTTTGCTCGGAGAACAAAACCGCAGATCGCCTTGCCGCGGCGCGTCGGACTGGCTCAGAAACAACCGCTGGCCTGATCGCATCCGGGCGTGGGCGTAAGGTATACTCCTAGGAAGCGACAGATTGAGAGGGGGATTTGACCTTGGACGAACCGTCGTTTTCCCACACAGGGCGCGCCCATATACTTGCGGTTGCGAACCAGAAGGGCGGGGTTGGAAAGAGCACAACAGCGGTCAACCTTGCGGCGTGTCTCGGGGAGTTGGGGTGCAAGGTGCTCCTGATCGACCTGGACCCTCAGGGGAATGCCACCTCGGGTTTTGGACTGAACAAGAACCAACGTGAGCTATGTGTGTACAACGCCCTGCTCGAAGACACTGAAATAGCCGCCATCATCGAGCCGGTGGAGATTCCGGGTGTATTTGTGGTTCCTGCGACAATCCAGCTTGCAGGTGCAGAGATCGAACTGGTGTCAGCGATGAGTCGCGAGAATCGACTGAAGACGGTAATAACCTCAATTGTGGATGATTTCCAGTTCATCATCGTGGACTGTCCCCCATCCCTCGGGCTGCTGACAGTCAATGCGCTGACGGCGGCCGACGGCCTTCTAATCCCAATTCAGTGCGAATTCTACGCGCTTGAAGGACTTTCGAAGCTGCTTGACAGCATGCGACTGGTGAAGACGCACCTGAACCCGGAGCTCGAGGTCTTCGGTGTTGTGATGACGATGTTTGACTCACGCACGAGGCTCGCTCAGCAAGTGGTTGACGAGGTGAAGGACTTCTTCGGGGCGAAGATGTTTGATGCGTTGATTCCGCGAACAGTCCGCTTGTCCGAAGCCCCCAGCTTTGGGCAGCCGGTGAATCTTTATGACCCATCCGGAAAGGGTGCGCTCGCGTACCGCAGCTTGGCAAAGGAAGTGATGGATCGTGTCTAAGAGAGGCTTGGGCCGCGGGCTGTCCGCACTGATCCCCAGCGCTTCACTGGAGTCTCATGCAGGTGAGGAGATCACCGAACTCCCTATTGAGCGCATCTCCCCTAATCCTGACCAACCGAGAACCGATATCAATGAGGATTCGATCGAAGAACTCGCTGACTCCATCGGAAAGATTGGATTGTTGCAGCCCATCATCGTTCGACCGATGGGAGAGGGCTATCAAATCATTGCGGGAGAAAGGCGTTGGAGGGCGAGCCGCAAGGCCGGCCTGACCCACGTTATCGTGCGTGTGATGAACAGCACCGAGGTGGAGTCCCTTGAAATCGCATTGATCGAGAACCTTCAACGGGAGGATCTCAATCCGATGGAAGAGGCCAGGGGGTATCGCAAGCTCCTCTCGGAACACCAGATGACCCAAGCCGAATTGGCTGACAAGGTTTCGAAGTCTCGATCCACGGTCACCAACGCACTGAGACTGCTCGACTTGCCCGAGCAGGTTCAGCAGTTGGTATACGAGGGACAGATGAGCGCGGGGCACGCCCGCGCAGTTCTGGCCGTCCCGGATCAGGCGGCGAGACTTCGGCTGGCTACGAAGATCGCGGAGCAGGGGCTGTCAGTTCGGGAAGCCGAGAATCTTGCGCGTCTGCTCGCAGCCGGACAGGGCGAGAGAGCGTCACGCCCGGCAACCCCGAAGTCATTCAAGACTGTTGCCAGGCAACTGAGGCGACTGCTTTCGGCCAATGTCCGTGTCCGGGCTGGCAAGGACAAGAACCGAATAGAGATCGAGTTTCGCAGTGAAGAGGAGCTGGAGCGCATCTATGGGGTTCTTGTCAGCGGGGTTTCCGAGGGGGGGGCAAACGACCAATGAAGCGGAATACGGAGTATCTCGTCATCGGGCTCCTAGCCGGGGCCGTACTTGGTCTCGCTGCGGGGGTTCTCTTGGCTCCCTCGAGCGGCACGCGTACCAGGCAGCGCCTCGCAGAAGAGGCCCTGAGGGCCGCCGAGGTCGCACGCGGTATCGCGGATCGCGCCGAAAGAGCTGCTGAGGTGATAGGCGGCCGGGTTGATCACTATCTCGGGCGCGACGAGGAGGTCGCGTGGCGCAAGGTCAAGGAGATACGCGAGGGGCTTCAGGGTTACACCCAGACCCAGGGTTGATGTCAGACCGTCGTGTCACCGTGTGTCTCGAGGAGGGATGCACGTGGCGCTTCACCTGATAGTTGGACCTTCCAGCACCGGCAAGACCGGCATGCTGCACCAGCTCATTCGAGCCGACCTGAAGCACGGACGGTCCACGCTGGTCGTCCCCACCGCACCTGATGCACGGCGAGCGTCTCGTGAGTTCGCAGCCAAGGGGTGGCTGGGCGTTCGCGTCGTCGTGTACGACGATCTGGTAGAGGAGTTGTGGGGGCTGTACGGCGACGGCCGTCGATTCGTCACGGAGGGGGCGAGACTGGTCTTGTTGAGTCGCGCCGTGCGAAGTGCGCGCTCCAGTCTCGATACGCCGGGAGACAGCGGGGGACTCCAAAGGCTTATGGCAGGGGTCGCGGCACGCCTCGTCGGTCCGATCTCACCGCAAGGTGAGACCGCAGCCGCCGTGGGAGTGATTCTTGGCGCCTACGTGAGCCTCCTGGAGGGGGAGGGCCTCATCGAGCCGACTACCGCGGCAATGTCACTGTCAGCGAACCCTCCACATCTGGAGGGCCCCCTGCGGGTGAATCGTTTCACGGACTTCTCGCCGGCGCAGGAACGGTTACTCGTATCACTCGCGGAGTGCACGGACATCGCTGTGGCCCTCACGTGGGAGGAGGATTCGCCGGCGACCGAGGCTGTCGGAGCGCTCGTGGGACGCCTGCAAAAGGCGGGAGCGGTTATCGAGGCTGCTGGTGACTCGGCCTACACGGATCCCGGCTTGGAGGCGCTTGCGGTTCACCTGTTTCGAGGGGGGGCGCCACTGGAGCAGCCGGAATCGCTCACCATCGGTTCAGCTGTCGGCACTGAGGGGGAGTGTGCCGCCGCCGCGATGCTTGCAAGACAGGCGATTCAGCGAGGGCAAGGGACGGTCGTCGTTACCTTCAGGGACGTCGTGTCCCGGATCGGTCCGCTGCTGACCGCTTTCACTGCGGAGGGTGTGCGTGTGCAAGTGGATCTGGCTGTTCCCTTCGGGAGCACGCCGTTCGGGCGGGCGTTCTTGGCGCTTCTTGACGCATGCTCTCATCGGGGAGATACGCGGGAGCGGATGATGGCGTTCCTGCTGTCGCCCTACAGCGGGGTCGAGGCTGATTTGGTCATGCGGCTCGACACCGAGTGGAGACGCGAGCGGCCATCAGGCAATCTGATTATCCGTGCGGTTGTTCGCCTGGGCGGGGGGGCTGCGCGTGCGGTTGAGGAGGGGTGTCGACTGGGCGCAACCAGATTCAATCGGCAAGGGGCCCTGAAATGGAAGAAAGTAGCAGATTGTCTCCTGACGGCGGCGTTCAAGATGGAGCACGCGGGACTTCACGCGCCTCAAGACTCCGCGGCTCACCGCTCGGTACTCGACGTCCTTTCAAGCCTCGAGCAGGTGGAGAGCTACGACGTATCTGAGCGCGACATCGTCAGGGCTTTGGAGACATCCAGAGTCTCAATCGGCGAACCAGGCGAGACCGGAGACGTCCTAGTCACAGAAATGGAGCGGATTCGGGGACGAAGATTCGATACAGTCATCGTCGGCGGACTCACTGCGGCCGAGTTTCCAGCGCAGCGACCACGCGGGCTCGGGGCGGTGATCCTCGAGTCCCTGGGGCAGCCAGTGGGCCCCGAGAACGCGTTGGTGGAGAGAGCCTTGTTCCACGCAACGCTCACTCGTGCGCGCTCGCACCTCGTCCTCGTGAGCCAGAGCGTCGACGATCGAGGAGATGCCCTGCGCCCCTCCGCGTTTCTGGAGGAAGTCCTCGCAGTGTATGGCCAAAGCAGTGCGGATCGCGCTGCAACGGGGCCCGTGTTCGACGCGAATCGCTGGGAGCAGCGGAGCGAGGCGACCCGGTTCGCCCCTAGAATCCCACCTAGGGGCGCGTTGTTTCACGAGGACGTGTTGGCCGATCTCGGTGATGAACGGGAATACAGCGTTTCCGAGATCGAGACGTATGTCGCATGTCCTTATCGCTGGTATTACGATCGTGTAGTGCGACCTGAGAGCACCGACCGAGAGTTCGCGACGCGTGAGAAGGGCAGTCTCGCGCATACGATCATTGCGCAGTTCTATGCACGATGGGGTGCCGCCGGAGCGAGGCGGGTCGAGTGCGGTGGGATTGATCATGCGCTCGAGGTGCTTGGTGAAGTCGCCCAGGAGGTGGTTGAAGAGGCGCGGCGCGGTGCGCGCGGACTCTCTGAGCGGCTCGCCACACAAGACGCCCTGCTCTGGGCGCGCGCCGTGGTCAGAGACGACGCCGAGTTCCTCCCCGGGTATGTGCCGGTACACCATGAGTGGGCGTTCGGGGATACCGCGGGCAGGCCGATCAGACTTGGGGGCGTGAGACTCAAGGGTTCTATTGATCGCGTCGACATCGGAACCGCGGGGGTCGTGGTCACCGACTACAAATCCTCGGCCAGCCTGAGCGGAGCCGCCACTTTCGAGAAGAAGGGTCTCATCCAGGTGCCCCTGTACCTCGCCGCCGCGATGACGGCGCTGGGCACCGAGCCCGTGGGCTGCCTCTACCGCTCGCTGAAGGACCTCTCGGTGAGAGGCGCCTGGCGACAGGATGTTGTTGCGCCCGGTCGGGGCTGGAGTCGGTCGGATTCCACGGACGCTGAGGGGATTCGTGCGGTCATCGCCGCAGCGGTCTCGAAAGTCGAGGAGGCCGTGGAGGGCATGAGGTGCGGACGCATCCAGCCACTCCCCATAGCGGCGAGCGCATGTGAGTACTGTGGCGCCCGGAATTTTTGCAGGGAGGGGAGCTGAGTGTCTCCAGAACTCAATTCCGAACAAGCTGCCGCCGTCGAGGCACTTGCCGGACCGATCCTCATTCAAGCGGGAGCGGGAACCGGAAAGACCAAGACCCTCACGGAACGCTTCGTCCGCGCACTCGAGGACTCGGTTGAAGAGGAGTGGAGCGCGGCGCGGGTCAACGAGGTGCTGACCATCACGTTCACAGACAAGGCTGCGGGCGAGTTGTCGGAAAGAGTCCGCAAATCACTTCGGGAGAGAGGCCGTTTCGCTGATGCGTTGGCGACCGACAGCGGCTGGATCTCGACGATTCACGGATTGTGCTCCCGGATTCTTCGGCGTCATGCGCTCGAGGCAGGGCTTGACCCGGAGTTTCGCATCATCGATGCGGTTGACGACTGGCGTCTCAAAGAGGAGGCGTTCGAAGAAGCGGCGTCTTGCGAGATCGAGACAGCGTCTGAAGGATTCCTTCTCAGCGAGATCGGGTTCACCGAGCTGTTCCATGTTGTTGATCGCGTCGTTCGGGCTATGCGGATGCGCGGACTGACCGCAGCCGATCTTGTGAGTGAGGAGACGTCCGATCCGCGCGAGATCGCTGCGCAGGTTATCGAGTCGTTTGGCTCGGCGGCGGCTAGAATCGAGTCCTGCGGAGTTGGCGGCAAGAATGCAGCATCGTTGAGCGAAAAGTGTCGTGGGACAGTCTGTTCGCTCGAACAGTTGGACAGTGACGGAGTTGAGGATGCGGACCTCGCGCGCGGGGTGTGGGAGGCCCTTGAGGAGTGGAAGCCCGGCGGCCGAGCCGCGGGGGCGGCGGAAGCCGTCCGAGTGGAGATCAAAGAAGAGCGAGCGCGGCTTCAGCTGACTGTCGCAGCCTGCGTGGCACATCCATACGAGCAGGCGTTCGTCAGCCTCGTCAATCGGTACGCCGCGAACTACGCGCGGTACAAGGCCGAACGTTCGCTTCTGGACTTCGATGACCTGCAAGCACGGACCGCCGATCTTCTGATGAGGCGGCCTGATGTCTTGCAGGAATACCGCGAGATGTTCCGGCTCGTCATGGTCGACGAGTTCCAGGACACTGATGGGCTGCAGCTCTCCATCGTCAACGCGCTTTCCGGAAACGATCTTTGCACGGTGGGCGATGAGCACCAGTCCATCTATCGATTCCGCGGAGCGGACGTGGATGTGTACCGCGCCCACAACGAGCAGATGGAAATCAAAGGGGGGCGCAGGTTCGAGTTGACCACGAACTATCGCTCGCACAGCGCCGTTCTCGATTTCATCAATCGTCTCTTCTCGGCGAGCGAATCCTCAGATGGGGAGGTCCTTGACCTCAAACATGGGCGTGCGGAACCGGAGCTCTCCGTGCTTCCTGAGAGCGAGCCACGGGTCGACTTGCTCGTGATTGACGCATCGGACGCGAGTGCCGCAGAGCTGAGAGCGCAAGAGGCGCGCGGGGTGGCGCAGCGCTTCGTGCGCCTCCGTGACGAGTTCGGAGTCGATCCGTCCGGCATGGTGGTGTTGATGCGCGCGTATACGCACGCCCAGATTTACGCACGCGCGCTGAGGGCCTGCGGCTTCGACGTGGTGGTTGCGGGCGGCGGACGCCTGTTGACGAGGCCGGAAGTCAAAGGGATACGAGCCCTTATTCGTACCATCGCCAATCCCGCCGACGAGATGGCGCTTTGCGAGGTGCTGGCGTCCGACATCGGGCGGATGAGCGATGACGGGCTCTGGAGACTGACGCGAGACCCGAAGGACGCTCGGCGGGAGGGCGTATGGACGACCCTCGGGCGCGCGGAAGAGATCCTTGACGGCGAGGATCGCGCAAACGCGGTGCGGACGCGGCAGTTACTGCAAGACGCCAGGGCGGAAGTGGGCAGGGAGCCGCTCGGTGACGTCATCTTGAGAGCAGTCGAGGCGTCGCGCTACGACCTGGTGCTGCTCGCAAGTGGCACAGAAGGACAACACGCCTTCGCGAACGTGCGCAAACTCGTGCGTATGGCACATGAGTACGAGGCAGCGGGGGGAGCCGGCCCTGCGGGGTTTGCGGCCTATCTCGACGACAGGGAACGTTTTGGCGAGCACACCGTGTTGGGTGTCGTTGTCGAAGAAGGGTCTCGAGCGGTGCGAATCATGAGTGTGCACGCCTCCAAAGGGCTCGAGTTCCCTGTCGTCGCGGTGGTCGAGACCGGCGCTACCAGACGCGTGAATCAAGACGTCTTGCGCGCAGGAGTTGGACCTGACGGGTTGTTGAAGTTCGCGATCAAGCCCCCACTGCGTGCTCGAAACACGAAGTCGGGGAACCGCTCCGCTACATTCAGTGAGCTCGACAGCGTCGAGAAGATCGCAGATGACGAGGAGTCGAAGCGCCTCTTCTATGTTGCATGCACGCGCGCCCAAGAAGTGCTCATCGTCTCCGGGACTGCCGACTGTGAATCCGCGCCCTCTGAGGGCACCCTGACGATGATGAGCGGAGTCCGAGTCGCGCTGGGGGCGACTCTCTTCGAGTCCGCTCGCGGGCAAGGAGTCACCACGATCCATTTCGGTGAGCATCCGATTCGGCTCGAGGTGGCTCAAGGCGCCGCCGAGGAGGAGAACTTCGATGACGGGGCGGCTGCCGAGAGCCCTCCGGCGGCAGGGTGCACCTCCGAGTGTTTCGTCGCGCCGTCCAAGAACGTGTGCGACGCCCCACAGGAGCGCGCCATTCGCCACCTCGCGCCGGAGCGGCTGTCCTACAGCGACATCGTGCTGTTCGACTCCTGCGAACTGAGGTTTCATGCCGAGCGGGTGCTTCGAGTGGGACGACTCGCGTGGTCGGACGGTGTCGATCCGGCCCGCTTCGGCTCTGCAGTGCATCTCGCGCTGCAGCTTTCGAGCGCCGGACGGGTGCCCGACGCTGATCGAATGCAGGCGATCTCGCAGCGATTCGATCTTGGAGCGGTTGAAACATCGGCTCTGGGAGCGGCCGTCGAGACGTTCGTCAGTTCCGAGACGGCGCACGCGCTGGATTCACACGAGGTCGTTCGGCGGGAGTGGGCCTTCACCATGCGCGTCGCGCAAGGAAGCGAGGAGGTCGATTTCGTAGGGGCATTGGACGCTTACGGCAAGACCGGTCAACACGGCATGGTCGTCGACTACAAGACCGGGACATCAGGCGAACCAGCCGACCTGGAGGAGCGATATCGCCTCCAAGCCAGATGCTACGCACTGGTGGCGCTGGCTGATGGGTGCAGCACGGTGACCGTCGTCTTCAGCAGGCCGCAAGTACGCCTTCCCTCCGGGTTGATGCAGGAAGTGCGCTACGAGTTCACCCCCGCAGATGCTCCCGGAATCGAGAAGGAGATACTCGACGTACATCGTCGGATGGGGGAGTACGCCCCGTCGCCCCTGAAGCGGTGGGCGCACGCGACATGCGCCGGATGTCCAGTCGCGGGAGGAGTGTGCCCCCGCGTCGCGCCCAAGGGGCACGGTTAGATGTCTGCGCGTTGTCGCAGCTGACCACAGGCGGCGTCGATGTCCGCTCCTCGTTCCGCACGCACGGATGCTTCCGTTCCGCTGCGTGCGAGCGTTCGCACGAACTCGTCAGCGCGCGTGGCGTCAGGGCGCCTGAGGGGTGAGCCGACAATCGGATTCACCGGAATCAGGTTGACGTGTACGAGGAGTCCTCTGCAGAACTCAACGAGCGCCTCAAGCTCTTTCGGCGTGTCGTTCGTCCCCTCAATCAACGCGTACTCCAACGAGGGCCGACGCCCTGTGAGTCTCGAGTAGTCGATGAGAGACTCTCGCAAGGCGAGTAGCGAGACTCCGCGGACCCCGGGCATGAGGCGGTTCCTCGTCTCTTGAATCGCCGAGTGCAGCGAGACGGCCAAAGTGAACTGTTCCGGCTCGCTCGCGAAACGGCGGATACCGTCCAGAAGGCCGCAGGTCGAGACGGTCAGGTGGCGCGCTCCGATTCCCAGTCCAAGGGAGGAGTTCATGAGCCTCAGAGCCGAAAGCGTTGCATCGTAGTTCGCGAACGGTTCACCCTGACCCATAGCAACGGCGTTGGTGGCACGGAGCCCGAAGTCTTCGCCCACCACCCTGACCTGGTCGACGATCTCGCCCGGGCCAAGGTCGCGAGTGAGTCCGGCGGCTCCGGTCGCGCAAAACGAGCACCCCATCGCGCAGCCGGCCTGTGTGGAGAAGCACACGGTCAGGCGGTCGCCTGCGGGAAGTCCGACCGTCTCGACCGTCACGCCGTCGGCGAGTCGAAGCAGGTATTTGCGAGTGCCATCCGCAGACATCTGCCGTTCGAGCACTTCAGGGAAGGGGAGCGGCATCCGCGCGCTCAGCACCGCGCGCAGGTCCGCAGGCAGGTCGCTCATCTCGGCGAAGGAGCGTGCGCCCCGACCGTAGACCCATCGCACGATCTGGGCCGCCCGGAAACCAGGCAGACCCAGATCGTGCGCAAGCGCGGTGATGCCGTCGATATCCAAGGCCTTGACGCCCACCTCGACAGGCAGGCGGCAAGCCCCGTGTCGTGCTTCGCTCACTCAGGCCTTTTCGAGGTCGGACTGCGCGGTCCGGTACTCCTCGCGATGCTCCGCTTCGTAGCGGCCAACGGCGCGGAAGTAGTACGCGATCTCAGGGAAGCCCTCGGCATCGGCGGTCTCGGCGAAACCGGGGTACATGTCGGTGGCCTCATTGTCTTCGCCGTGCGCTGCCGTTGCGAGGTTGGCGGCGGTGGTGGTCACGCCAGCCATGTAGGCGAGATGGCTCAGCGCGTGGGCGGTCTCTTCGGCGGCGGCACGTTCGAACGCCTTCACGGCGCTTTCAGGCGCGCCTTCGAGCTCGGCGATGCGCTTCCACAACGTGTAGCGACGGTTGGCCTGAGACTCTCCAGCGAACGCGGCCTTCAGGTTCTCCAGGGTGCTGGAGCCTTCGAGGCCCTCGACGCCGGCGAACAGAGCGAAGGCCTTCTGGGGCGCACCACACATGGGGCAGGGATCGGGGGCGGGGCCAACGTGCAGGTAGCCGCAAGCCGAGCACCGGTACTGTTCAATCATCTTCAGTTCCTCTCTTTGTGCTGATAGGACATAACAACAATGATTTTCCCGAAAACGGCATCAGCCGACGCGGGGGCAGTTCCTGTCCGTGAGCTTCAGGCGCCTACGCACCCGGCACACCGACCGTGAAACACTATGTCCGTGTGCGACACATGCGCGCTCGAAACAGCCGAAAGCAGCAGCTCGCTAACCGAGGGCGGCAGCTCAACGTCCACCACGGATTCGCAGACCTCACACACCAGATGCGCATGCGGGCTGGGATTCGGGTCGAAGCGGTTCGCTCCGGGAAGGTCGAGCTCACGCAGGAGGCCGAGGTCCGCCAGCTCGTGCAGTCCCTTGTAGACTGTCGAGAGGGAAACACCCGGAACCCTGAGAGCCACGCGGGCGGCGAGGGCGTCGGCCGCGGGGTGCGACGTGTCTCCGGCGAGCTCTTCAAGCAATGCTCGCCTCTGTGGGGTAAGGCGCAGGCCCGCGTCACACAGGCGTCTGGTCGCATCAGCGTTGGTGATCATCATGAGCCGAACACCTCCAATCAAAAACCATTAGCACATCGGAACATTTACGAAGTATACTCCACCCAGCGGCTTTGGGAATACGAACTTGGACGAACCCGAAGATCAACGGAGGGGAACTATGAGGACATCAAAGCGTGCTCTATGGCTGGTTGCTGGAACGGTACTTGTGTTGGGGCTGACAGTGGCGAGCGCGGTGGGGAAACCTCTACCGGTTGAGAAGGGCAACGCCACAGCCGATCAGTTCGTCGCCTCAACTGGGTGCGGATGCCATGCGGCGCTGGTCGAGCAGTGGTCCAAGTCGATGCATGCGCAAGCGCTCACCGACCCGCTCTATCTCACGAAACTCGCCGATGCGAACAAGGCCACCAATGGAGCGATCGGTCCATTCTGCAACAAGTGCCACGGTCCAGCCGCCACGATGGCCGGTGAGTTCGGCAAGAGTCCGATGAGCCCCGGCGCGAACGATGCGGTCGGTTGCAGTTTCTGCCATCAGGTCACGGGACTGCTTCCCGGTATACCCGCCAACACCTCCCACCTCGTTGAGGCGAACGGAGTGAGGCGCGCGCAGCTCAAGGATCCGCAGGCCCCGCACCCCGCCCAGTACTCCGCCTTTCATGAGACCGCCGAGTTCTGCGGGGGCTGTCACAACGTGAACCATCCGATCAATGGGATGCATCTCGAGGCGACGTACACAGAGTGGGCCGCCAGCCCGTGGGCGAAAGAAGGCGTCGTCTGCCAGGACTGCCACATGAGTCAGCAACCGGGACTCATCGGTCCTTCGAAGGGCCAGGCCGCCGGTGGCGCGCCTGAGAGGCCGAACATCTACCGGATGTCGTTCACCGGCGCTCAGGTCGCGTTGGGTGACGCCCAGGCCGCAACGGCGATGTTGCAGTCTGCGGCCGAGATCACGCTGAGCGCTCCGGACGTCCTTGGGGCGGGAGACAAAGCCGTAGTCGTGACGGTGACCAACAAGGGAGCCGGCCATTACCTGCCCACAGGACTCACCGAGATCAGGGAGATGTGGCTCGAGGTCTACTCCGAGAGCGTCACAGGAGAGAGGGCCGATCTGGGCGAGCGTAAGTTCGGCACCATTCTCCAAGACGATGCGGGCAACTCTCCGGTGGAGTTGTGGGAGGCTACGAAGATCAAGTCGGATGACCGCATCCCTCCGAGAGAATCCATCACCGAGACCTACTCGATCTCGCTGCCCGAGGGCGCGGACCGGGCCACAGTGAAGGCCGTTCTTCGCTATCGTTCGGCTTCAGACGAGTTCGCCAAGAAGGCGGGCGTCGCCAACCCGATCACAGACATGGCTCTGGCCGAGCAAGTCGTCTTCGCTACAGAGGAAGCCAGGGTGGCCGCAGCGAAGGAGAGCCTGGAGAACACGACACCCTCGAAAGGGACGAACCTGGGCATCGCTCTTGCAGGACTGGCGGCGATCCTGGTGGTCGCAGGGTGGTTCGTCGTTCGTTCACGCCAGAGCAAAGCGTAGATCCAAGTAGGCTCTCAGCGGTTCTTGTCGGGGGTCTCGCCGGGGCGTCGTGTGGGGGTCTCCTCGCGGCTTTGAACCTCGAAGTCGGTGGGCTTGTTCCCCACTTCGACTTCGAGGTTCAGGGTGCGGCCGGCGCGGTTGAGTTCGAGCTTCACGCGGTCACCGACCTGCAGGCGCCGTACCTGCAGTATCAGGTCATCCATTGAGCGGATCGGCTTGCCGTTCACCTTGGTGACCACGTCACCGGGTTTCACGCCGGCCTCCTCGGCGCCAGAGCCTTTCGTGAGTTCGCTCACGTAGGCGCCCTCATCCACCGCGAGGGCCTCCTTGGCGACCAGAGCCGCGTTCACGGTCGTTCCCACGATGCCGAGGAAAGGATGCTTGACGCCGTTGCCCGCTATCAGCTGCTCGGCCACTCTTATCGCCGTGGCCACCGGGATCGCGAAACCGATTCCACCGCTCGCCCCGCTGTCGGAATAGATCGCCGTGTTCACGCCCACCAGGCGGCCGTTTCGATCCACGAGTGCGCCCCCGGAGTTACCCGGGTTGATCGCCGCGTCCGTCTGGATGACATCAACGAGGGGGTAGTTGCTGCCGGTGTCAGTGAAGTCGGGCAGCGAGCGGCCCAACGCGGAGACGACTCCCGACGTGACCGTGTGCTCGAGTCCGAACGGCGAGCCGATCGCGATGACCGTCTGACCGACTTCGAGAGCCCTCGAATCCCCCAGCTCGATGAGCGGAATCTCGGCCTCCACGAGCACGACAGCGATGTCGGTCTCGGAGTCTCCTCCGATGAGCTTGGCTTTCGTCGACCGACCTGATGCGTCGCGGACGCGGATGTCGGAGGCCTGACGCACGACGTGGTTGTTGGTGAGTACGTAGGTCCCGCCTGACGCAGCTCGCTTGAACGCCACTCCGGAGCCATTGCTCGCGCCGGGTACGGCGGGGTGGTCACCGGGCAACTCGCCATCTCGCGAACGCGCATCGCTCGCGGTGACCTCGATGTTGACGACTGAGGGGACGGCGAGCGCCGCAGCGGAGATCACGGGCTCGCCCGTGTTCGGGCGCAGACTGTCCGGACGCGGGGCCACGTCCGATGGTCGAGCCACATCGTCGAGAACCATCTGGGCACCGATGAACCCGCCGGCCAGTCCGGTGAAGGCGGCGATCACAAACGCCAGAATCGCCACCGTTGCCGCGAACGGCCAGTTCCCGGAGCTCTTTCGGGGGCTGTCTTCAGACATGGCTGCTCCTCATGGGCGCTGAGAGGGTCGTCTCGGCTCGACGGTGTGGGATGATTGCGCCGTCGCCTATGCCGAGGATACCCCTGCGTGGAGCCGATTCACGAAGACATCACAACTGACGGTCCGATCTGCGTTCCGGGGGAGGCCAACCCTCGGGCAGTGCTCGCCGTGCTGATCGTCGGGACCGTGATGGCGCCACTCGATTCGAGCATCGTCAACATAGCGCTGCCCGCGATCGCCGCGCAGTTCGGAGAGCGCCTCACCTCGGTCGGGTGGGTGACGACCGCATACCTGCTCACGATAGCTTCGCTGCTGCTTTCGATGGGACGTCTCGGAGACGTCTGGGGTCTTCGTCGTCTTTACGTGGCGGGGCTCTCCGTGTTCGCTCTCGGTTCCCTGGCAAGCGCCCTCGCACCCTCGTTGACCCTGCTCATCTCAGCACGTGTGCTCCAGGCGATCGGCGCCTCGATGATCTTCGCTGCCGGGCCAGCACTCGTGGTCAAGACCTTTCCGCCGAGCCGTCGGGGCTGGGCGCTGGGCTACATATCCCTGGCGGTCTCGCTGGGCCTGACCATGGGACCCGCTTTGGGCGGCTTGTTGATCGGGACGTTCGGGTGGCCCAGCATCTTCGTGATCAACCTTCCGCTATCCGTCGGGGCAGCTTTGGTCGCATGGAGGCTTCTTCCAGACGAGTGTCCTGAAGCCGAACCATTCGATCTCGTGGGTGCGGTTCTGGCGGGCGCCGCGCTGCTCGTCTTGTTGGTGGGTCTTGAGCGCGCCGGGGGGTCCGGGCTTCTCGCGCCGGGGGTGTTCGTATCGATGGCGATAGCAGGAGCACTGGGCGCCGCGTTTCTGTGGCATGAGCGCCGAACCGCGACCCCGATGGTAGACCTCGACCTTTTCCGCTCCAGAACGTTTGCGACCGGCTTGGCTGCGGCGACGCTCGCCTATCTCGCCCTGCTCGCGGTGACCTTCACCCTGCCGTTCTTCCTTCTGCGCGTCCGGGGCATCGATCCTCGGCTCGCTGGGGCGTTGTTGACGGCGGCGCCCATCGCCATGGCGCTGGTCGCTCCGGCAGCCGGTCGCTTCTCCGACCGACATGGCTCCCGCGGCCTGGCCACGGCGGGAGTCGCCCTGCTCGCGGTGGGACTGTTCGGCGCCTCGTTCCTCTCGCCCAGCACACCGATAGGGGCCGTTCCGCTCGCGCTGTTCGTGATCGGTGCCGGGATGGCGGCGTTTCAGACGCCGAACACCGCAGCGGTGCTCAGGGCGACCCCACGCGATCGCGCCGGTGTCGGGTCGGCGCTCGTGGCACAGGCGCGAAACGTGGGCATGGCGCTGGGCATCGGGCTCGCGGCTGCGCTCGTGAGCGCGCGGATGGGTGGCGGCGGGCTGCCCTCGGGTGAGGGAGCAGTATCGCCGGTGGTGGCTGCGGCGTTCACAGACGGCATGGCGACCGTGCTCAAGGTCGGCGCCGGTATCGCGCTGGGTGCCGCGCTGCTGTCGTGGTTCGGCCGCGCCCCGGATTCGGTTGAGGACGAAGGCGCCAACTCGTAGACTGGCTCCACTGATGAAAGAGGAGAAGTGACCGAAGAGACGATCCCCACTGCGGCAGACGCGTCAGAACACACGGTCTCGACGTGGCCGTTCGTGACGTATCTCGCGGCATGGTGTATGTACGCCGGGGTCGTTGTATGGCGCTTTGTGCAGGTGCCGGCCGATACCGCGGTGTTCGAGTCGCCCGACTACGCAATCGCGATGTTCGCGGGCGCGACCCTCTCGTTCACCGGCCCACTTCTCTCGTTGGCGGTCTGGATCGCTTCGTGGGACCGCGAGCAGGCGAGTCGGCTGGGCTTGTTGGCCTCGGCCGCGTTGAAGGGCTCGATCGCCACGCTTGCGGGTGTGAGCCTGTGGTGGCTCGCGTTGTTGGTCGTGGATCAGGTCCGGCTCGGCCGGATCCTCTGACAGTGAGGTGCGTATCGGATGGCCACTAGACCACGAAACGTGAATGTCGCCGTGTTGATGGGCGGGCGTTCGGCAGAGCGCGAAGTGTCACTCGTGACAGGCGCCCAAGTGGCTTCTGCCCTGGCGACCGCGGGGTTCGATGTCGTGGAGATCGACGCCGGCGATGACGACTTCATCGCCACGCTCTCGGGGACTCGCACACACGTCGTGTTCATCTGCCTGCACGGACGGTTCGGCGAGGACGGCACGGTCCAAGGGCTGTGCGAGCTGCTCGAGGTGCCGTACGTGGGAAGTGGCGTCCTTGCCAGCGCGCTCGCCATGGACAAGGTCATGAGTAAGCACTTCTTCCGCTCCTCAGGCATACCCACGCCGGACTACGTGGTCTTGCGTCAGGGCGAGGAGATCGACTTCTCCGCCATCGGAGCACTGCTCGGAGACAAGACCGTCGTCAAGCCGGCGAACGAGGGCTCAGCGATAGGCGTGACGATCGCGCACGATGCAGCCGAGTTGCCCACAGCCGTGGGGATCGCGTTCAGGCACGATCGCACGGTTCTGGTCGAGCAGTTCATCGGCGGCGTCGAGGTCACGGTCGGCGTGCTGGGCAACGAGCACCCGTTCGCGCTGCCAACGATCGAGATCGTGCCCGAACACGAGTTCTACGACTACGAGAGCAAGTACCTTCCGGGAATGAGTCGCCACATCATTCCCGCGAGGATCGACGATGCCCTGCGAGACGAATGCGAGCGTCTCGCCGTTGCGGCGCACGTCTCGCTGGGGTGTCGGGGCATGTCGCGCTCGGACTTCATCGTCACGGTCGACGGCCACGTGCTCATCCTCGAGACGAACACGATCCCGGGCATGACGCCGACCTCCCTTCTGCCCGATGCGGCCCGTGCCGCGGGCATCGAGTTTCCGGACCTGTGCGCAAGACTCGTCGAGCTCGCACTCGAGACAGGCTCATGAATCGCGCCGCTCTCTGGTGCGCAACGGATGGGTGGGCGATACTGGGCTTCTAGGTCCGATGCACCTGAGGGGGAGACGCCCGATGATCTGTCCGAACTGCGGTCATGCGAACGTCGACGGTTCCGCCACCTGCGCGAGTTGCGGTCAGCAGCTGTACGGCGCGCCTCCGGCACCACCGGCGCCGCCAGCTCCTCCTGTCGCCTACGCGCCACCGCCGGGGTACGCGCCCCCAAGCTACTCGCAGCCGCAGGTGGTTGCGGCCGTACCGATCAAGAGTCACCTGGTCATGGCGATTCTGGCCACGATCTTCTGTTGTATACCTTTCGGTATCGTGGGTATCGTGTTCGCCTCACAGGTCAACACCAAGCTCGCCGTAGGTGATTTCGCAGGCGCGCAGAAGGCCTCGCAAACGGCCTTGACCTGGTCGTGGGTTTCCATCGGTGCCGGACTCTTCGTCGCTGTCGCCTACGCTTTGCTTATCATGCTCGGTCTCATGAGCGGGTTGGCGTACTAGGCGATGTTTCGGAACAGCGCCATCCTGACACGCTCCGGGCCGATGGAGCGCTGGCTGCCCATTGCGGGCATCGCGGCTGCAGTGGGTGCACTTGCGCTGTTCGCCTCTGGGTGGGGGCACCTGATTCCACCGTGTCTGTTGCGCGAGTTCACCGGCACCTTGTGTCCGGGATGCGGGAGCGGGCGGGTGGCCCGCGCGTTTCTCGCACTTGATCTTTCCGCTGCGTGGAAGGCGAACCCGCTTGTCGTTCTCGCGCTCCCACCTACCGCGTACGGGCTCGTGCGAGAAGCGTTGCTGTCGTGGGGAGTGGCGCGACTCCCGTGGCCGCGACTTCGACCGTGGTGGGGATGGGCGTTGCTGGTCGGGGTACTCGCGTTCTGGGCGCTCAGGAACGTGGACTTCTGGCCGTTCGTGTTGCTCGCGCCTCGTTAGGTTCCGCTTGTAGGCAGCGTCACTGTCACAGTCGCCCCGCCGCCCTCACGCTCCGATATCGAGACCTGGCCTCCGTGACGGCTCGCCACGCTGTTCACAACCGTGAGCCCCAGACCGTTGCCGTACGTCTCCTGGTCTCGTTCCAGCCGGGCGAAGGGCTCAAGAACCATCGAGCGATCGCGTTCTGGAATCCCCGGCCCACGGTCGCTGACCTCGACGGTCACCCTATCGCCATGTGCGAGTATCCGCAGGTCGATGGGTCCGCTCGGCGCGTACTTCGCCGCGTTACCGAGCAGATTCTCGATCAGACGCGTTATGGCTGAGGCCTCTGCGTGAATCATGAGACCCGGACGGGAGTCGACGATCACTTCGCGATCGAAACTGACGGACGCGTCGGCGACCGCGCGCCTCGCGATGCCGTCGAGGTCGACCGTTTCGAACGACTCCGTTTCGTGCGATCCTCCCGCCATCGTGTGCGCGATCAGCTTGTCGGCCCGGTGAACAGCGAGCTCGATACCCTCGATCGCCTCGCGACGAGCGTCGTTGCCCAGATCGGCATGGCGCAGCAACGCCGCATAGCCGACGATCACGGTCAGGGCGCCCCGGAGATCATGAGCGCACAGCGCCAGATCCTCGGCGCTGGGCATTCGGCGTTGCTCCGTCATGCGGTCTCCCCCGATGTTGATGTCCTTGTGCGGTGTAATGGTACCCCCTTGACGTGGTATCCCGACCAGCCTAGTATGTGCGCACGGAATGAATTAGCATGTACGAAGCCTCTCGCAAGGAGATCCGCCATGGCACACATCGAAGACGCCACCTCCGGCCATGTGACGTGTGAGTCGTGCTCGCTCGCAAGTGCCCGCAAGGGCGAGCACTTCGAGATCATGGCCGTCGATGACGATTTCGCGCGCATCCAGGCGCTTCGTTTCGGCATGTCCGAGGGCTCGTGCGTCGAGTGCGTCACGCGCATCCCCGCCGGCCCGATCGTGGTGATGAGCGGTCGTCAGGAAATCGCCGTTGGCCGTGGGCTTGCCGAGCGAATCCAGGTGCGCAAGCGCCATCACGGCCACCATCGCGACGAGCACGCCACCAGCTAGCTCTTCTCGCACACCTCACTCGCGAAACCGGAACGCTCGAACAAAGGAGTCACCATGCCCCGCTCCACCGAGGCGCCTAAATCTGCCGACGCGCTCTGTCACGGCCACCCGACAGGTACCGTCGCTCGAGAAGGCGTCGAAACGATCGTGCTGGCGGGCAATCCAAACGTGGGCAAGTCGGTCGTCTTCAACGCGTTCACCGGCACATATGTAGACGTCTCGAACTTCCCCGGCACGACCGTCGAGCTCACGCGCGGACGTTTCGGGGACATCGACGTCGTTGACACGCCAGGCGTCTACGGCGTGTCGAGCTTCAACGACGAGGAGCGAGTCGCCCGCGACATCATCTTGACCGGTGACGTCGTCGTGAACGTCGTCGACGCGGTGCATCCGGAGCGAGACCTCTTCTTGACGCTTCAACTCGTCGACATGGGCAAGCGCATGGTCGTCGCGCTGAACATGGCCGATGAGGCCCGCAAGCGCGGAGTGGGGATCGACCGCGACCTTCTCGAGGACCTGCTCGGTGTGCCGGTCATCGAGACGGTGGCCGTGTCCGGAGAAGGCCTCGAGAACCTCAAGGCGTCGATCTGCGAGGCACGCGTCGGTCATCCCGGTCACGACATCGAGGCCCAGCTCGTCGAGATGGCGGCGCGAGTAGGGTCGCGCGCCGAGGCGCTGATGGTGCTCGAGGGCGACCCCATCGTGAGCGAGCGTCACGGTGTCGAGCCCGGGACCGGGCGTGACGCGATCTACCTGCGCCGCCGTGATCGCGTCAACGACATCTGCGGCCATGTCGTCACCGAAACCAAGCAGGGTGCGTCGTTCTCCACGAGGTTGAGCCAGTGGATGATGCATCCGGCGACCGGGATTCCGATGCTCCTTGGCCTCATGTACGTGATGTGGGTCGTCTTGGGCCAGTGGGTCGCGGGCGGACTCGTGGGCGTGCTGGAAGAGACGTTGATGCTCGGCTACTGGGTACCCTTCGTCGAAGACGCCGTTGGCAGTGTCTTCGCACAGGGCTCGGTGCTTTTCACGATACTGGCCGGCGAGTTCGGGGTTCTCACCATGACCCCCACGTATCTCATCGGCGTCATACTGCCCCTTGTCACAGGCTTCTACCTGCTGCTCTCGGTACTCGAGGACTCGGGCTACCTGCCGCGGATCGCGGCGCTGGCGGACCGGTCGCTCATGGCGGTGGGACTCAACGGGCGTGCGGTGATCCCGCTGATCCTCGGGCTGGGCTGCGTGACGATGGGCACGCTCACGACCCGCATCCTCGGTTCCAAGCGTGAGCGCTTCATCGCCACCGCGCTCATGGCGATCGCGGTGCCGTGCTCCGCGCAGATCGCGGTCATCGCGGGACTGATGGCGCGCACTGGATGGCTCTACTCGGCGCTCTATGTAGGCTTCCTGCTGTTCGTGTTCGGCGCTGTGGGTGCCGTGCTCAACAAGTTGGTGCCCGGGCAGTCGACCGACCTCCTCATCGACTTGCCGTCACTGCGGACTCCGCGGCTCGACAACGTCGTGCGCAAGAGCGGCATCAAGGTCTGGAACTTCATGAAGGAGGTCACGCTCTTCTTCGCGGCGGGCGCGGTGTTGATCTCCGTGCTCGAGGTGACCGGGTCGTTGGATTGGATCATCCGGGTGGCCGCACCCCTCACCGTGGGTTGGCTCGGACTGCCCGCAGAGGCGGCGACCGCCTTCGTCATGGGCTTCGTGCGTCGCGATTTCGGAGCGACCGGCTTCTTCACGATGAATCTCACTGACGCGCAGTTGTTGGTCGGGATGATCACGATCACGCTGTTCGTGCCGTGTATCGCCAGCGCGATGGTGATTCTCAAGGAGCGTGGCTGGGGCTACTTCGCGGGGCTGTTCGCGGGCTCGATAGTGATCGCCTTCATCATGGGTGGCGTCGTCGCTCGTGTAGCGGGGGTGCTGTAGTCATGGCCTCTCTGTCGCTGTGTCCGTCGTGCGGCCTTGAGTCGAGCGAGATCCGCTGTCCTCGCTGTAACACGCTCAAGGTGGTCGGCTGCACAGGCGGTTGTCTTGGCTGCGGATCGAAGAAGCCGTGCCCGACGGAATCGAAGACCGCAGGCTCGCTCAGAGCGGGCGAACAGGGCTTCTCGGAAGGCACGAGCTGCTCGTCAACGGATTGATGGTGTCGTGAGCGCCGCGTTGGCGTATCATTCGCTCAGCCCAGCACTGCACTTGGTACAACACCTTTGTCACGGGGCGGGAAAGCGCTGTCCCGACGCCAAGCACGAAGAAGGGAATCAACATGTCCGAGCAGGCACAGACCAATTCGCAGCAGACACTCGTCATCGGCCTCGTGGTGATCGCTGCGTTGCTGGCCGCCATCGTCGGGGTCATCATCTACCAGCAGAGCACCGCGCTGCCTGCCCCGAACGTGCAGGCCACGCCTCAGACGCCCGAGCAGCAGACTCCTCCCGCCGGGATGGGCCAGTCCGCCCCCGTCGCGTTCGATCCCAAGGTGGCCACGAAGCTCGATAAGGGCGTAGAGCCCGAGGAGTGGGTCAAGCAGTACTACGAGGCGTGTGACAAAGACGACTGGCAGGGTGCGTTCAGCAGATTGCCGGCCGCCAAGAAGACCGGAAACTCGCCTGATGCTCTCAAGGAGCAGGTGAGCCAGTACGGGATCAAAGGCTTCAAGATCACGAGCGCGAAGATCGAGGGCGATAAGGCGTCGGTCTTGGTCGATCAGGTCACCGGTCAGTACGGCACGTTCGAGAACACCTGGACGTTTACCAAGGTCGATGGCGAGTGGCTCGTCGAGAACAAGGCAGTCACCGGCATGAGGCAATAGAACAGATCACGCACGCGGGCCTTTCGGCTCACGCGCCGCGAGTCACGAGACGGCCGTCCCTGGGGGCGGTCGTCTCGCATTTCGGGGCATCCGCGCGTCAGACCTGGATGCTACGCTGGCGCGCATGGACAACGCAGCCCTGAGAAGCATCATAGTTCCCGGAACCGACCCCGACGTCGTCGCGGTGTATGAGTCGTTGGCTGAGCGCGGAGCCCGTGACCTGTACGGCTTCGAGGACGAGGTGTGCGTGCTCGATGTCGAGACGACCGGCTACGATCCCGCGCGCGATCGGTTGATCGAGGTCGCTGCGGCGGTGATGCGCGGCCCGGAGGTCCTTGACCGATTCCAGACGCTCGTCGACCCCGGCGTGCCGGTTCCACTCGAGATCACCAAGCTCACCGGCATCGATGACGAGATGCTTGTCGGCGCGCCCAGTCCTGACAGAGCGGTGAGCGAGCTGTGCGCGTTCGTGGGTGCGCGAGACATCGTCGCCCATCATGCGGCATTCGACCGGTCGTTCGTCGAGCGGGTGGCGGGTACCGGGACCCTCACCGGCACCTGGCTCGACTCGCTCACCTTCGCGCGCATCGGGCTGCCTCGCATGCGCAGCCATCGGCTCGTCGATCTTGCGGCCGCTTTCGCTCCGGGAGCAGCGGCTCGTGCGCATCGCGCTCCCGAAGACGTCGCCGCGCTGTGCGCGGTGTGGCGGGTCGCGCTTGCCGGTGTAGCCGCGCTGGACCCCGGGGTCCTCGAGCGGATCGCGCATCTCGCTCTGGAAGCCGCGTGGCCGGAACGTGAGTGGCTGACCCGCATCAGTGCGGGGGTGGGTCATGCGCCCTACGACCTCAGGGAAGTGCGGCGCGCACGTGTCGCGAGCGACAAGGCCGAGGTGCTCCACGATGCCGATGAGGTCGCGTGCACCTTCCCATCGGTCGAGCGGGTTGTGGCGGAGTTCAGCGAGAGCGGTCTTGCCGGTCGCATGTATGAGGGCTACGAGCAGCGCGACGAGCAGGTTCAGATGGCCGAGGCGGTGCTCGGGGCCTTCGAGAGCTCGACGCACGTGGCCATAGAGGCGGGCACCGGCGTGGGGAAGTCCGTGGCGTATCTGGTGCCCGCTGCGCTCTTCTCGCTGGAGAACCGCGTGAGCGTCGGAGTTGCGACCAAGACCAACGCGCTCATGGATCAGCTGGTCTACCACGAGTTACCGCGACTCAACGACGCTTTGGGTGGAGGTCTGCGCCATGTGGCCCTGAAGGGCTACGACCATTATCCATGCCTGCGCAAGATCGAACGATTCGCCGCCGAGCTCAACGAGAGCTCCGAGACCGACAGGATCGTGATCGTCGCGATGCTTCTCGCGTGGACGAGTCAGTCATCCTGGGGCGATCTGGACGCGGTGAACACCCATTGGACGCGGGAGGTTCGCCCGCTGGTGCAGGCGAGCCAGGCGGACTGTCTCCGGAAGCGGTGCCGCTACTTCCCGAACCTGTGTTACCTGCATGGCGTGAGGCGTCGAGCCTCCAGTGCCCATGTGGTGGTCACGAATCACGCGCTGCTCTTTCGCGATGTCGTAGCGGACGGGCAGATCCTGCCCTCGATTCGCCATTGGATCATCGATGAGGCGCATTCGGTCGAGGACGAGGCGCGCAAGCAGCTCACACTCACAGCCAGCCATGTGGAGCTCGCCGCCGTGCTCGGCGCGCTTCACGGGAGCCGTGGGGGCCTTCTCGACGTGGTGCGCCGCGGGCTTGCGGGTCAAGAGAAGGCGGCGCCGCTGCTGGGCGTGGTTGCTCGCATGGAGGACGCGTGCGGGCGTTGCGCGACGCTTACGGCGTCGCTGTTCGACTTCGTGAAAGACCTCGCTTCGCTGGCCGGGGCGAGCGACTATGATTCGGCTGACCTGTGGCTTGACGCTCGGGTGCGTGATTCGGGGGCGTGGGGCACGGTGGCGACGACCGGGCGTTCGCTCGCCAAGCGACTCGAGGCGCTGATCGCGGACGGACGCGAGCTGATGACGCAGCTTGAGGCGCTGGGTCCGGACCACACCGACCAGCGTGCCGACCTCGCGGGTCTCCTCACGCGACTCGCCGATCAACACCTCGGACTCGTCGAGGTGATCGGTGGCGAGAACACGGACCTGTTCTACTCGGCGAAGCTCGACCGCCGACGGACGGTCACCACCGAGCAGCTCATCTCGGCGCGGCTTGACGTGGGCCGGGCGCTCGCCGAGGAGTTCTACCCCAACGCGCGCAGCGTCGTGTTCACCTCGGCGACCATCGCGATGGGCGAGTCGTTCGAGCATTTCGCGCGCAGCGTGGGCCTCGACGCCGAGGAGGGTCCGCGGTGGCGTGCGCTCAGGCTCGCGTCAAGCTACGACTTCGAGCGACAGATGGCCGTCTTCGTGCCCACGGACATCGCCTCGCCCAAAGAGCCGGGCTATCTGCGCGATCTGGAGAACCTGCTCGAAGGCGTACATGTCGCGATGGGGGGCAGCGTGCTCACGCTGTTCACCAATCGTCGCGAGATGGAGCGGGTTCACGCTGTGCTCGCTCCGCGCCTGCGGGTACGCGGGCTCGACGTGATCGCGCAGTCGCGCGGCACATCGGCGAAGCGGCTTCGCGACGAGTTCATCGCAGACGAGCACCTCTCGCTGTTCGCCCTGAAGTCGTTTTGGGAGGGGTTCGACGCCAAGGGCGACACGCTGCGCTGCGTCGTGATCCCAAAGCTGCCGTTCGGCCGCCCCACCGATCCGCTGTCGCAAGAGCGCTCCTTGCGAGAAGGACGCTCATCCTGGCAGCGACATCAGCTTCCCGAGGCCGTCATCGAGGTGAAACAGGCGGCGGGTCGGCTCATCCGTTCGTCAAACGACGTGGGCTGTCTTGTCATCGCCGACACGCGCGTCGTCAAGATGAGTTACGGCCAGGCGTTCTGTGCGTCGCTGCCGGTCGCCGATATCGAGCGGATCCCGACCGCGCAGGTGCTCTCGGCGATCGCGCAGCGTTTCGGCCCGTAGCCGTTACCCGAGTTCGCGAGCCGTGCGCTCGGCGAGGTCGCGAACCGCAGTCCGCACTTCCGGTGGTCCTACTGCTTCGACGACGCCGACGCGCGCGAGGATCCGGCGCGCGATCCACGGTGTGCCCGCGTACGGGACTTCGGCGATGAGCGAGCCGTCGGTCTCCTGCTCGACCACGCGGCCGCCGGGCCACTCGCGCGGGATGAACGGTACGCCGGGCGAGAAGCGCAATCGTGCGAGCGGCAGCCCCTCAGCGGTGAATGCGCCGCTTGCGTCCGAAGACCGCGCGCGTGCGGCGAACCGCTCGTTGGTCGCGACAGACGAGCGGATGCGGTCGACGCGGAAGGTGCGCCACGAGCCGGAGAGTCTGCACCACGCTGTGACGTACCAGGCGCTGCGCTCGGTGAACAGCGCCACGGGCTCGATCTCGCGCGTCGTGGACTCCTCGCCACCGGGGCGCATGTGTTCGATGGCTACCACGACGTGGTCCTCGACGGCCTTGGCGAGCGTCTCGTAGACGCCCCGGTCGTGCGTCGCGATCATCGAGCGCAGCGAGTTCTCGACGGAGGCAGCGTCAAAGCCCGCGCTCGCGGCGGCGAGAAGCCGAGAGGTGAGGGGATCTGCGGCGTCGAAACCGACCGCTTGCAGTGCGGTGGCGAGCGCAGACGCTTCGCTCGCGGAGAGGCGGACCGGACCGCGCAGCGCGGGCATATCGCCGAAGACGACCACATCGGAGCCTTCGATGACCACCGGGAAGAGCGCGTAGGGGTCGTAGGGCCACACGCCGCACATCGACAACGCGGTGAGGTCCTGGGCCAGATCGGACGCCGACGTCCCCACCAGCCGGGCCAGATCCTCAAGGGGGATGCGGGTGTCGGGCTTGAGGTGTCCCAGCAACGCGATCGTTCTGCGCGCCCGCTCGGAGGTACTCGCTTTCCTAGCCATGGAGCGCCTCCACTTCGCGCAACCGCGTCGAGAGGTCGCGCGCGAGGTCCGCGGGTCTGACGAGCCGGATGCCCGGCCCGTTCTCGACGATGAAGCGGATCAGTTCGGTTCGCGAGCGAGCGGGAACGACCCACACGACCTCGTCGCCGTCCTGTCTGAGCGTGCCATGACCTGCGGCCAGCGGGACGGCTCTCCATGCCGAGGCGGGCGAGAACCGCATCTCGGTCTCGAACTCGGTTTCCGCGGGTCCGTACTGGAACGACTGGCGAACGAATGAGGCGACGTCGAAGTCAGCCGGGCGCTCGAAGTCGGGGGTCTTCGGTGCTCGCGAGTGGGCAACGATCGACGTCATGCGGTCCACCGTGTAGGTGCGGATCTCGTCGAGAGAGGTGTCTCGACCCACGAGGTACCAGCGGCCGTCGTGGAGGAACAGCCCGAACGGCTCGATTCCGTGCGGCGCCGAGCGGCCAGACGAATTCGTGTAGTCGAATGAGACGCGTTTGCGGGTCTCGGCAGCTCGGGAAAGCGTCGAGACGACAGTGCCCTGAGACTCGGGGTTCTCGTCAGCCAACCGGCTTGCAGACGGCCAGCGCTCCGTGTCTGTCTCGGCGGCCATCTTGGCCAGTGCGAGCCTCAGGTCCGTCTCGAAAGGAAACGACGGGTCTTCGAGCAACGCGGAGCCGGCCACGCGAATCGAGGCGGCCTCCTCGTCGGAGAGATCCACATGCACGGCGAAGGTCGCAGTCCGGTCAAGCGAGTAGGATTGATACTCCTCATCGAAGAGAATCGCAAGACCGGCCAGACGCAAGTCGTCTTTATCACGCTCGAACATGCGGGCGAAGGCGAGATCGTCTTGGTCCGACGGGTAGCCAGCGACCTCACTTCTGATCTCCTCGGCGGTGACGGGTCGCGAGGCGTGGATGAAGTGGAGCGCCAAGTTGAAGATGCGTTCAACAGCGTCGATCACGTATGCCCCCTGAGGAGACGCGGCCAGGATGAGAGATGATTGTATCCGCTTGAAGGCCGTGTGAGAAAACGAAACGAGGCGCGTGGGGGACGCGCCTCGTTTAGTATTCGAGCGGGCGGTCCCCACCTCTGAGGGGGGAGGAGAAGGCAGGTCGCCCGGCTCAAGGAGCATGCTAGCAAGGTTCATGCCGACTTTTCAAGTCGAAATTCGCTCATGTTTACTCAGGTTTTGTGAGAGGGTTACGAGCGGCGCGTGTTGCGGTCGCCGTTCGGCATAAGGTACAACCAGCGAGGAGGTGTCATGTCTGTCGTCGAGGAACAGGGCGAGCCGTTTCGTTTCGGGCGCTCACAAGAGGTCTTGGAAGCCGTCACCCGCTACTCGGGCGATTGTGTCTTGCTCATGGATCTCGACGGCGTGATCCGGCGCTGGAACCCCATGTGCGAGGATCTCTTCGGCTGGAGGGCGGAAGAGGCGATTGGACAACAACTCCTCCACATCCCCAAAGAACGTCGGCTGCGAGTCCTGAGGGAGTTGCGGACGGCGGCAGCCGAAGGCCGGGTCACTGAACGAGACATGCCGTCGCTTCGAAGTGGTGGATCGCGATCGTTGATGCGCATGACCCTGATTCCGGTGCACGATGATGACGGGGATCCGGCAGGTGTTCTCGCGATCGTGCGAGAGGTGCTTGACGACGAGCGCAATGAGCGTACACGCAACGAGTTCTCCGCATTCATCGGTGAGAGCCTGAGCGCGCCTTTGAACTCGATTGTCACCGCAGCCGAGTTGCTTTTGCGACCTGAGATGGCAAGTGATACGTCCAGGCGAGTCCGCCTGTCCGCTCTTGTCAGCCACCATGCGCGCGAGGCTGCGGTACTCGTCGACGACCTGCTGCTTACCTCGCGTATCGCGACCGGTGACCTTGTGCTTGACAGGGAGCCCGCAGACCTGGGAGGCCTGGTCGGAGAAGCGGTCGCGGCGGTTCCGGGTGCCGAGAAGCGAACCATCGTGGACTTCGATTCCGCGATGGAGCCTGTTCTCGTTGACGTGAACCGGGTGCGACGGGTGGTTGCCATACTGATCAAGCATGCGCTCGACCGCACGGCGGAGCCTCAGACCGTACAGGTGAGCGTCTCACGTAGGAGAAATGAGGCGATCATCGAGGTGCGATGCAGCGGGGAGCGGACCGCTGTGTCCCGGCAAGACCTGTCGGAGCACGCGGGAATCGCGCTTCACCTCGCACGAGGTGTTGCCGAGGCCCACGGGGGAAGCGTGTACGTGCGAGATGCCGATGGCGACGATGGCGCGTCCATGTTGCTGTTGCCGGTCAGCGAAGGCCCGGTGACTCGATGAGGAGCCGTGAGGCAGAAGGCTCGACGGCAGACTCGCGCACGACGCGTGCGCAACGCCGTGGTCGCAAACCGGGGCTTTGGCCGTTGCTCATGGTGCTTGCTGCGGTGGCTGTCTCAGCCCTCGTGTTCTTCGCGACGTCGGCCTATCGCACGTGGTCTCAGAGCGCGGATGCCACTCGCAGCATCAATGAAGCCACGACGCTCATCGAGCGAGCCGATACGGTCGTTGTTGCCGTTGACGCGGTCATCGGTGCCGAGATGTCTGCCGAGGTCGCTTCGTCCGCCGCACAGGTCGCTCCTCGTGTCGCCGAAGCCGCAGGCTTGCTTCGCGAGGCGGTTCAAACCATCGACGAAGTGTCACCGAGTCTCGATGACGGCGAAAGACGCCGCGCGTCCGCGCTGGGTGATGCCGCCAGGGCTCGGCTCGACATGCTGAGCCAGGCGCCGAGCATTCTCAGCGCCACCGCCAAGGCGGCAACGGCGTTGCCGTTGGCGACAACAGCGTGGTCAGAGGCGCTTGCGGCCGACAAGACCACCAAGCGGGCGGTCGCCGCCTACAACAAGCTCACCAAAACGGGAGTGCGCGAGTCGAGAAGACTCAACCAGCGGGCTGCCGTCCAGCTCGCGGCGGCCCGTGACGGGATGAGCCGTGCGGAACAGGCGTTTCCCGAGGCGACCTTCGAGACCTACCTCGCCTATCTTGACGCGCGTATCGAGCTCAATCGTCTTTCGCAGAGGTCGGACGCGGCGTGGCTCAAGGGGGAGTTCGAGAAGGCAAACACGGCCATTGCGGCGTACAACGAGCGGGACAAGCGCACGGTAGCGCAGGCCAAGGGGCTGTCGGCCTCGCCCGCCAAGGTGATCGCAGACGCCTACGAGGCAGCCGCGACAGCGTCAACGGACGAGTACTACTCCGCGCGCGACCGCGCGACCCAGGCCGATGCTCGGGTCAGGCGATTCTAGGACTCCCTCAGTCTGTAACGCCCCGTCTTCTTCGTCCCGACCTTCTCGACGAGACCAGCGTCCAACAGCGGATTGATCACGTCCATGGCCCCCTGCTTCGACACGCCGAGCGCCGCCCAGATCTCCGACGGAGCCATGCTTCCTTGCGAGGCGAGCAAGGTGAGCAGCCGTTCCTGTTTCGGGCGAAGGACAAGGCGCTGCGTGCCATCGGGCGCGATGACCTGTATGCGCGTCCAGACGCGATCGAGCGTGAAACGCAGCCCCTCGGCGCAGTACTCGAGCCAGCCGGAGAGGTCCTCGCCGTGTCTCCCGGTGCGATCCAGCGCTGCGTAGTACGCCGGGCGGTCCTCCCAGTAGTACTCATCGACCGAGAAGATGTGGTGGGTGTCGAATCCTCGGCGGTAGAGCTCCATGAGAGCGAGCGCCCTCCCGGTTCGGCCGTTGCCGTCGGCGAAGGGGTGGATCGCCTCGAAACGGTAGTGAAGAATCGCCGAGGAGATGACCGTCGAAAGTGCGGTCGAACGTTCGTTCCACCACTCCAGCAGCTCGGACATGAGTGCGGTGACCTGTTCGGGCGCGGGGGGCAGGTACCTCCCGACCTGTACGCGAATGCTGCGATACCGGCCTTCTTCCCCCTGGTCCATCACGCCTCCGGCGAGGATGCGGTGCAGCTCGAAGACGGTCTCGTGCGTGATCTGCTCATCGGCGCTGTGTCGCTCCACGTAACGCAGGCCTGCGAAGTAGTTGATCACCTCCCGCTGTGAGCGTGGCGGGCGCGCGGGAAGCTCGGGTGTATCGGCCAGTGCGCGGACCTCTGAGAGGGTCAGGGGGTTGCCCTCGATCGCGGTGGAGGCATGCGCGTTGCGCATCCGAGTGTCTTTCTGCAGCGCAGGGAGCCATGGCAGCTCGGCCGAGGCGTCCTCGATGCGTTGCCGCAACGCGGCGATCTCCTCGATGAGCAGAAGGAGGCGCGGCGTGATGGTGTACGAGGGTTCGTATGACATGATATCAGTCAAGCATCAGTCAAGTTATTGGTCAAGCGGGCGCTCCGACGCAACTCCGACTCAGTCCTCCGCGTAGCCGCTGCCAAGCGAGGCGAGCGCCCGCACGTCGAGAATCGTGACGGTACTCCCTCGCATCTCGAGCAGCCCGTCGTCCTTGAGCTTCGCGAACGCGCGCGACAGGGTTTCCGGGACCGTTCCAAGCGACAGCGCGAGATCGCCCTTCTTCATCCCCACCTCGATCTCGAGCCCCGCAGGCGTGGGTCTGCCCGAGCGCAGCGCTCGCTGGAAGAGATAGCCAGCCAGGCGGCTGGGCACGTCAAGCGCGAGCGTGTGTACGACGCTCGTGAAGTTCACGACGCGGTTCGCGAGGTCGGCGATGAGCGAGCGCGCCACCTGCGGTTCCTCCTCGAGAAGATCGAAGAGCGCCGATGTGGGTAGGAACGCGATGGTCGCATCCGTGGCCGCTTCGATGTTGACCGGGTAGCGTGTTCCCGCCAGAGCCACGACGGCCGCAAGCGGGTCACCGGCCTGCATCGTCTCGAACGTGATCTGTCTGCCGTCCGCCCCCAGGTAGAAGGCGCGCGCCTTTCCGGCGACCACCAGCCCGAACTCGAGCGCTGGATCACCTTCGGTGGCAAGCGTCGTCCCCCTGGCCACGTCGACGACGCGAGCACCGGCCGCCAAGCGGGTCACCGCCTCAGGGCTCGCAGCGCGCCAGAGTCGACAGGACTGAAACCCCGCCAGCACGTCGGCCCGCACCTCGTTTCGCGCGCTCATCGCTCTCCTCGTCGTGGTGATTCCTGACCACAGCGGTAAAGAATCTCGGCGAATTGACTCCCGTCAAAGATACCTCGTGCATTCAAGAGTAGCGTAGCCCCTCGACGACGAGGTCGCCGGGACGGTTCTTCCGGCGGCTCCCAAGGAGGCCTGTGGTGAACGAAAGGTTCGTCCGTAGCATGAGCGGTGAGAAGGTCGCGCACGACACGCGCGTCGTGGCCGATTTCACCCGCATCCACTGTGACGGGCTCCACGCAGACCGTCTAAGGCGCGAGGCGCAAACCGAGGCGGCCGAGCTGGGGCTCTATGCTCGGAAGCACCCGGTGCTCTGCGAGGAGTGCGAGGCGCATCTGGCCTACGCGGAGAAGAGGCGCGCGTACTGCACGTTGGACCCGAAGCCGTTCTGTGCGCACTGCGACACCCACTGTTATCGCCCCGAAGAGCGTGCATGGCAGGCGAGGATGATGCGTTACTCGGGACCCAGATCGTGGCGCGAGGGCCACGCCATCGACGGCATTCGACACGCGGTCGAAGGAATCAAGTGGAAGCGAGAGATGGCACGCCGGGCCAAAGCCGAGAGTACTGCGAGAGAGCGAGAGGAAACGAGATGACCACCACCGTGAACCGCCAGATCGTCCGAATCGACGAAGACCTGTGCAATGGCTGCGGCGCTTGTGTGAGCCCGTGCGCCGAGGGCGCGATAGTCATCGTGGACGGCAAAGCCAAAGTCGTGCGCGAGGAGCTCTGCGACGGCGCGGGCTTCTGTATCGGCACCTGCCCCACGGGCGCGCTGACGCTCGAGTATCGCGATGCCGTCCCCTTCGACCACGAAGCCGCCGCCCCGATCATCGAGGCGAAACGCGCGAACTACATCGCGCAGAACTGCTCCAACTGCGGTGTTTCCGAAGACGATCGCCCACTGCTTCCGGTTCGCACGAAAGGAGATTCGACCTGGGTCTGCATGAAGTGCCTGCCCGCGATGATTCACGGCTAGCTCCGTCCCGACACACCACATGAGCGAGAGGACCGAAAGATGACCACCCAACTGACTGAGATGTTCTGTGACCAGTGCGAGCAGGCCGCATACGGCACCGGTTGCACCAAGGTGGGCACGTGCGGCAAGAGTCCGGACGTCTCCGCCTTGCAAGACCTGCTCGTGCACGCCTGTCGCTCGCTCGCCGCTGTCGCGGCGGCCGCGCCTGCCGACACGGACCTGACGGCCGCGAGCAGATTCGTCGAAGACGCGCTCTTCACAACGCTCACGAATGTCGACTTCGGCGCCGAGACCGTCGCCGCGAAAGTCGATGAGGCGGTCGCGCTGCGCGATACTCTCGCCGCCCTCACGGGAGTTGCGACCGACGGGTTCTCGGCTCCGACCGAACTGGGTGAGAAGATCTCGCTGGCTGCTCGCTTGGGAAATCCCTGGGACGCCACGCGCGACGTCGATGTGCGGTCGCTGCAGGAGACGACGCTTTACGGTATGAAGGGCGTTGCGGCCTACGCGCACCACGCGCGCACGCTGGGCCAGACCGACCCCGAGATCGACGCATACCTGTTCCGCACCCTCGTGTCGCTGGGCGACACCGCGCTCGGACTCGAGGAGTGGGTGGGCATCACGCTCGAATGTGGCAAGGTGAACCTGCGTACGATGGAGATCCTCGACACGGCCCACACCGGTTCGTTCGGCCATCCGGAGCCCACGAAGGTCACGCTGGGCCAGCGGCCCGGCAAGGCGATTCTGGTGTCCGGCCATGACCTCGCGGACTTGGGGGCGCTGCTCGAGCAGACCGTCGGTACCGGCGTCGATGTCTACACCCACGGTGAGATGCTGCCCGCGCACGCCTACCCGGAGTTCAAGAAGTACGACAACCTCGTGGGTCACTTCGGCACCGCGTGGCAGAACCAGCACAAGGAGTTCACCGAGTTCCCGGGTGCCATCCTCCTCACGACGAACTGTCTGATGCCGCCGCACCCCGAGTACAAGGACCGTCTCTTCACCGCGAACGTCGTGCAGTTCCCCGGCGTGCCGCATGTGCACCGCGACGATTTCTCCGCAGTCATCGCCGCGGCTCAGGCCGCCGACGGCTTCGAGTGGGACACCACGGTCGGCGAGGTCATGGTCGGCTTCGGCCACAACACGATCCTCTCGGTGGCACCCACGGTCATCGAGGCCGTGAAGTCCGGCGCCATTCGCCACTTCTTCCTGGTCGGCGGCTGCGACGGCGCTCGCCCCGGTCGCAACTACTACACCGAGTTCGTCGAGGAGACCCCCAGCGACACGATCGTGCTGACGCTCGCGTGCGGCAAGTTCCGCTTCTTCGACAAGCAGCTGGGCGAGATCGGCGGCCTGCCGCGCCTCATGGACGTGGGCCAGTGCAACGACGCCTACTCGGCGATCAAGGTCGCCTCTGCACTCGCTGACGCGTTCGAGTGCGGCGTGAACGACCTGCCGCTGTCGATGATCCTGTCCTGGTACGAGCAAAAGGCTGTCGCGATCCTGCTGAGCCTGTTCTACCTGGGCATCACCGATATCCGGCTTGGCCCCACCCTGCCCGCGTTCATCACGCCCGGAGTGTTGGGTGTTCTCGTCGAGAATTTCGGCATCAAGCCCATCGCCGCAAGTCCCCGCGAGGACCTCGTTGCGATTCTCGGACACACGGAGGCGTGAGAGCCGCATGAAGCGAGGACTTCTCATCATGCTCGCGGCGGTAGCGGTAGTGATCGCCGCAGGGGGATTCCTCTACACGTACGGGACGCCTCAGGCGCCGGACGTCGTCACACCCGTGACGGCGCCCGGCGCCGTCGGGGGCGGTGTGCCTTCGATGGGCGGCGGAGACCCATCGGCGGTCGGCAAGAAGGCGCCGCCAGCGGACCCCAACTCGCCTCTCGCCATTCAGATTCCCGGTTGTACGTGCCACAGCGACGATCCGAAACTCGTCGAGGAACACGCGCAGTACCGCATGAACCAGTGTGCGGGCTGTCACGCCGGTCGTTGAGAGGAGCGCGCGACCCGGGTCATTACGGCAGAGTCGAGGCCAGGTGCGCTAGGATAGACAGCGCAGGAACCCTGTGTGCCGCGACCACCGTGACCGGAGGAAGCGATGGCGGAACTCATCGATTATGTACGCGCCCTGACCGACGACATCGGAGCGAGACCGGCGGCGACCGACAACGAGCACCGTGCCGCTGAATGGCTCGAGCGCGTCTTCGCTTCGCGAGGACTTCAGACGGAGCAGCAGCCATTCGAGGCGATACGCACCTACTCGTGGGCCTACGTCATCTATCATGTGCTGACGATGGGCTCGGCGTTCGCCGCAGGCTTCAAGCCGTTCCTCGCGTGGCCCGCGTTCGCCGTCGCGGCGATCGTGGCGTTCTTCTTCTGGTGTGACCTGGACACGCGCTGGGGATTCACGCGTCTCATGCCCAAGGGACCCAGCCAAAACGTCATCGCGCGCCATGTCCCGCGGGCACGGCGCGGCGAGAAGCTGCGCAAGATCGTCATCGTCGCGCACTACGATTCGGCCCGTGCGTCGCTGGCCTTCTCGCCGGGCATGGTGAAGAACTTCCCCATGACGTTCGGTTTGCTCAAAGCGTGCACGTTTCTCACACCGGTGTTCGTGCTCGCGATGGCGGTGCCCTTCACGGCCTCGCTCGAGCCCTACCTCTGGTACGTCACGATGGCGGTGTCGGCCTACCTGGTGGTCCCCACGCTGATCAACATCCATCGCGAACTGGCGATGCCCTTCGTCGACGGTGCGAATGACAACGCCTCAGGGGTCGCTGCGATGCTCGGTGTGATGGAGCGGATCGTTCCGGCTCCCGACGCTGATTCGCTGTCCACGGCGAGCTTCTCGTCCGTTCGTCGCGACCCGGATGCGGCCAGAGCCGCCGGGGTTGTCGCGCCCGATGTCGACCTGCACTACGCTCCCGCCGTCCAAACGCCCGCCCCGCTGCCCGATGACTTCGCGTGGGCCGAGCCTTCTCCGGAGCCCGCGCGGGGGCAGTCGATACTCGATTTCGACACGGTGGAGTTCGCCGTCGTGGGACCAGAAGCCCCCCGCGACGCGATATCGGCGCCACCGGTCGAGGAAGACGATGCGCACGAGCGGGCGTCCCTGAGGGGCCTGCTGAAGGGTCTGGGCAAGAAGCGCGAGCAGCGAGAAGAGGCTCCACCCACCGACTGGCTGGGTGTCGATGGCGGCTTCGATGCGCGCAAGGCCGGTCGAGAGATCGGTTCCTGGGACAACTTCGACGAGAACGATGACGAAGACGATTTCGGGTGGAAGGGCGGTTGGGCCGGAGACGACCCCATCGGGGATCCCGAGTTCGCCGTGAGTGAGGCCGCGCGCATCCGCAGACGCGTCACCGAGACGGTGGATCGCGAGCTGACCGAGAAGGAGGTCTGGTTCGTCGCGACGGGAGCCGAGGAGGTCGGCACGCTTGGGATGCAGGCGCTTCTGCGCGACTACGGCGAGGAGCTGCGCGACGCGCTCATCATCAGCATCGACGGCTGTGGCGCCGGTAACCTGTACTGGGCGAGCTCCGAAGGCATGGCTCGCCGCTATCGGGCGAGCGTTCGACTCGTGGGACTTGCCCGACGCGTCTCTCGCGAGACCGAGATCCTGATCAAGCCTCGTGTCTTCAAGGGGCTTTCCACGGATGCGACACCTGCGCTCGCCCGGGGGTTCAAGGCGCTGAGCATCCTCGCGCTCGACGACAACGGGGTTCCCGTGAACTGGCACTGGCGAACCGATACCGCCGACGCACTCGATCCGCTTCTCATCGACAAGACCGCCGAGTTCGTCACGGCGATGGTACGCGAGGCCTAGAAATCCGTCTCGGGCGTGACCCTCACGACGCGGCGCACTGCGAGCCGGTCGGCGTAGAAGCTCATCGCGGTGCCGAGCGTCATCAGCGCGGTACTCGTCCAGAACACCGGGTGCATGAACGGGGACTGCTGCAGCGAGGCCACGACGATCCCGAAGAGGATGAAGCCCAGGTGGAGAAGGCCGCTGCCGATCTTCGTGAGGCGTCCCTCGGTCAGATAACTCGGACCCTTGGCGCCGGCCGCGGTGAGCGCGATGACGGCCACTTGGATCAACGCGGCGAGTGCGAGGTAGGTGCTCACGCCCGTCGAGAGCGAGCCGGTCGCTACACCCGTGCCCACACCGAGTACCACCATGGCCACTGAGGCGACGACGAGCAAACGCCGCGAGAACAGGCGCTTCGGAACGCAGAGTCCCATCGCCACGACCAGTAGGATCAGTTGAGGTGCGGCGATCATGTTCATGGACTCGATGTAGGCGGCAGACGAGGTCTGTTCCCAGAGCGGATCGGCTCGCTGGGCGAGCCAGACGTGGATCGTCCCGACGAAGCTCTGTACGCCGAGCGTACCGAGCAACAGCACCGTGATGACGGTCAGACCGAAGTCCCACGAGCGCTGTCTGATCTCGTCGATATCCATCACACACCTCCCGCCAGCACACGCAGTACCGCGTCGGCGAACGCACTTGGAGCCCCGATTGCGGCGTAACTGTGCGCTCCCGGCACCAGGTAGGTCGTCGCGTACGTCAGAACCAGGGTGGCGAAGGAGAGCAAAGAGAGCACAGCGACCACTCGCCACATGCCGCGTCGCCGCAGGTAGAGCCGCGCGTGCAGGTAGGCCGTGTAGAGCAACCACAGCATGATCGACATGTTGACCTTGCCGCTCCACCACCACGACTCCCCGCTCCACGCGAGAATCGCCCATGGAAAGCCGATGAGCATCCCGAAGGTGAGAGGGAGGTATCCCCAGCGAGCCCATCGGTACGCGGTCGTCTCGAAAGACGAGTGACGTTTCGCCAGCATGACGAGTGTGGCGAGGAACGAGAGGGCGAACCCTCCGTAACTCACGAACAGCAGAGGCGGGTGGACCCACATGTACCACGTGTTGTAGTAGAAGCGCATCGAGCCGTACATGCCCTGGAAGGCGCTCTGGGCCGCCTGCCCGCCTTGTGCTGTTGCCTGGAGATAGCCCACGAACTGACCGATGAACCCCGGAAGAGGCTCGGTGAACGGTTTGCCGGACAGCGCCGCACCAGCGATGAGCAGCGCGGTGAAGAGCATCGCCCCAGGCAGGAGTTCTTCGCGGTGGCGGCGCATGACGGTGCCCAGCACGGCCACAACGAGCGCCCAGACGAAGAGCTTCTCGGATTCGACCCACAGGGGAACCGCGACACGTCCCACCGCGACGCCGGTCGCGGGATCGATGATCTCGGCGAGCTGCCAGAGCCGGTAATGGAACCACACGAGGACGACTTCACCGGCGAGCAAGACGATCGTGGCTGCGAGCAGTGCGGGGCTTCTGAGATGACGTGCGGCAGGGACCACAGCAATCGCCGCCAGCACGAGTGCGAGCGCGATGAGCGCGAACTGGTAGGGCGCGCCGATTCGCGAGAGCGTCTCCAGCAGGGACTGGAGGGATTCGTATGTTGTTGCTGCGGTGGTCTCCATGCGGCAAGGATAACCCGTTTGCTGGGGCATCGGTCACACGGTTACACTCCGTCTCTAGGCGTGTTCGCATCCTCGCCACCACCGACCTCGAAGGAGTGCTCGCGAGCCGTGTATTCCGGTCGCCTGAAAAAGCGCATCACCCGCTCGCTCGTCGTCTCGTGGCGGGAGCAGCCCACGCGCTATGACATCGAGGCGCTGCAGGCCAACATCCGCCGCGTGGGGCTCGTCATCCGGGTTCGCTGGATGCTCGTCGGCGTGCTCGCTGCCTATTCGGTCCTTGCCGGCGGACTCTACGCCACGCACATGGAACTGACACAGCTGCTGAGCCACATGTTCGTTCCGGCGTTCGCTCTGGGCTTGGTGGTTCTGTACAACATCTTCTACTCGCTCAACTATCGACGTCTGGGCAACATCGCCGTCTGGAACAACCTGCAACTGGGGCTCGATGCGCTCGTCGTCACTGTGTTGGTGTATTTCAGCGGCGGTGCCAACTCGTGGTTCTGGACGATGTATGCGCTCTTCATCTTCGAGGCCGCTGCGATCCTGCCTCGCTCGAAAGACACATGGCTGCACGCCCTGTTCAGCTGTGCGCTGCTCGGTATGGTCGAGTGGTCCGAGTTCGCGGGCTTATTGCCTCACATAGTCATCCCATTCACGGGCACCGACTTCTACCAAGACGTCGTGTTCGTCTCCGTGCGCTATCTGTGGCAGGTCGCGGTCCTGCTCGGCATGGCCTCGGTTTCGACGCTCATCGTTGGTCAGCTGAGACGCGATCTGTCTTCGCGCCTCTCGCAAGGGATCCTTGACGAGGCGACGGGGCTGTACTCGCGGCCCTACCTCATGAAGGCGTTCGCCGCCGAGGCCCATAGGGCTCAGCGTGACCAGCGGCCGCTTCATGTGGCGCTCATCGACATCGATCGGTTCGGCGAGTTCAACACGAAATTCGGAATCGACGCTGGTGACAGGATGCTTTCTGCGCTCGCGAGCATGATGTCGCAGATGATCGCTCCTGCCGGAGCCACGACTCAGACCGGGAACCTCGCGGCGCGCTATGGCGGCGAGGAGTTCTGCGTGCTGCTCTCGGAGACCGAGGTCATGGGCGAGGCGTTCTCGCGAGAGGACGCGGTCGCGTTCGCCGAGAGACTTCGGGAGGCCGCCGCCAACGTGGTGATCGATGACGCCCGCGTGACGGTCTCGGTGGGCGTCGCGTCGTTTCCCGAAGACGGCATGACCTCTGAAGAGCTGCTCGATGCAGCCGACGCCGCGTTGGCATGCGCGGTCGAGATGGGAGGCAACCAAGTGGTCAGCACGGTTGACTGTCCTGGGGCGATGGCGGCCAGAGTCCTCGCGACATGACTCTCGCAGAGCGCGTGTCCCGATGGTCTGTGGCTGCGATGCTCATGGTCCTCGCGGTGCTTCTTGCTCTTCAGCCGCTCATGCTGCCAGCTTTCACCCAGACACTCGTCGAGCGCTTCTCGTCGAACGAGGAGACCGGCTTGTCCGATGCCGAGGCGGCCGCAATCGCCGAACAGGTGCGGGCGTTCGTCGTCGAAGGAACCGGTTCGCTACCTGAACGTGTGGGGTCACGTGCGGGCTTCGACACCCGAGCCATCGAACACCTGGTGGACGTGCGTGAAGTGATGTCGGCAGCACGTCTCGCCACAGGTGGCCTGACTCTGCTCGCCGTCGTGTGGCTGACATTCGGTCTGGCGAGGAGACGTCTGCGCCAGATGACTCGAACGCTGCGCGCCGCCGCGCGGATGGCGATCGGGTTCCCGCTGGTAGTCATGCTGGTGGGGCTACTCGCTTTCGATGCGGTCTTCGCGGGTTTTCACGCTCTGTTCTTCAGCGCCGGGACGTGGGTGTTCCCGTACGATTCGCTTCTGATCCAGCTCTTTCCCGAGCCGTTCTGGGCGCTCGCTGCGGTGTCGTGGGGCGTGTTTGTCGTGGTGTTCGGTCTGCTGTTCGGCCTTGCGAGCGTCTCGCTCGGGCGTCTCGTGAGTACGCCGCCCACCGAATCCGCATCGGGAATGTGAGTGCGAAGCCGTGACAAACGGGGTTGCAGGTGCAAGACTCTCATACGAGCGGGCATCGGAGCCCGACCACAGGGGAACGACCGCCAAGGCCCACCACCCGGTGAAACGGCCTGCGGTTGAATGAAAAGGAGGTGTCTGCGAATGGCAGCCAAGGAAGGTTATTGCGTCAAGTGCAAGGCCAAGAGGGAGATTCAGGACGCCCAGGAGATCACGATGAAGAACGGTCGCCCGGCGACCCAGGGCCTGTGCCCCGAGTGCGGCACCAAGATCTTCAAGATCGGCAAGTCCTAGATCGTATCTCCTGTTTCATTTTCGCGGGCGCCGCAGGACCATCGGGTCGGCGGCGTTCGTGTTTTCCGATGTTGCATTCACCGCGCGGCAGGCGTAGCTTCATGCAGATGTTTCTTGTGGGCTCCGCATTCGACAGGGGGTTGGCGACTCGATGAACGTCATTGTGGTGGGGTGCGGCCGCGTAGGCTCACAGTTGGCCACCCTGCTCTCAGTCGACGGCCACAACGTCAGTGTCATCGACAAGAACCCTGACTCCTTCCGACGCCTCGGCACCACCTTCAACGGAGTCACGATTCGGGGTCTGGGTTTCGACGAGGAGGCGCTCCAAGAAGCGGGCATCGAGGAATGCGACGCGTTCGCGGCGGTCACGAACCTCGACAACACCAATCTCATGGCGGCCGAGGTGGCGCGCAAGATATTCGGTGTGCCGCACGTCGTGGCGCGTCTCTACAATCCGCAGCGTGAACGCACCTACCAGCAACTTGATCTCGACTACGTCTGCGGTACGACGCTCGTCGCCGAGAGTCTTCTCGACAAGATCAAGTCCGGACACGGGCACCATGTCGACTCATTCGGAGACGTCGAGATCGTGGTCTTCAAGCTGCGCGCGGACGCTGCGGGCAAGCGAGTCAGAGAGATGTTCCTCGAGGGGCAGATACTCCCCGCGATCATCGCTCGCGGCAATCAGACGTTCATCCCTTCGCTCGACACGGAGTTCCGACTGGGCGACGTGGTGCGAGTGGCCGTCAAGAACGAGTCCGTCCACAAGCTCACTCGCTTCATGGAGGAGTAGCCGTGTACATCGTGATCAATGGCGGGGGCAAGGTCGCCTCGTATCTGGCTCGGACGCTGGTCGAGGCCGGGCACGACGTCGCGGTGATCGAGAGGCGCGCCGACGTCGTGGACAAGCTCGTTGCTGAGCTGCCTAGGCGCGCGCTCATCATCTTGGGCGACGGGTGTGACGCGCAGTTCCAAGACGATGCGGGGGCCGCGAAGGCCGACGTGTTCGCGTCTGTGACCGGAGACGACGATGACAACCTGGTGGCCTGTCAGCTCGCGAAGGTGGCGTTCGGAGTGCCGCGTACCATCAGCCGAGTGAACAACCCGAAGAACGAGCACATCTTCAACGCGCTCGGCATCGAGGCCATCTCCTCGACAACGATCATCAGCCGCATGATCGAGGAGGAGGCCACGGTCGGCGATATCCACACGCTCGCGACGTTGCGCAAAGGCGACATGGCGATCGTCGAGATACAGCTCCCGGTGGACCGGTGTGTGGTGTGCAACAAGCCGGTCTCCTCGCTTGCTCTTCCGAAAGACTCGGTCCTGATCGCAGTCATCCGGTCTGACGAGAGCGTCGAGACGGTCCACGGTGACACGGAGCTCGGTCCCGGAGACACCGTCATAGCATTCACGGGTGTCGCTTCGGAAAGGGCACTCAAGAAAGTCTTGACGGGAGTGTAGGCTCGGCGGCCGCAGGACACACGCGGTGGCGCGCAGTTTGCCCGCGCTGAGCAGGCTGGTTTACACTTCCGCTGCATGCGGGTGTAGTTCAATGGTAGAGCGTCAGCTTCCCAAGCTGAAAGTTGCCGGTTCGAGTCCGGTCACCCGCTCCATGCGACTTTTTTTCGGCGGCGTGCAGGAATCCTGAAACCAAGAGCGAACAAGTGTTCGTAATGGCCCCTCGCCCCCGCTCCCATCTCATCGAGGTGGGGTGTTTCGAATGAGGTTCACGAGATTCGTGGCGGCTTGCGTCGCCGCCGTCCTGTTCGGTTCTACCGCGGCGATCGCTGTGCCCGTCGGTGCCGGGGTGCTCCTCGGGTTCGGCGACAGATACTCGCTTCGCGCCGGCGAGACCTCGCTCCACCGAGGCGTCGATGTGGCGTGTCAGCCGGGCGACGCGGTGTTCTCGCCACTGGCGGGTGAGATCTCGTTCGTGGGCAGGGTGCCTGCAACGGCTGGGGGCACCATGCTCGCGGTCAGCGTGATCACCGAGGCCGGCACCATCACTTTGATGCCGTTCTCCGAGGCCCACGTGAAGCGGGGCCAGAGCATCTCGGCAGGCGAGCGAATCGGCACAGCCGCCGGATTCGGGGACGCGTCGAGTGCAGAGCCGCACCTTCACGTTGGCCTGAAACGCGGATCGCTCTATCTCGATCCATCAGAGCTGCTCGTCGCTCCTCCTGTGCCTGAGGCGGACAGATCGCCGGAGCCGGGTGTGGCGGTGATCGTGGAGTCGCCGGCGCCATCCCCTGCAGGACAAGGCGTCGCCGTCGTGCCCGCGCAAGGCGCACTTCAGCCCGCAGGCGCCGGAGTCGCGGTCTTGCAGCCGGGGGTAGCGGTCGTGCGCTCGGGTGTGGCAGTAGTGCACCCGGGCGTGGTGACGGCGCCAGCCCCAGGCGGATCGATCGCGGGCGTTGCACCAGATACGGTGAGTGGCGCGGTCGACGCGGGAGTGCGCGTATTGTCGCCGATCGGCGCCGAGGCGCCCGGGAGACCGGTCGTGACCGCGAGCCCGCTTCGGCGACTGGGTGACGCGGCGGCCGAGCGGATTCTGTCCGCGAACAAGGTCAGTCCGGCCGGAGTTGCGGCGATCCTGGTCGCCCTTGTCGCCTGCGCTCTGCTCTTCTCCGTCCGCACCCTTCAGCGGCGCGTCCTTTCCTCTACCGTGTCAGACCGGCTGGGATACTTGTTGCAGCACCTGAAAGCCGGTGATACACTACGCGGGCTCACATCCTGCCCCGGGCCGCTGCCTTCACAGTCCCGGGGCCGAATAGCCCAGGGGAGGTGACAACGTGAAGGCTTACGAACTACTGCTTTTGATCAATCCCTCGCTCGACGAGGAATCCCGTGCTGCCCTCCTTGAGAAGTTTCAGGGAGTGATTCTTGCAGACGGGGGCGTCGTGGACAAAGTCGATCTGTGGGGCAAGCGCCGTCTTGCATTCGAGATCGACAAGATCACCGATGGTGACTACACACTCATCGATTTCCACACCGCGCCGGCCGCCATCGCCGAGCTGGATCGGGTGCTGCACATCACCGATTCCGTACTCCGCTACATGATCGTGCGACGCGAGGACAGAGAATAGGTCCAGCACGCCGATACTGCGGAGGCGGATCAAATCCGTATCCGTGAACAGCTTAAGGTGGTTTGAAGAGATGAGTATCAACAGAGTCGTCATCAGTGGGAATCTCACTCGTGATCCCGAGTTGCGCGCGACCGCAGGCGGTATGGCGGTGCTCCAGCTTGGCATCGCGGTGAACGACCGCCGCAAGAACTCGCAGTCGGGTGAGTGGGAAGATGTCCCCAACTTCTTCGATGTCGTGGTGTTCGGACAGCGTGGCGAGTCGATCTCGAAGTTCCTCTCCAAGGGGAGCAAGGTCGCGATCGAGGGTAAGCTGCGCTGGAGTTCTTGGGATGACAAGACCACGGGTGCCAAGCGCTCGAAGGTCGAGATCATCGCAGACGACATCGAGTTCATGTCAACGCGCGGAGAAGGCGGCGGCTCCGGTGGAGGCTACAGCGCTCCCACCAAGCCCGAGGCCGACTCCGGTTCCGAGACGTTTGAAGACGACATTCCGTTCTAGCGAACGACCGGCGTCCGCCCGGACGCCACTATCGAGCCCCGCGAGATTTCGCGGAAGGAGGGTCAGAGAACATGTCCGATTATGGTCGCAAGCCGCGACGCAAGTACTGCCAGTTCTGCAAGGACCACGCGGAGTACATCGACTACAAGGACTCGCAGATGCTGCGCAAGTTCATGACGGACCGTGGCAAGATCAAGCCGCGTCGCGTGTCAGGCAACTGCGCGCAGCATCAGCATAGGCTGTCCACCGCCATCAAGCGGGCGCGTGAGATGGCGTTGCTTCCCTACACCGTGCCCGTAATCAGTAACCGCATCGGCAAGGGCCGTTAGCCCGCCGCCCCTGGAGGAGAAGCCATGAAGGTCATCCTGACTCAGGAGCTGAGAGGCCGCGGCGGCGAGGGCGACGTCATTGATGTCGCTCGCGGGTTCGCGGTCAACTACCTGTTGCCACGCAACTTCGCCATTCAGGCGACGCCGGGCAACTTGAAGCAGCTCGAGCAGCGTAAGCACAACATCACGAAGCGCGAGGAGCAGCGTATCGGCAGTGCCGAGACGTTCGCTACGTCGCTCGACGGCAAGACTGTCGTCATCGCCGCGAAGGTGGGCGAAGAGGGTCGTTTGTTCGGTTCAGTCACAGCGGCCATGGTGCACGAGGCGATCCTCGAGCAGCTGGGCGTCGACGTGGACCGACGCAAGATCGAGACGCACGGTCACATCAAGATGGCCGGGGCGCATGTCGTCGACATCTCCGTGTACCGCGAGATCAAGGTGCAGGTGACCGTCGAGGTCGTCGCCGAGGGCACTGCTGTCGCCACGCCGACCGCAGAGGTCGACGAGACCATCGAAGAGGCCACTGAAGCGGTTGAAGAAGCCGCCGAGTAGCTGAAGCGTCACACAGGTGTCGAGTCCGGACCGTCCTGATTCAGGGCGGTCCGGACTGTCTTCCGGGCTGTCTTCGGGTCGATCACACGGTGACGGTGTTCTGTGGATGCAGGGGATAACAAGCATTCATGCTGGCAGCGGCGACGCGTCATCCACCTCGGGCTGTGGACGACTACCAGTGCACGTACATCCCGCAGGCGTGCGCGCTATCATCATTCAGGAACATGTCCACACAGTGATGCGAGGGGGTCGGGGCGGGTCATGGCTGACGACGCACGAAACGCTTCGGAGAACCGCCGCGGCGATCGCGTACCCCCTCATAACCTGGAAGCGGAGCAGGCCGTTGTCGGTTCGATGCTGCTTTCCCCCGAAGCGGTTGAAGGAGCGCTCAACGCCCTCGCCGCCGCGGACTTCTACCGCCCGGCTCACGCGCGGATCTTCTCGGCCATGGGCGATCTGTACGCTCGTTCGGTTCCGGTCGACCACCTGTCGGTCGCTGACCGCCTGGAGGCGTTGGGCGAGATCGAATCCGCAGGCGGAAAACTCTACCTGCTCGACTTGTCGGGAGCCGTTCCAACGACGGCCAACTGGCCCAGGTACGCCGAGATCGTCAAGCGCATGTCGACTCTGCGTCAACTCATCGGTGCGGGTACGCAGATCGTCGCCATGGGGTTCGATGCCCCCGATGACATGGGCAAGGTCGTCGAAGATGCCGAGCGCCTGATCTTCGAGGTGACGAGCAAGCGGGTCAGCAGTAACTTCCGAGAGATCAACGAGCTGCTCAAGGTCTCCTTCGAGCAACTGGAGAAGCTGTTCGAGCGCAAGGAACACGTCACGGGTGTTCCCACGGGCTTCACGGACCTCGACCGTTTGCTGGCCGGTCTCCACGAGAGCGACCTCGTCATTCTCGCGGCGCGTCCCTCAGTGGGCAAGACGGCGCTTGCACTCAACGTCGCCGTCAACGCAGCCAAGAAGGGGACGTCGGTCGCGGTGTTCTCACTTGAGATGTCCTCGGAGCAGCTCGTTCAGCGCGTCTTGTGTTCTGAGGCACGAATCAACCTGCAAGACGTCCGAACCGGGCACTTGAAGCCGGACTCATGGCACTCGATCCACCACGCGATGGGCAAGCTCGCAGACCTTGATTTCTGGGTCGATGATACGCCCTCCATCTCGATTCTTGAGGTGCGCGCGAAGGCGCGGCGTCAGCTGCGCGACAAGTCAAAAGGACTCATCATCGTCGACTACCTGCAGCTCATGCAGCCTCAGGGTCGCCGCTCCGAGAATCGCCAGGTCGAGATATCCGAGATATCGCGCGGTCTGAAGATCCTCGCCAAAGAACTCAAGGTCCCGGTGCTCGCCCTGTCCCAGTTGTCCCGCGCGGTGGAACAGCGGGCCGGAAAGAGGCCGCAACTCTCAGACCTTCGCGAGTCGGGTGCCATCGAGCAAGACGCCGACGTGGTCATGTTCCTCGACCGCAACACGAACCCCGGTTTTGATGACGAGGAGGGGCGCCCCGCGCGCGGCACGGCCGAGGTCATCGTCGCCAAGCACCGCAACGGTCCGCTGGGTACAGTCGATCTGGTGTTCCTCGATCAGTTCACCAAGTTCACCGATCCGGCACGAAACGCCTGAGGTCGCCGAGGACGAGAGGCAGCTCCATGTCCGCCAGCTACGACGTCGTCATCGTCGGGGCCGGCCCGGCCGGCATCTTCGCCGCGCTCGAGCTGGTCAGACTCGGTATCCATCGTATTCTCATCGTCGAGAAGGGCCGAGCCATCGCGCAGCGCCGCTGTCCTGCGCGTGAGACCGCGTGCGTGGGGTGCTCCACGTGCGACATCATGACCGGGTGGGGTGGCGCCGGAGCGTTCTCCGACGGGAAACTCACTCTCACGACCGAGGTTGGTGGCTGGCTCTCCGACTACGTGAGTACGCCGGAACTCGAGATCCTGCTGAACCATGCGGACGACCTGTGGCTTGAGTTCGGCGCGACCGAGCAGGTCCACGGTCCTGAACCCGGAACAGCGGCTCTTCTGGAACGCGATGCGACGCTCGCTGGCATGAAGCTCGTCCCTATGCGCATCCGTCACCTCGGGACGGATCGGTCACCGCAGGTACTCGACGCGATGCGCGCGCATCTCGAAGAGAAGGGGGTCGACATCCGCACCGACACCGCGGCGACCCGGATGATCACTCGGGATGGGAGTGTCACGGGCGTGGAGCTGTCAGATGGCTCGACAGTCCTGGCGGACCACGTGATCGCGGCACCCGGACGTGAAGGAGCGGATTGGCTCGCCGAGCAGGCACGTGTGCTGGGTATTCCGCTTGCCAACAATGCCGTCGATATCGGTGTGCGCGTCGAGTGTCCGGCCCCGATCATGGAGCCTCTGACAGACCCGCTCTACGAGGCCAAACTCATCTACCACACGCCGAGCTTCGGAGATTCGGTACGTACCTTCTGCATGAATCCGTACGGCGAGGTGACGACCGAGAGCTACGGCGACATCGTGACGGTGAACGGGCACAGTTTCGCCGAGTCAAAGACCGGCTACACCAATTTCGCGGTGCTTGTCAGCCAGAGTTTCACCGAGCCGTTCAACGATCCCATCTCGTATGGGCGCTCGATAGCGCGGCTCGCGAATCTGCTTGGTGATGGCATCCTCGTGCAGCGCTATCACGACCTGAAGGCCGGTCGGCGCTCAACGCCCGAGCGCATCGCCCAGAGCCTGGCCGAGCCGACGCTTGCGGGCGCGACCCCCGGCGATCTCTCGGCGGTACTGCCCTACCGCCACCTGACCGACATCGTCGAGTTCCTCGTGGCGCTTGACGCGCTCGTTCCGGGAATCGTCGGGCCCAGCACGCTGATGTACGGCGTCGAGGTCAAGTTCTACTCGTCGAGAGTACGAGTCGACAGTGAGATGAGGACCCCGGTCGCGGGGCTCTTCGCGGTAGGCGACGGGGCCGGCATCACCCGCGGATTGATGCAGGCGAGCGCGAGCGGCATCATCGCGGCGCGAGCCATCGCGGGGTCGCACGCCTGATCTCGCGCCGGGGTTGTCGCCGGAGCGCTGGCGCCTCTTTGCCGCGTCCGTCATACTACGCGCGTCGCGCTCGGCACGGACGGAGTGCGACGGCGCGCCTTCGGGAGCAGTGCGCGCACGGCTCGGGAGCGGCGGCAAGAGTCCGCGGAGCCGATCACTCACAGGAGTCACACCATATGGCCGGAATCGTCCTCGTCGGCGCCCAGTGGGGCGACGAAGGTAAGGGCAAGATAACCGACCTCATCGCCGACGACTTCGACTACGTCGTTCGCTTTCAGGGCGGGAACAATGCGGGGCACACCGTCATCCATGGCGGGCGCACCCTGAAGCTGCACCTCATCCCCAGCGGGATCATGTATCCGCACATCACGCCGGTCATCGGCAACGGGTGCGTGATCGACCCCAAAGTCTTGCTGGAAGAGATCGACCGTCTCGAAGCCGATGGGCTCTCCACACGGCGCTTGCTCATCAGCTGCAACGCTCATCTGATCATGCCGTACCACAAGGACCTTGACGGAGCCTCCGAGCGACGCCTGGGTCGGCTCGAGATCGGCACCACGCGCCGCGGCATCGGTCCCGCGTACATGGACAAGGCCTCGCGCATGGGTATCCGCGTCCAGGACCTGCAAGACGAGCACATCTTTCGCAAGAAGATCGAGGCTGCGCTGGGCGAGAAGAACGACTTTCTCGAGAAGCTCTATGGGCTTCCCACCTACACGGTGGACCAGATCGCTGAGGAGTACCTGCCTTACGCCGAGCGGATCAAGCCGCACATCGCCGATACCTCCTACACCATCAATAAGGCGCTCGACGCCGACCAGTGGGTGCTGTTCGAGGGTGCGCAGGGCACGTTGCTCGACCTCGACCACGGCACGTATCCGTTCGTGACCTCATCGAGCCCGACGGCTGGCGGCGCGTGCACCGGTGCCGGCGTGGGGCCGCGTCGCATCGACCGGGTGCTGGGCATCGCGAAGGCCTACATCACGCGTGTCGGCTCCGGGCCGTTTCCGACCGAGCTCAGTGACGAGGTCGGTCGTCACCTCATCGAGGTCGGTCACGAGTACGGCACGACGACCGGCCGCGAGCGCCGCGCGGGATGGTACGACGCCGTCATCGTGCGCTACACCGTGCAGATCAGCGGCCTGACCGATCTCATCATCACGAAGCTCGACGTGCTTTCGCAGCTCGACACGATCAAGGTCTGTGTCGCCTACGAGTACGAGGGGCACCGCTACAACAACCTGCCCTGTCATCAGACGATCTTCCACCACGCCAAGCCCATCTACGAGGAGCTTCCCGGCTGGAAGAGCGACATCACACACTGCCGCACATTCGAGGAGCTCCCGAAAGAGGCGCGCGACTACATCAACTACATCGAGGAGTTGGCCGACGTGCCGGTCTCGATGATCGCGGTTGGCCCGAGCCGGGAGCAGACGATCATGCGCCGATGGGCGCCGCGAGGGTAGAGAGCCGCCCGCCCGTCGGCGTCACAGCTCCTCTCGGGCTCGCACCGCCGCCGCGCGCGCGATCTCGAGCGCGGCTGCGCGGTCGTTCGCCGCTATCCGGCCTTCGGCCACAGCCGTTTTGACCGCGCGCACCGCCGCTCCCACGGCCGGGCCCTCGGCGAGCCCCAACCGGGTGATGATCTCCCGGCCGGTGAGTGGCGATGTCACCCGCACGCGGGTGCCGCGCTCCCGTGAGGCCGCGAGTGCGCGCGTCAGGCGTTCGCGCACGGCTGCGACCCGCTCGCGATGAGCGGTGGCGCCGAGGTCTGCGAGCGTGAGTTCAAGCGCATCCTCGGCGGACACGAGGAGCTCCGGTTCTGCGACGTTCGGTTTCCACAGGTCCAGACGGCGCACCGCGCGATCGACGGCGCGCTCGTTGTCCGGGTCGAGGTCTGCAAGACGCATGTGCTCGCCAACGAGGTGGGCGATTGCCCGTGTGTCCGACTTCGACATGACGAGTCGCTCACAGATCGAAACGGCGATAGGGGTGCCCACGTCGTGCAGGAGCGCCGCCCACCGCATCACGTGCACAGCGGGCGCGTTCGCGACGGTCTGCGCCGTGTGCGAGAACGCGTCGAGGTCATGGAAGCTCGGCTGGGTGACACCCCCGAGCTTGGCGACCTCCGGCAGCACGATCGCAAGTGCGCTGATGCGCTGTGCGGCTTTCAGGCCGACCTCAGCGCCGGGTGCCAGCAGCAGTCGGCTGAGCTCATCTCGCACGCGCTCGGCCGCGACGCGCGAGAGCCCCGGCGCCACTTCGGATGCGGCGGCCTCGGTCGCGGGGTCGAGTTCGAAGCCCAGTTGGGCGACGAATCTCGCGGCTCGCAGCACCCGCAGAGGGTCCTCGCCGAATCGCGCCGCCGGATCATCCGGCGCACGCAAGACGCGGGCTGCGAGATCGGCCCGACCTCCGGTCGGATCGAGTATCGCGCGAGAAGGCCACTCGACCGCTATCGCGTTGACGGTGAAATCCCGCAGCAGGGCATCGGCGGCAAGCGTATCTCCGCGCTGCATCGACACTTCGACCACAGAACCGTCTGCGAGCACCACTCCCAGCGTGCCGTGGCACTCGCCCACCGCGTACACGCCTGTGCACCAACCAGCGCCTTCGCAGACGGCGCGTACTTCACCGGGTGTCGCACTCGTGGCGATGTCGATGTCGCGAGTCACTCGGCCGAGCAGCGTGTCTCGAACGGCCCCGCCCACGAGCGCCGCGCTGTGTCCCGCATGAACGAGCGCGTCGAGCAGCGCGCGGGTATCGGGCGAAAGGGGTATGTCCAGAGAAGTGGTCACACTTGATTGTTCCCGAACGGCCCTAGCCTGTCATCTCGCAGAAGGTGCCCCTCAACCTGCCCTCGGCTACAATCCATTCGTGGCCTTCGCGTCACCGTCTCGACCGACCAGGCGTCACGAAAGGCTCCGTCTCATGGGCATGCGCATCCTCGTACTCGGTTCGGGCGGTCGCGAACACGCGATCACTCGCGCGCTCACCGCATCTCCGCTCGTCGATGTCGTGTTGGTGATACCGGGAAACGGCGGGACCGCTCTTGAGAACGAGACGGTGAACGCACCGCTCAACATCGACGACCCGGTCACTGTCGCGAGCTTTGCCAGCGCGAGCGAGGTGGACCTCGTCGTGATAGGCCCCGAAGGGCCTCTTGTGGCCGGTGTCGCCGACGTGCTTCGAGAGACGGGGCTGCCGGTGTTCGGCCCTGGCGCGCAAGGCGCTCGCATCGAAGGTAGCAAGGCCTTTGCGAAGGGACTCATGGAGAACCACTCGCTTCCTACAGGCCGCGCGAGGAGCTTTGAGATATCCGAGCGTGGCGAGGCGCTTGATACCGTCAGACAGTGGGGCGCGCCGATCGTGATCAAGGCGGACGGTCTGGCGGCCGGCAAAGGCGTCACCGTCGCGATGGATCTCGACACGGCGCTTCGTGCCGTCGATGAGTGTTTCGACGGACGCTTCGGGGAAGCGGGCGCCACGGTACTCGTCGAGGAGTATCTCGACGGTCCCGAGTGCTCCCTGCTCGCGTTCGTCAGCGGCCGCACGATGCTTCCCATGGCGCCCGCCCAGGATCACAAGCGCGTCGGCGACGGCGATACCGGACCCAACACCGGGGGCATGGGCGTGTACTCGCCGGTCCCCCTCGTGACAGATACCGAGCATGAGCGCATGGTTGAGATCATGCAGCAGACCGCCGATGCTCTCGTTGACGAAGGGATCGACTACCGAGGCGTGCTCTACGGTGGGTTCATCCTCACCTCCGAGGGACCCAAGCTACTCGAGTTCAATGCCCGCTTCGGGGATCCGGAGACCCAGGTCGTGCTCCCGCGTCTCAAGACCGACCTCGCCGAGGTGTTGCTCGCATGCGCCGAAGGCCGACTGGACGAGGTCTCGCTCGACTGGAGCGACGAGGTCGCGGTGTCGGTCGTGCTCGCAAGCGAGGGCTACCCCGGGTACTACGAGACCGGCAGGCCCATCAAAGGCATCGACGCCGCCGAGCAGATCGAGGGCGTGACGGTCTACCATGCGGGCACGGCGCTCACCGACGAGGGGACACTGGTCACAGACGGTGGTCGGGTGCTCAACGTCACGGCCGTAGGTCCGGATTTCGCGACTGCGGTCGATCGCGCATATCGTGGCGTAGCGCGAATCGATTTCGAGGGCGCGTTTTGCCGAAGCGACATCGGGCAGCGCGCCATGCGCGGCCGCGAGTAGGGCGCCGTGCTCTCCGAGAGACTCCTCACCACTGTCATGCGGCGCACCAACAAGAGCACGTTGGCGCTCTCACCCGCAGACATCGACCGGTTGCCGACGCCCGTTCCCGGCCGCGACTACCTGCTCTACCTGCACGTGCCGTTCTGTGAGCGACTGTGCCCGTACTGCTCCTTCAACCGCTATCCGTACCAAGCCGACCTCGCCACCGCGTACTTCGCTCAGTTGCGCGATGAGATGCGAATGGTGGCCGAGCAGGGCTACGATTTCGGCGCGGTCTACATCGGTGGAGGCACGCCCACTGTCGACGTGGCCGAGCTGTGCGCCACCATCGACCTCGCGCGGGAGCTGTTCAGCATCCGCGAGGTCTCGAGCGAGACGAACCCCAACCACCTGTACCCGCAGTGGATCGACCCACTCCTTGACCGGGTCGATCGGCTCAGCGTAGGGGTGCAGTCCTTCGATGACGGGCTACTCGCGCAGATGGACCGCTTCGACAAGTACGGCTCGGCCGAACAGATCCTCGAGCGACTCCGCTCCATCGAGGGGGCCTTTCACTCGCTCAACGTCGACATGATCTTCAACTTCCCCACCCAGACGCCCGAGATGGTCGTCACCGATATCGAGATGGTGAAGAGCACCGGCTGCAATCAGGTGACCTTCTACCCGCTCATGGCCTCACCGGTTGTCGCCGAGTCGCTGAAGCGCACCGTGGGCAAGGTCGATTACGAGCGAGAGGCCCGCTACTACTCGACGCTCGTCGAGGGACTCTCCGAGAAGTTCACTCCTGCGAGCGCCTGGACGTTCTCTCGCACCGGGGGCGGCATGATCGACGAGTACATCGTCGATTACGAGGATTATGTCGGCCTAGGGAGCGGGGCTTTCAGCTTTCTTGACGGCGCGCTCTACGTGAACACCTTCTCCCTTCGCGAGTATGCCGCGCGCATCGGGGCGGGCAAGTCGGCGACGGTCCAGTGGCGCAAGTTCGGACGTCGCGAGATGATGCGCTATCGCTTCTTGATGGCGCTTTTCGGTCTGCGACTCGACAAGCGCGCCTTCGAGCGTGACTTCGGCGTCTCGATCGAGTGGGGTCTCGCGGTTGAGATGGCATTCATGCGGGGAGCCGCTGCGTTCGCCACTGACGACGCGGACGAGTTGACCCTGACTGACAAGGGGCGCTATTTGCTGGTCGCGATGATGCGTGAGTTCTTCATCGGCGTGAACGGGGTCCGAGACCAAGCGCGCTCCTCGCTTTCCGGCGACGAGAAGACGCTCCTGTTCGGCGATGGGTGTACGTCGGAATGATCTCCTCATAGGCCCACACACTCGTGGCCTCGACAAGAGCGCCCGCTACCCCGTACCCTTCGTTCCAGCAATACTGACTGAGGGTAGGGTGCAAGATGTCTTCATGCGAGTCATATCGCAGCGAGCGCGGATTCACCATGGTCGAGGTTCTCGTTGTCGTGCTGATTCTCGCCGCGCTGGTCCTGATCACGGTTCCGGTGTATGCAGCGACGTCGGCGCACTCATCGCGAAGGATCTGCTTCCAGAACCAGAACACGCTTGAGCGAGCGACCGAGCTCTACCTGGCGGTCAACCAGGATCACCGGCGCTCTGATCTCGCGGGCATCGTGAACTCAGCGCATCCGGTGGTCGTGAACAACATCGTGGGTCAGCCGCCCCGCTGTCCATCGGGGGCCAAAGCCGCCGATCCCAACAACCGCACAGTGGCGGAAGGCGCGTACACGTTCGACATCACAGGTAGTATCGTGGGGTGCACCTTGGGGGCTCTCGGGTCGCACGGCAGCTACCGCGACTGACCCCTCGTAGCCCTTTGTTCTCTTCTGTCGAATCGGAGGCTCTCTGTGTCCAGTGGCTTGTTCGAAGACGTTCGTATCGAGGGGCACCTCATCGATTCGGGCATCATGTCCCAGGTCATGGACCACATCATCGCTCTGGGCGGTGAGTTCGAGACGTTGGACTTCGATGTGGGGCGTACCAACGAAGACGCTTCCGTAGCGGTTCTTCGCGTCAGGGCCGCATCGCGAGACGAGCTCGACAGGATTCTCGAGGCGATCTTCGAGCACGGAGTGGTCGAGTGTGAGCCGCGTGACGTCGTTTTAGCCTCGGCTCCACGCGGCGGAGTGTTCCCCGAGGGGTTCTATTCGACGACCAACTTCGAGACCGACGTGCGGATCAAGGGCAGCTGGGTCCACGTATCCAACCCCGAAATGGACTTGGGCGTCTGCGTCGACCCTCTTGGCCGGACGGCCGAGTCGGTCCCGATGGCGGACGTGCGCGGGGGTGACCTGTTCGTGGTGGGCCATGGAGGGGTGCGGGTTCATCCCCAGGAACGTCCGCGCACAAGCCAGGGTTTCGAGTTCATGGCGAGCGCTGTGTCGTCGGAGAAGCCGAAGGCCCAGGTCGTCGCCGAAGTCGCGAAGATGCTTCGAGAGACGCGCGAAGCAGGCCGGGAGATCATCGCGGTGGTGGGCCCCGCAGTTGTCCACACGGGTGCGGTGACGCACTTGGCCCGCCTCGTCGAGCTGGGGTACGTGAGCGTGTTGTTCGGCGGCAACGCGGTTGCCGTCCACGACATCGAGGCGGCGATGTTCGGCACCTCGCTCGGGGTGTCGCTTACCGAGGGGACACCCACCCACGGCGGCCACCAGCACCACCTGCGAGCCATCAACACGGTGCGCGGACACGGCTCGATCGCGGCAGCGGTGAGCGCCGGGGTGATCGCGAGCGGTCTCATGTACACGCTCGTCACATCCCAGACGCCCTACGTTCTCGCCGGATCCATCCGCGACGACGGACCACTGCCGGGCGTCATCACCGACGCGATGGAAGCTCAGCGCGAGATGCGCAGCTACGCTCAGCGGGCAGGCGCGTGCTTGATGCTATCGACGATGCTGCACTCGATCGCGACGGGTAACATGCTTCCGGCAACGGTGACCACCGTGTGTGTCGACATCAATCCGGCGGTCGTGACGAAACTCGCTGACAGGGGCTCATGGCAGACGATCGGTGTCGTGACCGATGTCGGGCTGTTCTTGGAGCAGCTGGCAGGGGAGCTGGAGAAGTAGCCTCAGGGCACCAACGTGTATCGGAGTGTGACCTGGAGCGGAATGTTGGGGGTCGTCGTCCAGGGGGCAATCGCCTGCACCTGGTCGAACAGGGTCGTGGCTCCCACAGGCACCGTGCGGCTCGCTGGGCCGCTCACGATCGTGAACCCCATTTCGCTGATGTCGCCCGAGGTCGTGCGTGTGAGGGTGCAGGGAACGTTCGAGCTGACACGGATCTCAAGCGTTTCGATGGCAGAGGGAACATCTGGCGACAGGGCGCCGAAATCGACGGCGGTTCTCGGGAGAGTCAGAGAGAGCCTGATGACGAGCAGTACGGTGAACGGCGTCCGGGTGATCTCGCTGTTGTCGGCGGCGTTGACCACGACGCAGGTCCACACTCCGGGTGTGGCGTCGACGGAGAGCGGGTAGCTGGAGAGCGCTTCACCATCGCCGTCGACTTCGATCGGCGCACTCTGGAAGACCTGCGTGCCGGAAGGATCCAGCCAGCGGAAACGGACCGTTGCGGTCGTTGGCAAGCTGGTGCCCAGCGCCCACACGGTGCTGCCCTGCCCGAACGTATCGGTACGGTTGGTGAGCGAATCGCTGTCGTAGGTGACCAGCTGCTGGACATTGGTCGTGTTGGTGGCCATCGCGGTATTGCCGGAGGCGGCGTGCGTGGCTCGCGCCGTGGTCACGTCGGTTGCCCCGGTCGCGACGTTGGTTGGCACGATCACCCGAACGTAAATAGTGCGGCTTGCGCCAAAAGGACCCAACGTGACCGAGGTGATAGGCGTCGTACCGTCGCTGTCCAGTATCTGCGTACTCCACCCCAGCGAACTGGCGGCGGTCAGAGCGATGGTACGTGTCGCGACCGAGCTGTTCACCACCGTGTGCTGAAACGTCACCGTGCGACCAAGACCGCTCACGGTCGAGTTGTTCGGTTCTAGCGTCAAGATCGCCCGGACGGTGGTGATGGCGGTCGCTTCGTCAAAGACGTCCGGTGTGCTGGCGAGCGCGGCCCTCAACCGGGCCACGTCGACCGTACCCAGCGCGGTCCCCGCCGGCACCGTCACGCGGACCAGAACCTCCCTGCTCGTTCCTCCCGCCAAAGTGACGCTGTTGATCGGAGTGCCGCTTGTGGTGAAGATGCCCACCGTCCAGCCCTGCGAGGAAGTCGCGGACAGCGAGAGCGTTTCTGTGACACTGCTCGCGTTGGTGACCGTGTGGACATATTGGATGATGTTGCCCGGCGCTATCGATCCGGTGCGATCCGGATCGACGGTGACAGGTGAAATGACGGTCGTGTCGGTGGCGGTCGCCGTGATCGTCGGACGCGTGGCATGAGTGGCTCGCACCGTCGTCACATCTCGCGAGCCCGGCGGAGCGTTTGCCGGTACCGTGACCTCGACGATGATCGCACGGCTCGCGTTGCGCGCCAGCACCACCGAGGAGAGCAGAGCTCCGGTCGAGGCGTCTTTGATCGCGACGTTCCACCCGAGCGATGACGTTGCGGTCAGGTTGAATGTCTCGGTGCCGTTGCCGGTGTTGGTGACGGTGTGGGAGTAGGTGACGATACTCCCCAGTTCGGCGGCGGCGGTCGTGTTCGGCACGATCGTGACGCCGAAGTGGCGCATCGACACCACGCTCGCGTTGTCAACTTGGGTGTTGCTCAGAGTGAACAGGTTCGTTGTGCTCGGCAGAGCCGCGAACTGGATGTTCACGGGGCTGCCCGAAGCGACACCGAGACGCCCCCACGTGATCGCGAACTCGATGCGCTGCGTGGTGATGGGAGTAGAGGCGGTGAAGCTGGCGTCGGTGACCTCGGCGGGCGTGTTGATGGTCCCCGGAGGCCTCGACCCGTTGCCCAAGAGAGGGTCTCCCGCTGGGTTCTGGGGCGTGTACGTCGCCCACCAACGTCTGGCGGCGCCGCCGGATGGGTTGTACGAGATGATAGCCACGCGGTCGACACCCGCCGCGCCCGTCATCAGGCCATCGCCGTCCAAGTCGAGGTAGGCACGGAAGTTGCGGCGCTGGTTTGTCGATGTCGAGTTGATGCGGACGAAGCCGAACAGATTGGTCGCGTTGAACGTCGCGGCGACCTGCGAGATGTCCGCCTGGGCGTGCGGTGCGTCCGGATCCGCGGTTCCGACGGGGTCGGTCTTCGTGTTGTCGGGATCGGCGAGGACCGCCGTCCAATCGGCGAAGGCCTGATCGATAGTGATGGTGACCGGGTGGACCAGCGCGCCGGCGTCAGGTGGTGGTGCGAGCGGACTCATCGACAGGATCAGGGCGATGAGGAATATGCGTGCCGCGCGTCCAAATGTTCTCGGGAAAGGGGCGCTATCTTGCCTGCCCAGGTGGTCGTCCCGGACCCGTTGTCGGTCAGTCTGCGAGCATGACGTGGCGGTTCTCATGTGGTCGCTCCGCTGGAGGCGCATCAAGTGCGATTAGTGCGCGCCCTTCCATCATATCGGAACGTCAGCGTCAGGGCTTGAATCGGCGATATTCGTGCGAGGGAGGTATTGTGGCACGCGAGAGGATCGTGTGGACCGATGACGAGTGGCGGCGCTTGCTGTCGCCGGAGCAGTTCAGAGTGCTCAGACGAGCGGGTACAGAGCCAGCGTTCTCGGGATCTCTGACCGATGTCGCAGAGCCGGGCGAATACCGCTGCGCCGGATGCGCGGCACTTCTGTTCACGAGCGAGGCGAAGTTCCCTTCAGGCTGCGGCTGGCCGAGTTTCTCCGCGCCGGTCGAGCGCGACGCTATTGAGACGCACCGCGACGACAGCTTCGGGATGACGCGCACCGAAGTCCGCTGCGCGGTCTGCGGTGGTCACCTAGGGCACGTGTTTCCCGACGGGCCGCCGCCAAAGGGTGAGCGGTACTGCATCAACTCCGTGGCCCTCGAGTTCCAGGACAGAAGATAAGCGAATACGAATGTATGATGTTAGTACATACAAAGATAATGGTATGAACTATGCACAAGACGATTCCACGATGAAACAGAGGAGGCGAGCAGTCATGAAGACTTCAGTGAATAAGTCGGCTACTGCGAGTCTTTGCCCGGTTTGCGGTATTCGCGGTAGTGCTCGCATTGGCGGTATCCCTTGTGCCTACGGTGGCTGCGGCCGCAACCGTGGGCCTTCATGTTCCGCACGTCAACGCGAGCAGTGAGACATTCGGTCAGGCCTCCGATGACGGTGGGCTGAGCGCACCGGTGGTATGGCACTTCATCTTGAACGGGCTGGACAGCGGAACCCCTGCCGCTCAGCTTTCGGTGACCTTCGCAGGCGCCGGAGCCCGGAACGCGACCGGTCGCCCGGTCGGAAGCGGGAAGACTCAGCACTTCTATGTGGGAACCGTCGGCCATGACGTGCTCCTTTCAGGATCTGCAAACGTGGCGTCGGATGGTTTCGGAAAGCTCGTTCTGAGCCACGTCGTTGTCAGGGTGATTCCGCCCGGCGACGACCCGCCCGCCGACGATCCTCCGGCTGACGACCCGCCCGCGGACGACCCTCCGGCTGACGACCCGCCCGCCGACGACCCTCCGGCTGACGACCCGCCCGCGGATGATCCCCCCGCCGACGACCCGCCCGCGGATGATCCCCCCGCCGACGACCCGCCCGCGGATGATCCCCCCGCCGACGACCCGCCCGCGGATGATCCCCCCGCCGACGACCCGCCCGCGGATGATCCCCCCGCCGACGACCC
>CAMTUW010000007.1:0-157758 GCA_947085035.1 uncultured Actinomycetes bacterium
CCCGAACGCGTTTCTCGAAGGGGCCGAGTGAAGCTACCACCTGGCGAACAGACAGCCCGGAGACGACGCCAATGTCATTGGTCGTAACCCAGCTGGGCGACTTTTCTGCTATTGCGAGCAGAATCCGTCGCATGGCCGATGATGACTCGATGAACATCCGATCTATGAGCGGCTGCGTCCATACCTCCGAGTGGCCCACCCCGGTCGAGCGCGGAGCCAACGGTCTAGACGACTCGCGTGAAAGAAGCTCGTAGACCTCTTTGACACGATCAACCGGCACCGGGACGCTCACAAACTCGGGCATTCGCTTCCCCTTCCTGTTCTCCACGTACTGGTTACCCGTAGGTAGCTATTGCTAACCACCGTTGGCAATAGCTTGGGACAGTAGAAACAACCTGCGCCGAGGTCGCGCTCCTCGTTCGGTCGCGGATATTCCGGCAGGCAAATGAAACGGGGCTCCCGAAGGAGCCCCGCGTTCACACTATGGTCGGACTTGCTGGACGCGTTTGTTACTGCTGCGAAGGAACGATCGGGCTGCTGACCTTCGGGTCAAGAGTTGTGGGCAACGTACAGGTCAAGCCAGCGAGAGTGGATTCGTGTCCCCCGTGTGTCACGCGGAGTATAGGGTCAACGATACGGTCGGACCGGCGGCCGCATAGCCAAAGACGTCAACGAGATTGGCGCTCATGTATGCAACACTATCCCCATCATGGAGCTATTTCCAGAGTGGGCTGTGCCTGCCAGGAAGGCACCGACATGAAAAACAGTCGCAGCAGTCTCCTCATCACCCCGCTCGTGCTCTTGCTCGGCGCTGGTATAGCCTGGGCCGGATCACAAGGCGGTGGTGTAGTCGGCAGCATCCCCGTGTTCGCACTGGTAGTGGGGCTGATCTTCCTCATCCAGGTCGTCGCGTTCATCCCCGCGTTCATCATGCAGAGTGAGCGCTTCTACGACCTGACGGGCAGCCTCACGTACATCTCGATGACTCTGCTCGCTGCGATGCTCGCCTCCCCTCTCGACGCACGGACGATACTCCTCACTGCGCTCGTGATCGGGTGGGCCGCGCGGCTCGGGACGTTCCTCTTCCGCAGGGTCATGAGGGCCGGTAAGGACGGCCGCTTCGATGACATCAAGCCGTCGTTCGTGCGGTTCCTCAACGTGTGGACGATACAGGGGCTTTGGATAGCGCTGACGGCCGCAGCGGCGCTCGCCGCGATCACCTCGGGTAAGCGCGTGGGAATCGACGGGTTCATGATCGCGGGATCTCTCGTTTGGCTGCTGGGGTTCACCATCGAAGTCATCGCCGACCTTCAGAAGAGCCGCTTCCGCGCCGAGCCCGCCAACAAGGGCCGCTACATGCACACGGGCCTGTGGTCGTGGTCGCGTCATCCCAACTACTTCGGCGAAGTCACCCTGTGGCTGGGAGCGGCGCTCATTGCCGCGCCAGTCCTGCAGGGCTGGCAGCTCGCTACACTCATCTCCCCAGTGTTCGTGTTCCTGCTGATCACAAGGGTCAGCGGCGTACCCCTACTCGAGAAATACGCCGATAAGACCTGGGGCGGGCGGGACGACTACGAGTCCTACAAGGCGCACACGTCGGTGCTCGTGCCGCTTCCGCCCCGGAAGTAGGGACGCTTCCATGAGCAGCGTGATGCGTCCATGACGAACATCCGGCCGCGTTTCGCCGTGGTGACCGACAGTGCGGCTGATATCGGTCTGGCCCGCGCCGCCGAGTTGGGCATCTACGTCGTGGCGCTGCCAGTGATTGTGGGTGATGACACGTTCGACGACGGGACACTCACCCAGGATCAACTCTTCGAGCGCATCGCCAATGCCGGGACCGCCGCAGTGGGTACGTCGCAGCCGAGCCCTGGAATGCTGGTTCGCGCGTACGAACAGGCACTCACGGAAGCTGACGAGGTGATTGCACTCCACATCTCGTCGCAGCTGTCCGGGACGTGCGAACTAGCGCGGACCGTCTCACAGCAGTTTGGCAGTCGCGTACACGTCTTCGACTCGCGTAACCTCTCGTGGGGCATGGGTTGGCAGGTCATCGAGGCAGCGAACGCCGCTGCCGAGGGACTGAGCGTCGCGGAGACGCTCCCTCGCCTCGAAAAGGCACGCGACGAGACGAAGATCGTCGTCACTCTTGACTCGCTCGAGAGACTCAATCGCAGCGGCCGGATCGGCGCTGTGACCACGTACCTGGGGGCGCTGCTGAACGTCAAGGTGTCCGTAGCCGTGAACCCTGACGGCGCATTCGTGCCCGTGCGTGGGAACCGGGGGAACAAAGCCGCGCTCGAGTCGATGCTCGCGTGGATGTCGCACCACATGCGCGGAGCCACAGGCGGCAGCTTCGCCGTAGGACATGCGCTTGCTGCAGACCGTGCGGAAGCACTGGCGGATGAGATCAAGAGGCGCTGGAGGGTGGACGAGCTCGTGATGTACGAGGCGGGGTCGGCCATCTCCGTGCATGCTGGCACGATTTGGGGGGTGGCGTTCCGGCCGACGAGGTGAGCCAAGAAGCATGCTGGTCGGACTTAGTGGACGCGTTTGTAAATTCTGCGTGGAGGTCAACACCGCTAAACGGATGCGGCTCAGCTACTTGAATGATCCTCTAGAAGCGACAATACCGCGTTGTAGAGCGCCGGCACTTCGTTGATCGCGATGTCCCACACGATTGAGAAATCCACGCCTTCGTACTCGTGAATCAGGATGTCACGCAGGCCAGCGATATCCTGCCACGGAACCTCCGGATTGGCCGCACGCAGCTCGAGCGGCAGGCGCTTGACCGCCTCGCCGATGACCTCGAGGTTCCGCACGACAGCGTCTTGGGAACGCTCATCCGTCGACCAGCTGACTTCATCGAGGCCTTCGACGTAGCGAGATATCCTCTCACAACGCTCAGCGATATCTGCGAGGTACACACGGATGTCACGCGACATACTTGACCTCGCGCATCACATGCTCCTTAAGAACCGGTTTCAAAGCAGCCGCACTAACGAGATCCACTGTCACGCCAAGCAACTGCTCGAGGTAGTGCTTTAGACCCATGTAGTTCCGGAAGGTCGGGTGCTCGAATTCCACGAGAACGTCGAGATCGCTGTCGGCCGTGGCATCGCCGCGAGCGCGCGAACCGAAGACACCGAGGCGCGCAACCCCAAACTCACGGCGAATCTCGCCCGCGTTCTGGCCAATGGCCCGGATCATCTCGTCGCTGTTCGTCATTCCTGCCTCCTGAGCGGACGGCCGCTGCCTGGCCATCAGTATATCGATACCGTCGACATGCGCGGGCCAAGTGCCGAATCCGTGAGGACTGCAGTCGCTTGACGGCAGCCCTGCAACTCCACTGGACAACTGACGAGACGCGTTTGGAACCTCCTCTTGGACGAATTCCGGCAGCTAAACGCAACGAGGCGCCCCGAAGGACGCCTCGAAATTCTCTGGTCGGGCTGACAGGATTTGAACCTGCGACCCCTTGACCCCCAGTCAAGTGCGCTACCAAGCTGCGCCACAGCCCGAGAACTCCGCGTGAGCGGCAAGGCGTTAGTCTACGACGCAGCTTCACCTGCATCAAGGGGGTATTCCCCAGCGGCGTGCGGTCCGTACCGCACCACGCCAACATCCTCGATGGTGATGAGCCCGGTCGGCATCATGGCCGACCACACTTCCGCAAGCGCCGCGATGCGATGTGATTCGTCGACCACCGCCACGAACACAGGACAGTCAGTCGACATGCGCAGACCGTGCTTGGCGACTCCGCGACTCGTGGCCCCGAAACCAACCATCCCCCGTAGCGCCGTCGCCCCGGCGCATCCCTGTATGCGCGCCTGCTCGACGAGCGCTTGGTAGAGCGGCCGGTCCTCGTAGACCTCGTCCTCGCCCACGTATGCCGCGAGCCTCTTGGCCTGTCCTTCGAGTCGACGGGTGATCATGATGCCTCCTAGTCGTCATGCGAGAACCCAGCGCGAACTCGGTCCCACAGGATACGGGCGAGTACCTTCTTGTGATGACGGCCGATCTCCTCGGCGCCGTCCTGCGTCACGAACACGACGCGGTTGTCTTCGGATCCGAACCCGATAGCCGGGTCAGAGACGTCGTTGGCAACGACCAGGTCAAGCGACTTGCTCTTGAGCTTCAGGCGAGCGTTGCGCTCAACGTCTTCCGTCTCGGCAGCGAACCCGATGAGCACGCGATCACCCTTGCGCTCGCCGAACCCAGCGAGAACGTCTGTGGTGCGCTCGAGCGGAATCGTGAGCTCTGCGTGCTCCTTCTTGACCTTGGCCGCAGACGCGTTAGCCGGCCGAAAGTCGGCAACGGCGGCTGTGGCCACGACAACATCGGCGGAGTCGAACGCGGCGTTGGCAGCAGCGGCCATCTCGAGCGCGGTCGTGACGCGCACGACGCGCAGTCCGAACGGGTCCGGTAACGTCGTGGGTCCGCTGACCAGGGTCACCTCGGCCCCTCTACGCGCAGCTTCCTCGGCGATCGCGTAGCCGGTCTTGCCGCTGGAAGCGTTTGAGATGAAGCGCACCGGATCGATCGGCTCGCGCGTGGGCCCGGCGGTCACAAGAACGTGCACGCCCGCCAGATCGTTCGCGCGATGCACCTCGGCCAGCACGACCTGCGTGATCGAGTCGATATCGGCGAGGCGACCTTCTCCCACGTCACCGCAGGCGAGCTCGCCGCTGTCGGGCGGGACCACGACGGCTCCTCGGCTCAGCAGACGCGCGACGTTGTCCTGGGTGACCTGCTGCCTCCACATGTGCACGTTCATGGCGGGAGCGAGCACCAGGGGCGCCTCAGTCGCGAGCACCGCGGTGGTGAGCAGATCGTCTGCCCTTCCTTGCGCGAGTTTCGCGATCACGTTGGCCGTGGCGGGTGCCACAACGAAGACGTCGGCCTCCTGTGCGAGCGACGTATGATGAACGCGGGCGGCGGGCTCATCCCACAGCGAGACCGCCACGGGTTCGCCCGTGAGCGCGCGAAACGTCGCCGGGCCCACGAAGCGTGTGGCGTTCTCGGTCATCACGACCTTGACCCTGCAACCGGCTTTCTGAAGCGCGCGAACAAGCTCGCACGCCTTGTAGGCCGCGATGCAGCCGGTCACGCCGACAACGACAGTGGGTGTGAAGGAATCAGTCATCTTGGCAAGTATCGCACGAGACACTGGCATCAAAGGACCCGTGTCGGGAACAATGAGGTAGCACCGCTCCGTTTTCCCAGGCGACACCTCCGGAAGGATCGACTGCATGCAGTATCCACCGTACGGCCCTGAGATCCGCGTTCGCATCGGCGGACCCGCCGGATTCGGCATCAAGGCGGCCGGAGCCTCTCTGGCCCGGGTCTTCGCGCGCAACGGGTATCACACCTTCGACCTCACCGAGTACCCCTCGCTCATCAAAGGCGGCCACAACACCTATCACCTCCGCGTGAGCGAGCGCCCCATCTCGAGCCACGTGATGGCCACCGACGTGCTCGTGTGCCTCGATCGCGACACACTGCGCCTTCACGCCCTTGAGCTGACGCCCGGAGGCGCCGTCATCTACGACCCGAAGGACTTCGAGCCCGAAGCCGAAGACACACATGGCCGAGAAGACCTGTGCTTGGTCGCGGTTCCGCTCACACAGATCGTCCGCGAGGTCGGCGGCATCAGGATAATGCGCAACATCGCCGCTCTGGGAGCGACTCTTGGCCACCTCGGCGTACCACTTGACGGGCTGGAGGAGTCCATCCGGACCCAGTTCGCGCGCAAACCGGCCGAGATCACGGAACAGAACATCGCGGTCGCCCGACAGGGTTACGAGCAGGCGCAGACAGCCGGTTGCGACTTCCCCTACCGCCTTACGCCCGTGTCAGCGCCGAACCCATTCGTGCTCACGGACGGTAACGAAGCCGTCGGCCTCGGTGCTCTGGCGGCAGGCGTGGGCCTCTACTGCGCCTACCCGATGACGCCCGCCTCCTCGCTTCTGCACTTCTTCGCGAAACACGGCGAGCAGACCGGCGTCGTGGTCAAGCACGCCGAAGACGAGATCGCCGCGATGAACATGGTCGTCGGCGGCGCTTTCGGCGGAACTCGCTCGATGTGCGCCACCGCCGGCGGTGGCTTCGCCCTCATGGTCGAGGCGTTCGGGTTCGCTGGGGTGAGCGAGTCGGCATGCGTGGTCGGCCTCTTCACCCGGCCCGGACCCGCGACAGGGATGCCAACGTGGACCGAGCAAAGCGACCTGCGTTTCGCGCTCCATGCGGCGCAAGGCGAGTTCCCCCGCGTCATTCTCGCCCCGGGCGATCACACTCAAGCGTTCGAGTTCACCTGGCGCGCGTTCAACATCGCCGACCAGCTGCAGACTCCGGTGATCATCTTGGGCGACACCTATCTGTCGGATAACCGCGCCTCGAGCGAACCCTTCGACACGGCAGCCGTGAGGATCGACCGAGGGTGTGTGATCACCACCGGTGACGTAGCGGATCACCCGGATGTCCTCGTCAATGGCCGCTACGCGCGCTACAAGCTCACAGACGACGGCGTGAGCGTCCGCGTGCTTCCGGGAGTGATCGGTGCCACACAGCTCGTCAACTCCTACGAACATGACGAGTTCGGATACGGCGCGGCTGGCGAGAACGCCGAGACGCGCGTCGCGCAGAATGACAAGCGCCTGTCCAAGATCGAGCTGGCCGCAGGGATGGTTCCCGAGCCGGTGCAGCTTGGCCCCGACGACGCCGATGTCTCGCTGCTGTTCTTCGGCACGACGCTCATGCCCGCCCGAGAGGCGCTGTCGTGGCTCGCTGCCGAGGGACACCGCGTCAATGCCCTCCAGGTCACAACCGTCTGGCCCTTCCCCACTGATGCGATCACCTCGTTTCTCAAGCGCGCGCGACGCTCACTCGTCATCGAGGGGAACGCGACCGGGCAACTCGAGGGCCTGATTCGCGAGCAGTGCCTGCTCACACCTGACGAGCGGCTTCGGCGCTACGACGGTCGGCCTCTCTCCCCGGAACAGATCTATGCGACCGTTCGCGAATTCCTGGGCAAGCCGGTCGAACTCACTATCGCCGGTGCGATAGCACCCGGACAGGAGGCCACGCGATGAGCGACTCGAAAGCGTTCGAGAACGACAACCGCCCCACGTGGTGCCCGGGATGCGGCAACCATGCGATGTTCGAAGCGCTCAAACGCGCCTACTCCGAGCTGGGCTGGGACAAGCGTGATCTCACGATGTTTTGGGGCATCGGCTGCCACGGCAACGGGGCTGACTTCTATGACGTTCAGGGGTTTCACGCCCTCCACGGACGCGCGCTGCCCTCAGCTACCGCTTTCGCGCTCACGAGACCGGACCAGCGTGTGGTCGTGGAGATGGGCGACGGGGACGGATACGGGCTGGGACTTGGGCACTTCGTGCACTCCTGCCGCAGGAACGTCCGGATGACGCTCATCGCTCACAACAATCAGATCTACGGACTCACGACCGGACAGGCTTCTCCCACCACCGATCACTTGATGCCCACCGTGTCGACTCCCTCCGGCGTCCCCGAGCAGCCCGTGAACCCGATCGGGCTCGCGCTCTCAGAGGGGGCGACGTTCGTGGCGCGGGGCTTTTCGGGCGATGCCGCGCATCTCACCTCGCTCTATGTAGCGGCTCTTGAGCACGACGGCTTCGCGCTGGTGGACGTGTTTCAGCCGTGTGTGACCTGGAACAAGCTGAACACATCCGCATGGCTCCGCGATCGCGTCTACAAGCTCGAGGAGACCGATTGGGACACAGGCGACCGAGGCGCCGCGCTGGACCTCTCGCTCACGACGTTTCACGAGCTGACGTGTACCCCCGAGCAGTGCCGCCTCCCGATCGGGATCATCCACCGCGAAGAAGGCCGTCCCACGTATCAGGACCTGACCCCCGCCTCGGCGACACCGGGATGGCAGCGGGCGGAAGCCCCACGGGACATCTCATCCCTGATGTTCGGGCTCTAGCTAGGAGGCTTCGGGGTGCGGCTTGACACGCTTGTGCTCGAGCCGCTTGACCATCCGGACGAATGCGGAGGCGACCACGGGATCGAACTGTGAACCCGCCAGCCCCTGTATCTCCGCCAACGCCTCATCCGAGCTCACCGGGGTGCGAAACGCTCGATGCGCCGTCATGTTCTCGAACGCGTCGCATACGGCGAGGATTCGTGATTCCAGCGGGATGCGCTCACCCGAGAGCTGATCCGGATACCCCAAGCCGTCGTAGCGCTCGTGGTGCCATCGAACCAGGGACGGAATGTCGTCGAGACCCGCAGGGTCGAGGATGCGTTCCCCGAGAATCGAGTGCTCCTCGAACTCTGTTCGCTCTGCCGGCTCAAGAGCGCCTTCCTTCTGCAAGACGTCGTCCCTGATCGCGATCTTGCCAACGTCGTGCACGAGGGCCGCGAGCCCTACGATCTGGACACGATCATCAGACAGATCAAGTACCTGCGCGAGAGCGGTCGCGAGTTCCGCGACGTTGACCGAGTGATCGCGAGTCGCTGGATCGCGCGCGTCAACCGCCTCGGCCAGCGCGCGCACGGTTGCCCGGAGTGTCCGCAATCGGACACGTGACGCGTTGTGCTCGGTCGGCACAACCGCGACTGACTCCTCGAACACGACAACGGAACCGTCATCGGTACCTCGCGCGGCCCTGCACGCGATCTCTGCGGCGGCCAGCAGGTCATGCGCCTCATTGACGGGTGAAGGAAATGTCGCCACGCCTATGGTGAACTCCACGACCGAACCGCCAACGCCGGCGGAACCATGCGACAGACCCAGCCAGACGGCACGCCCATGAGCGGCGGCTTCCGACGATCCAACGCCCAAGGCAATCACGACGAACTCCTGGCCGCCCAAACGAAACACCTCAGCACCATGAGGCATCCCCACTCTGATCGCATCAGCCACACGCCGTAGGAGGCCGTCTGCCTGTGCCTGGCCATGGAGGTCCGCTACGAGACCCAACTCGTGAACCGTGAACACGATCAGGCTCATCTCGCGACCGAACGATTTCGCGAACCAGAGGGTGTCACTCAAGCGTCGCTCCAGAAACGCATCGCTCCACGCGCCGGTCACCGTGTCGATGAGTGCGTCTCGACGCACGCGAGACCTCTCGATGACAAGAACCCAACTGCGCAAGGCGAGCAGTGCCGCCAACAGGACCGTCGCGATCTCAAGCGACCGTGCACTCGTGGTGTCTTGGGCGTCGAACGCCAGAATCATGAAGATGGGCAATGCGCAGGCGATCACGCCGGGGTAGGCACGAACGACCAAGCGAGGGACGGAGACCGCGAACGGAGCGATCGAGAGCACTTGACCTTGCGAAGATGTCGTCAGGCGATAGACGACCGCGAGAACCATGAGAGCTGTCCCGACCCCAAGCACGTCGATGACGATCGAAGGCTCATACCTGCCGCGCTGCAGTAGTTCGATGTACCAGTAGGGCGACGCAACCATCCCGATGCCGACAAAAGCGAAAGCGGCCGAAACGAATCGTTCCCACGACTTCCACTTCGAGTTCTTCCACCCCGCAACGGCAGCGATATCGGCGACAAGAATCACCGCTCCGATAAGTGTATGGCCAGCGAACCACGCGGCATCGTCAACAGTGCCGCCGGAAGCGAGCATCATCGGCCGTGTCCACAACAGGAAGAACATCGGCCACGCCACGATCCCCGCAAGAATCAGATCGACGTAGACGGCGAACCAGCGCGCGAAGGGCTGTGAGCCGACGCGCGTCATCGACACCAGCACGGCAAGGATCAACAAACCGACAACGAACAGCGAGTACGACTTCCACCCACCTATGGGCATTCCGCGCGGGGCGACATTGACCACCCACCAGGTCCAATGCGATTCACTGGCCAACTCGATACCGGAGACTGCGGCGAACAACCCCCAGAATCGCCTCTCGAATCCCGACATCCCCGGGCGCACCGCGAGATAGAGGGTTCCCGCGAACATGAAAGCCACGGGGAGCAAGAGTGAAGTGGTATCTGCGACAACAACCTGTGTCTCCCACGGAAACCCTGCTGCCACGACCAGCGCCCGTATGCCGAACAGCACTCCCAGTGCGATCCAGGCCGCACGCCGGATGCGTCGCGCTGACCACCTGGCGATCACGGCGAATCACCCGACCAGTCGTCGGACCAGCCCAAAGCGCCCATGCTGCCGACCAGCTCGATGAAGCGCTCGGCCAGCTCAGGATCGAAACGTGTCCCGATTCCGAGGTCGACCTCTTGCAGTGCAGCGGCTTTGGACATCGGCGCACCGTAGCGTTTGCCAACGGTCATTCCGTCATAGGCGTCAGCCAGCGCGATGATTCTTGACTCCAAGGGGATCTCAACACCGGTCAGCCCATCGGGGTAACCGTGTCCGTCCCACCGTTCGTGGTGTGCCCTCACCCACATCGGCACCGACTCGATCCCCAACGATTCGGTAAGACGCTCACCCAATACGCTGTGTTCGCGCACGACGCGTCGTTCACGCGCGGACAGCATTGTGCCGCCAAGCATTTGATCAGGCAGGGCGATCTTGCCAACATCGTGCAGCATCGCGGCCATCTCAAGCCGACGGATGTGCGAGTCGTCCATGCCTATGCCCTCGGCCATCAGCCGAACCAGAGAAGCCACGTTTCGCGAGTGATGCCGATTGGCCGGGTCACGGGCGTCAGCGGCCGAACACAATGCTCTGACCATGGTGATCGAGGAGGCCTCCTCGTCTGTCAGCCTCTCCTCAAAACCCAGAGCGTCTCCGAGACGATCGTCATAGGCCACGACCCGTTTCTTCCCGTGACGTTTCGCCCAGACTTTCGCGCGATCGGCGTTTCGCATCAGTTCCGCTTGTGTGCCGCCGTGCTCAGGGTAGAGCGCATAACCGATTGAAGCGGTGAGACCGTGGGCAACGCCGGCGCCACGCACCGCCATGAGTACAGCGTTTCCAAGCAAGACGACAGCGCCACCCTCGACAGGTCCCGCCACGAGAAACCCATCCCCGGAGAGCCGAAACACGGCTCGTTGTGGTCCGGCGACCCGAGCGATCCCGCTTGCGACCTCGCGCAACAGCGAGTCTCCGTGAGTGAATCCTCGCAGCGCGTTGATGCTTGAGAAATCGTCAAGGTCGACCATCATCACGACGCAGCGATGTCCAGTTGATCGCGCCTCCTCAAGCATCATCTGGAGTCTCTCGTCAAGCGCACCGAAGCCGAGAACCCCGGAAACGTGATCCATCTTGGACATTCGCACGAGTTCCGCCGTTTCTCCTCCCTCAAGAAACGTATGCCCCACCATCGACAGCACGTTGACGAGCAGGGCAACTGAATACACGGCCATAGAGATGCCGTACAGAGGCGATGAGATAAGCGAGTAGCCCAACCAGACGGTCCCGACAAACAACAATGTGGACACCGTGATACCCACGGCTGGCGATGGTATGACCGGCGGCATCCGACGGGTACCGATCGTCTCAGTCCCACCACCCTCGGTCACCTGAAGATACGCAGCGACGAACATCACGTGATAGCCGGACAAGAACAGCAGTGAGATTATCATTCGCGGCCAGTCATCTGGTGCGAAGGACAACATGTCCGGAAGCCCCAGATACGCCCATGCGACGACGGCCAAAGCGAACACCGCCACTCCCGCGCCAATCTCCCGGCTCCACACCATGCGCTGTGGACGCGCGATCAGAGACACCGCCGCATCGATGACGAGGATGGAAAGCCCGATCGCCGCAAAGGCGGTGACCTTCACGACATCCACGTTCTCGCCAAGCATTCCGAGAGTCTCGGCCCACGAAACGACCTTGAACGTGAGAGCGAACAACACCGCAGCGAGAGCGAGTGAATCGAGAGACACCCGCACCGCCCGGCGCCAGTTCAAGCTGATCGTGGCGCCCGCGACCGTAGCGGCGAGAATGAGAAGCAGGAACGCGGCTGCGCTCGCAACATCGAACGCGCGCTCCCACGATGCAGAGAGTCCGCCGATGATGAGCGTGTAGCCTGTGGCAGCCTCACGCGCGAACAGCGCCCAGGCAGCGACGGCCAGGAGCGACCAGACCGCACGATGTCTCGACTGAGGAGCGCTGGCCCAAGCCGCCGCGGTACTGAACGTGGCAAACAGGGACGGCGCCACGAGATAGGCGATTTGTGCGTACGCGAGGGACGCGGGCAGCGTTTCAGAGCCAGCAAGAAGGAGGAATACGCCGGCGAGCGCGGGCAAGCCGATCCACACGAGGACTCTTCTCGCGCGCAGAAATCTCTGTGGCGTAGCCGAAGGCCGGATCATGCCCCTTGCATCCCGAAGTCGATGGACCTTCTCAGATCAGCTCCAGCGCACGTCCTGATTCCATGAAAGCGTCAAGGACCAGGGCAATGTCTTCGTCGGTGTGCGTAGCCATGAGACATGTGCGCAGCCGCTCGGTGCCGTGCGCGACGGCCGGATGCACAATCGGGCAGACGAACACGCCTCTATCGAAGAGCATCCGAGTGAGGTCCATCGTCTTAGCCTCATCACCGACCAGTACCGGTACGACACAGGTCGACGCGAGCATCGTATCCCATCCTTGTGCGCGCAGTCCGGCAGCATAGTCGGCCTGGATACGATGTAGACGCTCGACTCTCCACGGTTCGTCCTCGATGACATCGAATGCAGCGATCGCGGCAGCGGTCTGGGCGGGAGGAAGCGCTGCGGAGAAGATGAAGGGGCGCGACATGTGTCGCAGGTAGTCGACGATCTCGTGCGTCGCGGCACAATAACCGCCCACACTGGGAATCGACTTCGACAACGTCCCCATCTTCAGGTCGATCGAGCCCGTCATTCCGAAGTGCTCCTCGATACCATGCCCCGTTGCACCCAATGAGCCCACCGAGTGCGCCTCGTCGACCATCAATCGAGCACCGTACCGGTCGCACAACGTGCGCGTGGTCGGCAGATCCATGATGTCACCGTCCATGGAAAAGACCGAGTCCGCGATGACGAGGATGGTGCGGTACTCGCCTGCGGATTTCTCGAGAAGCGTCTCGAGATGTGCCATGTCATTGTGCCTGTAGGTGCGCCATTTCGCTCCGGAGAGCATGCAGCCATCGACGATGGACGCATGGTCGAGCTTGTCCATGAGCACCAGGTCGCCCGGCCCCGTGAGCGCTGTGATGATCGCTATGTTCGTCGCGTACCCGCTGGAATAGACACAGGAGTCCTCGCGAGAAGCAAAGCGCGCGATGCGCGCCTCCAGACGCTCGTGCAGATCGGTCGTCCCCGTGAGCAGCCGCACCCCTCCGGCCCCCGTGCCGTACTCATCGATGGCACGCTTGGCCGCCTCTTCGATGCGCGGATGCCCGATCAGACCGAGATACGAGTACGAGGCGAGCATCACCATCTCGCGATCGTCTTTCATGGTGACGCGATGGTTCGTCTTGCCAACTGTGGCCTGCAGGTAGAAGTACCGATCGGCGGCGCGGAGAGCGTCTCGTCGAGCGATGAACTGTTCGACGCGCTCATCGAGGCCATCACGAACCAGTGTCACATCAACCATGACGATCCCCTCTCGACAGGCCGGCCCGTCCCCGGTGCAAGTCCGTATACAAATCTGTACACAGTCTAACACGCCTCCCGGACGAGCCTCAGTCGAAGAAGCCGCGCGTTCGCTGTTCGATGAGCCCTGACTGGATGACCTCGCGAAACGCCTCAGGTGGAATCGTGCTGCTCCACTGGCCCAGCGCAGCCGCAAAACCCCAGATGATGAACCACAGCGTTGCGGCGAGAAGCGGCCACGCCCACGGCGAGATACGGATTCGCGAGAACGCCTTGGCCTCGAGGCAACCGTCGACAGGGCACACCTTCACGCAGTCCATGCAGCCGTCACACTCCGGCGTCCATACGCGACCGACCCTCTCGGGTTCGACGAAGGCATGACAGACCGAGGAGCACCGCTTGCAATGGATGCATTTGCTGGTATCCCGCTCGACTGTGCAGGGCGACAACGCCCCGAACGCGGAGTAAAGGCCTCCGAGCGGGCACAGGTAGCGACACCAGACGGGGCCGAACAGGAACGAGAACACTGCGGCGAGAAGTGCCGCTGTGATCCAGCTGGGCTCGACCATGAGGTGAAGGATCTTCAGATCGGCGATCCACATGTAGGGAAGTTGACGAAATATGATCGCCTCCGACAAGGGAACGAGAATCAGAAACGTCATGAACGCCGCAGCCAGCAGGTAACGCACAGCTCGCCCCGCAAGATCGAGCGGTTTCCACACACGGATGTTTCGCCCCATCAAGCGGTGCCCGAGGGTGGCGAACGCCTCCCAGATCGTCCCCACGGGGCAGACCCAGGCGCAGAATCCTCGCTTGAACACGAACGACAGCACAAGCGCGCCGATGATGATGACGAGGCCCGCCGGCAGCAACGTGTCCCATCCGCCGCCACGGACCCACGCGAAGAAGCTCGTGAAGTGGCCGATCGGCAGAAGCCCCGCGACCGCTTCAGGCCGGCGTACGAAATCGCCCCCGCCTCGTGCCCATCGCTCGAAACGCAACAGCTGAACCACTGACGAGATGAAGATGACGAGGAAGACGCCTTTGACGAACCATCGACTGCCGAGGAATGAGAGCACGCGATGTTTCAGGTCGTGTCGCGGCGCGGACGTCTCCTCGCCGACACCCGGCACGTGATCCTCGGACACAGCGTCCTCCTGTTCGGGTATGGTTCGGCGTGAGGCCGATCGCGCTTCGTGCGCTCATCGACCTTGGCGAGGTTAGTCTTGACGCCGGGCAGGGTCAATGCGCAAAACGGTCGTTCCATGGAATCAGCACTTCTTGTCGCGGCGAAGTGACTTTCTCGAAGAGATGCCAGCATCGGAACCAACGAGGTGAGGAGTTCACCATGCGAATGCTACGTTGCCGGATCTGCGGTGATACATACTTGGGGCCCACGGCTCCGTCCCGTTGCCCGTTCTGTGGGGCCGCAGAAGCGCACTTCGTAGAGCCGGGCGGGTTTCTCGCCTCAGAGAACCGCGTTCCGCTGACCGAGATCGAGCGCGACCACATCCGCACGGCCATCGATATCGAGCGCTCAAACGCCCGTTTCTACCGTGCGGCGGCTGCGCTCGTTGGTGACGAGGATCTCTCCAGCGCTTTCAAGCGCCTCTCCAAGGTGGAGGCGGAGCACTGCTCGATATTCTCGAAGCTGATCGGCGAGCCCACGCCCAGCGATCTCGACGAGCCCGAGGGTGCGGTTGGTGATTGGTGCTCTGCCATCTCCGAGTCCGCCGCACGCGAATCGAAGGCCTCGGCGTTTTACGAAGAGGTCGTCGCCGCAGCAACCAACGAGCGCGTCCGCGAGGTCTTCAACGCGATTCTCATGGTCGAGCGCGATCATCTCGCACTCGACGAGGTAGCCGCTCGACACGCCGGCTGCTGAGGCTTCCCGGTCAGTCGTCCAAGCCGGGCACGGTGACTTCTTCTGCGACGGCCGGCGCCCTGCCAATGGTGAGGTACAGGATCGGGCCGACGGAGTTGAGCAACAGGATGACGAGGAGCCAGACGATCCTGTAGTTCGCTGTCCATGCCTTGTGGCCTCCTTACCCGCGTGCCTTTTGACTCCCTGAGTCTAGCCCAACGACTCGAACAGTTCGCGATATCGTCCGGCGAGTGCAGGAAACGTGAACGGCTCGGCCAGATGTCTCGCAGAGTCGGGAGCGGGACGGCTGAGAATCGAAGTGCGGAGTCTGGAGATCAGCTCGTCGATTCCCCGGTATCTGAAATCCTCAGGGTAGATCTCGGGGTATGCGAGGTCATCCGGGACAAGAGGCATGCACCCGGAGTAGCACGCCTCCAGCATCGCAAGCCCGAAGAACTCATTGCGGGCCGTGGAGACCGCCACATCCGAGGAAGCGAGCAACTCCGCATAGGCGAGACGATCCTCGGGCTGCCCACAGAAGGCGAGTCGGTCACCGAGCACCTCGGCTGCTTCGCGAATCGCCGCCTCGGTCTCGCGAAACGCCTGGCCAGCCACTACGACCTCGAAGTCCAGCCCCTCACCGGCAAGAGCCGTGATCGCCGAGAAGAACCCCCCGGGGTCCTTGTCATGCTCCCATCGATGAGGCCACACGATCCTGGTACGCGCTGGCCGTGATCGGGCCACGCCGTCAAAAGTGGTGGGATCGAAAGGTGGTGCGAGCACCGTGGACTTCTTGGCGATCCTCTCGGCGAGACCCGCGGGGTGATGATCCGGGAAGCCCTTGATGAACCCAGGAATCCCGGCCAGGAAGCCGTCCATGTTGTAGCGGGTGTTGAAGACACACAGATCCGCGGCCAGAGCTGAAGTCACGTTGGTGAGGGGGAACTGCAGGTCCCACTCGGCCGTATGACGATTGGGGTACAGCAGCTGGTTCTCATGGAAGTACACGATCGCGGGCACCGATGAGAATCCGGGACCTGAAAGCCCTCGCCACTCGGCGAGGTTCACGAAGGTCGACGCGAAGATCAGATCGAAAGCGCCCTGCTCCGCCAGGAGCTCGCGCGCCTGCGCCGCCATGGTGATCGCCGCACCCCGCATCCTCCACTTCCACTTGCGTGCGGGAAGCGTCAGCAGAGTCCATTCGGCATCGACATGCTCGACGAGCCCGTCGAGCACCGCGCGATGAGAGCCTCCGTAGTAGGGCTCGAGTGCGAGGATCCGCAGTCGACGGCTCATGCGGTCCGGCCGCCGACTCGAGATCCCGCAGATCCTGCCGGAGTCGACCAGATGCCCGGGGGACGGTAGACCGGCGAGCGGAAGTCCAGCCACTCGAGCGACGACATCGCATCATCGACCATCCGCTCGTGCGGAATCGCCTCCCAGGCTTCCAGAACGGATGCGAGCCGGGCATGGGTCTGAGGAGTTCGCGGCATGAACAGCGTGCAGCAGTCCTCAGCCTCCTGGATCGAGAGATCGTACGTGCCCATCCGGCGCGCCTCGATCATGATCTCGAGCTTGTCGTTGCCGATGAGCGGCCTAAGCACAGGAAGCGTCGCCGCCTCGTCGACGGCCGCGATGTTGTCGAGGGTCTGACTTGCGACCTGACCGAGAGACTCACCCGTGACCAGGGCCCGTGCCTTCTCGGGATGAGCGATGCGTTCCGCGACGCGGATCATGAGCCTGCGGTAGATGAGGACACGCAGGTCAGGCGGCACGAGCAGACTCGCCTCGCGCTGGATGTCGCCGAACGGCACGACGTATATCCTGCCGAGCGCACCGGTTCTCTCGAGGACGCTCCCGATCTCGGCGACGACACGCTCACTTTGCGCCGAGACCTGCGGCCGCCCGGAGAAGTGCAGACCGACGACCACCGCTCCCCTACGCATCATCCGCCATGTCGCCACCGGTGAGTCGATCCCGCTCGACAGCAGCGAAACGACCTTGCCGGCACTCCCTGCGGGAAGTCCGCCCACACCGGCTATCCGGTTGGCCCACACGAATACATCGGCTTGTATCACGGCAATCGAGACCAGCACGTCAGGAGAGCCGAGGTCCACGCGAGCGCCGGTCTGGGCACCGATGCGTGCGCCTACGAGACGATTGAGTTCAAGGCTCGAGATGGGGAAATCCGTGTTGGAGCGTTTCGCTGTGACGGCGTAGGTCTGAAACGGACCGAACTCGCTGAGCACCGTGAGAGCGGCGTCTTCGATGGCTTCGAGCTCACGATCGACACGTATTGCGATCGCAACGTGGTTCACACCCGGAATCTGGGCGAGGCGCTCGGCGACCGCGTCGACGCTCGACTCGTCTTCGACTCGCACCGCCAGACGTGAAGATGCACGACAGACCCGGCCCACCGGATAACCCGCGAGCGCCGCGTCCAGGTTCTCCCTGAGGCGGCGCTCGAAAGTCGATCTGTTACGGCCTTTGAGGCCGATCTCGTGATTCGTGACGAGGCACCAGCGCTCGAGCATGGGCTACTACTTGTAGCCGTCCGCTGTACGCTCGTAGCCGACGATGCCGCGCTCGATCTCTTCGAGTGCGAGCGAGAGCGGCTTCTTGCCGCTTCTCATCTCCACCACTTCACTGGTCGTCATGGCCAGCAGCGCCTGGTCCTGCAACATGTGGTTCAGGTCATTGATCTGGCGTGCGCGGCGCGACGAGATGATGCAAAGCGTGTATCTCGAGTCGACTTTCGACAAAAGCTCATCGATCTCGGGCTTGATGACTGACATATCTTCACGACTCCTGTCGCTCGGCGTATGAATCAATGATTCCCACAAGCTCAGCTGCAGCGCGGGAAACGTCGTCGTTTATTACCACATGGTCGTACTCGCCGACAAGCTCGAGTTCACGCTCTGCCGTTCTCATACGTACTGCGACCTGCGCTTCTGTCTCTGAACCTCTGTGCTTCAATCGCTCACGAAGATCATCGATCGAGGGCGGTGCAATGAAGAGAAGTACCGATTTCGGCAAGATATCTCTGACCTTGAACGCACCTTGCGGGTCGATCTCGAGAACCACCTGACGCCCTTCGGCCACTCGGGCCTCGACGGCGGCGCGTGGCGTCCCGTACCGATTGCCGTGAACCGTTGCCCACTCAAGCAAGCCATCGCCCGCGATCAGGGCATCGAACTCCTCATCGCTGACGAAGAAATAGTCGGCACCGTCGAGTTCCCTGGGCCGGGCGACTCGATTAGTGACCGACACCGAGACCCACAGGTCAGGGACACGAGAGCGCAGTTCGCGGACAAGCGTACCTTTGCCGGCGCCTGAGGGGCCGGACACGATGAACAGATTGCCCTTCCGCACGCGTTCCGGGAGGTGTGAGTCACCGACGGGAGACACCTAGCCCAAGCGCTCCATCAACTGCTCGCGCTGCCGGGCGCCGAGTCCTTGAACGCGGCGGCTCGCGGATATCTTCAGATCATCCATGAGCTTGGTCGCCTTCGCCTTGCCGTAGCCAGGCAGTGATTCGAGCAACATCGTCACCTTCATCCGCGCGATGACCGGGTCGGCGGCGTTCTTCATCACATCAGCGAAAGACATGCTGCCGTTCTTGATCTTGACGCGGACTTCGGCGCGTTTCTGGCGTGCTTCGGCCGCCTTGGCGAGCGCCTTTGCACGGTCTTCTGCTGACAGGTTCGGCAGTGCCATTGTTCCTCCTCGTCGTACCAAACGGTGCGGCTCCTCAGGGCGCCTCCCCCCTCTCGAGGGCGGTCACTCCAATGCGCGATTGCGTTCATCCTACGCCTGACCTGCGGACATGCCAATAGGTCACGATGAGAGTCTACGGCTGCCGGGCGAGTCGATCGGCACACCGTCCCTGCAGAATGTGCACGACGCTGGCTCCCAAGATTCAACCTCAAGTAGAAGTAGAGGCCACAACGAAGAATCAAACGCCTTGTCCCCACCGCGGTCGATCAACGAGACGACACCTGCCACCTCGCCACCTGAACCACGGACCAGTTCGATGACCTCGGCTACGCTTCCGCCAGTCGTGACCACGTCTTCAACGACGAGGACTCGCGCTCCTGTGGGGATCGAGAACGACCGCCGAAGCACCATCTTCCCGTGCTCGCGTTCCGTGAAGATGAAGTTGACCCCAAGGGCTTGCGCGATCGCAAAGCCGAAGATGATGCCCCCGACGGCCGGAGCCGCCACGAGATCGATGGACCCGGGATTCTCAAGCCCGGCCACAGCACTGCGGGCAAGACGCGCGGTGAGCGCAGGGTCCTCGAGAACGCGCGCGCACTGCACGTACGTCGCGCTGTGACGCCCACTCGTCAACACGAAATGACCCTGGCGTATGGCATCGACCCGCTCAAGGGCCTCAAGGACCTCGGCTTTCGTCATTCGTTCTGTCACGCGATTCCCTCCTCGATTTCTGCGATGATCCTGAGTGCCGCGTCGCGCGGGTCGTGCGCGCCCGTGATAGGTCGACCGATCACCAGATGAGATGCTCCCCGCGAGAGCGCCTGCGATGGAGTGGCGACCCGCGACTGATCGTCGTTCCCTGCCCACTCCGGACGGATTCCGGGGGTCACGACAAGTGCGCCAGCGTCGAGGATCCCCCTCACCATAGCCGCCTCCTGCGCCGAACACACCACTCCGTCCACACCAGCATCTCGGGCTACACCTGCCAGTCGGAGGACCTGCTCGGCCGCCGAATACTCGACACCCACCGTCTCGAGGTCGGCACTGCTCATGCTCGTGAGTACCGTCACAGCGAGAAGCGCGGGGGGCTCGACACCGGTACCGGCCGCACCCTCGTGCGCACCACGCACGGCTGCCTCGAGCATCTCGGTACCTCCGGTCGCATGCACTGTGAGCATCCGAGCGCCCAGAGAGGCCACCGAACGAACCGCACCTTCGACCTGGTGCGGAATGTCGTGCAGTTTGAGGTCGAGGAACACGTCGAAGTCGAGTTCTCGCAGCTCCTCGACGATGCGCGGTCCCCTCTCGTAGAAGAGGGTCATCCCCACCTTGAGCCAGCAGACGACCCCGCGAAGTGAGTGCGCCATGGCGAGCGCATCGCGCGCATCCATATCCAGCGCGACGATCAGAGCTTCGCGTGCCGATGTTGGGGTCTCCACCCGATTCTCTCCTCTCAAACCGCGCTCTCGACCGTGTCGAGATGACGGCCGGGCCCGGGGCATCACGCGGACAAAGCGCCTACGAGGTCTTCGACTCTCTTCGTGCCGTGCTTGTGGCAATACTCGGCCACACCGTCTATGACACGTACGGCACTCAGCGGGTCGACGAAGTTCGCCGTGCCAACCGCCACGGCGCTCGCTCCCGCGAGCAGGAACTCCACGGCGTCCTCGCCGTTCATGATGCCGCCCATGCCTACAACCGGGATCGAGATGCGGTTCGCGACCTGCCACACCATGCGAAGCGCGACCGGTTTGATCGCGGGTCCCGAGAGCCCCCCCACCACACGCCCAAGTCTGGGCGTTCGAGAGGTAGCATCGATCGCCATGCCCAGCAGCGTGTTGATGAGCGAGACAGCATCCGCGCCCTCGGCTTCGACCGCTGATGCGATCTCGGTCACGTCGGTCACATTAGGGCTCAACTTGACGATGAGGGGTCGGGCCGTATGACCGCGAACCGCCTTGACAACCTGCGCAGCGGCAACGCACGAGGTCCCGAACGCCATGCCGCCTTCGTCGACGTTGGGACACGAGATGTTGAGCTCGTAGCCGGCGACAACAGGCTCGCGCTCCAGCCGCTCGACCACGCGGACGTACTCCTCGGCGGTGTGACCACTCACGTTGACGATGACGGGCGTCTTCGCGGCGTGCAGAGCGAGCCACGACAGATCGCCGTCGCAAAACGCTTCGACGCCGGGGTTTTGAAGGCCGATCGAGTTGAGCATCCCCGAAGCGGTCTCTGCGATCCGTGGCGACGCATTGCCCCGCCAGGGTTCAAAGGAGACACCTTTGGTCACAATGGCTCCCAGGCGCTCGAGATCGAAGAAGTCGGAGAACTCTCGCCCCGATGCGAATGTGCCCGAGGCCGTCATCACCGGGTTCTTGAGGTCGAGACCGGCGAGCTTGACACGCATGTCAACCATGCTCACGGCCTCACTCCCCCCTGTCCAACGCCATACCAGCGAGGATCCGCGGGCGCGCAAGCGCGAGGTGCCGAGCCGACAGCCAGCGGCGGCCTAGTGCTTCGACGAGATCTCCGTCGCATCGAAGAGCACCTCCTTCGCATCGAAGACCGGACCGTCCACGCACGCGCGCTTGATGCCGGAGGTCGTCGTCACGACACACGACAAGCACGCTCCGATTCCGCACGCCATGAGCCGCTCCAGGGAGACCTGGCACGAGACGCCCGCCGAAACGGCCTGCGCCGCGACGATACGCTGCATCGGCTCCGGGCCACACGTACAGACCATGTCGAAACGCTCCTCGGTCAGCAAACGTGCCGAGAGCTCGGTCACGAACCCGATGCTGCCCACGCTGCCATCATCGGTGGCCACTTCGACGCGGCGGGTCACTCGCTCGAAGAGGTCTCGTGCGACGAGCCGCTCACCGCAGGGCGCTCCCATAGCTACGACAACCGCGACACCACGCACGGCGAGCTCCTCGGCAAGCATGCCCAAAGGGGCCGCGCCCAGCCCACCCGTGACGAAGAGGACGTGTGCCGCATCGACCGGCACGTCCCAGCCATGACCAAGCGGGCCAACGACGTCCATCGAAGTGTCTCCGGGGCTCTTGTCAGCAAGCAAAGACGTGCCCGAACCGACAACCTGGTAGAGGATATGAACACGGTCAGCCTCAACCCGGTACACGGAGAACGGCCGACGCAGGATATGCGCTGAATCGCGTCCGATTCGCAGGTGCACGAACTGACCGGGCCGAATCGACGCCGCGCAAGCCGGGGCATCCAGCACGAGCAGGCCCACGCGCTCGCACACGCGCTCGTTAGAAAGAACCGTGACACGCTCCATCAACGGCCTCTGGCGTGCGCTCACGTGGACTCCCCGCTCAAGGTGAGCGCATCCTGTGCCTCGAAGTCCTGAAGCGCTCGGACCCCCAACCTCCCGCTCTTCACCGCCTCGATGGCTTGCACGATGGCCATGGCGGCCGGCATCGTCGTGATGTTGGGAATCCCGTGACGAATCGCAGAGGACCGCAGGTGATATCCGTCCGAGCGGGTCTCTTGACCGAATGGCGTGTTGATGACGAGGTGAACGTTGCCGTTCGCGATCTCGTCAAGCACGTTGGGTCGGCCCTCGTGTTTCTTCATCACCTCGGTGACCGGGATGCCCGCCGCGCGCAAGGCACGTGCGGTCCCTCGGGTAGACATCAAGTTGAACCCGAGGGTGTGCAGATGCTTCGCGACGCTCACCACGTGACGCTTGTCCCGATCGCAGACCGACACGAACGCAGTACCACTCGTGGGCAGCGAGTAGTCGATGGCAAGCTGCGACTTGGCGTAGGCCGCAGGGAAGTCATCGGCCACCCCCATGACTTCGCCCGTCGACTTCATCTCCGGCCCCAACACGCTGTCGGCCCCGGGGAATCGACCGAAAGGCATGACCGCCTCCTTGACGCAGAAGCGCGCAAGCTCACGAGTGTCTGATGGGAGGTCCATATCGCGAAGCTTCTCGCCCGCCATCACCCGGGCGGCTATCTTGGCGAGAGGCACGCCGGTCGCCTTCGAGACGAACGGCACGGTGCGACTCGCCCGCGGGTTGACCTCGAGCACATGGACGACCTGGTCTTTTACCGCGAACTGGATGTTCATGAGTCCGCAGACCCCCAACCTGAGCGCGAGGGCCCGGGTGTGGTCGCGAATGCAACGCACCACCTCCTCGCCAAGCGAGTACGGAGGTATACAGCACGCCGAGTCGCCCGAATGGATGCCGGCTTCCTCGATGTGCTCCATCAGGCCGCCCACGTAGACATCTTCGCCGTCGCACACGGCGTCGACGTCAACCTCGATCGCACCTTCAAGGAAGCGGTCGAGGAGTACGGGATGGTCGGGCGAGATGCGCGTCGCCTCGGCCATGTACTTCTCCAGGTAGTGTTCGTCGTAGGCGATCACCATACCTCTCCCGCCAAGCACGTAGCTCGGGCGCACGAGCAGCGGGAATCCGATGCGCCGCGCGACCTCGAGCGCCTCGTCGAAACTCGAGGCCGCGCCCGCGGACGGGTACGCGATGTCCAGTTCGTCGAGAATCGGCGCGAAACGACTGCGGTCCTCGGCAAGATCGATGGCTTCGGGATTCGTGCCCATGATCGGAACCCCAGCGGCCTCGAGTGCGCGCGCGAGCTTGAGCGGCGTCTGCCCTCCGAAGGTCACGACGACGCCTTCGGGACGCTCGACGTCGACGATGTCCATGACGTCTTCGAATGTGAGCGGCTCGAAGTAGAGCCGGTCGCTCGTGTCGTAGTCGGTGGACACCGTTTCGGGGTTGCAGTTCACCATCACGGTCTCATAGCCCATGTCGGAAAGCGCGTAAGCGGCGTGCACGCAGCAGTAATCGAACTCGATTCCCTGTCCGATCCGGTTGGGGCCGGCACCGAGAATCATCACACGGGGTTTGGTGGCAGGGGTGACCTCGTCTTCGTCCTCATAGGTCTTGTAGTGGTACGGCGTGGACGCGGCGAACTCCGCAGCGCAGGTGTCGACCGACTTGAACGTGGGACGCACACCCAGGGCCTTGCGAACAGCACGAACACTCGCCTCCGATGCGCCGGTCAGAAAGGCGATCTGGATATCGGACAGGCCATGACGCTTCGCCTCGCGCAGCTCATCGGCCTCCAGCGAATCAAGCGATCGACCCAACAGCGATTTCTCGAGCGAGATCATCGCGGCCATCTCGCCGAGGAACCACGGATCGATCCTCGTGATCTCGTGGAGTTCCTCCACGTCACGTCCGCGACGCAGCGCCTCTGCAAGGTAGTAGAGTCGCGCCTCGTTGGGCACTGCGAGGAACTCGTCGAACTTGTGCTCCTCGAAGACGTCACAGCCATCGGCACCGAGCCCCGCACGGCCGTTCTCGAGCGAGCGCATGGCCTTGCCCAGTGCCTCAGCGAAGGTCCGGCCGATCGCCATGGTCTCGCCGACGCTCTTCATCCGGGTGGTGAGCGTCTCATCCGTACCGCGGAACTTCTCGAATGCGAAGCGCGGGATCTTCACGACGGTGTAATCGATGCTCGGCTCGAAGCACGCGGGCGTCACCCGTGTGATGTCGTTGTCGATCTCGTCAAGCGTATATCCGACCGCGAGCTTGGCCGCGATCTTGGCGATCGGGAATCCGGTCGCCTTGCTCGCGAGCGCCGAGGAGCGCGAGACGCGCGGGTTCATCTCGATGACGACCATCCGCCCGTTCTTGGGGTCGATGGCGAACTGGACGTTGCTGCCCCCGGTCTCAACGCCGATCTCTCGCAGAATAGCGAGGGAGGCGTCCCTCATGGTCTGGTACTCGCGATCCGTGAGGGTCTGCGCGGGCGCGACTGTGATGGAGTCACCAGTGTGGACCCCCATCGGGTCGAGGTTCTCGATGGCGCAGATGATGACGGCGTTGTCGTTGCAGTCACGCATCACCTCCATCTCGAACTCTTTCCAGCCGATCACGCTCTCCTCGACGAGCACTTCGCCCATAGGCGAAAGATCCGTTCCGTGGGTGACGATGTCGCGGAGTTCTTCAGCGTTGTAGGCGATGCCTCCGCCGGCGCCTCCCATCGTGAACGACGGCCGCACGACCACCGGATATCCGAGACGGGAGACGACGTCCAGGGCGTCTGCGATCGAATAGGCATAGCCGCTTCTCGGGACGTCAAGCCCGATGCGCTCCATCGCTTCTGCGAACAAGCGCCGGTCCTCACCCTTCTTGATGACATCGATCTTCGCACCGATCAGCTCGACATCGTACTTGTCGAGGATTCCGGCCTCGGCACACGCGACAGCGCAGTTGAGTCCTGTCTGTCCGCCAAGTGTCGGGAGCAAGGCGTCCGGACGCTCCGCCGCGATCACCTTCTCCACGAACTCGGTGGTGATCGGTTCGACGTAGGTGCGCGTCGCGAGGCCCGGATCGGTCATGATCGTCGCGGGATTGCTGTTGATCAGCACGACTTCGAAAACGTCGTCCATCAAGACCTTGCACGCCTGCGCGCCGGAGTAGTCGAACTCACACGCTTGCCCGATGACGATCGGGCCACTTCCGATGACGAGGATCTTCTTGATGTCGTCCCTACGAGGCATGTCTCTCCTAGTCGAGCGAGTGGGCGCGATACGGAATCAGGGCTGGATGACGACCGGGCATGGAGCTTCCTGCATCAGACGCAACGAGACGCTCCCCACGAGCGCCTTGCCAAGCGAACCGCGGCCACGGCGACCGGTGATGATCCCGGTGGCGCCGATCTCATGCGCATAGTCGAGCACCACTTGAGCGGGGTCTCCCTCTCTCAAGACGGTCATGGCGTCAGCGCCGTACTCTGCGGCGATGGATGCGAGGCCGCGCATCTGCGCCTGTGCGTCAGCCGCGTCTCCATCGGTCGCATGCAGGATGTGAACGGTACCTATCGCCTCGGTCGGACGCTCGAACGCCGACATCACCGCCCGCATCGACGATGCCGAGAAGTCCGTCGGGACGACCAGTCGGCGCGCGAAGTCACGCGCAAGAGCCGTCGCCGCGTCGGAAGACGGCACGAGGTCCCATCTCACCGTCATCGTCCGCTCTTCACCCTTGAGGGCGAGATCCTCGGACACGGAGCCTGAGAACAGGTAGTCGACGATCGATTTTCCCTCGGTCCCACAGCAGATAACGTCGACACTCGCCTGATGGACAAGAGCGGAGATCTCCCGAAAGACCGAGCCCATCACGACGCGAACCTCGATCTTCATGCCGCAGTCGTTGTACGGCTCCACCATGCGCAGCAGCTTCGTCCGCGCGCGCTCGACAGTCCTGACGACAACCGGGAACTCCAGTCCGGTACCGTCCACGACATGCGCGACGAGAAGTTCTCGCACGCCCTGATGGTGCAATCCGCACGCGAAGGCGAGCATCGCCCCATCTCTGGGTTCAAGTGCGACCGGCATGAGCATTCTTCGTAGCGACACCTCGGGGTCCTCTCCCTCGCCTAACCTACTTCGTCACGATCCATCAGGCGCGCGAACGAGTCGAACAAGTAACGCGCATCGAGCGGTCCGGGTGCGGCTTCCGGGTGGTACTGCACCGAGAACGCTGGGACGTCGAGCAGCTCGATACCCTCGACAGTCATGTCGTTGAGGTTGACGTGGGTCAGCCTCACTCGACCGAATCGCTCGCTCGTGACCACCGGTGCGATTCGAGCGCGTACCCAGACGCCAAGATCGTCGAGGGGGAATGAACATCCTGAGCTCATCTGGACATCGAGTCCACCGATGCTGCCGAAATCCACACAGAACCCGTGATTCTGGCTCGTCATCTCCACGCGACCGGTCAGCAGGTTCATGACCGGCTGGTTTCCACCACGATGCCCGTACTTGAGCTTGTAGGTGCTGGCACCGACCGCCAACGAGAGCATCTGGTGTCCGAGGCAGATGCCGAACACCGGCTTGACGCCCAGTATCTCTCGCAACGTCGAGACCAGGTACTCCACCGCCGAAGGATCGCCGGGGCCGTTTGCGAGCAGCACCCCATCAGGGTCGTGCGAAAGAATCTCTGCGGCCGTGGCGGTGGGCGGCAAGATGATCGTCTCGCATCCGACGCCCGCGAGCCCCCGCAGGATGTTGTACTTGATGCCGGAGTCAAGCGCGACAACGCGATACGTGTGGGAGACGGGCAGTACGCCGGTATCGCACGGGATCTCGCCGTCGGGCAGCGGGTCACCCCAGACGTAGGACTCGCGCACCGCCACTTCAGCCACAAGATCGCGACCCACGAGCCCGGGCTCCGCGTTCGCCTTCGCAACCAGTGAGTCACTGTTCGAGTCCGTCGTCGAGATGACCGCGCGCATCGCGCCTCGTTCACGAAGGTGGCGCACGATTCGCCGAGTGTCCACTCCCTCGATCGCGACGACACCGTGGCGCACGAGAAAGTCAGGGAGCGACTCCTCGCTTCGCCAGTTCGAAGGGGTATGGCACATCTGCCGGACGACGAACCCCCTGGCAAACACGCCGCGTGACTCCATGTCAGAACCGTTCGTCCCGCAGTTCCCTATATGAGGCGAGGTCATCGTCACGATCTGCCCGGCGTAACTGGGGTCGGTGAGAACCTCTTGGTACCCGGACATCGACGTGTTGAAGCACAGTTCGCCGGAAGCCTCCCCGAGAACACCGCACGACCAGCCCCGAAGGACCAGTCCATCCTCAAGAGCGAGATACGCCCGAGCGCGTTGCGGCACTACCCCACCACCTTCCCGTTACGCAGTGCGAAACGCCCCCCGACGAGTACCTCTGAAGCCTTGCCGAGCAGTGTAGCCCCCATGTGCGCGGAGTTGCTCGACTTCGACTCGAAGAACTCTGGCGTGACATCCACCCTGGCCTCAGGGTCAACGATGGTGATATCGGCGACCCCACCGACCTCGAGGCGGACAGCCTCCAGCCCAAGCGCCGAGCGAGGTCCGTGCGCCATCAACCTCGCGACGTCAGACCACGAGAGCACATCGCGCGAGACGAGATGCGTGCAGACCAGCGAGAGCGCTGTCTCAAGACCGGTGGTCCCCCAAGGCGCGATCTCGAACTCCAGCGCCTTCTCGTGGGACGCATGCGGAGCATGGTCGGTGGCGATGCAGTCTATCGTGCCATCGACAAGCCCCGCGACAAGCGCCTCGCGATCCGCGGGCGTACGCAAGGGCGGGTTCATCTTGAGGTTCGTGTCGTAGGTCGTCTGAAGAGCGTCCTCGTCGAGAAACAGGTGATGGGGAGTGACCTCGCAGGTGACCGCGGTGCCGCGCGCCTTCGCGTCGCGAACCAGCGCGATCGAACGCGCCGTCGACAGATGCGCGAGATGCAGTCTGCAGCCCGTGAGCTCGGCCAAAGCGATGTCACGCGCGACCTGGATCTCCTCGGCTTCGGCCGGCCATCCCGAAAGGCCCAGGCGCGTCGATACCGCGCCTTCGTTGACAACACCCTTGCCGGCGAGAGACTCGACCTCTGCGTGACTGATGATCGTGGTCGGGAACTGCTTGGCGTAGTCCATAGCGAGGCGCATCATCCCGGCGTCTTGCACTCCACGTCCATCATCGGAAAACGCGACCGCCCCTTCAGCGAGCATGTCGCCCATCTCGGCGAGGGCCGCGCCCTTCTGGCCCACCGTGATCGCGCCGATGGGGTGGACCCGCACGACTCCCCGCTCACGGGCGCGCTCGACGAGGAACCGCACGGCGGAACCTTCATCGCAGATCGGGTTGGTGTTCGGCATCGCACAGACGGCGGTGAAGCCTCCGTGTGCGGCCGCTCGTGTTCCGCTCTCAACGTCTTCTTTGTACTCGAAGCCGGGCTCGCGCAGATGAGTGTGGGCATCGACGAGTCCCGGAAGCACCACCTTCTCGGCACACTCGACGGTGATCCCTTTCGCGATCTGAAGGTCGCGCCCGATCTCGACGATCCTACCGTCCCTGATCACCACGTCGGCGATCTCATCGAGCGGCACCGCAGGATCGACCACGCGGCCATTCTTAAGCAACAGCGCCACCTGCGTCACCTCCCAGCAACAGGTACATCACGGCCATCCTGACGGCAACACCTGCGTTCACCTGCCCGAGCACGAGTGAGCGCTCTGAATCCGCCACGTCGGCCGCGATCTCGACCCCACGGTTCATCGGGCCGGGGTGCATCACAATCGCTTCGGGACGCATCACATCGAGCCTCGTGCGGTTCATTCCGAACATGCGCGAGTACTCGCGAAGGCTTGGGAAGGGCATCCCCTCGGCACGCTCCATCTGGATGCGGAGCATGTAGGCGACGTCGATATCAGGCAAGACCTCGTCAAGCGAGTTCGAGACCTCAGCGCCCAATACGTCCGGTCGGGCAGGCATGAGCGTCGGAGGACCCACGAGCACCGGCGTGGCACCCATCATCCGCAGCGCCGGCACGAGCGACCCGGCGACCCTGCTGTGGGCCACGTCGCCCACGATCCCGACGGTGAGCCCCTCGAGACGACCGAACCGCTCGCGTATCGTGTACAGATCGAGCAGGGCTTGCGTGGGGTGCTCGTGCATGCCGTCCCCGCCGTTGACCACGTGCGAGTCCATCATCTCGGCGAGGATGCGAGGAGCGCCCGCATACTTGTGCCGGATCACGACCAGATCGCACGCCATCGCCGAGAGCGTGGCAGCCGTGTCTGCGAGTGACTCACCCTTGACAGTCGCTGAAGAGGAACCTGCGAAGTTCACAGCATCAGCCGAGAGGCGCTTGGCGGCGATCTCAAAGCTCGTACGCGTCCGCGTGCTGGGCTCAAGGAAGAGGTTCACGATCGTTCGGCCCCGCAAAGTGGGGAGTTTCTTGATCCGCCGCTCGTTGACCTCTTTGAACGAGTCCGCCGTGTCAAGGATCGTCGTGATGTCATCAGCGCTCAGGTCGGCGATGTCGATGATGTGTCTTGTCGAGAGCATCTACTCCTCGCCCTCCCCGTCTCGCTCAAGGATCTCAACCGCGTCAACGCCGTCGAGCGCCGACAGCAGCACCCGAACACGTTCCTTGCGCGACGACGGGACGTTCTTGCCCACGTAATCGGCCCGGATCGGCAGTTCGCGGTGGCCGCGATCCACCAGGACCGCCAGCTGGATCGATCGGGGCCTGCCGTAGTCCATGATCGCGTCCATAGCCGCGCGGATCGTGCGACCGGTGTAGAGCACGTCGTCGACAAGCACGATGTCGCGCCCCTCGACGTCGAAGGGGATGTCTGTGCGATGGACCTCGGGACTGAGCCGCGTGGCGACATCGTCGCGGTAAAACGAGATGTCGAGCGTCCCGACGCCTACCTCAGCGCCTTCGATCTCGGCTATCCGCGCAGCGAGCGTCTCGGCGAGAACAGCGCCGCGGGTGACGATGCCCACCAGCGCTATGCCATCGGCACCATGATTGGCCTCGAGAATCTCGTGCGCCACACGAGTGATGGCGCGAGAGACCGCCTCGCCATCCATGACCGTCGCTTTCGTGCGATACGCCACCTGTGCGCCTCCCTTACAGAAAAAACACCTCGTTGCCGTTGTCGGCAAGAGGCGTCGTCTGCGCGGATGCGGACGTGCTGGCGCACGTGGCTGCGATATGAAGACTACGATCCTTGCCGGCCTCACGGGACCGATCTTAAAGGTCTGGCTCAGAATAGCGTGACCGTTGGTCACTTACAAGGCGCGTTATGACTCGCGCACGTGGACGGTCAGAGATTCCGATCGAGCGAGGCCATGACATCATCTCCGGCCGCCGTGCGTCCCCTCGACAGGGGCGCGATCTCCGAGAGCTTGGACGACAGATCGTCGGGCAAAGGATCGTGAAAGCTCAGGCGCTCTTGTGAGACGGGGTGATCGAACGCGATGGAGTAAGCGTGCAGGAACTGACGTTCCAGCCCGAGATCGGCCTTCGGTCGTCTCAGCCCGTAGACCTGATCTCCCACGCAAGGGTGCTTGATGTAGGCCATGTGCACGCGAATCTGGTGGGTGCGCCCGGTATAGAGCTTGCATTCGACGAGCGAGAACCCGTCGTCGTGGGCACCCGCATCGAAACGCTCGAGCACGCGAAAGGTCGTCACTGACTGTTTCGCATCCGAATGATCGGACACGGCTATCCGCATCCGGTTCTTGGAGTCACGCGCCAGCGGCGCGTCGATCAGACCTGAGTCGGGAGCGATCCACCCATGCACGAGCGTGAGATAGCGGCGATCGACCGAACGCACCTTTATGGCCTCTTGCAGCACGTTTTGCGCCTCATCGGTCTTTGCGACCATCATCAGTCCCGATGTGTCCTTGTCCAACCTGTGGACGATGCCCGGTCTGTCCTCACCCTGGAGAGACCCCAGCGACACCGAGTGATTGAGCAACGCGTGCACGAGTGTGCCGGTCAGGTGGCCCTGAGCCGGATGCACCACAAGGCCCGCCGGCTTCGAGATGACCATCATGTGCTCGTCTTCGAATCGGATGTCGAGAGCGATGTCTTCTCCCTCGAGGCTGGGGACGTCTTCATCGGGAACGTCGATCTCCACCCGCTCCCCCGCACTCAGCGCGTATCCCTTCGCGACGGGGCGTCCGTCAACGAGGACGAGACCATCATCTATGAGACGGGCGGCCGCTGACCTGCTCGCCACGACACCCATGGCGCCAACGAACGCGTCGAGGCGTTTGCCTTGATCGGAGTCGTCGACCATGCCTTCGTGGTGGCGCATCACGCATCCGCTCCGGGCTCATGCTCGCTGATGCCCGGTTCACATTCTGGAGCGCCCGGTTCGGGACCGAAGAGCAGCCACAGGACCAAGATGCCCACGCCGCCCACGATACCGATGTCTGCGATGTTGAAGACAGGAAAGTCGATGAAGCTGAAGGCGAGAAAATCGGTGACCCGTCCAAGCATCACGCGATCGATCAGATTACCGGTGGCGCCTGCGGCGATGGAGCCCATCGCGACGACGACCGGCCACTCGTCGGGTCGGGCCCGTCGCCAGTAGACGGCTATGACGAGCAGCACGACGAAAGACGTCGCGATGAAGATGGATTGTTTGCCGGGAAACAGTCCGAACGCCGCGCCTGTATTGCGCACGTACGTGAGATCGAGGATTCCGGCCACGAATTGAGTTGACTCACCGGGCGCACGCGTGGAACGAATCGCAAGCTTCGTGAGCTGATCCGCAACAAGCACGAGGGCGGCGACGCACAAGAAGAGGCGCGCCGGAACCGACGTCGTCAGCGGGATTCTTCGGCTACTTTGCACGGCATGCACATACTCGTCGTAGGGATGGCCTCAAGTCGCTCAAGTGAGATTTCCGCTCCACATCGCTCGCACTCACCGTAGGTTCCGGCGGCAAGTCGATCGCGGGCGGCGTGCACGATCCGCAGACTGTCACGTAGGTTCTCCTCGAGCGTCAGGTCGAGCTCCCGCGCAAAGGTCGCGGAGCCCTGGTCGGCCATGTGATCACGGTAGGCGTTCTCGCCGCTGGCTTCGGACTGGAGTTCACGTTCAGTCGCATCCAGCTTCGCGACATCAGCCTCGATCCTGCGACACTCATCCTCGAGCTTCGCCCTGAGCGCAGAGAGAGCCGCGATGTCCATCTGAGTGACCCTTCTCGAGACATGAGTCATGCACGAACGCCCGGACTCGCCGGGCGCTCGGTTCAGTCTGATATGAGGAGTATACCACCGTGACAGATGAGACTCGTCACGAACCGATCGCCGAGAGCACCTTCGAGCACCGCTCGCACAGACCGTCCGGCCCCAGCTCCCGCAGGTTCCAGCAGCGCGGGCACTTCTCGCCAGCGGTAGGACGGATGAGCACCTCGAGTTCAGCTCCCACCGTCACCTCGACCGCCGAGACGATGAAGAACTCGGAGAGGAACTCCGAGCCGCGCTGTTCGAGAATGGCTGCGGTCGCAGGTGTCGCGGTGAGGAGGACGCGGGCTTCCTGGCTCTTGCCGATGACTTTCTCGCCACGAGCCTCTTCGAGCGCCTTCGTGACAGCCTCGCGCACCTCGAGGACGGCTGCATATCCGGCCCGATGATCATCGTGAGAATCCGAAGCGAACCCGAGCACCGGCCACTCGCTCAGGTGCACGCTCTCGGCATCACGAACCGCCTCGGGGGCGAACTCCCAGACCTCCTCGCACGTGAACACGAGCACCGGAGCCAAGACGCGCACCAAGACCCCGAGAATCTGGGCGAGCACGGTCTGAGCGCTCCTACGCGACGCCGAATCCGCCGCATCGGAGTAGAGGCGGTCCTTCAAGACGTCGAGGTAGACAGATGACAGGTCGCCGGCGTAGTCAAGAACGGTGCGATACACCATGTGGAAGCGCCACTCGTCGTAGTGCGTAGTCACCCGGTCAAGCATGTCGGAGAGTTCCATGAGCGCGAACCGGTCGAGTTCGGGCATCTCGTCCCACGCGACGTCGGCCGACTCGTCATAGTCGTACAGGTTCGAGAGCAGGAAGCGAAACGTGTTGCGGATGCGACGGTACGCCTCACTCGTTCGGTCGAGGATCTCATCTGAGACGTTGACGTCTTGACCGTAGTCGGCGCTGGCGACCCACAGGCGAATGATATCGGCACCGGACTTCGCGATGATATCGAGCGGCGAGATGACGTTACCCGTTGACTTCGACATCTTGCGCCCATCGCCGTCAACGATGAACCCGTGCGTCAACACCCGCTCGAACGGGGCGTGCCCGTATGCGCCGACACTCGTGAGCAGCGAGGACTGAAACCAGCCTCGATGCTGGTCAGAGCCTTCCAAGTAGAGCTCTGCGGGCCTGTGCAGCCCTGGTCGGGCCTCCAGCACGCTCGTGTGCGAGACCCCCGACTCCCACCAGACGTCGACGATGTCGTCTTCGGGCGCAAGGTCTTCGGGGCCGACTCCGCACCGCGTGCAGACCGTGAGCGGTGGCAGGTACTCTGCAGGCCGTTTCGTGAACCACGCATCAGCACCATCGGTGCGAAACAGCTCGATGACAGCATCAAACGTCGCCTCTGTCGCCACCGTCTCGCCGCACTTCGCACAGGTGAACACCGGAATCGGCACACCCCAGGCCCGTTGGCGACTGATGCACCAATCAGGTCGATCGGCCACCATCGACGACATCCGGTTGACGTTCCAGCCGGGAATCCACGTCACCTCTTGGATCGCCCTCATGGCCGCCTCCCGCAGACCGGTGCGATCCATGGAGACGAACCACTGCTCGGTGGCCCGGAAGATGACCGGTTGCTTGCAGCGCCAGCAATGCGGATACGAATGTGATATCTCAGAGGCCGCCACCAACGCGCCTCGATCATCGAGCCACTCGATGATCCTCGGATTCGCAGAGCGGACGTCCATACCGACGAAGGGGCCTCCGCCAACATCGAAGGTGCCGTCGTCAAGAACCGGCATGGGCATGGGCAACCCGTACTTGAGGCCGACCAGATAGTCGTCCTCGCCATGGCCCGGCGCTGTGTGGACAGCACCCGTGCCCGTTGACAACTCGACATGGGCGCCCGTGATCACGACACCGCTGACCCCGTCATGGATCGGATGAGCGTAGTGCAGCCCCTCGAGCTCCGAGCCCTTCACGCTGGTGCCAACGACCTCGAAGCCGCCCTGGGCCCACCCAGCCGTCTCGGCGACAGCTGCGACGAGCTCTTCGGCAACGATGTAGACCCGGCCACCAACGCGAACGCCTGCGTACGGAGCATCGCTCGCGAGGGTCACGGCGACGTTGGCCGGCAGCGTCCACGGCGTGGTGGTCCAGATGAGCACCTCCACGTCACCGAATGCATCCCACGGCGTGGGGTCGAGGAACCGAAAGCCGACATTGATCGAGTTCGAGGTCTCGTCCGAATACTCGATCTCAGCCTCAGCCAGCGCCGTGTGACACCGGATGCACCAGTGAATCGGCTTGGCACCTTTGTAGATGGAGCCATCCAAGTACATCTTCTTGAAGATCTCGACGTTGCCTGCTTCGTACTCCGGGCTCAAAGTGAGGTACGGATCGTCCCACTTGCCGGTGACGCCCAGCCGCTTGAACTCAGTGCGCTGTACGTCAACGAACTTGAGCGCGTAGTCTCGACAGAGTTCTCTGACTTTGGTCCGGGTGATGGAAGCCATCTTCTCGGGTCCCAGGTTCTTCTCGACCTGATGCTCGATCGGCTGGCCGTGACAGTCCCAGCCCGGGACGTACGGGGAACAGTAGCCGCGCATCGACTTGTACTTGACGATGAGGTCTTTGAGGATCTTGTTGTAGGCCGTACCCATGTGAATATGCCCATTGGCGTACGGGGGCCCATCGTGAAGGATGAACGGCTTCTCAGGGGAGCGGATATCCATCAACCTCGAGTAGATATCGAGGTTATCCCACTTCTCGATCCACGCAGGCTCCCGCTGGGACAGATTCGCGCGCATCGGAAATTCGGTCCGCGGTAGATTCATGGTGCTCTTGTAGTCGTGCTTCTCGCCCATTGCTTCCTCATCTCTTCACGCGTGTGGCCACGCGGTGCAAGCAAAACGCGCTCGTCGGCCGATTGTCGGGACGAAGCGCGCTCGTATGCAGTCAGTCGTACCACCCGGTTCGCTCGGGCTCACAGCAAGGCCGTTCTTCTGCGAATCAGTCGATCTCTTCGATATCGACGTCATCATCGCGCTCGCCCAATGCATTGAGCGAGGGAAGCGCGAACTCGCCCGGCTCGATGAACGTGAGCTCATCGGGCAGGTCGGGTCCGCCAATCTCTCCCAAGGCGACCGACTGAACGAAGCCGGGCGACGGTGGCTGTGCCGCGGCCAACGACGCGACCTCCGGCTCGAGTGCCAGCTGAGGTGTGGCGAGGGGCGGCATTGCAACCGGGGCCGCGGATGCGACCGGTCTGTCCGGCAGGCGCACGACGACATCACCGACCGCGCCCTCCTCGGTGTCGCCGAGCAGCACGTCGACGTCGGCCGGAAGGGCGATCTCTGCAACAGAGCGCAGATTGGTCTCGAGAAGTTCCCGAAAACGCGCGCGGAACTCCTCTTCGGCCTGCTTGATGCGAACGAGTTCCGCAGCCACCTGCTGCTTCTTGGCAAGCGCGTTATGGATGATCTCCTTCGCTTTGAACTCGGCGTCTCTCAAGACGCCTTCCGCATCAGTATTGGCCTTGGCGAGGATGTCGTCTGCCGAGCGCTGGGCTGCCATCAGGGTGTTGTTGATGGTGTTGCGCTGCAGATCGAACTCGTTGATCTTGCCAAGCGAGACGTCGATCTTCTCGCTTTGGGCGATGTTCTCCTTGAACAGGCGCTCGAACTCGTCGGCCACCTCGTCAAGGAACCGATCGACCTGCTCAACGTTGTAGCCCCGCAACGAGTGGGCGAACTCCTTGTGGTGGATGTCGAGAGGTGTCAACTTCATGGATGGTCCTTCCTGACCCGTATGCCGGGGCGCATGCTAGATCGCACTTAACAGTAACCGTGTGGCGAACTGCAGGACAAGTATCGCAACGATGGGCGAGATATCAAGCGACCCCAAGGCGGGAACTATACGTCGGAACAGACCAAGATACGGCTCGACGACCATCGCGATCGCGCGGTGGATGTCGGCCAGCACGCCGGGCATCGGGAACCATGACATCAGCACGTAGGCGATGATCAGCCAGACGTAGAACTCAACGACTTGTGCGATGATCTGTGTTGCCATACTTCTGGACTCCGAGTTCCTTCGAGCGGCCAAGGGCCGCGTTGACAGCATCTGCGAACGCAAAACGCACGCCGTTAGCCTCAAGGCGTTCGAGCGCGGCGACGGTGGTACCGCCGGGACTGGCGACCTCGTTGATGATGTCAGCAGGATGCGCCCCCGTGTCAAGGAGCAACCTCGCCGTTCCGAGCATCGTCTGCACGGCGAGCTGCTGCGCGACCACCCGTGACATTCCCTGCTCGACACCCGCGCACGCGAGTGCGTCGACCACCAGCGCGAAATACGCGGGGCCCGAACCCGAGATCGCCGTGCCGACGTCTTGCTGAAGCTCTTCGATGATCACGCACTCGCCCAACGCCGAGAACAGACCCACCACGACGTTGACCTGCTCTTCAGTGACCTCGCTGCCCGCGCTGATCAGAGCCATGCCCTCGCCTACCATCGCGGGCGCGTTGGGCATCACGCGCACCACAGCGGCACCCGGAGCAAGCAGACTCTCGATTCGCGCGCACGAGATTCCCGCGGCAACTGAAATCACCAGTGTGGGCGAGAGGCCCACCGAAAGATCAGTGACTACCGAGCCGAGCACCTGCGGTTTCACGGCCAGAATCGACACGTCGGCCCCAGAGAGGGCCTCTGTGCCCGCAGCGACGCAACGAACCCCGTACCGCTCGGTCAGGACATGTCGTCGAGCTTCATCCGGTTCAGCGACGATCACGTCGTCGCATTTGAACAGGTCCGCAGCCAACAGGCCGGCGAGGATCGCCTCGCCCATCCTGCCCCCACCGATGATGGCAAGAACTCCGAGCGGCACGGTGCTGTTCGCAGTTCGCGTCATCTGACGAATCACTCGGGGGCCGGAAACATGCGGGACTTCTCGAAACGACGACGCTCAGCATCAGAGACCTCGACGTTATGCGGGGTGAGCATGAACGTCCTGTCCGAGACTTTCTGCAGTCCACCGTCGAGCCCATAGGTCAGGCCCGTCGAGAAATCGATGAGTCGCTTCGCGACATCAGGACTGGAGGTGGTCAGGTTCAAGATGACCGGCGTGCCCTGCTTGAACTTGTCGGCGATCGACTGGGCATCGTCGAAGCTCTTCGGGTGCGCGATGTGCATCTTGACCTGCGGATTCATCTGAGTGACCGCCGCCGGACCCGTAGGAACGCTTCGCAATGGCGCGCCGGAACGCTGACGCTCCTCATCATACCCACGGTCAACACGCCTGACCGCGTTGGGGTGGGCCGCCGATCCGTAGGGCGACTCAGCACCGACGCCGCGCCTGCGCGAAGCCTCTTCGTCGTGGTGATCCACGGCTTCAGCTTCATATTCGTCTTCGTAGTACTCGTCGTCCCATTCGTCCTCGAGACCGAGCCGTACCTTCATGCGATGCCAGAAACCCACGACTGACTCCCTCGACGTCGATGCCTACCGCCCGAAGATCGCGCGTCCGACGCGCACGATGGTCGCGCCCTCCTCGACAGCGACGCGGTAGTCGTTGGTCATACCCATGGACAACTCGTCTAACTCTACACCATTTATAGGCATCTCTTTGAGAGAGTCCCGCAGTTCACGCAGACCACGAAAGACCCAACGGACCTCTTCGGGACGATGAAAGGGCGCCATAGTCATGAGACCACGAACCTGGACACCGGGCTCTCTCGACACCTCGAGGAGCACATCTCGAAGGTCTCCCGGTTCGAATCCATGTTTGGCGAGTTCACCGGCGACATTCACCTGCAGCAGCACGTCTTGGACAACGTCCATCTCGCGCGCGCGCCTCGCGATCTCTCGAAGCAGCCGCATGGAATCAACCGAGTGGATCAGATGAGTCCTGCCAACCACGTCTTTGACCTTGTTGGTCTGAAGTGTCCCGATGAAGTGCCACCTCACACCTGGGAACAACCCGTGCTTTCCGAGAAACTCCTGCACGCGGTTCTCGCCGAAATCCACAATCCCGGCATCCAGTGCCTGCCGGATGTCTTCGAGACCGACCGTCTTGGTCACGGCGACTATCGTCACGTCTGCCGGATCGCGATCTGCTGCATCGGCGGCGTCAAGAACATGTCGCCGAACCGCCTCATACCGGGCGGCAACAGGCGTCACGGCACTACTCCCCCTTCGCGGCGTCAGTCGGCCAATCACGCTCACCGGTGATCAGGTAGGCGATTCGCTCACCGATATCGACCGCGTTGTCAGCGATTCGCTCGAGGTAGCGGCTCGCGAGCACCATCGAGGAGGCCCACTCGATCTCCTCTTCCTCTTGCAGGCGGGCGAGTTCGCGGAAGAACTGCTTGTAGAGATGGTCGATCGGCTCGTCGAGCTCGGGAAGCTTGCAGGCGAGTTCCAGATCGCGGGTAGCAAGCGCCTCACGGGTCGTATCCAAGACGCGGTACACGAGATTGCCCTGCGCCTGGATGAGATCGTAGAGCGTCTGGGGTCCGCGACGTCCGGCGGTGCGGCGTGTCGCGCGGGCGATGTTGACCGCGAGGTCGGCCATCCGCTCGAGGTGCATCGCGATGTAGGTCAACGACAGCAACAGGCGCAGGTCGCGAGCGACGGGGAACTGGGTCGCTATCGTCTCGAGAACCCTCTCCTCGACCCCGAGGCATCGCTCGTCGATTCTGTCGTCACCAGCGATGACCTGCTCGGCGAGTTCCAGATCGCCAGCGATCAGCGAGGTGACGGATGCACGGGTCGCCGCCGCGACCGCAACGACGATGTCGACGACCTCGGCGTGCAGGTCGGTCAACTCCTGATTGAACTGTTCACGCATTGGTACTCCTCAGAAGCCGCGGGCGTGGTCAACACCAGTATAGGCCCTGCACGCCAAGGGGATGTGTCTCCGGTGTTAATTACGGGACGTCAGAACGGCTTGATGCAGACAACCGCCCCGTGACGCCCGGTCAGTCCGTTCTCCTGGCGGTAGGAGAAGAACAGGTCAGTGTGTTCGGCCGTGCACATCCCCAACGCGGTGATCTCGCATATCTCCATGCCCGCATCGACCAAGGAGGCGATCACGGCGATCTCGAGGTCAAGGCCACCGGATTCGCCTTGAACCGCTGGAGTGAAGGCTCGTGCGAACCTCGACAGTAACTCGTGGTCCACGTCGTAGTGCGCAGCGCAGATGTGGGGCCCGATGTAGGCGCGAACAGAGCCCGGAGAGCATCCACTGAGTCTGGCGACATCTCGAACAGCGCTACCGGGCAAAGACGCGAGCGCTCCACGCCACCCGGCGTGAACCACTCCGATGACAGGCCCGGGGGCAACGAGCACGACAGGAACGCAGTCGGCGAAGCACAGTAGAAGTGGCACCCCCGGAAGATCCGTGATGAGCGCGTCGGTCCCGGGTATCGGTGGAGCCCCGTGCTTCGCGTACGCACCGGCCCCCACGGAGTCGACGCCGACCACTGCGATGACCTCACCGTGAACCTGCTCGGCACAGGTGAGCTGATCGCGGCAACCGTTCAGGTCCATGGACTCGAGTAGCATGGTGCGATTGAAGTCCACGGCCACCGGATCATCGCCAACGTGTGCAGCCAGATCGAGTCCGGAATGCGATCCCCTGCTGATACCGCCGCCTCGCTCGGTGAATCCGAACACCACCCCGACATCTGAGGCGAGAGTAGGATCAGCCCACCAGGAAACGCCGTTGTTCGAGCGATGAGACAGTTGCGGTCGCGATGTGAAGGACGCTGGCATGAACGACCTCCCTGCCACTTCGATTCGGCTCAAGAAAGAGTCGGACCCGGTAACGACGAGGTCGCGCCGTCGTCGCTACCGGGTCCAAACCGGAGTGTCACACAAAACGCCTTGAAATCAGAAGGTGCGCTTCTTGAGGAAGTTAGGGATGTCCAGCTCGTCTTCACCGATCGGCTCGAACGCCGGAACGCTGAGCGCCCCGTCGTCTTGCGTCAGCCCCGAAAAAGACATCGCCTCTTGTTTGCGCGTCCCATCGAAACCTGTGGCGATGACCGTGACGCGAATCTGATCCATCATCGAATCGTCGATCACAGCCCCGAAGATGATGTTGGCGTCAGGATGCGCTGCGGCGGCGACAACCTCGGCCGCTTCAGTCACCTCGAGCAGCGCAAGATCGCTGCCGCCTGCGATTGAGAGGAGCACGCCTTCCGCGCCTTGGATCGAGGACTCAAGAAGCGGACTTGAAATGGCTGCCTTCGCGGCATCGTGTGCCCGGTTGTCACCAGCGGCGAGTCCGATACCCATGAGCGCGGAGCCCGCATCCTTCATGATGGTGCGAACGTCCGCGAAGTCGAGGTTGATGAGGCCAGGTACCGTGATGAGGTCGGTGATGCCCTGCGTGCCCTGACGAAGGATGTCGTCAGCGATGCGGAACGCGTCAAGCATCGTGGTCTTCTTCTCAGCGACTTGGAGAAGTCGATCGTTAGGGATGATGATCAAGGTGTCGACGACCTCGCGAAGACGCCGGATACCCTCTTCCGCCTGCAAGGCGCGCTTGCGACCCTCAAAAGCGAACGGACGCGTGACGACGCCGACGGTCAGCGCGCCTATCTCTTCCTTCGCGATCTGGGCGATGATCGGAGCGGCCCCGGTACCGGTACCGCCACCCTCACCCGCCGTGATGAAGACCATGTCGGCGCCCTGGAGCGCCTCCTTGATCTCCGCACGATTCTCCTCGGCCGCCTGGAGGCCCACGTCAGGATTGGCGCCCGCCCCAAGACCCTTCGTGAGGTTGACCCCGACGTGAACCTTGTAGTCAGCATCAGACATCAACAATGCCTGCGCATCGGTGTTCACCGCAATGAATTCGACGCCCTTGACGCCGGCTTCGACCATCCGGTTCACAGCGTTGGTCCCACCGCCACCGATTCCGACAACCTTGATGACCGCGAGATAGTTTGCGCCCGTTTCGAGCATCATTGGCCTCCCCGAGAATCCCGACTATTCGACTAACCCTAAACCTCTAGTTGACCGTTATTGTACCGACTGAACGCTCAATCTTCGCATAAACCTTATCCCTTGTGCAAGCCCCTCATCGAAAAATTCTGAAGGTGGGGTCGAACCTTGACCATCATCGCAGCTCACGGGCGTATCCACACCCTCGACTCAGGGGTCGAGACCACGCCAGGTTGGGCTGGACACAACCCTCACGTTGATGTAGACGAGCCGTCCTTTGTGTTGTTCGAGGATCTCCCTGGCTATCCGATCCTTGACTGCAATACCTTCGGCATCACCGATGAACACTTCGACATCGTCATCGAGAATCAAGGCCGTACGCTCGATCGTCGGAGCTGAAATCACCCGTGTGCGAGCTTTCAGCTCACGACTCAAACCCGCCGCGACGCGCACGGCATTGAGCAGGATCTCGGAGTCCGTCACCTTTCCTGCGACTGGCTCGACCGCTTCAAGATCGCGAATCGAAAGCACTCCTGTCTCGGCAGCGCTCCTGAGACCAAGCCAATAGCCATCAGGTGACACGACCCACAGCTCTGTGCCGCCGGTGTCGACGACAGCGGCCGGCTCGCGCTCTGTCACGTGGATCACCAGCGCGTCAGGAAACCGACGGTCGAGTCGTGCGGACTCGACCCACGGATCGGCCTCGACCCTCTTGCGGATGACCGTCGTGTTCAAAGTGAGCACCGAGGTGTCCGGAGCGATCCTCGCAAGATCGCGAACCTGTTGTTCCGACAGGTGACGCACTCCTGTCACGGACACCTCTCTCAGGTGAAACGTCTTCCCGGTGGCGAAGATCGTCGCCCCCCACCCCAACGCGATCAGCGCGGCGAGAACCGCGAGCAGGATCGCGAAGGCGCGCAACCGGGCGGAGCGTAGCCTTCGTTCCCGATCATCGCGCTTCGAACTCGCGAGGCGTTTGCCCTGATGCGAGCGAAGAGCCCGGCTTCCCGTAGCAACCACACGTCCGGTCCGCCTGGTGGAACCCGCGTCACTCTGAGCTCTGTCGTACCGGACTCGGACGGAGTCTTCGGTGCCTATCTCGACTCGCTTACGGCGAGTCGAGCCTGCCGATGAACCGTATTTCCGGCGTGAGTTCGACGCCATGAGTGTCTCGCACTACCTCCCTGACCCTGTCGATAAGAGCCATCACGTTGGCCGCCGTGGCCGCACCGGTGTTCACGATGAAGTTGGCGTGGACCTCAGAGATCATCGCACCCCCATACGTGAGCCCTTTGAGTCCCGCACTTTCGATCAGGCGCCCTGCGCTATCGCCTGGAGGGTTCACGAAGATACTTCCCGCATTGGGAGAGCCCAAGGGTTGGGTTTGCTTGCGCCTCTCGTAACTCTTCTCCATCGCCGCACGCGTGACCTCGACGTCTCCTTGTTCAAGAACGAGCGACGCCTCGACGATTATCCCATCCACCGGAAAGATGGACGTGCGATAGCGCCAGTCGATCCGATCGCCGCGAACAGAGACAAGCCCCTCTCCCGGCACGAAGAGCGTCACAGCACCCACCACAGAGCCCAGCCACGTCTCTCGGGAGCCGGCGTTCATGAAGACCGCGCCACCCAGCGTGCCGGGTATCCCCACGGCGAACTCAAGACCGCTCAAGCCACGACGAAACGATTCCTGAACCACGACGGCGAGAACCACACCGGCGCCCGCGACGATCTGAGTGCCATCGACCGAATAGTGTCTGAACCCGCTGCCAAGAACGATGACTGCGCCTTCAAACCCCGCGTCCGAGACGAGCACATTGCTCCCCTTGCCCAACACGATCCAATCGACGGCCTCGTCTTTCAGGATCGCGACTGCACTTGAGAGGGACTCCATGTCGTCGCACTCCACGTACAGCGCCGCAGGTCCACCGATTCGAAATGTCGTGTGCTTGGAGAGTGGCTCCTCGAGGCGCACCTCGCCAGCGACGGACAGCAGCCGATCGTAGGCGCTTCTCACTGACACGGGGGCGCCCCCGTCACGCGCTCGTCGAGCGCCGTGAGTATCTCGGCGCCGATGGTCGTGACATCGCCTGCACCCATGGTCAAGACGAGGTCGCCGTCGCGCAGGCGCCCAGCGAGATACGGGACGATATCGGCCCTGTGCGGCAAGTACGCCGCAGAGCGACGCGGGGCGTGCGCGAGCGTCTCGCGAAGCAACGTCTTTCCGCTGACTCCGGGAATCGGGGTCTCGCCGGCGCTGTAGACGTCCATGAACACCACGTGATCAGCCGAGTCGAACGAGCGCCCGAAGTCGGACGCGAACGCCTCCGTTCGGGAGTATCGATGTGGCTGGAAGACGGCCCATACCCTTCGGTACCCCAAGTCGGCAGCCGCCTTGAGTGTCGCTGCGAGTTCGGTCGGGTGGTGGGCGTAGTCATCGACAATCCTCACGCCACCCACGGTCCCGATGTGATCGAATCGCCTGCGCACCCCGCGAAACCCACTCAGAGCCGCCGCTGCTTCGCCCAAGTCCGAACGCAGTGCGAAGGCGACCGCCAGCGCACCGACCGCATTACTCACCATGTGCAACCCCGGAACAGCAGTGCTGCACCGAACCGTACTGCCGAAAGCATTCACTTCGAACGCATAGCCCGCGTCACGCCTCTCGGCCGAGATGCAACGGACGTCAGCATCTTCGGCGAAGCCGTAGGTCAGTATTCGTCGGTCGCAACGACGCGCCAACTCCACCAAGCGCGCATCATCGGCGCACACGACGAGAGCACCCTGTGGGACCGTCCGACACATGAAATCGACGAAGGTATCCTCGATCTCATCGAGCGACGAGTAGTGATCCAGATGGTCGGCCTCGATATTGGTGATGAGCGCGACATCCGGCTCGAGATGCACGAATGAGCCGTCGCTCTCGTCGGCTTCGACGACGTAGTGTTTCCCGCTGCCGTTTCGAGCATTGGTGCCGAACTCGTCAAGTTCCCCACCTATGAGAAACGTCGGGTCGAGCCCCATCCCGTGAAGCATCGTCGCGACCATTGACGAGGTTGACGTCTTCCCATGGGTCCCGGCGACCGCGATGGTACTGCGCCCTTCGGCGAGATGGGCGAGCATTCTCGCTCGCGGCCATATCTCGAGTCCACGCGCGCGCGCTTCGACGAGTTCCGGGTTTCGGTCAGGAATCGCCGATGACACCACCACGACCTGCGGATCACCGACATTCGCGGCGTCGTGACCGATGAAGACTCGCACACCCGCGGCTCTCAGCCCACGCGAGTAGCGCGATTCTTTGAGGTCGCTTCCGGACACCGCGACACCGCGCTCGCTCAACACGAGCGCGAGCCCGCTCACGCCGGCACCGCCTACTCCGATGAAATGCGCGTACTTCGCGTCCACTTGTGTCCTATCGAATCGCTTGTGTCCGCGCGGCGGACCGAACAAGCTCCGCGGCGCGCGCGGCGGCGTCCGGTGCGCCCAGCGCGCGTGATGCGGCAGACATACTAGCACGCGCTTGAGTGTCACCCAGCAACCCCATGACGACCCGAGAGAACAATGGCTCGTCCAGTTGACTATCGGTCACAAGTCTCGCAGCCCCACGGTTCACCATGCTTGCGGCGTTCTTTGACTGATGATCGTCGGTCGCATACGGGTAGGGCACCAGCACGGCGGGTACTCCGAGCGCCGTCAACTCTGCGATTGAAGTCGCCCCTGCCCTGCAAACCACGAGATCCGCAGATGCCAGGGCTGCTCCCATGTCGTCGATGTAGTCGTACACCATCCACCGCTCGACATCGAAACCGCTCGCGTTCGCGAGCTCCTCACGGACGACATCCGCCTCAGCTCGACCAGCGACATGCACGACTCGCAGGCCATCGAGTTCCATGAGCTCCGGGGCCAACGCGACGATGGCACTGTTGAGGTGCCGGGCACCCCTGCTTCCCCCGAACACCAGCAGCACGCGGACTTCGGGGGGTAGCCCCATGCTTCGACGACCCTCCTCGCGAGAAGAGGCGAGAACGGCTTCGCGCACGGGGTTTCCGGTCACCACTGCTCTGGCCGGGTACTTCAGATACGACGCGGATTCCGGGTAGGTCACAGCGACGGTCCGCGCCCATCGTGAGAGAAGGCGGTTGGCCAGACCGGGCACGGAGTTCTGCTCGTGCAGTATCAGGGGAACTCCCCGAGCGGCCGCCGCGAGACCCACCGGAATGGATACGTAGCCGCCGAAGCCGACCACGACATCTGGCCGCTTGCGCCCCATCTCCCACCACATGCGCAGCGCAGAAGAGGCTGTGAGCACCGCCGAGGTCACAACGGTCCAGGGACGCGCCCGGTCGAACCCGCGAGCTGGCAGTGCGCGAAACAACACGCCCGCCTCGGGAACGATTCTCGCCTCAAGGCCATCCGGAGTACCGACGAAGGTGACGGTGTCATGCTCTCCTGCGAGCAACCTTGCCACGCACAGGGCGGGGTAGATGTGGCCGGCCGTTCCTCCGCCGCTCACGATTGCTTTCACCGACTGTCTCCTCGCTTTGCGTGCGGGGTCGCACGGCACGAGGCGCACAGGCGCCGTACCGGGACACGGATAGAAGCAGACCCAACGACATCATCGTCACGATCATTGAAGTACCGCCGTAGCTCACGAATGGCAAGGGCTTGCCGGTGACCGGCAAAACGCCCGTCACGGCCGCCATGTTCATGAACGCCTGTAGCCCGAATGTTCCGGTGATGGCGCCGGCGATGAGCATCCCGAATCGATCGCGCGAACCAAGCGCGATGCGGAATCCGGCGAGGACGAAGATCGCGATCCCAAGCAGGAGCACAGTCGTTCCGATGAGCCCGGTCTCCTCACCGATGATGGCGAGAATGAAGTCCGTGTGCGCCTCGGGCAGGTAGAAGAACTTCTGGCGAGAAAGCCCGAGGCCGACACCGTCGATGCCGCCGGTCCCGAAGGCAAGCAGAGCCTGAATGATCTGGTACCCCTTCCCCTGTGGATCGGCCCACGGATCGAGGTACGCGAATATACGTTTCATGCGATAGGGCTCGACTGCGATCATGATCGCGACGAGTGCGGCGCCACCGGTCGTCACTGCAGCGATCCAACGTCCGCTGATGCCGCCGAGAATGAGAACCAGCGCGACGGCCGCTACCAGAGTGATCGTCGTCCCCAGGTCGGGCTGCAGCATGATGAGACCGGCGGGAACCCCCACGGCCACCAGCGTGCGGACGAGAAGCGCCTTCGTGTCGATGCGGCCGCGAGACCACTGCACCACCAAAGCGGCCACGACGAGGATGCACGCGAGCTTGGCGAACTCTGAGGGTTGAAGGGTGAAGGGGCCGACAGCCAGCCAACGTCGGGCCCCGTTTCGCTCGACTCCGAACGCCAGTGTCGCGAGGAGAAGCACCAGGCTCGCTCCCCATATCAACTTGGCCTTCGCGTCCAGTAGTCGGTAGTCATACCGCGCTATCGCCCACGCGAACAGTGCGCCGAGTACCGCGAACGCGACTTGACGCCAGATGAAATACCAACTGTTATCGTTGCCGATCGCAGCCGTGGCAAATGACGCCGAGTAGATCATGACGAGACCGAAAAGAGTCAGGAACACGGCCGCCGCCAGAAGTAGGTAGCGCGCGCTCGCCCCTCCGGCGTACGACGCCTTCGCCCAGTTCACTGCGATACCTCGCAATGCAGTGCGGAGACGAGTCGCTTGAACTCGCGTCCGCGCTCCTCGTAACCTGTGAACTCGTCGAACGAAGCACATGCGGGAGACAGCAGCACCGCGTCGCCGGCGACCGCATGGCGAGCGACGACGGAGACCGCTTGAGTCAACCCAGCAGCACGCTGCACCACCACGCCGGTACCTTGAAATGCTGTGGCCAACTCCTCTGCCGCTTCACCAAAAAGAATGACTGCTCGGGCGTTTTGGGCAACCCGTGACGCCAGCGAGCGAAAATCGTTGCCCTTGTTGCGGCCTCCGAGTAACAACACGTACGGGCGGTCACCGAACGCCGCCACCGCCTTGAAGACGGCATCGGGATTCGTGGCTTTGCTGTCGTTGAACCACTCCAGTCCGCAGACGTAGCCGACCGGCTCCAGTCGGTGCTCGACCGGCTCGAAGCTCGCGAGGCCACGGGTCAGGTCTGCGAAACCCGCACCCATCGCGTGGGCGGCCACAGCCCCGGCAAGAGCGTTGCTCACGTTGTGCGATCCACGAATACGCAGGTCAGCCACACTGCACAGGCCGGTACCCCCGTGCGGGCCCACTAACGTGAGACGTTCATTCTCGACAAGCGCCCCGGCTCCGGCGGCGGCCCGTGCCGAAACGCGAACGACCCGGACACCGCGCGCCGACACCGAGTCCGCATACCCTGCAGACCCCTCGTCATCAACATCGATCACCGCGAGGTCATCGACCCCGAGGTTCGCGAATATCCTCGCCTTGTCCGCCGCATACCTATCGAACGAACCGTGCCAGTCGATGTGATCCGGCGTGATGTTGAGCAAGACGGCCACACGCGGACGGAAGGTCGACGTGAGCGCAAGCTGGAATGAGGAGACCTCGGCGACGAGCACCTCGCCGTCACATCCCTGAGCGACCGCCGATATCGCCGGCACACCGATGTTGCCCACAGCGCGCGCGGGAATCCCCGCTTCTCCCAGCAAGTGCACCACCAGTGAGGTGGTCGTGGTCTTGCCATTCGTTCCCGTGATGGCGACCCATGAGCAGTTTGAACGACGGTACGCGAACTCTACCTCCGAGATGACCTCGGCACATCTGTTCTGCGCGGAACGCATGAGTGGTGAGTGCGGGGGGATACCAGGGCTCGCGATACACAGGTCATAGCAGCCGGGGACCGCATCCTTCCCCAGAAGGACTCTGACGCCTAGCGCCTCAAGCCTGTCCGCGGCGCGCCTGACGAACTGAGAGTCCGAACTCTCGATGACCGTCACCGAATCACACGCGGTACCCAGCAGACCGGCGCAATACGACGCCGCCGCCTCACCACTCGCACCCAAGCCAAGGACAGCAACGTCACCGAGTCCGGCCATCATCACCCCTTCAACCTGACGGACTGCGCGAAGTAAAGCGCGAAACCCAGTCCGGCGAAGATGCCCGTGACGATCCAGAACCTGACCATGACCTTCGTTTCTGACCAGCCGAGCATCTCGAAATGATGGTGGATCGGGGCCATCCTGAAGATCCGTCGACCCGTGGTCTTGTAACTCGCGACCTGGAGGATCACCGAGAGTGTCTCGACCACATAGATGCCCCCGATGATGACGAGGAACAGCTCAGTCTTGGTCACCACGGCCAAAGCCGCGATCGCCGCCCCGAGTCCGAGAGAACCCGTGTCGCCCATGAAGATGTCTGCAGGATGGCTGTTGAACCACAAGAAACCGATGCACGCACCGGCGATGGCGGCGCCTACGATCGCATTTTCCAACGAGTTCTGCCTGTAGGCGATAGCCGCGAACGCAAGCGCCACGATGGTGACGGTTCCAGCAGCCAATCCGTCCAGTCCATCGGTGAGATTCACGGCATTGCTCATCGCTATCATCATGAAGGCGACGAACCCGAGGTACAGCCACGGAATGACGACCGTGCCGACATCCCCCAAGGGAACTGTTGTGGAAAGCGCGCCCAGTTCGACGCGAATCCGGGTGAAAGGAATCTGAATCCACGTGGCCACAGCCGCCCAGTTCACCGCGAGAACCCCGAACACCACCGAGATGACACCCTGCCAGAGCAGTTTCGCCCGCGGCCTGAGTCCCAATGAACGCTCGTGCGCGACTTTTGCGAAGTCATCGATGAAGCCCAGCGCACCGCACGCGACCGTCGCGCCCAATACGAGAAGCGCAGAACGCAGATCCTCGAAAGCGACGCCGCCGACCACCCCCATGACCACGGTCGTCACGATTATCACGAACAGGATGAGCACCCCGCCCATCGTCGGAGTTCCCTGCTTGACCAGATGACCCTGCGGACCGTCGGCTCGAACCTGTTGGCCGATGTTGCGCACTCTGAGCAGACGAATCCACAACGGCATCAGACTCGCGGCAGCGACGAGCGCTATGACGACCGCGAGAAAGACCTGATAGGTCGGGTATTGGGGCAATCTATCCAACACGAGGATCAACCAATCCTTCTACCACTGTCTCGAGTCCCATCATTCGCGAGGCCTTCACAAGCACGATATCCCCGGAATCGACGAGGTCATCCAGTACGCCGACGGCCTCTTCAGGCGTTGCACACGGCCGGATCATCTCAACCGCCATGCCACGGGCACGAGCACCTTCGGCTATCCTGCGCGCCTTTCGGCCGACTGCAACCAAAACGTCGATCTGCTTCTCGGCCACGAACTCGCCGAGTTCCAGATGCGCGATCTCACTCAGGTTGCCCAGTTCTCCCATGTCGCCCAGAACAGCGACGCGCTTCCCGACCGTCGCCATCGCACTCAGGGTATCTATCGCCGCTCGCATCGATGTCGGGTTGGCATTGTACGCGTCGTTGATCACGGTCACCCCGGACGCCGCGTTGATCGTCTCCATGCGCATCGCGGTGATGACAGCCGCGCCGAGTCCCTCAGAGATCGCATCCATGGGCAGCGCGAGACGAAGAGCGACTGAAGCCGCCGCAAGTGCGTTGTAGACGTTGTGCCTACCGGGAACAGGCAGGCTGACTCGCACAGAGCCCTGCGGAGCGACAAGCGTGAACGTCGCCCTGCTCTCATCATCGAGCACTATGTCGGTTGCCCGGACGTCGCAAGAAGACGTCAGACCGTAGCGCGTGATCGGGGCGGACGCTCTTGAGGCGAGGCCTTCCGTATGCACGTCGTCGCCATTGAGGAACACCGCGCCGTCAGGAGGTATCGCCTCGACGAGTTCGCCCTTCGCGCGCGCGATGGCTTCTTGGCTTCCCAGCATCTCGATATGACTCGTGCCCACGTTCGTGATAAGCCCCAAGGTGGGACGCGCCACTCGGCAGAGTTCCGAGATCTGACCCATGCCCCGCATCCCCATCTCGACAAGGAGCACCTCAGTGTTGGTTCCCGCTGCAAGGACGGTGAGCGGTACACCGAGTTCGTTGTTGCGATTCCCTTGAGTACTCTCCACGCGAAGTCGAGATGACAGAGCGGCTCGCATGAAGTCCTTCGTCGTGGTCTTACCGGTCGAACCGGTCACGCCCACCACAGGACACAGCAGGCGTCCGCGATGCCACGTAGCCAGATCGATGACCGCCCGAAGGCCGTCTTCGACGCGAACAAGCGTCGCTCCACGCGTCAATGTTTCCCCCAGCAACGTCGTCAGCTGTTCTTCAGGACGTGTGACGATGAGTACTCGAGCACCACGCCGAAGCGCATCGATCGCATGATCGTGACCGTCGCTGTGTTCGCCTGGAAGAGCAACGAATGCGCATCCTGCGGTGGTCTCCCGAGAATCCACTGTCAACCCTGTGGCATACGCGTCGGCGCTCCCGAAGAAGATCTCACCCCCCGTGACGCGCGCGATGGTGTCAGATGATGCCCTCAGCACGAGCCAAGCACCTCCCGAGCGACTTCGCGGTCGTCGAAGTGGATGGTCCGGTCAGCGAATATCTGATAATCCTCGTGTCCTTTGCCCGCTATCAACACGACGTCACCGGCCTCGGCGATCGAAATGGCTCTGGCAATGGCTGCACGACGATCAACGACGGCCTCATACGCACCGCGCGCGGCGATGAGCCCGTCCTCGATGTTCAAGATGATACCGACCGGATCTTCGGAACGGGGGTTGTCACTGGTCACGATCGAATAGTCTGACCCCTCGCCGGCCGCCCGGCCCATCATCGGACGCTTGTCCGGATCGCGGTCACCTCCGCAACCGAACACAGTGATGACACGTCCTGATGCAACTCCTCTGACGGCTGAAATCGCTTTGGCAAGCGAGTCGGAGGTGTGGGCGTAGTCCACGACCACCGCGAAATCCTGGCCGCAGTCGATTCGCTCGAGCCGTCCGGGCACCTGGGGGGCGCCTTCCAAGCCCGAGGCGATCGTCTGCAGATCGATCCCGGCGCTCAGCGCACATCCTACGGCGACCAGCGCGTTGCTCACGTTGTACGCGCCCGCCAACGGAAGTCTGATCCTGACGACTCCGTTTGGCGTCTTCAGTGTGAAGATCGTGCCACTCGCATCGCCCACTTCATCAACCGCCCTGATCATCGCCCCGGATGAGCGACCCACCGTGATCGCATCAGCGTGTGCGACAGCGATTCCGACGCCGTACTCGTCGTCGATGCAGATCACCCGCGCGTCACAACTGAACTCCTCGAACAGGCGTTTCTTCACGGAGAAGTACTCCTCCATGGTGTGATGGTAGTCCAGATGATCCTGCGTGAGATTCGTGAACGCCACAGCGGCGAAATGGACGCCGTCGACGCGGTGCAGATCGATCGCGTGGCTGGAGACCTCCATCGAACAGCTGACGACACCTGCGTCGCGCATGCGAGCGAGCAGGCCGTGCAGATCGGCTGATTCCGGAGTCGTTCTGCCAGCCTGCAGTCGCTCTTCGCCGATGCGCGTCTCGACGGTACCGACGATCCCGGTCGTCTGCCCCTGCGCCCGCAGGATGCTGTCAAGAAGATAGCTGGTGGTGGTCTTGCCGTTGGTGCCCGTGATTCCGAACACGTCGACCGAACGACTTGGATCTCCGTGCAACGCCGAGGCGGCGTGAGCCAGCGCGACACGAGTGTCAGGGACGATTGCGAGCGGGGCGTCGATGGTGAGCGCCCGCTGGGCAACCACGACTACCGCACCGCGCGTGACCGCCTCAGCGGCGAACTCGTGCCCATCATGAGCGAATCCCCTGATGCAGAAGAAGGCGTCCCCGGGCCGGACATCCCCGGATCTGTAGGCAACGCCGCGCACGACGACATCCGGCAGGCCGCGAGAATCGGCGAGCACCCCGGCAAGAATGATCGCGAGTGTTGTATCTGGCATGTTCTCCTCTGTATCAAGTCGAGAAATCCTAGCACCACTCATTGCCCTGGGCCGGGCTTCGTCACAGGACCGACACTCGCGGTGGTGATCTTCCCGTTCACGGCAGTCGTCGACGAGATCGAAGCTGGAGGAATCTTGAGGTGTGCGACCGTGAAGCGGCCTATCTGGGAAAAGGCGGGTCCCGCCACCACACCGCCGTAGATCGCACGCGTGGGCTGATCGACCGTGATACAGATGAGCACCCGTGGATCCTCGGCCGGAAGAAACCCGATGAACGAGCTCACGTAGCCCCCGCCCGCATACCCTCCCCCGCCCGCACGCGGCTTCTGAGCCGTTCCTGTCTTGCCGGCGACTGTGTATCCGGGGACCGCCGCATCCTTCCCCGTACCTTCCGTCACTACCGTCTCAAGCATGCGCGTGACGGTTCGTGCAGTCTCGGCCGATATGGCACGTCGTGTCGACCACACAGGGCGCTTCTCGCCGGAATGAGGAGCCTCGAGAAGGAAGTGGGGGGTTGTCAGCACACCGTCATTGGCAATCGCAGCGACAGCCCGGGCAAGCTGCGCTGAAGTGACCGAGACCCCTTGGCCGAACGGAATGTTACCGATCGATGAGGGCGACCACTGGTCGGTAGGTGGAAGCCAACCCTTGGTCGTGCCCGGGAAATCCGTTGCGGGTACCTCTGTCAGACCGAAGTCGGCGAACGCGTCATAGAGGCCCTTTTCGCCAAGCTTGAGTCCCAGTTTCACGGTCCCGACGTTGCTCGATCGTGCGACGATCTCGGTGAGTGTCCAACGCACTGCCGCTCTGCCTTGGGACTCCTTGATCGTACGTCCGCCGATCTTGATGGTCGAAGGAAGATTGAGCTTGGACTCAGGGGTGAAGAGCCCCTTTTCGATCACCGCCGCAGCGGTGAGACACTTCAACGTCGATCCAGGCTCATACGCATCAGTGAGAGGCCGATTCCTGATCGTCTCGGCATCGGCCTCGCCATACCGGTTAGGGTTGAACCCCGGCACGGTGGCCATGGCGTAGATCTCTCCGGTCTTCGGGTTCATCACAATGCCGGAAGCGCTCTTCGCGCCCCACTTCTCAACGGTCTTTGCCAGCTCGACCTGCGTCAGGTACTGGATATCCTTGTCGATGGTCAAGATGATGTCTTGACCGTGAACCGGCTCGATCACTCTTTGAACACCGCCGGGAATCGGGCGCCCTTTAGGGTCCCTCTCCCCAAGGGCGACCCCCGGTGTGCCGCCCAGATACGACTCATAGCGCTTCTCGATGCCCGCGAGCCCCTCGTCATCGATGCCGACGAACCCGAGGACTTGGCACGCCAGTTCACCAGAGGGGTAGAGCCGCTGGAAATCGTCGATGAAACCGATTCCATCCAGGTCGAGTGCTTGCAGCTCTGAGGCCCTGTCCAGGTCGACTTTGCGCGCCAGATAGACGAATCCGGTGGTTGATGACAACCGCTCCAGATACGTACCTTCTTCACCGCCCAGCACTCGCGCGAGCTCGCGCGAGGTCAGTTCCTTGTCGCGCACTTGAGAGGGGGACGCGAAAATGCTCTTCGCCTCGACACTGACCGCGAGCGGCTCACCCTCGCGATCATAGATGGTGCCGCGACGCGGTGCCAGCTCAACGTCACGCATCCGCTGGGACTTGGCGATGTCGGAGTACGCGGGCGCCTCCACAACCTGAATCCACGACAATCGAACGAAGATGACGAAGAATGCCAGTGCGAACAGCACGACGAGAACCTGAAGGCGCCTCACCCCCGGTTCCTTCTGGCGCCTTGGCTTCTTTGGCCTCTTCGTCACGGGACTATGCCTCACCTCGCCGACGCGAGTCCAACGTCACCGATGAGCAGAATCTGCGCCTCGGTGGCGGCTAGATCCAAGGCCGCAGCCAATACCCGGCCCACGCCCGTCTGCTGCTGGCCCGACGATAGTGAGCCCGCGTCTGGCGCGCCCTCTGCGGTTGCCGTATCAGCGGTTCGAATATCGAGGTAGGTGATGTCGCCGGCCTTGACCATCCCCATGCTCGAGCAGGCAACCGCCTGGATTCGGGCAGGCGACGACAGAGCACTCAGCCGAATCTCGAGCATGTCACCCTTGTAGCGTGCTGTCTTGATCGCAGCGCGAAGCTCACCGGAGCGAAATGAGGATTCGGCCGCTTGGACGGCAAGCCACACGCGCCCCATACCCAGCAGTGCGATGACGACCACCACCAGTGTGAAGGCGCGAAACCTGCGTGACGCCAACGCGTTCTTGGCGCACAACGTACGCGCACGCCCCGAACGCATCGGCACTACACGCAGTGGGGTGCGGGCAGTGCGCGACCGGGCCGGTGGCGATTCATGTTTCAGCGCCGCTAGACCCATCTGCTCACACCTCCCTTCACATCCACGCCGTCGTGACGACGACTCAGATCCTCATCGCGACTCTCATCTTCGCGCTGCGTGAGCGCGGATTCTGCTCGATTTCCGCCGCGCTCGGCACGATCGCCTTGCGCGTCAGAATGCGGAGTACCGGCTCATGCCCACAGACGCAGACGGGGAGATCAGTTGGACAGATGCAAAGAATCGCGTGGGACTTGAATACGCTCTTCACGATCCGGTCCTCCAACGAGTGATAACTGATCACGGCGATGCGCCCGCCTGGCGACAACCAGCGAATCGCGCTGTTCAGACCGCTTTCGAGAGCACCGAGTTCATCATTGACCTCGATGCGCAGCGCCTGAAAGGTCTTCTTGGCGGGATGTCCACCGCTTCTCCTGGCCGATGCCGGGATGGCGGCCTTGATCACCTCGACGAGCTCTGAGGAGGTGGTGATGGGGCGGCGGGCGCGCGTGGCTGTGATGAATGCTGCGATTCGCGACGCCCACCGTTCCTCACCGTAGTCACGGATGATCCGAGCGAGGTCGGCTTCGGTGTAGTCTGCGATGACCTCTGCTGCGGTTCGGCTCTGATGACCCGGATCCATCCGCATGTCCAACGGGGCGTCTGCCTTGAAGGTGAAGCCCCGGTCGACGACATCGATCTGTGGAGACGAGACCCCCAGATCGAACAGGATCGCGTCGGCGTACGGGATGTGCGCCTCGACGAGCAGGGTGTCGATCTGTGAGAAGTTGCCTTTGACGAGAATCGTCTTCACAGGAAGTTCTTGCCGGCCGAGGCGTAGTGTGGATGCTGCTGCGTCGAGTGCTGCGTCATCTTGATCGATTCCGACGAGGATTCCGTCGGGTGCTATGAGGTCAACAAGCTGTGTCGCGTGTCCTGCCCCGCCTAAGGTGCAATCGACGACGATCGAACCAGGGTGCGGTGAGAGGTGCTGCGTGACCTCGGCCAGCAAAACTGGGGTGTGCCGGTATTCCATTGTCAATCCCTACCAGAGTCCGGCGTCTGCCAGCTCCTGGGCAATGGCGTCTATGGACTCGGCGGCGCTGGCCTTGTACGTGCGCCACGCGTCCGCGTCCCAGATGTCGATGCGGCTACCGTTGCCGGTAACCACGACATCCCGCTTGAGTTCCGCGTATTCGCGAAGTGGCGACGGAATCGTCACTCGCCCCGCTGAATCAAGCTCTGTCTCTTCCGCTCCTGCCGTGAAGAACACACGCATCTGGCGCATGGCCGGAGTGAAGGCCTCGCGTGAGAGCAGTTTGCTGACGAATTTCTCGTACTCAGCCGCCTCGTACACGTGGAGGTTCTTGTCGATTCCCTGAGCGATGACGATCTTGCCGCACATCTGCACGCGGAATTTCGCAGGCAGAGACACGCGCCCCTTGGCGTCCAGCGTGTGCTGGTGTTCGCCCAGAAACATCTCCCGTGACCCTCCCCGCTCCATTTCACCGAGGTCGCCCTTGCGGGTCTCCCTCTCTGACGACGCAATCGTAATCCACTTCATCCCTCAACGCAACACCTGGATGGGAATTCATCACACCGAGATGACACCACATCACTTCTAGCGGCGCATCGTCCAGGGCGGCGATCAATGATCAGAGACCGCAGTTCGACAAGAAGCACGACTACGAACACCGGTGAACCCATTCGGACGCACGGACGTCCAAAGGTCGTTACGGACGAAGAAGTGTGGCGCGTCTTGACAACGATTCATGCATGACGGCACAGGTGGTTTGCCCGGTTGCCGTGGGTGGGGGTAGAATCGACCCAACATCACCCGCGACTCGGAGGTGAACGGGCAGCATGACCGCTAATTGGGCTAGCGCCGTCGTGAACGTGCTTATCCTCGCATTCTTTGTTGTCGTCGCACTCGGCGTAGGCTTGGGTGCCTATGCCGCCTCGGCGCTGAAGAAGAGCGAAGACAAGAAGGGGCCGACTGCCTGAGGCACTGGGCTCCCATGAATCGCTCAACGACGCGAACAGACGCCCTTTGCCAGTAACAGTGGCGAGGGCGTTTTCGTTCATCAGGGAAGTCTCGACAGAGGAGGTCCGCCATCATGCGAACACACCGTGCGATTCTGGTCATCATGCTCATGGCTGTTGTCATCAGCGCCACAGGATGTGCTGGTCGTGACGCCAGCGAAACCAGCGACGGTGCGGTAGGCGGCGTTTACGGAGATGCCGCACAGGTCGCTCCCGACAACTACGACTACGCAACCATCGCGCCGCAAGCCGGAGCCGAGAAGTACGCGAGCGTCACGGAAGAGGCGCGGGGCGCGGCAGAAGCCCTCACGACCCCTGAGCCGATGATCATCCGCAACGCCAGACTCGAGTTGAGGGTCAAAGACGTCTCGGGCTCGCTCGCCGCACTGCGCAAAGCGGTCGCGGTTCACAAGGGGGAGATCGCCGATCTCACTGTCGATGCCGGTTCCGGCGCCCCGATGCGTGGGCAGGAGCTGGGTAAGTCGGACGCGGAGGCCGGACCTCAGTTCGCATCTGTCACGATTCGAGTTCCCGCCGACCAGCTCGATGCCCTTTCGGTCACGATAGCGAAGTTCGGAGACGTGCTGTCTCAGTCCGAGTCGTCAAACGATGTCACCGAGCAGGCGATCGATCTCGAGGCGCGACTCAAGAACCTGCGCGCCGAGGAAGCTCGTCTCCGCACTTTCCTTGACCGCGCGACCAAGGTGAGTGACCTTCTCGAGGTTCAGCGCGAGCTGGCTCGTGTCCGCGGCGACATCGAGGCGATGGACGCACAGTTGACCTACCTGAAGCGGCAGGTCGCCAAGGCGACCCTTCAGGTGACGTTGAGCAAGCCCGGCTCGGTCATCGGACCTGATGACCCCTGGTTCGGGCTTCGCGAAGCGTTCACTCGCGGTGTCCAAGGAGCGTTGTCCGTAGTCCAGGGGCTGATCACGTTCTTCGTGGCCGCACTGCCGCTCATCTTGCTCCTCGCGATCACGCTCTGGATTCTCACCTCGCGACTTCGCAAGCGCCGGGCGCAGCGTGCAGCAGGCGGAGCCGCGAACGAGGTCCCGGGGTCAGCATCTGCCAACGACGATTCGGTATGATCCCGCGACTCCGGATGAAGCTCCCGGTGTGGGCGGCACTCGCGATCGTGGGTGTCGCCTACGTCGTACGCTCCGTGCTCATGCGGTCTGGTGACTTCACGCCCGACCTGCCCGGTGACGCAGTCGTGGGGCTGCTGTTACTTGTCGCCCTCATCATCACGGGCGCGATGCGACGCGGATCGTCTCAACAGGGCACCGACCAGTCTGACAGCCAGCACGACGACAGTAGTGGCCCCGCCCACGACGAGCGGGAGCATCACGGTCTCTGAGAGGTCAAGCGCTTGAACGCCTGGCGCTCCCGTGCCCCCGACCGCTGTGAGGTAGGCGCCCAACCCGACGCCGAGCGCGACTCCGGCACCCCAGGTGAGCGCTTCGACCATGCTCGGGGTCGAGCGCCGAGTGCCTTGTGCCCGCGTCACCTTCACCCCTTCTCGCTGTAGGGCTTCCCAATGGCGGTCGGAGCGACGGCCCGGCCCACGACACCGGCAAGCACGATGACGGTCAGCAGATACGGGAGCATCAGGAAGAACTGCGCAGGAATCCTGATGATGTCGCTGAACAGCTGCAGTTTGAGCTGTAGCGCATCGGCGAAGCCGAAGAGCAACGACGCGAGATACCCGCCACCCGGAATCCAGCGCCCGAAGATCATCGCTGCCAATGCGATGAAGCCTCTCCCGTTCGTCATGCCCTCCGTGAAACTGCCGACCTGCTCGAGGGTGAGGTTCGCTCCTGCGAGCCCGCTCATGAACCCCGATGCGAGCACCGCGAACCAGCGACCCTTGAGAACGTTGATTCCCACCGTGTCCGCAGCGCGGGGATGCTCACCAAGCGAACGCAGTCGAAGTCCCCACCGAGTCCGATACAGCGCCCATGTGAGGAAGATGGCGGCAAACATTCCGAAGTAGACGATCGGGGTGTAGCTGAGGAACACGGTGTCGATCCAGAGCCAGACCGTGGCGAACGGACCCTCTCCGCCGGTGGGGAAATCGAACACCGGCCCGATGGTCTGCACAGAGTCCGTCGTTCCCGGATGGCCGAAGATCGTCTCCATCAGAAAGCCGGTGGTTCCCAGAGCCAGGATGTTGATGGCCGTTCCCGAGATGACCTGATCGGCCCCCAGGTTCACTGAGGCCCACGCGTGCAGGGAGGCGAAGATGAGCGCCCCGGTGACCGCTCCGATCACGCCGAGCCACGCTGAGCCCGTCATGAGCGCCGTCACCATCCCGCTGAAGGCGCCAATCAGCATGAGCCCCTCCATCGCGATGTTCACGACACCTGCGCGCTCGCAGATCGACGCTCCGACGGCAGCAAGGGCAATGGGGGTTGCGAGTCTGACCGCGGAGGCGAACAGCTCGGGTGTCACGACCTCAGCGAACATCGGTCGCCTCCTTCATCGAGCGAATCCGCTTGACGGCCCACGACACGATCGCCTCTGCGCCGACGAGGAAGATGATGGTGCCCTGAATGACCGAGATGACTTTTTGCGACACTCCGGCTTCGAGCTGCATCGTGCCGGCGCCTGCGGAGAGCGACCCGAACAGGATGGCGGCCGCGATGACGCCGATCGGGTTGTTCTTGGCCAGGAGCGCGACCGCGATACCTGTGAAACCGAAACCGGACGAGAACTGATCGAACATGCGGTGATGGACTCCCATGACTTCTACGGCTCCGGCCAGTCCCGCGAGCGCGCCCGAGATGCACAGTGACTTCACCGTCGTCATGGAGACCGAGATGCCGCCCGTCTGAGCGGCTGTGGGATTGAACCCGACGGCTCGCGCCTCATAACCCAAGACCGTGTACTTGAGCACCCACCACACCACCACGGCAAGGACGATTCCCAGCACGATTCCCAGATGCGCACGGTTGGGCTCGATGAACGTGAAGACGTCAGAGAGACGTGGCAGCTGACTGGTCTCGGGTAACTCGGGAGTCTGCGGAATCTGACCCTTGTCCTTGAACGGTCCCGCGATGATCCATGAGACGACATAACGCCCGATGTAGGAGAACATCATGGTGGTGATGACTTCGTGTGCGCCGATCCTCGCCTTCATGAGCGCCGGGATGAACGCCCAAGCGGCACCCGCGAGCGCAGCAGCGAGCAAGACGAGCGGCACGGAGATCATCCACGGGTATCCGGCGAGCATCACACCCACGAACGCAGCTGCGATGCCGCCCAGGAAGAGTTGTCCTTCTGCACCGATGTTGAACAGCCCCGAGCGAAAACCATAGGCGACCGCCAACCCGGTGAAGATGAGGGGCGTCGCCCGAAGCAGGGTCTCGCCGATCTGACGAGTCCCCCCGAAAGCCCCGGAGAACATGGCTCCGAAAGCGAGGAGCGGATCTTTGCCGGACAGGGCGATCACCACGGAGCCGAGCAGGATGGCGATGGCCACTGAGATGAATGGCGTCGCAACCCTGATCAGTCGTCGGATGCGTTCCTGCTCAAGGGCGAACCGGCGCTCGGCCTCTTGCGCCCGGTGTTCTGGTGAGTCATCAATCACCTGCTCAGGCATCCTCGCCTCCCGAGACATCAGGGCTCTTCGGGTCGTGTTCGCCCAAGCCGCCCATCATGAAGAAACCGATCTCCTCGTCAGTGACCGTGCCGCCTTCGAACTCGGCGACGATCAGTCCACCGTACATCACCAGTATCCGGTCTGACAGCGACATCACTTCCTCGAGTTCCATGCTGACGAGCAGCACGCCCTTGCCGCGATCCCGTTCGGCGAGGATGCGCCGGTGGACGAACTCGATCGCACCGACATCGAGCCCGCGAGTGGGTTGCGCGGCGATCAGCACATCCGGATCGCGCCCGATCTCACGCGCGAGGACCAGCTTTTGCTGGTTGCCTCCCGAAAGGTTCGCTGCAGCGACGTGGCTGCTGGGTGTGCGGACGTCGTAGTCGGCGATTCTTCTGCGCGCCTCAGCGTTGATCGCGACCCTGTCGAGTACCCCGTAGCGCGAGAACGGCCGTTTTCGCTGGTCACCCAGCGCGATGTTTTCGACCAGATCGAACTGCAGCACGAGTCCTCGCCTGTGACGGTCTTCAGGAACGTGTGAGACCCCGGACGCGATCGTGCGACGCGTGTCGTCGCGGGTGATGTCCTTTCCGCGGAGAAGTATGGAGCCCTTCGACGCACGACGGAGCCCCATGATCGTCTCGACGAGCTCGCGCTGGCCGTTACCGTCAACACCCGCGATTCCCACGACCTCGCCTGCGCGCACCGTGAGCGTGACGCCCTTGACGGCGGGCAGCTTGCGGTCGTCGCTGACTTGAAGGTCACGGACCTCGAGAAGCGGGTCACCGGGAACAGACGGCGACTTCTCGACGCGGAGCACGACTTCTCGCCCGACCATCATCCGCGCGAGGCTGGCCTGGTCACAAGCACCGGGTGTGGTCTCGCCTGCGATTCGCCCGGATCTCATCACGACTATGCGATCCGCAAACGACATCACCTCATCGAGCTTGTGGGTGATGATCACGACAGCGAGTCCTTCAGACACGAGTTCGCGCACGATCTGGAAGAGCTCTTTGACCTCTTGCGGCGTGAGCACCGCGGTCGGCTCATCGAGTATGAGCACGCGTGCGTCGCGATAGAGCGCCTTGAGAATCTCGACGCGCTGCTGGTTGCCCACGGACAGGTCCCTGACCCGGGCATCCGGGTCTACCTTGAGCCCGTATCGGTGGGACAGCTCGATCACGCGCGCTCGGGCTGTCGCACGATCGATGACACCGCCGAAGCGAGACGTCGGCTCGAGTCCCAAGACGATGTTCTCCGTCACGGTGAGGGGCTCGACCAGCATGAAGTGCTGATGCACCATCCCGAGGCGCAGCTTGATCGCATCGCGCGCGGCCTTGATCACGACGACCTCGCCATTGACCAGGATCTCGCCGGAGTCGGCGACGAGCAGACCATAGGCGACGTTCATCAGGGTGGACTTGCCGGCTCCGTTCTCGCCGAGCAGCGCGAGTACCTCGCCGGGGGCGACAGCGACCGAGACATCATCGTTTGCGAGTACTCCCGGAAATCGTTTGGTGATGTGTCGGAGTTCGAGGATCGGAGCTGAAGCGGGGCCCGTCTCGGGCGCGGAGCAGATCAGAGTCGCATCGGGGGCCATCGGCACTCCAGTCCGAAAGAAGTGCACGCGGCCCGACAGGAGGATGGTTCCCCCTGCCGGGCCGACGCGCGTCAGGTCATGAAGAGGTGCTACTTGGTTTCGGGAACCGTGATGGCTCCGCTCTTGATGTCATCGGTCGCCTTTTGCACAGCATCCTTGACGGCCTGCGGCATCTTGGCGTCCCAATCGTTATACGGCGCCAGACCCACGCCATCTTCCGCCAGTCCGAAGACGCGGTTCTCGCCGCCCTTGAACGTGCCGTCGACCATGGCCTTGACGGTCAGGAACACCGCGTTGTCAACACGCTTCACCGCAGAGGTGAGGATGGTGTCTCCGATGTCTCCCAGGGTCAGGAACTGGTCGGCGTCGACACCGATGAAGAGCGCCTTGTTGTCCTTGCACGCCTTGGCTGTCCCGTTGCCCGTGGCGCCAGCGGCGGCGAAGATGATGTCCGCGCCTCCCTCGATGAGGTTCTTGCCAGCCTCAAGACCCTTCTGCTGATCGGTGAAGGTCGCAGTGTAGACGCTCTTCACAACAGCATCAGGCAGGACAGACTTCACACCGGCGATGAATCCGGCCTCGAACTTCTGGACGGGAGGAATCTCCATACCGCCCACGAAACCCACGACCTTCTTGTTGTTGATCCGAGGATCGACGTCGGTCATCGTCGTGAGCTGGCCCGCCACGACGCCGGCGAGATACCCGGCCTCCTGCTCCTTGAAGAGCAGACCCAACGTATTGGGCTCGGGCTTCTCGAAGAAGATGTCGATGCCCCCGAACGACACGTCGGGGAACTGCGGTGCGACCTTGATCAGTGTGTCGGTCATGAGAAAGCCGACGGCGAAGATGGGATTGAACCCGGCGTTGGCGAGCTGGTTGATGTTGCTCTCGTAGTCGGTGGGCTCCTTGGACTCGAGAACCTCTATCTGCACTCCGAGCTCAGACTCGGCACGCTGGAGACCCGCGTACGACATATCGTTGAACGACTTGTCGCCCAGACCACCGACGTCGGTGACCATGGCCGCCTTGATGTCAGTCTTCGGCTCCTCTGCTGCCGGCTTCTCCGGCGCAGGGGTACCCCCACAACCAACCCCAAGCGACGCAACGAGCACGAACGCGAGGACGAGCGCGAACGACTTACTCCATTTTGACCTCACGGACATCTCCCTCCTGATTCATGGAACGAACGGTCTGATACATCACACATTAGAACTATGGCCTTTCATCCTCAACCCCCCTAGCCGGATACGGTCTGTCGCATCCGCGCGCGCGGGTGTGTCGATAAGTATTCTTCCCGAATATGACGCATGTCCACATGGGTGTAGATCTGAGTCGTGGAGATGTCTGAGTGACCCAGCATCTCCTGGAGCGCCCTGAGGTCCGCTCCGCCTTCCAGCATGTGTGTCGCGAACGAGTGGCGCAGCGTATGCGGGTGCAGGCCTTCGAGACCCACCGAGGCGCCGTAGCGCTTCACGATCGAGAACACGGACTGCCGTGACAACCGTCCGCCTCGAGCATTGAGAAACACCGCGTCGGTGGTCCCTTTGGAGCCGGACTTGAGCAAGAAGAAGCGTCTCCCCTGCGCAAGATAGGCCGCGAGCGCGTGGCTGGCCATCCCGCCGATAGGGACGATGCGCTCCTTGCTGCCTTTGCCAAGGACCCTGAGAAGCCCTGCGTTCGCATCCACGTCGGTGGTTTCGAGAGCGGCGAGCTCGCTTGCTCGCAGGCCGCAGCCGTAAAGGACTTCCAGCACGGCTCTGTCGCGCAGGCCCGTGGGCGTTGGCGGATAGGGCTGCGACAGCAGGTCATCGGCCTGATCGATAGAGATGACGTCGGGCAGGCGCTCGGGAACCTTCGGGAGCGGCAGACGCGCGCTGGGATGGTTCTGCGTGATTCCTTCTCGTACCAAGAACTTGTGGAACCCCTTGATGGCGGCCACCTTGCGCTCGACACTCGCCGGCGCAAGACCCCGGCGACGCAAGGTGGCCACGAACGAGGTGATGTCCTCGCGAGTGACGAGGTCCGGGGAGTCCACCCCGCGGCCGCTGAGGGCACCGCTGTACTCTCCGAGGTCACGTCGGTAGGCATCAAGGGTATGCGGACTCGCGCCGCGCTCGAGCGACAGATGCGCCAAGTACTCGTCGACGAGATTCTGCACGTGTTCCTATCAGCCCATGGCTCTTTCGAGCGGCGTGTAATCAAGCCCGTGTGCTTGGGCGACCGGGCTGTAGGTGATCCGCCCGTCCAAGACGTTCACACCCTTGGCGAGCGCGGGATCATCGAGCACCGCCTGTTTCCAGCCCTTGTCGGCGATCAACAGCCCGTAGCGTAGCGTCGCATTCGTCAGAGCAAGGGTCGACGTGTTGGGCACCGCGCCAGGCATGTTCGCGACGCCGTAGTGCAACACGTCATCGACCACGTACGTGGGATCGGCGTGCGTGGTGGGCTTCGTCGTCTCGATGCAGCCGCCCTGGTCAACCGAGACGTCGACGACGACAGCCCGGCTCTTCATCGATGGCAGCATCTGGCGAGTCACGAGGTACGGCGTCTTGGCGCCCGGCAACAGAACCGCTCCGATGACCAGATCCGCCTCGGTCACGATCTGCTCGATGTTGTGCTTGGAGGAGAACAACGTACGGATCCGGTTGCCCCAGATCTCGTCGAGATAACGCAGACGATCGAGGTTCACGTCCATGATCGTCACGTCCGCGCCCATGCCCATCGCGACATAGGTGGCGCTCGTACCAACCACCCCGCCGCCGAGCACCACGACCTTCGCGGGCAGCACGCCTGGGACGCCGCCCATGAGCACGCCGCGACCGCCGTTGGGCTTTTGCAGATAGGCAGCCCCGACCTGCGCCGCCATGCGTCCGGCAACCTCTGACATGGGGGCCAACAGCGGCAGTGAGCGATTCGGCAACTCCACCGTCTCGTACGCGATACACACGGCTCCGGAATTCATGAGCCCCTGCGTCTGAGGCAGGTCCGGTGCGAGGTGGAGGAACGTGTAGAGGATCTGTCCCTGGCGAAGCATCGCGATCTCTGCCGCCTGCGGCTCTTTGACCTTGACGATCATGTCGGCACGGGAGAACACCTCTGCGGCGGTGTCGACCAGTTCAGCGCCTGCTGCGAGATACTCGGCATCCGTGAAGGAGGACCCGGCACCGGCTGACTTCTCGACCACAGCGGCGTGGCCATGCGCGACGAACTCCTTGACACCTGCTGGCGTGAGACCCACGCGGAACTCATTGTTCTTGATCTCTTTCGGGACTCCGATGATCACGATGTTGAAACCTCCTCGGTACGGTTGCTTGCCTGTCGGTGAGCCTGCATGGCTCGTCTCACTGGCTGTCGGCGACCATCGCCGCCGCGATCTCACCTGCAGCGAACGCCGCTGCGAAGAACGCCGGATCGTCGGAGAACCCGCGACCCATCGTCGTGACACTCACGCCTCTCATAGGCGGAGGGGGAAGCCGTCCCGCCTGCGCCTGAACCCTCATGTGCACACTCCATATCCCCGCTGATTCCAATGCGGAGTCGACGACATCCATGTACTCCTGCGGCAGACTGGGCACTGGAACACGGGCGGATGCCAAAGCGATACGGGCGAGCGCCGTGATCGTATGATGACTCACGCCGCGATGACGGGGCCTCTCGTCCGCGAACGAGAGCCTCATGCATGCGACGGGTCTGCCGTCGAGGGCCGCAGCGGCGTTGATGTGTTCGCCCTGGGCGACACCACCATGTCCGAACGGGGTGGCCGTGCCCACTACTCCCGGTCCGATAGCGACAACGGCGACGTCGGCGCCGACGACATGACGTGCCGCGAGCAGCCCTGAATGCAGATTCACGGACTCGCAGTCACCGCCGAAAGACTGGCCGCAGCTGATCGTCGCATCCACCAACCCTGCAGCCCGCGCTTCTCGCATGACCCCTGACAGAGGCAGGGCCAGCGCCGCTTGATCGGTCATGCAGTAGGCGACCTTCAAGTTCGGGTCAGCCTGCTTGATCGCAGCGGACACGAGTGGGACTTGGCTGTGAAGGCCGCAGCACACGACGGGCATGCCCGACAACGACTCCGCGCTGCGCATGGTCTCGTGGTGGGGTGATTCCGGCGACTCGACCGAGACGACGTCGGTCTGAAGTGGCGAGTACCTGAGCTTCATGATGTGCCCGCCGCTCGCCCGGTCGAGCATCACGCCGCCGAGATCACCGCGCGCAACGACGTAGTGGGCTCCGCCCGTACCGAGCGAGAGGTCCACGGCCGTGGTGTTCACGAGAACACGCTCGCCCGCTTGACACTCCCCCGCCAGCTGCGGATACGCGATGGCGATCGCCCGGGAGCCGTCGTCGGTATCGATCTCGAGATGCTGGATGCCGGGGGCTTCATCCCGGATGGCTCTGACGGTTCCCCACACGAGTCTCATGTCACACCGCGCCGATGGCGAGACGACGCGCCACGCTGACGCACAACCTGGTGAGCGCCCCCAGATCATCGACGGCGATGCTCTCATCTGTGCCGTGGACGCCGCTCATTCCGCAGGACAGTGCCACGGTGGGCACACCCAGTGCCGCGATCACGTTGGCATCTGAGCCTCCACCTGTCGAGAACGTGCGCGCTTCGAGACCCTCGTTCACACACGCTTGCCTGACGAGATCGACGATCGGCGCTTCCTCGGACAACCTGAAACCCGCGTACTCCCGCTTCCATGTGATGTCGACCGCACCGCCAGCCTTTGCCGCTGCGGTCCGCATGCACAGGTCCATGGATGCGCGGAGGTCTTCGACTCGCTCGGCGTCCAAAGATCTGCACTCACCGGTCACATCGACCTGTGCCGCAATCACGTTGGTGGCCGTCCCTCCGTGCACGGTTCCCACGTTGGCGGTGGAGTCAGCGTCCACGCGACCCATGGTCATGCCCGATATCGCTTCGGTGGCCATCGCGATCGCGGAGATCCCGTCCTCGGGCCGCACTCCCGCATGAGCCGCTCGACCGATGAACCGGGCGAAGAAGGTGTAGTGCGTCGGGGCGGCGATCACGATGCCGCCTGGGGCGCCGTCAGCGTCCAAGACGAGACACAGATCCGCTCGAAGGGTCTCGGGGGCGAGTTCCTTGGCCCCGGTCAGACCGACCTCCTCTTGCACCGTGAAGACGCAACGCACCGAAGGATAGAGCTGGTCGCCCTCTCTCAGACGGCGAACGCACTCGATCGCGGCGGCCAACCCGACCTTGTCGTCAGCTCCGAGAATCGTGTCACCCGACGAGTACACGACCCCGTCGCGGATGACAGGGTCGACCCCCTTGCACGGCTCAACGCAGTCCAAGTGAGCAGAGAGCAGCAGCACGCCCGGTGCCGTGCCCGGAAGGTACGCGATCAGGTTCCCTGTATCAGAGCCCGTTACCTGAGAGGACTCGTCGAAGAACACCTCGCAGCCCTGCGCTTCGAGCGCCGCCGCGCAGTACTGCGCACACGCCGCCTCCTCGCCCGGAGGGCTGTCTATCCGCACCAGATCGAGAAAAGTCTCAAGTAGCCGCCCGTCAGGAGAGTCGGTCACGCGTGCCTACTTCCCTCGAGTTCGCTTGCGGGTGATCGCCGCACCGACGAAATCCCTGAACAGCGGTGCCGGACGTGTCGGGCGACTCTTGAACTCCGGGTGACCTTGATTGCCAACGAACCAGGGATGGTCGGGAAGCTCGATCATCTCGACGAGTCGACCGTCGGGGCTGACGCCTGAGATCACGAGTCCCGCCTCGACCAGTCGCTCACGGTAGGCGTTGTTCACCTCATAGCGGTGCCGGTGCCTCTCATAGATCACGTCTTCGCCGTAGACGCTCCAGCCCCTGGTGCCCGGGGTCACAGTACAGGGGTACGCGCCGAGGCGCATGGTCCCACCCATGTCGTCGATTCCGTGCTGGTCACGCATGAGATCGATCACCGGATGCTCGGTCACGGGGTCGAACTCCGATGAGTTCGCACCCGGAAGGCCGACGACATGCCGCGCGAACTCGGCGACCGCGACCTGCATACCCAGACATATGCCGAAGAACGGCACGTCGTTCTCGCGAGCGAAACGCGCTGCTCGTATCTTGCCCTCGATGCCCCTGATGCCGAAGCCGCCGGGGACGAGGATGCCGTCCATCTCGGAGAGGACCTGATCGACCTCTTCCGGAGTGAGCGACTCGGCATCGACCCATTCGACCCTCACCTTGTGGTCATGGTGGATACCCGCATGATCGAGTGCCTCTGTCACCGACAGGTACGCGTCGGGAAGAGCGACGTACTTGCCCACGAGCGCGATCTTGACCTCGTCGGCAAGCGAGGCCGAGTGGTTCACGAACGCATCCCACTCGGTCATGTCCGGATCGCCGCATTCGAGCTCCAGGCGCTCTATCACCATCTCGTCCAGCGCCTGTGCCTTGAGATTCCCCGGCACGTCATAGATCGAGCGGGCGTCGATAGCCGAGACGACCGCGTTCGGATCGACATCGCAGAAAAGCGCGATCTTGCGCCGGATACCCACGTCGATGGGGCGGTCGGCTCGACAGACGATGAAGTCGGGGGTGATACCGATGGAGCGCAGCTCCTTGACCGAGTGTTGCGTCGGTTTCGTCTTGAGTTCGCCGGAAGCGGCGATCCAAGGAACGAGCGTCACGTGGATGTAGCAGGTGTTTCGATAACCCACGTCCTTGCGGAACTGTCGAACCGCCTCGAGGAACGGCAGCGACTCGATGTCGCCCACCGTTCCCCCGACCTCGGTGATGATGACGTCGGGCTGCGCGTGCTCCGCAAGACGGGTGATCCGCTCTTTGATCTCGTTCGTCATGTGTGGAATGACCTGTACGGTCCCTCCCAGAAACTCACCCCTGCGCTCCCTGCCGATCAGTGTCTGGTAGACGGAGCCGGCCGTGACGCTGCAGTCGCGGGTGAGTGACTCGTCCACGAAGCGCTCGTAGTGCCCCAGATCGAGGTCGGTCTCGGCACCGTCGTCTGTCACGAAGACCTCGCCGTGTTGAAACGGGCTCATCGTCCCGGGATCGACGTTCAGGTACGGGTCGAGCTTCTGGATCGTGACCTTCAGCCCGCGCGCTTTGAGCAGGCGGCCGAGGGATGCGGCCGTGATTCCCTTGCCGAGCGATGACACCACGCCGCCTGTCACGAAGATATGTTTGGTCATGTGCCGTTTACTCCCCTTCTCGCGGCTGTTCTGCCGCATACCCCGATTCTACTCGGGACGAGCGCTTCGAGTCAGTCTTTTGATCCACGACTTCCGCGTGCAGGCTCAGTCGGCTCGCCGACCCAGCGAGTCAATCCAGCGCAGCACGAAGTTGCTCTCGATGACTCGCGAAAACGACACCTTCTCGCTTGCGAGGTTGAGTGCGAAGACAAATACCACGTAGGCAACGAGCCCGGAAAACGTCAACCCAGCGATTATGAACAGGCCCGCAACCGCTCCCATCGGATTCGCTCCGGCATCTCCAAGCATCCCCAGCTCACCGAGATCATAGTGCCACACGGCTATGACAGGCCCGATCAGGAACAGCCCCAACGCCAGTGCGGTGACGGCCGTGTCCACATCGATGACACCGGAGGCCGACCCCGAAACGAGGAGGAAGCCCGACGAGACGACTCCGAGGGCGGCGAGCAGCAGGTAGGACTTCAGCGCACGCCCGGGGCGCAGGTCCATCAGATTCACGAGATTGGAGGACAAGGCGATCGCGGCCCCGGCCAGTGCGACTCCCGCGATGCCGCGCACGGAACCCAGCGTCTCAGACCCCGCAGCCCACGGCGCGACGCGCGAGACGCCAACTGCGGCAACAAGGCTTGCCACACCCACCGACAAGAGCTTCAGTCCCCCGGTCGTCAGTCGTCCCCTGATCATGGCCTTCAAGTGCCCCCGAAAACCCTTGGACGCACTCGATCCGTACGCATCGTCGAACATGCCCGCAGCGAACGCCACGAGAGCCAGCGGAGCTCCAACCCAGAGCACCGTCCAACCCGAACCCACTCGCAAGCCCGAGAACAGGGAGCCGATCACGATCACGCTCACCGACCACGCGAGCCACGCAACGCCGAGGACGCGTACCACTGCACGCCCACGAAAGTTGACGACCATCGCGGTTTCGTCGTCGCTGAGCACAGGCACCAGGGTCCGCACGACCGCCCATGGGATGAGGACGCCGAAGGCGAGAGCCCCCAGAAGCGTCAGCGCATGACCGCCGTTCATGTGGAGCCTGTCTCGGCCGCGCCCGTCTCCATGCGGGCAAGCATCACCCACACGATCGCCACGCCCACGTAGAAGATCTCGAGTGCGGGTATGACGATTCCCGAGTCCTCGCTCAAGAAAGCCGCCAGTCCAGCGACGAGCGAGATCGTGATCGCATCGGCGAAATGCGGGTTCTCGGAAAGGGTGTCTGCGAAATCGCCTTGTGGTCGCCATCGCATGAACGAGAGGAATGCGATCACGGCGACGAGGATGTAGGCCCACTTGGTGTGCGTGAGTACGCGCATGTTGGTCTCAGCTTTGCGCGCCACGATCTTCCAAAGCTCGGTCAAGCCACCTGCCTCCGCAGAGGCCAGCGAACGAGCGAGATGGGTCTGCTGCCCACTGCCGTACATGTCGAGCAGCGCGAAGGCGCCAACGGAGACCACCATGGCAACAATCATCACCGCCACCGTGCCGACTGTGACGCGGTAACCATTCATGAGCACCCAGGCGAGCACGAAGCCGACGGTCCCCCACACAGCGACCCCGACGTTAGCCCCCCAGAACGGTGCCGCCGACGTCACCACGACCGTCACACCGAAGACAGGGAGCAGCCACCGCTTGGCGAACACGACCCATCTCGCATCCGGCCACTCGTCGAATATCAGCGCGACGCCGACTATCGACGCACCGAACAGGATCGCAGCGGCCTCGTTGCCGATGCCGTAGAAGCGCGCCGCCATGAGCGGCGAGTAGCCGAAGAAGTTCGTGAAGGACCACGGAGCCCCAAGCCACTGATCGATCATGAGGACCGCGCTGGTCAAGAGCGCGACCGCCCCGAGAGTCACGCGCAACGGCAGGTATCGCAGCAACAACAGGGATGCGATCCAAACGACCATCGATGTGGCGAGCAGCCCGAAGAGCGCCTCGCCGGAGGTGTCGGGCCATCGCATCCACGAGAACATGAGCCAGCTCGAAACCGGCACGACCATCGCGAACAGGAGCGAGAGGCGCAGCCCGACGATCCACCAGCGCCGCATGGTCGCCGACCACATACGAGAGCGCACCAAGACAACTGACGCGATGAGCAGAGCGAGGACCGTGAATATGATGAAGGCGTTGACCACCCCGGGCTTGGCCGAGTCGACAGCGATCGCCGTGCGTGCCATGCGCCTCAAGAATCCGATGCGCTCCTCGATACCCTCCGGCGCCGTCGTCACCACCATCTCATTGCCGAGGATCTGGACGGGACGATCGATACCGAGCACGTCGAGTACCGTCGCGCTCACGTCGAGGTTGGTGACCAGCCCCGACCGTTGCGTGGAGCTCGACGTCACGAATCCGTCCCACCCGTCGCCGTGGATGATGAACGGACCCAGCCCCTCGAGCCGTCCGGCGGTCGAATCGGCTGTCGACTGGGAGGCCACGATGATCACGTCGTTGGGGAAGCGGTCCAGCGCGAGAGCGACGACCGCGTCGAGTTTCGTGAGCGCGCTTTGCCTATGGATCGCGGCGATCCGAGTCGAGACCTGTGTCTCGAACTTGGTCGCGCGATAGGCGTCGCCGGCATCGAGGACCACGAGCACAGGTCCTTTCACCTCGCTGACGACGTCAGCCACATCGCCAAGTGCACTCTCGAAGGCTCCGAGATCGGTCTCGATCCCGAAAGGCGCGTCGGGATTGCCCCGAAGGAGCATTGAGGAGACGTCACCGAACCTCACCGTGCCTGCGCTGCTCATCGCCGCAAGAGCCGCCGGGCGCACCTTGCGCTGCTCGCCCGTCACGTAGCCCACGTCCGAGTTGCCCACGGCCGCCGTGACGCCGCCTGCATCCTCGATCGCCTCACCCAAGACACCCAGAGCGATCTCGAAGGAGCGCTCGGCGTTCACCCGTTGGCTCATCGGCAGGCCGAGATACACGACGTGGTTGCGCCCGGCGAGGTCACCGGTGGTCCGCTCGAACGCCTCGGCGGCCGTCCCGCCCTCGTAGCGTTCGAATACGCTGTAGGCCGCTGCGGCCGAATACGACGGAACCGCCCACGCACCGGCCGAGATCGTCAGGGCCCCCTCGAGTGGCGAGGAGGGCTCGCCCGCCACGCGGGCACGGCTCCGGGCGTTGATGTCGCCCAAAGCCCCTGCATCGGCGAGCGACCAGATCGTCGGAGTCGACGTGGGAGTGATGTCATCCCACATCAGGTACGGTGCCAGCACGATGATGACGCGCCGTGCGGGCGATGTCGCCGCGTGCGCGGCTTCTGAGGGCCACCACGGCAACACGGCGGCGACCAGTGCGAGTATCAGGAGGAGTCGTCTCATTCCCACCTATCATAGCCCATGAGACCGAGTCGGTTACACTCGTGGTGCAACCGCGCCCGCGACGCGCACTCGGACACACAGGAGGTAGCTATCAGCGCGCCGTCCATCGCACGTTCGACCGCGACGATGTCGATCGCCACCGCACTCTCGCGGGTGACAGGGTTCGTTCGCATGTGGGCGATGGGTCTCGCCGTTGGTTCCGGCACCATCACCGCCGCCTACGGATTCGCCAACAACATCCCGAACATGGTCTTCGAGCTCGTCGCCGGAGGCATTCTCTCCTCATTGTTCATCCCCACGTTCCTGCGCGTGAAAGAGGAGCGCGGCGAGGAGGCCTCGTGGAGATTCGCGAGTCACGTCTTCAACCTCTTCGTCTTGATACTCGGCGCCGTGGCTGTTGTAGGCACCCTGTGGCCCGAGCCGTTCATCTGGACCCAGACATTTCGCTCCGACCCTGCCGCCGCAGAAGCAGTGAGAGCGCCGGCTGAGTTCTTCTTCCGCTTCTTCGCGATCCAAGTCGTGGTCTACGGCGGCGGCACAGTCATCCAAGGGCTCTTGAACGCCCAACGGTTGTATCTGTGGACGGCGCTCGGGCCGGTGTTCAACAACCTGATCGTGATCGCGACCATGTTGATCGTCGCGACGATGCCCCTCGACGAGCGCGGGATGTCGGTACTCGCGATCGGAACGACCCTGGGTGTCGTGACGATGTTCGGCGTCATGGCGCCCGCTCTTCGAAAGACGGGTATCCGCTATACCCCGTCACTGGGGTTGTCTGACCCGGACGTTCGACGGATGCTCATCCTCGCCGTGCCCACCGTCGTCTACGTGATCACCAACATCGTGGCGGTCTCGTTTCGCAACGCCTCGGCGCTCGCCGTGAGTTCGAACGGACCCGCGATCCTGCAGTTCGCGTGGACGTTTTATCAACTCCCCTACGGGATCCTCGCGGTGGCGCTGGCGACCGCGGTCTTCACAGAGATGTCGCACGCGGCCGGCCGCGACGACCTCACGGCGTTTCGACAGACCTTCTTGCGAGGACTGCGCGGCACGGCCCTTTTCATCCTGCCGGCCGCGGGGCTGCTCGTCGCCTTGGCAACACCGCTCGCGACCCTCTACCTCGTGGGAAGGTTCGATCCGGCCGACGTCCCGGCAGTCGCCTCGGCCCTGCGATGGTGGGCGTGCGGACTCGTGTTCTTCGCGTGCATGATGTTCGTGCTTCGAGCGTACTACGCGTTGAGAGACACCCGGACACCCATGCTCGTGAACCTGGGGACGACCGTGTTCCAGGTCGGAGGCTACCTCGCGCTGACCACCGGACTCGGAGCCTGGAAGGGATTCGGTATCAACGGAATCCCGATCACCGACGGGATCTTCTATGTCTTGCAGTTCATCGTGCTTGCCGCGCTCCTGCGCCAACGCATCGGCGGGTTCGACACAGCATCGCTCTTCTCGGCATTCGCCAAGATGGCCCTCGTCTCGGCTCTCGCCGCCGCCGCCGCGTGGCTGACTGCTGAGGCGGTGGGCAACGCTGATCGCGCGGCCGCAGGTGCGCTCATCCAGGTCATCTGCGGAGGCGGCGTTGGCCTCGCGGTCGCACTCGCGGGCGCTCGCCTCGCGCGCATCGAAGAGGTACTGCAGCTCACAGCACTGTTCACTCGATTCGCATCGCGGCTCGCGCGTCGCGCCAGAAAGGGATCCCGATGACCGTAGCCGTGCTGATACCGGCGCACAACGAAGCCGATCGTATCGAATCGACCGTCCATGCCGCCCTCTCGATCCCCGGCGTGAAAGTATGCGTCGTCGTCGACGACGCGTCGCGAGACGACACCGCTGAGCGGGCACGGAGCGCAGGCGCCAAGGTGGTGCGGCTGCACCATAACGTGGGCAAGGGAGCAGCTCTTGAAGCCGGAGCGGCCAGAGTGGCCGACAGCGACCACATCCTGCTGCTCGACGGTGATCTGGCTGACACCGCGAAGCAGGGCGCTCTCCTCCTCGCCCCGCTGCTGGATGGGACCGCTGACATGAGCATCGCGCGGTTTCCCCGACCGGCCGGTAAGGCCGGCTTCGGCCTGGTGAAGGGCCTTGCGCGGTACGGCATCGCAAGAATGGGAGGCGGCTTCCTCGCTGAGGCCCCGCTGTCGGGCCAGCGGGCGCTCACTCGTGAGTGTCTCGAAGCGGTCCGCCCGTTTTCGTCAGGCTACGGCGTCGAGGTCGGGCTCACGGTCAGGGCGCTTCGCCGAGACATGCGAGTCGTGGAGGTGCCCACGACGATGACGCACGCCGCCACCGGCCGCGACTTGGCCGGCTTCATTCACCGAGGCCGCCAGCTGGTTCACGTGAGCCTCGCACTCATCAAGCTCGCCTTCGAGCGCTGAGGCCGAATTTTCCGTCAGCGCGAGGGCAACCCCGGGAAGAGCGCCGTCGCATCAGGGGCGTTGCCGTAAGCGCCCTTCTTGGCACCTGAGAGCAACGCGACGAGTGTATAGCGGCCTGCAGCCGTCTCCAGGTGGTCGAGCGTCGAGAGCTTCACCTGGCGAGCAACGTTGACCACATCCGCCTTCGACTTCGCGGTCTGTGCCCCGATCGCCGGACTGTAGCGACCGAATGCGGTCGCTATCGCGATGCCCGCCTCGTCAGCTCGCTCCTCGAATGCGGCGATGTCCACGAGGCCGGAAACCGCGGTGCCCAGCTCGAGACCCTCGATACGAAGCACCCCCGCTTCGCTGAGCGCAGCCGTATAGGGCCTGTTCCGCACGGCAAAACCCCACTCCGCAGCAAGGGCGCTCGCGACACTTCGCAGGTCGTCGGCCGGGGCGTCAGCCGATGCGAGCACTGAGCGCACTGCATCGGTCTGAAGTGCCAGTCCAGGCTCGAGCACCGTCGCAACCACAGCTGTTCCGCCGGCCGATTCAATGATCTTGACGCAATCGCGCGCCTCGTCGTCTTGCCCGGCAGCCATTACGACCACGATCGTCATACCATCAAGACGACCGGCTATCCACGCATCGGCCATCTCGGAGGAAAACGCCTGCAATCCTTCGTTCTCGGCCGTGATCCGCTGGTTGTCATCCCTGATCTGGGCGAACTGCGTCTGCAGGCCCTCGACAAGCGCAGTTCGCTGTCTTTCGACGGTTCCTTGTCGCACCACCAGCCCGCCCAGAACGAGCCCGAGGGCAAGCGCGAGGAAGACGCCTACGAGGGATGCGATGTGGTAGCGAAGGTTATACATTGCGCGCGCCTTTCGGTTCAGAACCCGATCCACGTACGAAACGTGAGCAGGATGAGTTCGAGCATCGCTCGAACGTCGGAGGATATGAGTACGACTGCCGTGAAGGCCACCAACGCCGCCCCGGCGAGCATCACCAGATGGCGCGGGCCGACAGAAGCGCGGTACAGCTTGTTCACCCCTTTGGCGTCGACCAGCTTCGGACCGACCTTGAGTCTGACGAGAAAGGTGGACGCCATGCCCTTGCGCCCCTTGTCGAGATACTCAACGAGGTTGGCGTGTGTTCCCACCGCCACGATGAGATCGGCTCCCGACTCCCACGCGAGCAACAATGCGAGATCCTCGCTCGTCGCAGTCAACGGCCACACATGCGCGCCTTCTGCAACGCCCAGCGCTTCGAGACGAGCGAGCCCGGGCGCGGTACCGTCAGCGTACGCGTGAACGATGAGTTCAGCCCCGCCCGCGAGAACCGCGTCGGTCACGGAGTCCATGTCCCCCACGATGATGTCTGGCTTGAAGCCCGCTTCGACGATCGCGTCAGCACCGCCGTCAACGCCCACGAGCACCGGTCTCATCTCCATGATGTAGGGCCGGAGCGTCTTGATGTCCTCCTTGAACTCGTATCCACGCACCACTACGAGAACGTGCTTGCCGTGGATCTCCGTGCGTACGGACGGTACCCACATGTCATCCGTGAGAATTGTCCTCTCGCGCTCGAGGTACTCGATGGTGTTGCGGGCGAAGCGATCGAGTTGCTCCCCGATGTTCGCTTTCGCCGCCTCGATGGCGGCCTCGACCGCTATCACCGAGAGCCGCTTGCCCGATGCGCACACCACCCCATCGCGAAGCACCTCGTCACCCACGACCTCGATCAGGTCACCTTCGCTGATTGCGGAGAACACGTCTTGACCGACAGCGTCGATCAGCGTCACTCCCCCACGAGTCAGCAGCAGCGGTCCCACGTTCGGATACGCGCCCGAGATCGAGGGAGCGGCGTTGATGACCACCTCGACGCCGGTCGCGAGCAGCGCTTCCGCACTGACGCGGTCCATGTCAATGTGGTCGATGATCGCGACGTCGTCAGCGCTCAAGCGCTGCACGAGGTCTTTGGTGCGTCTGTCGAGTCTGGCGATGCCTTGGTGGCGCATGCCTCTCCTGCGTCGCATTCCCGCCCGTGGACGGCGCCTGAGACAAGCGCCGACTTGCGTGGCTTATCCTATCACGCACCACTCAGCGTCTCTGTGCGCGGTCGAGAAGCTCCGCCGCGTGTGCGCGACTCGTCTCGGAGTCGTCGCCCGAGAGCATTCTCGCGAGTTCGGAGAGCCGGGACTCACCCTCGACAGGAACCACGGTCGTCATGGCGGTTCCTCCGTCGATCGTCTTCTGCACGACGAGGTGGGTGTCTGCGAAGACAGCCACTTGGGCCAGGTGCGTCACGACGATGACCTGCCGAGTGGTCGCAAGCGACGCGAGACGCGCGCCGACCGCCGTGGCGGTGGCGCCACCGATTCCCGCATCAACCTCATCGAACACTAGCACGCAGGCAGCGTCCGAACCGCTGGTCACACCCTTGAGCGCCAGCATGACCCGGGAGATCTCGCCCCCCGACGCGATGCGCGCCAGTGGTCGCACCGGCTGACCGGGCGCGGGCGAGAAGAGGAACTCGACGCGATCGGGGCCGTCATCAGTCCAGGAGTCGAACGTGAGCTCCGAGAAAGCCACCTCGAGACGTGCACCCTCCATGGCGAGTTCGCTCGTGACGGCACCTACAGCCTCAGCGAACTGGGGCCCCGCCACACGACGCGCGTCGCCCAGTGCGCGAGCCGCCACCTCGAGCGCGAGCTGTGTCTCGCCGACACGCGCATGAGCCGCCGCGAGCGCCGACTCGCTGTCGTCCACCGATCCCAAGGCCGCAGCGGCGTCCTTGGCGGCGGCGAGCACGTCGTCGAGCGCAGGTCCGTACGAGCGCTTGAGCGCCGCCAGCGCGGAAAGCCGGGACTGCGCCGCATCGAGAGCGGCCGGATCGTGCTCGACGCCGTCTCGGTACGCTCGCGCCGATGACCCGGAGTCATCCACGAGCGCCTCGGCTTGGACTACCTGGGCTGCAAGCGCGTCCAGTTCGGGGTCGATGCCCGCGACCCGTCCGAGCGCCGCCCCCGCCTGCGCGATGAGGTCAAGAGCGCCGCCCTCGCCACGCAGAAGAGTGGCTGCTACTGAGGCGGCCTCGCTCAATCGCTCGGCGTGTTGCAACGTTGGCATGCGTGCTTCGATCTCGTCATCCTCACCGGGACGCGGATCGACTGCAGCGACTTCGGCCACCAGCCGTCGTAGACGATCGGCATCAACCGTTGCCACGTCGAGCCGCCGCCTGAGATCCTCGCGCTCAGCGACCGACACGCGCCATGCGGTTCGTGCCGCCCGGTACGCCGCGAGCGTCGGAGGAACCGTCTCGCGAGCCCAGGCGTCCAGATGCCCGACATGCGTCGAGGGCGACAGCAGCGATTGGTGTTCGTGTTGTCCGTGCAGGTCCACGATCGGACCCACGCGTGCGGCGAGCGCTCCCACGGTCGCCAACTCCCCGTCGAGCGTGCAACGGCTTCTGCCGTCGGCGGAGACGCGGCGACGGACCAGCAACTCACCCTCGGATGTGAGGATGCGCCCCTCCACGAGGGCCTCGGTCGCTCCGCTGCGAACCGACGTGGCATCGGCGCGCTCGCCAAGCAAGAGCTTCAGCGCACCGAGCAACACCGTCTTGCCCGCGCCCGTCTCGCCGGTGAGCACGGTCATGCCGGGCCCGAGCTCGATCCACGCTTCTTCGATGAGAGCCAGATCACGTATGTGCAGTTCGTCGAGGATCATCGGTTTCTGAAGAACTCCTCTGCCACGGTCTCGTAGAAATCGCGCCCTTCCAATTTGACGAGCAAGACGTCGCGCTCTCCACGACTCACCACGAGCCGCTCGATCGATCGCCTCGTGGGCGTGAGCTCTCCGTCGACGGCGACCCGCGCGTCGGCCCGTGTGGGATCGGGAAGCGTTATCTCGACCGTCTCGGCCGGATCGGTGAGAACGGCACGGGCCTGCAGGGTGTGCGGGGCCACGGGGACAACGACCATACCGCCGAATCCCGGCGCCACCACCGGACCACCAGCAGACAGCGCATACGCGGTCGACCCTGTGGCCGTCGCGACGATCACGCCGTCGGCTCTCGTCTTCACGACGGGGTGACCGCCTATGGCTATCTCGAACCCGACGACTCTGCCGGACTCACCTCGGGTGAGCACGACCTCGTTGAGTGCGCGATACCGACCGACCTCGCGGCCTTCCATCACGACGCGCGCCTCGAGAGTCGCGCGGCGCTCGACGCGAGCTTTCCCGGCCAGTGTCGCTTCGACCGCCTCGCACATGCGCTCCGGTCGCGCGCCTGAGAGGAAACCGAGCCTCCCGAGATTGACCCCCAACAGCGGGACCTCGCGCTCGCCGATGAGATGGACGGCCTTCAGTATCGTGCCGTCACCCCCCAAAGCGACCGTGAGCGCCAGCTCACCCAGCTCCGTCACGGCAGCCCCGAACCCCTCGAGTCCGCATGCTTCGGCATCGACCGTGGACAGGACCGGCTGGAACCCGTTCGCTTCGCACCATGCGGCGAGTTCCACCGCAGCGGCCACAGCACGCTCATTCGTCGTGTTGGGCACAAGAAGAACCCTCACGTCAGCCTCCCGCCGTCTGATGGGCACGCGCGACGAGGACCGAGACGTCCACGTCTGCGGGCTCGCCCTGTCGCGCAGCCCATACCCAGAACTCGATGTTACCCTCGGGACCCCGTATCGACGAGATCGCGAGCCCTCTCACCACGAGATGCGCGCCACAGATGGCTTCCATCACATCACGCAAGACGTCCTCGTGGACAGCCGGGTCCCTGACCACACCCCGTTTTCCCACACGACTCTTACCAGCTTCAAACTGGGGTTTTACCAAGGCGATGAGATCCGCCTCGGGGCCCATGAGAGTGATGAGGGATGAGAGCACCGTACGCAGCGCGATGAACGAGACGTCAGCGACGACGATCTCGAACGGAGCGCCCAGCGACTCCGGGTCGGCGTACCTGATATTCGTGCGCTCGAACACGCGCACGCGCGCATCGTTGCGCAATCCCCACGCGAGCTGGCCGTATCCGACGTCGACCGCGGTGACGCTGACCGCGCCCGCCTGCAGCAGGCAGTCGGTGAACCCGCCGGTCGACGCGCCCACATCGACGGCCGAACGACCGAGAACCGGGATCTCGAACTCCGCGAGCGCCCCGGCGAGCTTGTCTCCCCCGCGCGAGACGAACCTTTTGCGCTGGACGACGCTGATCGGGGCACACTCATCGAGCAGTTCGCCGGCCTTGTGGATGGTGACATCGCCGACTCTGACCTCTCCGGCAAGAATCGCCGCGCGCGCCTGTTCGCGTGAAGCGAAGATCCCACGCTCGACGAGCAGGGCGTCTGCGCTGAAGCGAGCCATGCGCTCACGCACCTCTGGCGACGCGGTTGGCGGCGTGCCCGCTCACGCGGTTCGCTCCCCCAGTCGGTCGAGCACCGCGCGGTGTACCCCTTGCGGCGTCAAGCCGATCTCCTCGAGAAGCGTCGACATCGCACCGTGGGTCACGAAGCGGTCCGGCACCGACAGCCGCAATACCGGCGAGGGAATCGCATGGTCGCTGAGCACCTCGCAGACCGCCGAGCCGAACCCGCCGCACGAAGTGCCCTCCTCGACCGCAACGACGAGACGGTGTTGCTGAGCTGCACTGACTATGACTTCGCTGTCGATCGGCTTGACCCAGCGCATGTTGACGACGCTCGCGTCGACCCCGTCTGCGGCGAGCAATATCGCGGCCTGCTCGCAGACCCCGACCATTCTGCCAACCGCGAGCAAGGCGACGTCCGACCCCACCCGCCGCACCTGGGCCCTGCCGGGCTCCCATGCGACCGCAAGCGCTTCGTCAACCACGGATCCGGTCCCTGCCCCGCGCGGATAACGAATCGCGACCGGACCGCTGGCGGCAAGAGCGGCCTTCAGCGCATCGGCCAGCTCGAACTCGTCGGCAGGAGCTATGAGCGACAAGCCAGGAATCGATCGCAGGTACGTCAGGTCGAAGACGCCGTGGTGCGTCGGGCCGTCCTCTCCCACGAGTCCCGCCCTATCGACGCAGAACACCACGTGTAGCCCTTGGAGCGCCACGTCCATGATCAGCTGGTCGTAGGCCCGCTGCAGGAACGTGGAGTAGATCGCGACCACGGGCAGACGTCCACCCAGAGCGAGTCCGGCGGCCAGACCAACCGCATGCTCTTCAGCGATTCCGACGTCGTAGAACCTGTCAGGGAACCGCTCAGCGAATGCATCAAGCCCCGTGCCCGAAGGCATCGCCGCCGTGATGGCGACGATACGCTCGTCGGCCTGCGCCGCCTCGACGAGCGAGCGCGAGAACGCCTCGGTGAAACTGATGTGCCCGCACGAACCGTTCACGCACCCGGTCTCGACCGAGAACGGGCCGATACCGTGGAATGCGTCAGGCGACTCCTCGGCGTGCTCGTAGCCTGCCCCCTTGCGAGTGACCGCATGGATGATGACCGGCCCGCCCGAACGCCGCGCGGCCGCCACGGCACTCTCGACCTGCGAGACATCGTGCCCATCGATCGGACCGACGTACTTCAGACCCAACTCCTCGAAGAGCATGCCGGGCACCAACAGCTGCTTGACCGACTCCTTGACGGCTTCGCCCGCGTCCACCATCGCACGGCCCAGCGGGATCGACGCCAGTCTGGACTCGACCTCATCACGAAGACGTTGATAGCGAGGGTCGAGTCGGACCCGGGCGAGATAACTCGCCAACGCTCCGACGTTCTCAGAGATCGACATCTCGTTGTCGTTGAGCACGATGACGATATGCGTCCCCAGGTGTCCCATGTGATTCAGCGCCTCGAACGCCATCCCCCCGGTCATCGAGCCGTCACCGATGACGGCGAGCACCGTCTCGTCGCCCCCGCGGGCGTCACGCGCGAGCGCCAGTCCCAGTGCGATGGACAGCGAATCAGATGCATGTCCGGCGTCGAAGGAATCGAACGGCGACTCGCTTCGTTTCGGGAACCCACACATGCCGCCGTACTGCCGAAGCGTGGAGAAGCTCTGCAGCCTGCCGGTCAAGAGCTTGTGGACGTAGCTCTGATGGCCGACGTCCCACACGATGGAATCGATCGGACACTCAAGTGCGCGATGGATGCCGATCGTCAGCTCAACGACGCCGAGGTTCGGCGCAAGATGTCCACCCGTGCGAGAAACCGTCGCGACGAGCTCGTCACGGAGCTCACCTGAGAGACGCTCGATCTCCTCGGGAGAGAGGCCCTTCAGGTCGCAGGGTGCCTCCAGCCTGTCGAGTATCCGCTCGCCCGCCACGTTACTCGGATCGCTCGGAGTCACTCGCGCTGGGCTCCTCGTCATCGGTCTGGCCGGCCGCAGCGTCCCAGTCGGCTTGGTCGATGAGCTCCGTGCAGCGGTTCGCCAGACGCACACCTTCCTCAAGAAGGTCCAGGCTCTTTTCAAGAGACGTGTCCTTCTTGCGCACCTGACTCACGATCTCTTCAAGACGGACTCTGGCTTGCGAGAACCCATGGGAATCGTCAGGCATCAGCTCACTCCTCGCTGCGATGACGCTCGGCGACTCGGCCGAGGACGCCGTTCACGAACTTGGACGAGTCCTCGCCACCGTAGACCTTGGCGAGTTCAACGGCCTCATTGATGGCGACGCTCTTCGGCACGTCGGCGTTGAAGAGGATCTCCCACGTCGCGATACGCAAGATGTTGAGATCGACGGGGGGCATGCGAGAAACCACCCAGTGTTCCGAGATGTCGCCGATCACCTGGTCAAGTTCTTCGATGACGGCTTCGACCCCTGTGACGATCCGCCGACTGAACTCGTCGGGCACGCCGTCTTCGATCGAATATGTCTCGTCGGCAAGGATCCGAGCGATGCACTGCCCGGTGACGTCACGCTGGTAGAGCATCTGGAGCGCCTGTAGCCGCGCCCTGTGGCGTTCTGATGTGGGCATGGACCTACTCGGGGAAAACCAGGCTGTCGACGTAAACGTCGACGCCGGTCACGACGAGGCCCACCTGGCTTGAGAGCGCCTCCGTGACCGCCTGCTGGATCTCGGCGGCGACCTCTTGAAGCCTGAAGCCGTGGATCACCTGCACGTGGACCGCCACCGACAGGCTGGAGTCCTCGGTCACACACACGTCAACGGCGCGGGCGGACCCCTTTCGAGTGCCCTTCTGGACGAGACCGGCGATACCGGGAGCACCCACACCCGCGACACCCTGCACGCTCTCGGTTGCCACAGTGACTATCGTGTCGAGCACCCCGGGCGCTACGCCGAGTCCCTCAAGGCGAATCTCTTCGGACATCTGCTCTCCTGTGTTCGCGTTAGTCCAGCATCTCGGTCTCAACGAAGTCAGTATAGACCTCGCCCGAGCGGAAAGCCTCAGTGTCGAGCACCTTGAGATGGAACGGGACCGTTGTTGGGATGCCGGTGATGATGAACTCGTCCAAAGCGCGCTGACCCCGCGCGACCGCTTCCGCCCGGGTCTCGCCCCAGACGATCAGCTTGCCGAGCAAGGAGTCATACGTCGCTGGAACCTCATAGCCTGAGTAGACATGGCTGTCGACGCGCACCCCGAAGCCGCCGGGCGGACTGTACACGCCGATACGTCCCGGGTTCGGGCGAAATCCGTGAGCGGGATCCTCGGCGTTGATGCGAAACTCGATGGCGTGCCCGTGGATCACGATGTCTTCTTGACGCTTGTGCTTCATCTCAAGGCCGGCGGCGATCCGAATCTGTTCCTTGATGATATCGACCCCGGTGATCTGCTCGGTCACGCAGTGCTCGACTTGGACACGCGTGTTCATCTCCATGAAGTAGAAACGCCCGTCAGTGTCGAGAAGGAACTCGACGGTTCCGGCGTTCACGTAGCCCACTTCTCGCACGAGTTCGAGGGCCGCTTGACCCATGGCGAACCTCGTGTCGGAGTCAAGCGCCGGGCTCGGAGCTTCCTCGATGAGCTTTTGGTGACGTCGCTGAATCGAGCAGTCACGCTCGTACAGGTGAACGGCGTTGCCGTGCGTGTCGGCCAGCACCTGGATCTCGACGTGACGTGGGCGGTTCAGGTACTTCTCGAGGTAAACGGCGTCGTTTCCGAAAGCGGCCGCGGCCTCGTTTCTGGCGGCGGTGAAGTTCGCGGGAAGCTCGGCAGCGTCACGCGCCACCCGCATTCCCTTGCCGCCGCCACCGGCAGAGGCCTTGATGAGCACCGGAAAGCCCACCTGCTCGGCGAAGCGCAACGCCTCCTCGGGCGTCTCGATGACGCCGTCTGAGCCCGGCACGCAGGGAACACCCGCCTCCATCGCGGTGGCGCGTGCGCGCGCCTTGTCACCCATTCGCTCGATGGCTTCGGGCGAGGGGCCGATGAACACGAGATCGGAATCAGCACACGCACGCGCGAACTGAGCGTTCTCGGCGAGGAACCCGTATCCGGGATGGACCGCTTGAGCCCCCGTGGTCTCGGCGGCCGCGATGATGTTGGCGATGTTCAGGTACGAGAGCGTGGACTGGGCGGGACCCACGCAGACCGAGTGATCCGCCATACGAGCAGGCAGGGAATCCCGGTCGGCTTCAGAGTAGACGGCGACCGTCTCGATGCCCATCTCCCTGGCTGCGCGGATGACGCGTAACGCCACTTCTCCCCGATTGGCGACTAAGATGCGATCGAACACGGGCAACCCCCTAGACGGGTTCGTAGTAGAAGAGCACGGTGCCGTACTCGATCGGATCGCCATTGGCGAGTGGGATCTCGCGCACGATACCCGCCTCCTCGGCGACGATCTCATTCATGAGCTTCATCGCCTCGAGAATGCAGAGAGCCTGGCCCTTAGCGAACGAGTCTCCGACCGCCACGAACGCGGCTTGACCCGGAGAGGGCGCCTCGTAGTAGGTCCCGACCATCGGCGCGATGATCGTCTTCCATGAGGCGGGCCTGGCGTCCGAAGCCGGAAGCGGATCCGCTTCACTTCCCGATGCATCAGCCGTAGGTGCGGCCACTGGAGATGCGACCTGCGCAACGGGGGCGACGATCGCGCTCGACTTGCGAATCGAGATTCGGCTGTCACCCTCCTCGATCACGATCTCGGCGATGTCAGAGGTCTCGATCGCTTGGATGAGTTCCTTGATGTGCTTGACGTCCACGTGGTCTCCCTCTCCTGCGGTTTGGATCTCCTCGCCCATGAGGAAGACCGTGTTCTCGGCGCCAGCGCGATGCGCTGTCAGATACGTGCGGGCCTCGTTGGGGAAGAGCGCATACATGAGCACGTCTTCCTCACTTCGGGCAAGATCTCCGATTTCCTCTTCTACCTGCGCGTACGTGGTCGTGACGAGCGAACCGGGTCGCACGTCGGCCGACAAGGGCTTCTCGTCTCCCAGGACCGACGCCACGATCGCGGGATCCATCAGGCCGGGAGCTTTTCCATAGAATCCGCGGAGGTAGTCCTTCATCTCCTGCGGCACGATCGCCCACCGCTTGCCGGTGAGCACGTTGATGACGGCCTGCGTGCCCACGATCTGCGAGAGCGGGGTGACGAGCGGCGGATAGCCCACCTCAGCGCGCACGCGGGGAATCTCCTTGAGCACGTCGGTCAGCCTGTCGCCCGCCTTTTGCAGTTCGAGCTGACTCACGAGGTTCGACATCATCCCGCCCGGGACCTGATGGCTGAACACCTCCATCGACAGCAGCGTCGTGATACCTCGCTGGAGTCCCTTGCGCGAACGCACATCCTCCCAGTACGCCGCGATCTCGAAGAGCAGGTCCAGATCGAGACCGGTATCGTACTCGCTCTCTTTGAGCGCCGTCACGATCATCTCGACGGCCGGCTGACTGTTGCCGAACGCGAGTGCGACCACTGCCGTGTCAACTATCGAGGCGCCCGCTTCGATCGCCTTCAGGTAGTTCATCGGAGCCATACCGCCGATGTAGTGGCAGTGCACATGAACCGGGAGTCCGATCTCGTCGATGAGCGCGCGGACCATCCGCTCGGTGCGAAACGGCGTGAGCATTCCCGCCATGTCCTTGATCGCGATCGTGTCCGCGCCCAGATCCTTGAGTTGTTGCGCGTAGTCGATATAGGCGTCCAGCGTATGGACAGGCGAGATCGTGTAGCTGATCGCGCCTTCGAAGTGTCCACCCGCATCCTTGACAGCACGCGCGGACGCTTCAACGTTGCGGATGTCATTCAGCGCATCGAAGACTCGAAAGACATCGATGCCGTTTCGTTTCGAGGCGTGAACGAACCGCTCCACGATCTCGTCGCTGTAGAGACGGTAGCCTACGAGGTTCTGTCCGCGAAGCAGCATCTGCAAAGGGGTCTTCGGACAGTGCTGCTTGATGATTCGCAGTCTCTCCCAAGGGTTCTCGTCGAGGAAACGCAGGCACGTGTCGAACGTCGCCCCGCCCCAGACTTCGAGCGACCAGTAACCGACCGAGTCCATCTTCGGCAGGATGGGCAGCATGTCGCCCAGTTCCATCCGCGTGGCCCACAAGGACTGGTGAGCGTCACGCAGGGTCGTATCCATGATGTGAACAGGTCGCATCGCGACTCCTATGACGTGTAGGCGAGCGGCCCCCGACGCCCTGATGCGCGTCGTGCGGTCGCAAGATTATATACGAGCGCAGGCGCCGGTGACATCAATCAATCGCGCGCTTTCGCGCGTCATTGCTGAACGCGTGTGATGTAGCGCCCGTCGCGCGTGTCGACCTTGAGCGTGTCACCGGTGTTCACGAACATCGGAACCTGAACAACCGCTCCGGTCTCGAGTGTCGCGGGCTTCGTGCCACCCTGTACCGTGTCGCCCTTGAATCCGGGATCGGTCTCCGTGACTTCAAGCTCGACGAACATCGGAGGCTCGACCCCCATGAATTCGCCGTCGGCTGTGAGCATCTCGACCTCGTCGCTCTCTCTGAGCCACTTGGCTGCCTCGCCGACGAACTCCTTGTCGAGCTCGACCTGCTCGTAGGTCCCGTTGTCCATGAAGTGATACAGGTCACCGTCGTTGTAGAGGTACTGCATCTTCTTGGTCTCGACGCGTACATCCTCGAACTTCTCGCCTGCACGAAACGTGTAGTCGACGACTCGACCACTCTCGAGCTCTTTGAGTTTCGTGCGAACGAACGCCCCGCCCTTTCCGGGCTTGACGTGCTGGAAATCGACGATGACCCAACGCTTGCCCTCATGGAGGATGCACATGCCGTTCTTGAACTGCGCAGTCGTGACAGGCACGAATGACTCCTTCGTTGTCGGTGGGCCCGCGAGTCGGGCGTCGCTCCTACAGCTCCAACAGGTCCTTCGTCGAGCGAGTGAGTACGCGAGCGCCCGACTCCTCGACCACGACCAGATCCTCGATTCTAACACCGCCGAAATCGGGGATGTAGACGCCCGGCTCGATGGTGATCACGCTACCGCGCCCAAGGCTCTTGCTCCCGCGCGGCCCCACCGTGGGCAACTCGTGTACGGCGAGCCCCACCCCGTGGCCGACCCCGTGACCGAAGAACTCGCCGAAGCCTCGCTCCTCGAGCACCGATCGCGCTGCCGCATCGACGACCGTTCCCGGGATACCGGCCTTGACCGTTGCGATCCCGGCGAGGTTCGCGGCAAGCACCGCCGCATGGATCTCGCGGTGGCGCTCAGTGGCTCTCCCGATCACGACGGTACGGGTCATGTCGGCACAGTACCCATCCACCCGCGCACCGAAGTCCAGTTTCACGAACTCGCCCGAGCCGATCTGTCTGGCCGACGCCCGAGCGTGCGGCAACGCGGAGTTCGGGCCGCTGGCCACTATGGGCGGGAACGCCACGCCGTCGCTTCCGGCACGTCGCATGAACACCTCGAGCTCCAAAGCGATGTCGCGCTCCACCTGACCGGGCTCAAGACGTTCGATGATGTATGAGAAGGCGTGGTCGGTGATCTCTTGGGCGGCGCTGATACTCTCGATCTCGCGCGCGTCTTTGGTTTGTCTGATCTCCTCGACCCACTGGTCGACCGCCTCCACATTTCCCGAGAAGCGTTCGCAGACGTAGCGGAAGCGACCGTACGGAACGGTCTCCTCGATCGCGAGCGTCGCGATGCCGGCTTCCACCAGATCAGCACAGAGCGTGGAGTACATATCCCGACTCTGAACCCGGACCTCCCACGGCGTCCCGACAGCCGCCGTGCGAAGCGCGGTAGCGTAGCGCGAGTCGGTGTAGAGCAGCAGCTCACCGGCGGTGACGACGATGGCATGGGCGTCCTCGCCATCGAAGATGCCCTCGAAGCCGGAGAGGTACTCCACGTTGAGAGGATTGCTCACCAGCACCGCATCGAGTCCCTCGTCAGACAGCCGTGCGCGCAGCGTTGAGACGCGCGTCTGGCTACTCACTGAGCATCCCGGATCAACAGCGCAGCGGCTCGCAGTCCCAGAAGATAACTTTCCACGCCCAGACCGCTGATCTGCCCGACGCACTCGGGGGCGATGACGCTCGCGCTACGGAACTCCTCGCGAGCGTGGATGTTTGAGAGGTGCACCTCCACTACGGGGATTCCCGCGGCGCGCACCGCATCCCGAAGAGCGTACGAATAGTGGGTGAACGCGCCCGGGTTGAACACCACCGCGTCGCAGACCCCGCGCGCCTCATGCAGGGCGTCGATGAGGACTCCCTCGTGGTTGCTCTGCAGAAACGTCACGCTCACGTACAACTCTTCGGCGAGAGACGCCATGGCGGCTTCGATCTGCGACAAGGTGACGGGACCGTACACTTCGGGCTCACGCGAGCCGAGCAGGTTCAGGTTCGGTCCATTGAGTACTTGGATCCGCTTCACCGGATCACTCCCCCTTCTTCGTTGTCGCCCACGCTTCGAGATGCGCGAGCACCACCTCGTCTGAAACGGGCACGCAGCGCCACAGGCCCGGTCCGTTGACGAGCACCATCCTGACGACGCGATCCCGGGATTTCTTGTCACCGCGCATCAGATCGAGCAGCGGCAATATGTTGACCTCGACGCGCAGTGGGGCCAGATCCAGCGAGTCAAGAAGGCGATCCTGGCGCTTGACGAATTCCGGTGAAGCCTCGCAGGTCTCGACCGCGACTCGCGCCGCGAAACGCATGCCCTCGGCGACAGCGGCGCCGTGCGTTATGGAGCCGTAACCGACGGCGCTCTCAAGGGCATGGCCGAGTGTGTGCCCGTAGTTCAAACACTCTCTCGGGCCTTCCTCCTTCTCATCACGAGCCACTACGCCCGCCTTGAATCTCACGCACCGGCCTATCGCCTCGACCACTTGCTCGGACTCACGCGCGCCCAGCTCAGACGCGTTTGTCTCCATCCAGCTCATGAACTCCTCACCGCTGAGCACTGCGCTCTTCGCAATCTCTGCGATACCGCTGCGCCATTCCTCTTCCGGTAGGGATCCGAGCGTTTCGATGTCGGCGATCACGACTGCCGGCTGTTTGAAAGCGCCTGCGAGGTTCTTGCCCGCGTGAAGATCGACTGCGGTCTTGCCCCCCACGGAGGAGTCAACCATCGCGAGCAGCGTCGTGGGAACCTGCGCGAAGGTCACGCCCCGCTGATAGACCGCTGCAGCGAAGCCAGCGAGGTCACCCACCACGCCGCCCCCAAGCGCGACGACCGCGTCGCTGCGCGAGAGGCCCGCGGTGGCGAACTGCTCGACAAGCTCTCCGGCAAGCGCCCAGTTCTTCGAGGTCTCGCCTGCGGGAACCGTGAGCGACACGGTGCGAAAGCCCGCCCGCGCAAGCGAGATGTCGACAGCCAGGCCGAAGCGCTCGGCGACGTTCTCATCGGTCACGAGGGCCACCATGCCGGCCCCGGACACCTCGCGAAGAAGCGCTCCCACTTCTGTGATCAGGCCCGGCCCCGCGTGCACCTCGTAGGGCGCCCCGGGAACATCGACACGGATGCGCTGAGTGCTCACGCGGTCTCCTCCAGCATGCTGATCAGCGTTTCTGCGACCTGAGTGGGCGTGCGGCCCACCGTCTCGATGACGATGTCCGCCGTCGCCGAATAGAGTGTCTCGCGCGCACTGAGCAGCGAGGTCGCTGCGAGCGCACCGCCTGGACCCGCGAGAAGCGGCCGAGTCGCCGTGTCACCTATCCTCGCGAGCGCTTCTGCGGCCGTGACCTCAAGGTAGACGACGGTACCGAGCCGCTTGAGCGCGGCCCGATTCGCGGGGTCGAGCACCACACCACCGCCACACGCGACCACACTGCGTGGCGCGCCCTCGAGCTCGAGCAGGGCCGCGGACTCACGCTCACGGAACCGTTGTTGTCCCTCGCTCACGAAGACCTCGGCGACACTCATGTGAGAGTGTCCCTCGATCATCCGGTCCAGGTCCGCCACGGGCAACGCCAGCCGTCTGGCCACGATCGCGGCGACCGTCGACTTGCCGGCTCCCATGAAGCCGATGAGGAAGATGTGTCCTGGCGTCATCGCAGGATGCGTTCTCTGTAGCGGTTCAGAGCCTCGAGGATGTCTTCGATCGCATCGCCACCGAACTTCTCCAGATAGGTCTGGGCAAGCACGAAAGCGACCTCTGACTCGGCCACGACGGCAGCGGCGGGAACCGCGCAGACGTCGCTGCGCTCCTTGCTCGCGTCTGCCGGGTCGTGAGTTGCGATGTCCACGGTGCGAAGTGGGCGCATGAGCGTGGGTATTGGCTTCATCGCGGCGATAGCGATGACGGCCTCGCCGTTCGTCATGCCGCCCTCGAGGCCACCGGCCCGGTTCGTGGAGCGCGAATAGCCGTTCACCGCGTCGTGACAGATGGGGTCGTGCGCCTGGCTTCCCGGCACCCTCGATGCCTTGAAACCGAGTCCGAACTCCACGCCCTTGATCGCCGGAATCGACACGAGCGCTGCCGCCAAGCGAGAATCCATGCGTCGACTCGCTTCCGCATACGATCCCAGACCCGGCACAACGCCTGTGACCAGCACAACGAACGTACCCCCCAGCGACTCTCCGTCCGCCCGGGCGGCGTCGATCGCCGCGCGCATCGCATCTGCCGCGCGTGCATCCGGACACCTGACGTCGCTAGCGTCTGCCGAGTCGAAATCCAACTCCTCGAGCCGATCCCCAGACGCGGCGACGACATCCCCGATCGACAGCACAGCAGAGCGAATCGTCACGCCCATGTGTGCGAGGAACGCCTTCGCGATGCAACCTGCAGCCACTCTCGCGGCGGTCTCGCGAGCGCTCGCGCGCTCAAGAATGTCTCTGCAATCATCTGAGCCGATCTTGAGCACCCCGGAAAGATCGGCGTGTCCAGGCCGCGGATGCGTCTCTTGGATGCCCGGTGGCTTGTCGCCAGCTGCCGGCATGATCTCAAGCCAGTTCTCCCAGTCGCGATTCGTGACCGCCAACGCCACGGGAGAACCGATCGTGGACCCGAAGCGGACTCCAGAGAGAATGGTGGCCCTATCGGCCTCGATGCGCTGGCGACCCCCACGACCGTACCCGGCCTGACGGCGAGTCAGATCAGCGTCAATCAGCGCGGAGTCGACCCGGATCCCGGCCGGCACTCCGGTGACAATGGCGGTCAACGCACGACCGTGCGACTCGCCTGCGGTGGTATAGCGCACGCGCGAACCCCTCCCGAAGGTCACAAGCAGTGCGCAGATTCTACCAGAGCTTGGAACGCCAGGGCTCTGACGAGCGGATCACTTGCCCAGTGCCTGACCCACAGCAAGGGTGATGGAGGTGTCCCCATAAAGCATCGTCACCGTGGTGCCGGTGATATCGAGCACTCGCCATGGGGTGCCCGGGATGTCCTCGCCTTCCCCAAGGGTGTAGGTCTGCCCGTTCCATATCAGGGCCGCGACGGTCTTGCCATCGACGACGGAGATGCTCTCAAGATAGAGCGTGTCTTCGGGTATGGATGGCTGGCCGGTCGGGGTGGTACCCCCTGAGGGAGTCGGCGGCACTGAAGGCTTCACCGTGGGCGCGAACACGTTTCTGAATGAGAACGTGTCGTCTACACGAGGCGTCTCTCTCTGAACGGGAACTGGGGCACCGGTGGTGGTCTCTACCGCAATGGGAGGCGGGGTGATGATACCGTCTTGCACCTGCGAATCTTGCGAGAACACGAAGAACACCGCGATCGCCCCCAGTGCCATCGCCAACAAGACGACGATCGCGCCGCCCAGTATGAGCTTCCCTTTCGTAGTGGAAAGGAACGACGCCACCCCTGACGCGGGTGTCTCAGACATCACGCTCTGAACTGCGGGGTCACGGGGTGCCCCGCCGAGATTATCGACCACGAGACGCTGCCTCCCCTATTCTGCCGACGCCGGTTCAGGCGTCGGACTCTCCGCGAGGCTGGACGCCGGAATCGCATACGCGGTGGCGTTGATCATGGTCCTGACCTGATAGTACGGGGGATACGACAACCCCGTGTTCTTGATCTCTTCGGGAGACGGCTGGGACAACACATCAGTCGCGAACGAGTTGATGCGCACCTGACGAGTCAACTTGCCCACCAGACGCATGAACTCGATGGTGTCGGCCCACGTGCCGTGAATCTCGATCTGCAAGGGCAGCGCTATGAACGGCTGTCCCTCGGTCACGACCGGCTGGGCGGGAGACACGCTCTTCAAGACCACGCCAGCGTCGTAAGCCGTGTCATGTAGGTCGATGATCAGACTGGGCATCTCAGGGGTCTCTGGCATCGCCACCGAAAGCTGGACGAGACGAGCACTCGTGGACGCCGCCTGGCCCTTGACCTGCCTGCGCTGATCGAGAAGCAGCCTTGCGGCATCGGCCTCAGCCGCTGCGGCGTTGATATCGGCATCGAAAACGCTGATCCGCTGGTATGCCGGCACGACAAGAACCCCTGCGAGAACAATCGTGCCGAGGAGACACGCCACAACCAGGACGAGCAGCTTGTTACGAGGAGAAAGGTTCACGTGTCCCCCCTACTGTCCGGCCGTATCGGGCAGTGCGCGTTTGATCTTGGCGGTCAGATCGAAGGTCACGACCTGCGTGGTGGGAGCGTCGCCAGTTATTCCCTGATACGCCGAGAAGGGCTGAATGGTCGCCGCGTTGAGCCACACATCTGTGAGGAGTTCAAGCGAGCCGTACCGAACGAGGGTGGAGGCGACCGACTTGTAGCCGTCAGTTGCCCTGCTTCCCAACGGATTGGGAGCATGCAGGATCGCAGAAAGCCCGTTCTCCTCGCTGGCCTGCAGTGAGGAAACCCATACTTCCTCGGGCAAGACGAGTGAGATCTCCTCGGCGAGTCTTCCCATCTCGACCCTGCCGATCAGCGCGGCGCCAACCGCAGCCTGACGTTTCGCAAGCTCTTGTTCTTTAAGCTCGAACACTGCGAGCTTCTCCGCGTCCTGTTTGAGTTGAGTAGCGCTCTCACGAGTGCTTTGGAGTTCCTCGGCTCTCGCCGCGACGACGAGTTGCACCAGGCCCCAGGACAAAAGAACCCCGGCAACGAGAATCGCGGTAGCGATGAGGACGTATGGATAGAAGCGCTCGTATTTCCGACGCTCGATGATCTCAGGCGGCAGCAGGTTGATGCGAATCACTACATGCCCCCCATCGCGAGTCCAACAGCCGGGGCACAACCCATACGGTCAGGAAGCACCAGAGATTCGATGGAGGGTTGCGTGAGGATGTGGGCCAGCGGATCGCCTAAGATGACATCTGTCTGCAACCCCTTCTCAAGGTAGCTGGGAAGGTTTCGGAGCATGGAGCCGGAGCCCGTGAGTATGATCCGTTTGATGGTGCGAACCTGGGTCGCCTGAGTCAGGTAGTAGTCGATCGAGCGCCGCACCTCTCCGATGAAGCGGTTCGTCTCGCGCTCGAGCGCCTGTTGGGCGACCTGCACCGTCTCGGCATCGACGCCCGGGACGGACGACACGAGGGTGTCCATGGCCGGAAGCCCAGCTTTGACCTTCAGGTCCTCCGCCTCGTCGTACGTCAGGTTCATGACGTTGGCTATCGCCTGCGTGAACTGCTTGCCTGCCAGAGCGGACACGCGCGTGAAGCGAGGAACTCCACGCTCAACGACGACGATGTTCGTGAGTCCTGAGGTGATATGGATCAGCCCCGTCGCGCCCCCGGAATCATCATCACCAAGCACCTGCTCGCCTATACCAAGCAGTGCTCGGACCAGTGCGAACGCGGTCAGATCGATGCGATCGAGCTTGAGTCCCGCGCTCTCGACGGTCTGCACGGCGCCGTTGATCATGTCCCGGGACGCGGCCACGAGAAGCACTTCCATCATGTGCTCGTCGGCCGGCGTCATGTAGTCGCCGATGACCTCATAGCTCAGGATCGCTTCTTCGACAGGGATGGGGATGTAGTCCTGGGCCTGGTACTGGATAGCCCCGGAGAGCTCGGCCTTCTCCATGTACGGCAGGTCGATCAGGCGCACGACGACCTTCTGGTTGGCGACACCGATCGCGACTTCCTTCTGACGGAAGCCAGCCTGTTTCCACAGCGTTGTAATCGCCGAGGCGGCCGCATGGGGATCGACGATCTCGCCCTCGACCACGGCGCCGAGCGGCATGGCGACACGCCCATAACCTGACAGAGTGAATCCGCCGGTTGAGGGACGCACGCGAGCGGCTCGGACGAAATCAGTACCTATGTCCAAACCGATCGGCGGCTGTGGTGAGCCTAGCCCAATAGGAGCCAACGCTTCCTCCCTCGTACGCTACTGCGATGTCTGCTACGTATGCTGCTGCTGCGATGGTCCCTCGGTAAACGATACCATATCTCGGTTCAGGACAAGTACCCCCGCGTGAAACGCCTACCAGCATACTCTTCCAGCGTCCTACTGTCTGGTCCAGATAGCCAGACTCTGCGAAAGATTGCCATACCCAGGCATGCTCTTCGGGACGTTCTGTCCCAAGTTCGGGCTGGTGCGAAGGTCCATGTTGTTGTTGCCCTCGACGTCGATGCCCTTGCTGATGAGCGATCCCACCAAGTGAACCTTCGCGGATATCACGATACCCTCGTCCGCGAAGTACGCCCCCGCATGAGTTGGGACTCCGTCAGGATTCTTTGAGTTGCCGCCTGAGGATCCAGCAAGACGGATCCTCGACGGAGAGACGATTCCAACGATCCTGCCGGGATCGAAGGACTGGTTGTTCCTGGTCACACCATCCCCGCAGACTCCCGGAAGAAGACCGCCGACCGGGGTGAAGTCGCCGTCGATGGTCACTTCGCCATTCGCGACCAAGGATCCGTTGCCGACGTACGTGACAGCCCCGACAGTGGCGGGAATCGTCAAGGGACCGTCGATGAAGACAGTACCCCATACCGTGAGGACCTTGGTGCTGTGATTCCACACGAAGTCGTCGTTCGGCTTCCCAAACGACGTTGTGGGACTGAGCGTGAAACCGGCTGCGAGACTCTTGTTCATGGTGCCGTCATTGTCGATGACCTTGTAGCTCGTGGAAGCTCCAGGGGCCCGTGTTCCTGTGTAGGTGGCGGGGTTTCCCGTGGAGGTCACCTCGGAATTGGGCACTGAACGAACGACCGGATCGCCCTCGTTGTTATCCGAGGACTCGGTGACCGCGTTGGCATAGGCCCGCGTCAGAAAGGCGGTGTCGACTCTGGGAATGTTGATCTTCGGTACAGACCGAATCACCTTGGTGGGCGCTGTGACGACCTTCGGGTCCGGTTGCGCTGGATCCACGTACAACAACCCGACATCGACGAGATAGCCCGACTTGACATCAAGCGTCCCGGACTTGATGTACACGGGACCCCAGCCCAACCCACCGGACATCGCGTTACCCAGGTTATCTCCCTGGCGCAGATCCTCGTAGGTGTAGAACGGACCGTAGATGGAGGCGTTTCCGTTGAACTTGCCCGCGCCGGAGCTGTTCTGGTTGAATCCTGATCCGTACGCGATGTTCATGCCGTAGATGTCCATGACGAACATCCGCACACGAACGGTCTCTCTCGAACCGTCTCTGGCCAGTCCGACCGACGTAAACCGAATGTCTCCCGGTACGGTTTCGGTCGCGGTCACGGTGGCGCTGCCCGAGCGGAGTTCCGCTGCGGTGAATACCATGGGAAAATCAGCGGCCTTGTAGCCCGTAAGCCCAACCCGCGCTGTGGCTGCGTCCATCGCACCGCTTGCCGCCTGAAAAGCCAGCGCTTCGCTCTTTGTGCGCTCAGCCTCGTGCAGGGTCTGTTGGGCAAGCGAGAACCCCCCGACTGTTATCACCGTCAGCAGTGCGATGATCCCCATGACTGCGACCAGAGCGAACCCCTCTTCCCTGTCGCCTGTCCGATTCTTGAGGAGTGCGAATCTCTTGATCATCGATGCCACATCCTAATCGCGGTTCCGGAAGATGATCCTGCTGGACTCGGTCAGCGTCTTGCCGTCCGCGGTGGCTCGCACCGTCACAACGACCGACCGTGCCGAGTCAGGAATCTGGGCCAGAGTGGTGATCTCGGCGCCTGCGGCGTCGAAGTAACGAAACATCGGAACGTTGCCTGACACGTTGGTGATACGCCGTCCCAGCCGACTCACGAACCTGGCTGGCACCACGACTTGTCCGCTGAGGCCTATCATGTGGGACCTGTGTTCGACCTGCGACTCGCCGTTGGGGTAGGCAACCACCCGAAACGTATGAAGCTCTTGGTTGTCGTCGACGTTTTGATCCGTGCGCAGTGTGAGCGAATACGGGCCGGGCATAGGATTGGTGTCGATCCTGACGTTTTGTTGGATGATCTCACCCATACGGGTGAGTGGGTAGGTGACAGCCTGAGCACGCTCTGCCTCTGCAGTGGCTTGCTGCTGGCTGCGATTCACCGTGAACGCCACCGAGTACGCGGTGCCAAGCACGACTCCGAACAGCACGAGCCCGACCAGCAGCTCAGCCATCGTGACTCCAGCGTCGGATGCCAGCTCATGTCGCCTGAAACGAATCACAACCGCCACGCCGCCCAGTCGATGGCGGGTGTAGTCGTAGGCGGCGTCATCCATCGAGTCCAGTCATAGGCGCCCATTGTCGTCGCGCCAACGTCATTAGTCGAGCGCGTGAAACCTACGACGCCAGACGGTACCGAGACAGCGCTTCCGCCGGTGGGGGTCAGCGTGGCGACGCAGCGGAATCGAATGCCGTTATCTGAGAACCTGCCGTTCACGGGTGCGGTGAGAGACTGCGTGAGCGCCGGTGTGGTGGTCGTGGAAAGGTCTGTCCACGCACCGGTCGGGCCGTAAGAATACTGCCAGCGATAGTTCACCGCGCCCGTGACGGGGAACTGTGGAGCTATACTCCTCAGCGCAAGCGACAGGATCGCTCTGGAGTTGTTCTTTCCAGCGCCGGTCACAGAGACCGTCGACCCGGTCAGCATCTGGCGCGCGATGAACCACTGAGACGAAACACGTGCGGACTCGGAGGCCAGATGATTGTGCACGTGCGCCCGCGGCCCGCGAGCACTCACGAGAATCCGCCTTCTGGTGAACTCAGTGGTCGCACGATCAGTGGTCGTCTGAGTGTCAGCGCCTGCGGACTGGGTCACCTCGCTCGGGACGACCGCGCCGGCAGAAGTCTGCGTCTCCATCAGAATTCTGTACGAGAGCGCGGGGTCGGTTGTTTTTTCGGTATCTGACCACGCCCAACGCACTGAGGAGAAGTCGGACACAGTCAAGACCTCGGGAGTCGTGGGCGCAGAGGCCGGAACGTTGTCAACGTAGACGCTCCAAGCCAGATCACCCAGTTGTCCCAGTGTGTCTCGGGCCTGTGCGCGCATCTCGACAAGTCCGTCAGCCCAGCCGGTCGTAGCCCATACGCCCTGGGTGGAATCGGATGAAGCGGTCGTGCGCTTCTCCAGCACGACCCTACCGCCCGCGGTCATCTGCAGGCGCGTGAGTGTCACGCCCGAGCCACCCGACTGGGCCTCCATACCTACGGACACGAGGTCGCCCCAGACAACGGCTCCGCTCAGCGGGGTATTGTTGGTGCGGACGACCGTGGGTTTCGGGACGCTCGGCGTGCCGGTTGGACTGTCAGATCCGCTCGAGAGTGCCGGGCGCACATAGGTACCGGCTGACATCCGTATGGGCTCCCCGACCGGGCCCTTGGCGACAACCGTGACGACCACGTGCTTGTACGCGGGTGGGTGAATGGCGGGGTTCTGCCCCGCGAACCACTTCGGTGCAACGGTAGCCGTGATCACCAGACTGACGTTGTTCAGGGTGACCGAGCGCGCAGTGGCGAACTGATTCAGTTTCGCTTGTGTGACGTCGTCATACGTGAGCTCGCGCACGCTTTCCATGAACGAGTTGACCTGATTGACCGCAACAGCATCGGCTTTGGCCGCCACACTCATTCCGGTTGACGCGCCCACCAATCCCATCAGCGCGGTGGCCACGAAGAACAGAATCGCAGCAGCTACGACCACCTCGATCAGAACCCAGCCCTCGTCAGAGCGGGTCTGTTCCGACCTTCTGTTATCGATGCACACGATGACCGTCCTTTGGCAGACCGGATGGTACTCAAGTGCGCGCCCGTCACGATGCGCACAACGACGCTGTCTCGTGTCATTTATCGGCCGAACAGCGCCATGTCCTTAGTCGGTGACTGTGACGGCCATCATAGCATCGAGGAATACCACTCCCAGAGTGGCATACCCACTGCGGCGGTGATGACGGCGCCTGTTGCAAGAAACGGTCCGAAGGGGATCTTCCTTCGTGCACCCGAACCGGTTCCGATCACCACCGACGCCACCGCACCCACAACGGATCCGAGCATCAAGGCGAGCAACACGTACGGACCCAGAAACAGGCCCATGACAGCCAGAAGCTTGATGTCTCCCATCCCCAGCCCCGAGACTCCGCGGATCACGGAGTAGAGCGCAGCGATGGCCAAAGGTATCCCCGCACCTAGAAGCATCCCCAGGCCCGCGAACGCAACAGGATGAGACAGCGCTGAGCCCGATTGCAGGAGCGGGGCCACCTGATTCGGTGTGACCGTGGAGAGTCCAACGCCGACGAGGCCGATGACGCCCAGAATCGCAACCAACTTGTTGGGCAGCCGATACGTGTCCAAGTCAATCGCCGAGAGGATCAACAGCAGATAGAAGAAAGCGATGCCGAATGCTGTTCTGAGAGAGAGCCCCCACAGTGCCCACGCCAGTAGCCACAGGACACCGGATGTGAGTTCGACCGCAGGATAACGTACAGGTATCGGAGCGCCACACTCGCGGCACTTGGCTTTGAGAGCGAGCCATGAAACCACAGGAATGTTGTCGAGCCAACTGATGGAGCCCCCACATGACGGGCAGCGAGATCCCGGGTGCGACAAGGACTCGCTGCGGGGGAATCGCCAGATCACGACGTTGGCGAAGCTCCCGAAGACGAGTCCCAAGAGGGCGACGACGAGCGGGACGAACACGTCGGGCAACACGGAACCTCTCTTCGCTGAGCACCATCATGTGCGCATCAGAGTGTAGCGCACGCGAAAGGAGCCGGTCTTTCGACCGACTCCTTTCGGTATCGAGTTCACGCTGTGTGCGATTGCTAGTTCTCGTAGTTGTGGTTGAGGATGGAGCAGTCGAAATCACCCGCGGTAACGTCGTAGGTACCGGTGCCGGGACACGTGGACGACTTGGCCCAGTCCTTGACGTACCCGCCGATCGCGGCCTGCCCCTGTGCCATGGTGCCGATCGAAGAGGCGAGGTTGGTCTCGCTCGCGGCGACCCACTGCTGCACAGCGCCGTCGAGTGTACGCAGGTTCGCCGAACACGCCCGCCTGCGCGCGGAATCGCTGGCCGAGTTGAAGACCGGGATGGCGACAGCTACAAGAATACCGATAATAAGGACAACGACCATCAGCTCGACAAGGGTGAATCCCTCGTCCTTTCGGAACAGCCTCATGCTGATCCCTCCTTCCCCCTTGCGGGGATCGCGGGCACCACGTTGGTGCCTCTTACACATAACTTATCGGCAACACGTCGCCGTGCTTTAGCGGAAAGTGACCACAGATTCACTGCACCAGTGTGATGACCTGGAACATGGGCAGGTAGAGCGCCACGACCATACCGCCCACCACGACGCCGAGCGTCGCCATCATGAGGGGCTCGATGAGCGACGTGAGGCCATCGACCGCCATGGAGACCTCTTCGTCATAGAAGTCCGCGATCTTGTTGAGCATCGCATCGAGCGCACCGGTCTCCTCGCCCACGGCGATCATCTGGACGAGCATCGACGGGAACACCTTGCTCTCGGAGAGCGGCTTGGCGATCGTCTCGCCCTCTTTGATGGCCGAGCGCGTCTTCCTCACGGCCTGAGCGACCATCTCGTTGCCTGCGGTGTCCGCGACGATGTCGAGGGCCGCGAGGATGGGCACGCCTGCAGAGATGAGCGTCCCGAACGTGCGCGTGAACCTGGCGAGCGAGATCTTTCGGATCAGCGGGCCGAACACCGGCATCTGGAGTAACGCAGCATCCCAGATGAGCATGCCCGGTCCCTTCGACCACCACTTGAAGGCGAAGACCGTCGAGAAGATCAAGACGACGGTCACGATGCCACCAAAGCCGGCAACGAAATTGGAGGCGTTCACGAGCATCTGCGTCATGAACGGGAGTTCACCGCCCATGTCCGAGAACATCTTCTCGAAGGTCGGCACGACGAAGACCATCATGGCCACGAGGATGACGAGCACCATTCCGCCCATCGCCACCGGATAGGTCATCGCGGACTTGATCTTGCCCTTGAGCGTCTGTTCCTGCTCGAAGTGATCAGCCACCCTGTTCAAGACGTCGTCCAAGACACCACCGGTCTCCCCGGCGCGAACCATGTTGACGAAGATGGGCGGAAACACCTTCGGGTGGCGCACAAGTGAATCCGAAAGCGACTGCCCGGACTCCACATCTTTGGCCAGCTGACCGATGATGTCTCGCAGATAGGCGTTCTCGGTCTGGCTGCCCAGGATCGAGAGGCACTTCGTCAGCGAGAGACCTGCGTTGATCATGGTGGAGAACTGCCGGGCGAAGATGGTCACGTCTTTGACCTTGACACCGGTACCGAACGTGATGTTGCCAAGCGACGCGATGCCACCTTGCTGATTCAAGTCCAAGATGATGTAGCCCATCTGGGTGAGCTTGGCTTGGACCGCATCTTTCGATTCGCCCTCGAGCTTGCCTTTGGCGATTTTGCCCGCCTTGTCGCGGACGGTATATGAAAACGTGGACATCCGGGCTCCTCAGCACTGGTTGCGCTCACTCAGACGATGACGCGCACGATCTCTTCGACCGACGTCAATCCCAATCGTACCTTCTCGAGGCCGTCTTGCCTGAGCGTCAACATGCCCTGCGACGTGGCGACCCGCTTGATCTTGTCAGCGGTGGCCTCCTCAACGCACAGTTTCGAGATCTCCTCGCTCATCATCAACACCTCGTGGACGCCGATACGACCTTTGTATCCGGTTCCACCGCACTTGCGACACCCCACTGACCGGTAAACAGACTCGGGGAGGTTATCGGCAGTGTATCCCGCGTCGATGAGAACCTTGGGCTTCGGGCGCCACTCCTGCTTGCACTCCGAACACAACTTGCGAGCGAGTCGCTGCGCGAGGATGCAGTCGAGCGCTGAGGAGACGAGGAACGGCTCGACCCCCATCTCGATCAACCGCGTCAGCGCGCTGGGCGCATCGTTGGTGTGCAGGGTGGAGAGCACCAGGTGGCCGGTGAGCGCGGATTCGATGGCGATCTGCGCCGTCTCGCGGTCACGGATCTCTCCGACCAAGATGACGTCGGGCGAACAGCGCAGAAACGATCGCAGCGCGCGCGCGAAGTCGAGGCCCGCCTTGTGATTCATCTGGCACTGGTTGATACCGGGTAGACGGTACTCCACAGGGTCTTCTGCGGTGACGATGTGGCGCGCGGGATCGTTCAGCACGTTGATCGCCGCATAGAGCGAAGTCGACTTGCCCGAGCCGGTAGGACCGGTGACCAGTATGGCCCCGTAGGGTTTCTTGAACGAGCTCTCGAACCGCTCGAGCGCCGACGGGAGGAAGCCGAGGTCTGTCAGGCGCAGGAGGATCGAGTCCTTGCGAAGGATCCGCAACACGATGCGCTCACCGTACACCGTGGGAAGCGACGAGACACGGAAGTCGAGCCTGAGGGTGCCGATGGTGACTGCACAGTGCCCGTCCTGGGGGCGCCTGGAGTCCGAGATATCCATTTCGGCCATGATCTTGAATCGGGAGATCATGGCCTGTTGGGTCGATTTCGGACTCCTCATGATCTCGTGGAGCACGCCGTCGATGCGAAGGCGGATGCGCAGGTCGTTCTCCTGCGGTTCGACGTGGATGTCTGAAGCACCGTCTGACACGGCCTTTTGGATGATGAAGTTCACGAGCTTGACCGCCGGCGCTTCGGACTCGATGTCTGTCAGCTGCGACAGTTCGTCGTCACCGATGTCCTCGGTTCCCACGAACGCATCATCCGTCGTGTGTTCGGCGACCTTGTAGTACTCCTCGATCGCGGCCACGATGTCGTCTTTTGTCGAGATGGCGGGCTTGATCTCGAAACCGGTGATGATCCGCAGGTCATCGAGCGCGAGCACGTTCTGTGGATCGGCCATCGCGACGAGGAGTGTCCCGGCGGTCAGTGAGACCGGCATGAGGGTGTAGCGGCGAGCCAGGTCTCTTGGAACGACGGCGACTGCACCGGGCTCAGGCGGTCTTTCCGAGAAGTTGATGTATTCGATGCCGATCTGCTTGGCCATGACCGAGAGAATCGCGCCTTGCGTGGCGTATCCCAAGTCAACCAGAACGCGGCCGAGCGGACTGCCCGTGGCCCTGTGGACCTCAAGCGCGTCATTCAACTGCCCCTCAGTGATGATGCCAGCTCGCATGAGGAGCTGACCAAGCCTTTGTCCTGCTTCCGCCACCTGTGACGTCCTTTAGCTGTTGCGGTCGCGAACCGGCACACCCCGACCCCGCGCGGGATAATGGCAATGATAGCGCGCAAGAGGTTGAAACGCACCAACCCTCAGTGGTCGCGCATCCGGGCTTGCTCGAGGTCTGCGAACAAGACGTCTGCGTACCTGCGGAACCGATCGTACGTGGCGGTGCCGGCCTTGACGCCAACGCGCGCGTCCCCGAACCACATCTCGACCGGCGCGGCCATGACGAATCGAGGTACACCCTCCCTGACCATCTCACTGGCAGGCGCGTGCGCCGAGGCAGCGGGCGCGAACTCCGCGCTGCCTCCGTCACGGGAGTGAACGCGCGCGACGGGTCGCTCGCTGACGGGTCTCGTCGGTACGAGGATGGCGGGCTCGGGTTGCTCACGCACGAGGCCCTCCCAGAGCTCGAGATCCAGCTCGGGCTCTGGCTCGGGCTCGGGTTCGGGCTCGGGCTCGGGCAGCAGCGCGGCGATCTCGGCACCGAACAGCTCTTCTGACTCGGGCTGGAGGGGTTCAGGTTCCTCGACCCAAGGCATAGGGGTGACAGCAGAAACAATCGGTTCCGGAGTGTCCGATGGTGGCTCGTAAGTCTCGATACGCTCCGAGAGGGCTGCCTTGGCAAGCTCCACGATGGGGGCCGGGTGTTCGGCCGGCACCCAATCGCCGGTCCTCAACGGGGTCAGCAATGTGGCGCTGGGGGCGTCGGCCGACGGCTCGAGACTCAGGCCCGCGAGATCCGTGTCAACCGGTCCGAGAGTCGCGAAAGTCGACACCGGTGCCGGAACGTGCACGTACTCGTGCCCCCGGATCCGAGACGATCTGACCAGGGTGGCGATGAGCACCGCGATTGACGCAACAAGAAGCAGGAGCGTTCCGGCGAGGATGATGGCCCGGACGTCCATGCGCCCCCTACCCCATACTCTCGACGATTTCATAGAGAAGGCCCAACAACACAGCCTTCACCGAGTCCTTCTCGCGCGCGTCGACCGGAAGGAGTGGCACGTTGTCGGCGAGGCCCAAGTCGGTACGTACGCGCCGTATCGTCTCGGTGTCGTCGGAATCCACCTTGTTCGCGGCGACAACGAACGGCACCTCCGACATCTCGGTGAAGAAAGAGATCATCTCCCGTGCATCGGACAAGGTCTGTGGCTCGGTTGCGTCCACCAGCAAGACGAATCCGAGCATGCCTTCGGAGAGAGTCTCCCACATGAATGAGAAGCGCGCCTGACCAGGTGTCCCGAACAGATAGAGGACGACCTCGTCGGAGACGGTGATACGACCGAAGTCCATGGCGACGGTGGTCTCTCCCCCGCTCTCACCCGAAGCGGCGCTGACCTGTCTCTCTGTCGAGAGAACAGTGATCTCGCTGACCGCCTTGATGAAGGTGGTCTTGCCGGCGTTGAACGGTCCTGTTACGACGACCTTGACGGACTGCATAAGCGAAACGCTCCTCTAGAGGTTCTTGACGCCTTCGATGATCTTGAGAATGGTCGCCTTGTCAACGCGGGTGTCACGTGACAGAACTCCACTGCCAGCTTCAGGTAGTTCTTTGACGTTCGCCTGAGGCCTCGACGATAGCCTCCGCGATGCCCCGGTCAGCGCCGAAAGCTCATCGGTCAATCCGCCCGAAAAGCCGTAGTCCCCGATACCTTCCTCGCCCAGAAACGCGTCTGTGGAGATCACGCCGCCCGCGGCTACCGGCTCATCATCGCGAAGCAGATCCACGTCGAACCCTGCCTTGATCGCGAGAGGACTCATCTGATCGTCGGCGATCAACTCGGCGTCCACGTCCAGTGAGTCGAGCAACGATCTGAAATCGGGCTCCTCGACCGCGCTCGTGTCTTGCGAAACGGTTGCCAGTGGAGGCTCGGGTACTTCGATCCAGCCCGGGGTGACAACGTCATCAGCACGCAGGGACATGGGCTCAGTGACGACCTCGGATGGCTCGGCTGTGACGGGCGACAGTAGATCCGAGGGCAGTTCGCCGAGCCCCAAACCCATCAAGTCACGCTCGAAGTCCAGCCCAACGGGTTCCGGCTCAGGCTCCGGTTCGGGTTCCGGTTCGGGTTCCGGCTCAGGCTCAGGTTCCGGCTCCGGTTCCGGTACGCTGACGAGCCGCTCGAGCAGGTCCTCAACCGAGGGTGCGCCGGTGTCGTCCGGGCGATCATAGCCGATGAACGCGGGTTCCTCGACGGGAACATAAGGGGCATGGGTGAGGGTGGACTCTTCAGGCGCAACCTCGAGTCCGCCCTCAGGGAAATACTCCAACACCGCCCCCATGAACTCTTCCAAGGCGAGTTGGTCTTCGGGAGAGGGCTCCGCGGTCGCAGCGCCGAGGAACTCCGGGATCTCCATGGGCCCGGCGGCGATCGCAACGCGTGCAGCGTCTGTGGCAGCTGAATCACGTTCGGCCAGCGCTTCTGCCTGTTCAGCTTCTGAGCGCCTCCTCGCCTCCTCGACGAGCTTCTCCTCACGCGCCAGCGCAACGTGCAGTTGAGCCTCCTCGACACGGCGGCGTTCAGCCTCGATGACGGCGAGTCTCGCTTCTCGCTCGTCGCGCTCGGCACGGAAACGCGCGATCTCGTCATCTGTCGCGAACTCGAGCAGACCGGCGCTGAACAGTCCGTAGACGATGCGTGCGACCTCGAAGTCCGTCCGGCCTGACTCCACCGCCAGGTCAGCGACGCTACGCGTCCCGTCGACCTGCAGCAGGAGCTGCCATTCGACCGGCTTGAGCGATATCTCGAACGTTCCCTCTCCGGGGGCCGTGGCCATCTTGAAAACGACCTCGACCGAGGGAATCCGCTTGCGGATCCTGCCCCACTCCTCGAGACGACGCGAGCCTTCCATCACCACGTTCTCAATCGAGACGGTCAAACCGATGTCTTCATCGACGACTTCGGGCATCGTCTCGAAATCGAATTGCCCCTCGTCCCAACGCATCAGGTCGAAGATGGTGTCTTGGATCTGCTCGGTCACGAAGGACTCAAGGACCTCCTCGGTGATGTAGCCCTCATCGATCAGGATCTGCCCCAGCCGGCGCTCGCCCGCAGGCTCAGCGGCGCGCAGGTCAAGCCCGCGCACCAGCGCCTGGGCCGTGATCCGTTGGGCTTTGACGAGCCTCTCTCCGAGAGGTTCACTGTGCCAGTTCGAGCTGGCGAAGAAGACATCGCCGTCCCGAAACCAGACGCTCCCGTGCGCTTCGTCCTCACGGACGATGCGCAGCACGCCGGTCTTACGGCTGAACGTCACCAGTTGGAAGACGTCCGGCAGACTGAAGTCTTTGAGGTTGCCACTGAGCGCCATCGAGCGTCATGCATCCGTTCTGGTCGAGGTGCGCTGCGGCTAGCCGAGAATCTCGGCCATCGAGTCCGCCGCGGCGCGCATGTCGTACAAGACGAGTCCCAACTTCGCGTCGGTGTCGGCAAGACAGGTGAGAACCGCCCGGCCGCCGGCGGCGATGAGCATGACGTACCCGCCCTCACCCTCGATGAACACCTGCGACAGCGAACCGCGACCAAGCTCAGCCGCAGCGCGCTCGCCAAGGCCGAGAATCGCTGCGGACATGGCGCCCACCCGATCCTCGTGCATGCCATCAGGCAGTGCGGACGCCATCGTGAAGCCGTCGAGTGAGACCAAGGCAGCCGCCTGGATGTCCTGGCTGTCTTCCATCAGATCGTTGAGCGCCGTCGCCAGTCGCTCTTCGCGCGTGGCCTGCCGCGCAGAGGCCGCCGGACGGACAGCCGCGACGGGTGTTGGCGGAGCAGTCGCAGGCACGGGCTCAGGCGACGGGACCGCAGCGGTCACTGTCGGCGTAGACGCCGCATCAACTGAGACGATCGGAACCACGACGGGCGGAGAGATCAGCTCGTCATCGTCTTCGAACACATCCTCGTCGGTATCGCTCAAGAAGAAGTCACCGAACGCGTTGTCTGCCATTGCAGGAGCACCTCCCAGCGGCTCCGAGCGTGTTCCCAGTTCGCGGGTACCAACAAGCAAGCCCGCAGTCGAACGGGCTGAATCATACTCTCACGAAGGTCAACCCGAGACAACCTACCTGCGACGACTACCTGCGACGACACGGAACGACATGGAACCGAAGGCCTGAAGGCTCCGCCGATGCGTCACACCACAACGCGCATGATCTCCTCGATCGACGTCTGTCCGAGCAGAATCTTCGAGAAGCCGTCGTCGCGCAACGTGAGCATCCCCTCAGACACCGCTTGACGTTTGATCTCGTCCGACGAGACGTTTTCCACGGTGAGCCGCTCGAGCTCTTCTGACATCGACATGACCTCATGGACGCCCATGCGCCCTTTATAGCCGATGCCGTTGCACTTCTTGCAGCCTCGATGGCGATAGACTGTCGGAGGGTTCCCGGGCTCGAAAGGAAACCCGATGCGCTCGAGTGCCGCTTCCTCGGGCGTGTACTGCTCCTTGCACGCGCCGCAAAGACGCCTGGCGAGACGCTGCGCGACGACCAGCGTGACCGCCGATGCCGTGAGAAACGGCTCGATTCCCATCTCCGTGAGTCGCGTGATCGCTGAGGGCGCGTCATTGGTGTGCAGCGTGGACAGCACGAGGTGCCCTGTCAGCGCTGCCTCGATGGCGATCGTTCCCGTCTCTCGGTCACGAATCTCGCCGATCATGACCTTGTCAGGATCCTGACGCAGGATGGAACGAAGGGCGGCCGCGAACGAGAGTCCCGCCTTCTCGTTGACGTGGACCTGAGATAGACCCGCCAAACGGTACTCGACGGGGTCCTCGACCGTGATGAGGTTGGTCTTGGGGTCGTTCGTCTCGTTGATGGCGGCGTACAGGGTCGTGGACTTTCCTGAGCCGGTGGGGCCCGTGACCAGAATGGCGCCGTACGGTAGCGCGAGCGCGTCCAGGAGCCGTTGCATGTTCTGTTCGAGGAATCCCAGGTCCTTCAGAGACATCATGATGGAATCCCTGCGCAGCAGTCGCAAGACGGCCAGCTCGCCGTGCACGAGTGGCAATGTCGCGACGCGGAAGTCGACCGCTTTGCCGTCAAGCGTCACACCGAAGCGGCCATCGAGTGGAACCCGGCGCTCAGAGATGTCCATGCCCGAACTGATCTTGAGGCGGCTGATGAGTTGCCGGTGCACCTTCTTCGGCGTGTGGAGGATCTCTCGGCACACACCGTCGATGCGAAACCTCACCCGCATCTCGTGCTCATACGGTTCGATGTAGATGTCGCCTGCGCCCTGCCTGATCGCGTCGGTCACGATCTGATTCATCAACTTCGCAACGACCGAGTTGGCTGAATCGTCGACCTCCTCTTCCCGGTCGACGGAGCTGATGGCGTCTTCGAGGTCACCGAGCATGCCGTCCACGTTGGTCTGGTTCGTGGCGAACCGGTCGATGGTCGACACCAGATCGCTCATGGTGGCGACAACGGGTCGAATCTCCAGCCGCGTCACGATCCGCAGGTCGTCGATGGCGAAGATGTTCGCCGGGTCCGACATAGCGACGACGAGCTCGTCGTCTTCGAGCTTGATGGGGAGCACGTGGTGCTTGCGCATGAGTTCTGTTGGGATGAGCATCGCGGCGCTGGGATCGATGTCGTAAGAGGCGATGTCGACGAAGGCGAGGCCCATCTGCTCGGCAACAGCCTGAGCGACGCGAGTCTCGGTCGCCAGCCCCATCTCCTCCATCACGACCGCCAACGGGCGACCAGCGGACTGCTCGAGCGCAGCGGAAAGCTGCTCATCCGTTATGACACCAGCGGAAACAAGCATACGGCCGAGCCTTTGCATGGTGGCCTGTGACAATCGTCATCCCCTCGTTCGCCGCGACGCGAGCTCAGTCTCGGCCGCTTGACGCATCACGTCGCGTGGCACCCGTACCTGTGCGTTGTCATTCCAGATATCGACCGCGATCGCCCCTTGGGCCACGAGCATACTGATTCCGTCGAACGCCGTCGCGCCCACCTGTGCGGCCTCGCGCACCAGTGCCGTTGGGAGCGCGGTCCCGTACACCATGTCGTAGACCACCTGCCCCGGAGAGATCCATGCGATCGGGAGCGGACTCGGATCATCGGGCTTCATGCCAACCGGAGTCGCATTGACGATGAGATCAGCGCGCCTCACCCACTCTTCGGACTGAGGCAACGCGGCGACTCGGGCCTCCATTCCGCCGAGGTGCGGATGCATCCTTTGAAGAAGCTTCTCGCCGCGTGTGGCATCGCGAGCGACGACCGTCACGCTGGCCGCACGCGCCAACAGAAGGGCGACGAAAGCGCCGCCGGCGGCCCCTCCCGAACCGATGATGACGATGTGTTTGCCTTCGGGAGTGAAGTCGACGTCGGTCTGCAGCGCCTCGAGCAGTCCTCGTCCATCGGTGTTGTAGCCCACCAGCTTGCCGTCGACGACATGCACGGCATTCACGGCCCCGGCCATGCTCGCGGCCATCGCCACCTCGTCACACAGTTCGAGAACGGCGTTCTTGAACGGCATCGTGACGCTGAAGCCCACCAGCTGAAGCGAGGGAGCAAGCGCCATGAAGCGCCGAAGCGCGGTCTCGTCGGGCAGCTCCAGCGGCACGAACGCCCAGTTCAGGTCGAGGTGCGCGTAGACGGCGTTGTGCATCGCTGGCGAGAGCGTGTGCCCGAGAGGGTGGCCGATGACGCATGCGAGTTTCGTCTTGCCGTCGATCCCGGTCATCAGCGTCGTCCTTTTCATGCGGGAGACTCGCGACATGTCGAGTCTAGGGTAGTGGGCGCCGCTCCGCCAACAGGCACCTTTCCAAGTGACGGAGAACAAGTGTGTGCGGGAGGTCGGAGGAGGACAGCGGGGTCACGAGAATCGTGCGCATGCCCAAGAGGTTGCCGCCCAAGATATCTGTGAACAGCTGATCGCCAACGACGGCCGCGCTGCCCTGGTTCGATCCCATCTGTGCGAGCCCCTTCTTGAACGCGAACGGTAACGGCTTGAGCGCTTTTGCCACGAGGTCGAATCCTATTCGGCGCGCCACATCGGGAACGTGAGGGTGCCAGTTGTTTGACACGATGCAGACGCGAAAACCCTTGGCCTTCACTGCACGTGCCCACTCGACCAAGTCGTCAGGGACTTCTTGAGCATCACGGGGCATGAGGGTGTTGTCCAAGTCGATGAGCAGAGTGTCGATCCCGCTCGCGGACAGCTCTTCGAGGTCTATGTCTCGCACGCTACGGTAGTAATCGTCGGGTCTCAGCATCAGTGGTCCTGCACTCCGTCTCCATCATGGTCGTGGTCGCCGGCTCCGGCACCGGCCTCTCTCATCCGCTCGAGCACCTGGTCGAGTCGGGCGCTGTCTTCGAGACGGCCGTACTTGGCCAGCGCGTCCCGGGCAACGATGACCCCTTCGTAGAGGGCTTCCTCATCCATCCACGTGAGCGTATCGGACATGATCTCGTCGATGAGCGGCTCGATCTGTGCCTGGTTGGCCTGCGCGTCCTCGATGTAGAGCAACTGCGCGAGGTTGCTCGTCAGAAGACCGGAACGCGGATTCGCCTCAAGACCCCGGCGTGCGATGGCCAGCCCTTCTTCCTCGGACACACTTATTCTCGCGAGCCACGACGCGAGATAGTACGCCTGCTCGAACTGGGGATCGAGCACAGTGACCATGTTGAGCGTCGGCATCATGTACGTCTGTTTCGCGAGGGGAATTCCTTCGTAGTATTCGTGGAACTGCGGGTCGAGCCGGTTCCAGAGAACTGCGGCCACGAATCTGCGCAGACCTCCCAGGTAGGCGAACCCGGTGCGCCCCACGCTACTGGTGGCGCCGACTCCCGCATCCTGCGGCGCTGCGGTGACAGCGAGGGCTTGGGCGCTGAACAGCAGCACCGCCGCGAGCGCCATACCGACCACGAACGTGCGGATGTCGAGGGCTCCCGTCTTCACAGGTCACGCGCCTGAAACACTCGGGTCGCCACGAGTAGAAGAATGGCCACCCACGCAACGAACGCGGTGAGCATCGTCAGAGCATAGACGCCGGAGTACCCGGTCCCGTGAGAAACCGCGTTCACCACGTCGAACATCTCAAGCGATGGGATGTAGCTCGGGGCCGAGACGTTCGCAGCGCCACCCGTGTACAGGGTCGAGATCGAATGTCCGACGAAGACGAACACGAGGGCCCCCACTGACGAGGTGACCGCGCCCACACGGGTCGACAGCGCCATTCCGAACGCGCCAACGACGCCCATCTCGAGCCACACCGCGAAGGCAGCCATCACCAAGCGGGTCATAAGCGATCCATAGACCACTCCCCCGATCGCGATGGTGACCACTGTGGACGCAGCGATAACGGCACCGGTCACGAGGAATATCCCCAGCCAGGTGCCTGCAAGGTACTGCCATCGACGCACATCCCGAGAAAGCAGGCCGAACACCGTCCGGCGTTCCACCTCGCCCGGGACCCGCGTGGCCGCGAGCGCGATCGTGACGACGAGCGAGGACGCGTACATGAGCGAGATCGCGACCTCGCGAAAGACCGCGTCGACGACACCGACACCGTAGCTTGGAAGCGAGGGCGCCACGATGGCGAGCAGACCCGCGAAGACGATCACCATCCACACGACCTTGCGGCGGATGGCGTCAGCCACAACCGCGCGGGCGATCACGAGAACCGGCCTCATGTCACACCGCCTTCCTCGACGGGTGCCGCCTCGAGCAGGTTCGCGAAGTACTCCTCGAGAGAATCCCGCTTGGGGGTCACGGCGAGCAAGCGCCAGCCGGAGTCGTAGAGTGTATCGATGACCTCTCGGACATCTGCGTCAGCTACCGAAAAGACCGCGACGCCGCCCACGACGGCCTGCTCGACGATTCGAGCAGCGACCGCGTCCGGCAGTGCGCCATCGCCTTGGACCCTAATCGACGTCTGACCGGCCACGTTGAGCAGGTCGTCGATGTGTCCTCGTGCCGCAACCCGGCCCCTGTCAAGAATCGTCACCTCGTCGCAGACCGCCTCGACCTCGGAGAGCTGGTGTGACGAGAGCAACACGCCAACGCCTTGTCCCTTCAGCTCTTGGATGATGTTGCGGACATCTCGCTGGCCCACCGGGTCAAGGCCTGACGCGGGCTCATCGAACACGATCACTTCGGGAGACCCGAGCAGCGCCACGGCGAGTCCCAGTCGCTGCAACATGCCTCGCGAGAAGCGGGCGAGTCGCGTTCCTCCCTTATGCTCGAGTCCCACTCGTTCGAGCAGTTCGTCGATCTCGAGAAGAGCTTCTCGCCGATCGAGCCCGAGCAGCTCGGCATGAAGACCGAGTACCTCTGAAGCACTGAGCAGTGAGGGGAAGTAGGGCTGCTCCGGAAGGAATCCGACGTTGGAGCGCGCGCCCGGAAGATGGGCGGGGACGCCGGATATCTCGAAGACGCCCGCCGAAGGTGTCACCAGCCCGAGCAGCATCTTGAGCGTGGTGGTCTTCCCTGCCCCGTTGGGGCCGAGCAGACCGTGAACGCTTCCGTGCGAGACGCTGAGAGAGACTTCCGTCACCGCATCGGGCCTGCCCACTGCGGTCGAGCCGTAGGACTTGCGCGCACCCTCGATACGGATCGCGAGCGATTCTGCGGTCACCTGCCGAACACCTCCTTGGATATCGCCTTGGCTTTGAGGAAGTCGCGCTTGTTCGTGGTGAACGTGTGCGATCCGTCCTTGCCCGTCAGTACGTAGTATAGATATTCGGTCTCGGCAGGTCGGGCTGCCGCTTCGAGGGCGGCCAGTCCCGGACTCGCGATCGGACCGGGTGGCAGGCCCCGTGCGCGGTAGGTATTGTAGGGACTGTCGATCTCTAGGTCTTTGTACCGCAAACGGAACCGGTTTCCCGGCAAGACGTATTCCACCGTAGCGTCGATCTCGAGTCGCATCCCTTTGGCCAGCCGGTTGTGTATGACCGAGGAGACCAGCGCACGCTCATCCGCCAACCTGCTCTCACGCTCGACCATCGACGCCAGCGTGACGAGTTCGTTCAGTCCGAGTCCTCTGGCCGCAGCGGCGCTCGTGTCGACCCGCGCGATCTCGGCGTCGAACTGGTCGAGCATCATCTCGAGTACCTGCTGGGCAGACGAGCCCTCCCGAACGCGATAGGTCTTGGGGAAGAGGTAGCCCTCGAGCGACCCGTCGTAGGCGTCAGCAAGGTACGGATGGCCCTCGACGAAGTGCTCCGCACCACCCTTGGCGAGCGCGAGCGTCTCCTCTGCGGGAATGCCCAGCTCCTTTTCGAGTCGGGCCGCGACCTGCTCGACCACGAACCCCTCGGGAATCGTCACCGCGACGTAGGCTACCGACGGGCCTTCCAAGAGGCGGTCGATGGCGTCGTTGTAAGACATCCCCGTGGACAGGTCGTAGTCACCGGCCCGCAGCGCCCCGTCAGCCCCGACCAGACGAACCCGGAGCCTGAACGCGTTCGGGTTTGCCACGACGCCTTCCTTCGCCAGAACGATCCCGATCCCGGCGGTGCTCTCCCCCTGCTTGATGGTCACGCTCACCGGACGCCCCGCCTCGACGGCGCGAGACGGACGGAGGAAGACGGCCCAGGTCGCATAGACAAGCATGATCACGAACAGCATTGCGACCGAGACCACCGCGATCAGCGCGGCGCGTTTGCGGGGACGGTCCGTGTCAGTGCCGCGGGCCATCAGGAACGTCCGGCCTCGGGCTCGTCAAGCGAGCTCGTCGCATCGAGAAAGGCCTGCAGCAGAATGGCGGCTGCGACCATGTCTTTGGAGCCCCGCTGCTCGCGCTCAGAGCAACCAGCCTCACGCATCCTCACACTGGCTTCAGCGGAAGTGAGGCGCTCGTCGAAGAAGGTCACCGGCAGCGTGACGCCGACCGTGAGGCGAGCTGCGAGCGTCCGGGTACGTCGCGCCTGCGGACCTTCGGTGCCGTCGAGCGAGTAGGGCATCCCGATCACGATGCGCTCGATCCCGTACTCGTCGACAATCGCCGAGAGATCGTCTCCGTTCGCGAACGCACGGGGACCGTCGAGTACGGTGAGCGGCGTAGCCACCCTGCCGGATGCGTCCGACACGGCAACGCCGATGCGCTTCTCGCCGATGTCGATGCCGAGCGTCCTCATCAGCGAATCGCTCAGGACGCGACGAGTGCGGCGCGAGCGGCCGAGAGCGCATCACTGATGCGCGACGAGTCCTCGCCGCCACCCTGGGCCATGGCCGGTTTCCCACCGCCGCGCCCGCCGAGAATCGGTGCGATCACGCGAACGACGCCACCTGCATCGAAGCCGCCTGCGAGCGCCGTGTCGTTTCCGGCCGCCAGAAAGATCGGCTTGGCAGTGTCGGGATCGGTGCCCACCAGCACGACCGCGTCGGCACCTCGAGAGCGAAGCGCGTCCCAGAGCGTACGCAGACCCGCCGCGCGTACATCGACCACTTCGGCGACCAACAGGCGATAGCCGTTGTGCTCGACGACTCCGGCGAGCAGCGCATCGATCGTGCCGTCTGCGACCACCTCTCCGGGCCGCGACGCGCCCGTTTCGAGCTCTTTGACACGCGCGACGAGGGAGGCCACCTTCGCGGCGACATCGCGAGCCGTGACGCGCAGGATCCCGGCCGCCTCGGCGAGTTGGCTCTCTTGGGAGCGAACGAGTTCATAGGCATCAAAGCTCGTGACCGCCTCGATTCTTCGCAGATTGGCTCCCACCGAGCTTTCCGACACGATCTTGACGAACCCGATCTCGCTCGTGCGAGATACGTGGGTGCCGCCGCAGAGTTCCTTGCTGAAGTTACCCACCTCCAGCACACGAACGAAATCTGAGTACTTCTCGCCGAACAGTGCGGTGACGCCTGATTCGCGTGCTGTGGCCAAAGAGGTCTCATAGGCCAGCGCGGGATGGTCCTCGAACACCTTCGCGTTGACGAGACGCTCCACCCGATCGAGCTGGGCGGCCGTCATACCCTCGAAGTTCGTGAAGTCGAATCTCAGCCTGTCGGGCGTAACGTGCGAGCCGGCCTGAGTCGCGTGCTCGCCAACGACGAGGCGCAGCGCCCAGTGGAGAAGGTGCGTGGCGGTGTGATTGCGGCGGATGCGCTCGCGGCGCATCACGTCGATGGAGGCGCGCACCGTGTCCCCGACCCGCAGGGTTCCGCTCTCCACGACGCCGAGATGCGCGGGAAGACCGGGCTCAGGCAGTCGCGTGTCGTGAACCGCGACCTTGGCACCGGCTGGGGTCTCGATGAGCCCGTGGTCGCCCACTTGGCCGCCCTGCTCACCGTAAAACGGTGTCTTGTCCAAGACGACCTGGACCTGTGAGCCCGGTGCGGCCTCCTCGACCGAGACACCGTCGACCACGATGGCGCGCACCACCGCGTCGGCCGCGTCATGCGAGTAGCCCACGAACTCGACCTCGCCGCCTGCCGCGATCTGTGCGAACGTGCCGCCGGACGCCGACCAGGACTCACCCTTGACCGCCGCGCGGGCGCGCGTCTTCTGTGCCTCCATCTCGAGGCGGAAGGTGGCCTCGTCGACGCCAAAGCCCCTCTCGGAGACGATCTCTGTGGTGAGTTCGTACGGGAACCCGTACGTGTCGTGCAGCGTGAAGGCGACCGTGCCGTCAAGCACATCTTCGCCGGAAGCGGCGAGACGTGCGAGCTCGGCCTCAAGGAAGCTCAAACCCGTTCTCAGAGTCGCGGTGAAGCGCTCCTCCTCGTTCGTCACGATCCGTTCGATGAGGTCGCGGTGACTCACCAGTTCGGGGTAGGCCGCGCCCATGGATTCGATGACGTGGTTCACCAAGCGGTAGAGGAACGCGTCCTCGACGCCGAGCAGTCGCCCATGACGCACAGCTCGTCGCAGAAGGCGCCGAAGGACGTAGCCCCGCCCTTCGTTACCCGGCAAGATCCCGTCGGCGATCATGAACGAGACCGCACGGGCGTGATCGGCGATGATGCGCAGCGAGGTGTCCTCGCGGCCCCCGCCACCGTAGGCGACGCCGGATATCTCCTCGCCGAGCGCCATGAGTCCCCGCAGGATGTCAGTCTCGAAGTTCGTGCTCACGCCCTGCAGAATCGCGGCGATGCGCTCAAGACCCATACCGGTGTCGATGTTTTGCTTCGGTAGCGGCGAGAGCGTACCGTCCTCCGCGCGGTCGTACTGCATGAAGACGAGGTTCCAGTACTCGAGGTAGCGGTCGCAGTCGCAGCCCGGCGCGCACCGGGCGTCGCCGCAGCCGACGCCCTCGCCCTGATCGTAGTAGAGCTCGGAGCACGGACCGCACGGGCCGGTGGGGCCGGCTGACCAGAAGTTGTCCTTGGCGCCCATGCGCACGATACGCTGGGCAGGCACCTTGGACTCCTCGAGCCACAGCTGTTCCGCCTCGTCGTCATCGTCATAGATCGAAGCCCAGATGCGATCCGGATCGAGACCCAACACGTCGACGGAGTACTCCCACGACCAGCGGATCGCCTCTCGCTTGAAGTAGTCACCGAAGCTGAAGTTGCCCAGCATCTCGAAGAAGGAGTGGTGACGTCCCGTGGTCCCGATGATGTCGATGTCGGTGGTCCGCACGCACTTCTGCACGGTCGTGGCGCGAGTGAACCCCAGATCCTTCACGCCGAGGAAGACGGACTTGAACTGCACCATCCCGGCGGTTGTGAGCAGCAAAGACGGATCGTCGGGAACGAGCGAAGAGGACGGCAACCGCCTCGATCCCTTGCTCTCGAAGTACCTCAGGAATGACTCACGTATCTCGGCGGAGTTCACGAACGCTCCTCGTCTTCGCTGGCATTATCGTCGGGCTTGTCGGTCACGGGACGCTCGGGGGCCTCATTCGGTTCAGGGCACGGCTCGGCGTCCTCGCACCCTGTCTTTCGAAACAGTGCTCCGTCCTCGGTCGCTAGCTCTGAGGCGGTGTGCTTCTCGAAGTAGTATACGAACACCGCGTTGAGCGCGCCTGCCACAGGAACGGCCAAGAGCATCCCGAAAAGACCCCCGACGCTGGCACCGACGAGCAACGAGAGTACCACCAACACCGGGTGCATGTTGACCTGATCGGACATGACCCGTGGCTGCAGGAAGATCGATTCGAGCTGCTGGAGCACCACGATGTAGATGATGGTGTAGAGCACGAGAGTGGGACTCACGAACGCCGCCGAGATCGCCGCGATAAGTCCTCCGACAATCGGACCGAGATACGGGATGAGATTCGATACCCCGGCGATGATGCCTATGACGAGTGCATACGGAACACCGAGTATCGCGAGCCCGAGCCCCGTGAGCGTACCGACGATCACCGCGATCAGGGTCTGCCCACGAATCCATCCCTCGACGACGAGCGTCACGCGCTCGAACACCTCGAGGAGGTCCGCCCGGCGGCGCACCCCCCCAAGCAGCAACATCTCACTCTTCAGAACCGGCAGATCTCTCAGGACGAAGAAGGCCAAGGCGAGCGACAGGAACAGGTTCAGCACCACAGTGAACACCTGTCCGCCCGCAAACACCACGCCGCTCGCGAGCGTTCGCGACCACGTGGCCGCCTGGCGCGCGAGGTCGTCACGCGACACGTGAATCGCGTCATCGAGCCACGTCGGCACCTCAAGCGTGGTGTACTGGCCCTGAAGCTGGAACCACAGGTCACGCGCCGCGAGGAAGTGCCTGGGGAAGTCGCCGAGGAACTGGCCGATCTGCTTGACGAGTGGGGGCATGACCACCACGCCCACGAACGACAGGACCGACAGCATCACGAGATAGCACACCCCGACAGCCCAGCCGCGCGACAGGCCGCGCCTGGTCAGGTTGGCGACGGGACGCCTGAGCAAGAAGACGACGAGTCCCGCGAAGACGAACGGCGTGAGCACCCCCGCGAAACGCGAGAGGAGCCACAGTCCCGCGACGACCAGCGCCGCGAGCCCGATGAGGGTCCACGTCTTCAGAAAGCGCGTTCGCCAGCGGTCAGGCGAAGTGACAACGTTCGGTGCGTCCATGAACTCCTCAGTCCCTTGAGATGTTCTCTCTCAACAGCCTCAACGTACGCCTGAGCAGCCGCGAGACCTGCATCTGCGAGATACCCAGCTGTCGCGCGATTTCGGTCTGAGTGAGCCCCTCGAAGAAGCGCAGGTACAGCACACGCTGCTCTTGGGCCGTCAGCTCCTTGAAGGCCACCTGAAGCGTGGTCCGATCGTCGATCACGGCCATGAGGGCGTCGTCTTTGCCGATGTACTCGAGAATCGAGAACGTAGTCGACCCGTCGCCGCCACGGTCACTCTCGAGCGAGACGAAATTGTACGCCTCGCTCGTCTCCATGGCCTCGAGAACCTCTTCGGGCGTCACTTCGAGATGACCGGCGATCTCACGGATCGACGGAGAACGCTGCAGCTCCTGAGTCAGTGCGTCGACGGCCTGATTGACCTTGAAGGAGAGCTCCTGCAGACGCCGGGGAACCTTGATCGCCCAACCTTTGTCCCGGAAGTAGCGCTTGAGCTCACCCACGATCGTCGGGGTGGCGTACGTGGTGAATTCGACCTGTCGTTCGATGTCGAAACGGTCGACCGCCTTGATGAGTCCGATCGTTCCGACCTGCACGAGATCGTCGACCGGCTCTCCACGATTCCTGAAACGGCTGGCGAGGTACTTGACGAGGTTCAGGTACATGGTGATCAGCTCGTCGCGCGCGTCCTCGTCGCCCTCCAGACGATAGCGCCGAAACAGCACTTTCGTGTAGCGCTTGTCCCAGGAGAGTCTGCGCGACTGCTTCTCTGGTCGGCGACTAGTCAACATCGACGCTCCCACGTCGCGTGACGAGCCGAAGCGCTCGCCCACCGCTCTCGTCGCTGACGAACTCGTGACTCTCGCACACCGCATCGAGAATGAACGCCGCGAACCCGGCGCGACGCTCGGCCTCCTCATCGGAGTCCTGCTCGCACTTCCCGACATGCGTGACGATCTCCAGCGTCTCGTCATCGGCCTTGAACACCAAGGTGACCTCGGATTCGGGTGACAGCGAATCAACCGCGTAGATGAACGCCTCGTCAACCGCCATGCGCACGTCGTCGACGCCTTCATACGACATGCCCGCGCGAGTAGCGAGCGCTGCCGCGGTCATGCGTACGGTCTTGGCGTATTCGCTCTTGGCGGGAACCGTCAGGGTGATGCGATCCTGAAGCATTGAGGAACCTCCGCTGAATGATGGAGCCGGTCACGAACTCATTAGTCAGATCGTGGAGTCGGATGGTCGCGAAGCGGACTCTGCGCGTGGACTCTTGCCCTGTCCTTCCACGCTTGCCGTACCCGTAGCGCCATGTCGTTGACGATCCCTGCGGGCGCCGCGACGATGTCATGGATGGTCCCGGATGCCGAGGTGACCTTGTCCGACGCCTCTTCGAACCGGGAGATGAGAGCGTCGATACGCAACAGCTCCATGTTGATGGCGTCGACGGTGACGTCGGCCTTGTCGAGAAGCGGAATGAGCCGCTCGCGCGAGTCCTCAGACAGCGAACGCACCGAGCGAAGCGTGAGTACCGCCTCGCGAAGAGCCCACACCACCACACCGCACACGACACAAGCCGCCGCGAGCAGCACCACGAGCATCACCTGAGCGACGTCCAAAGTTGGCCTCCCAAGGCCGTGCGAGCTGCTATGAGTGTAGCAGAGGGCGGCGTCACGACCCCACGTCTGTGGCGTCCGTCTCGCTCAGCTCGGCCCCCGTGACCGCCCGGCGACGCAGCTCCTCGATCAGCTCGTGTCGCGCCGCTTCCCATCCGCGATCTGACGGCCGGAAGAAGCGGCGAGCGGCCAACCCGTCCGGGAGATACTGCTGGGCGACCCAGCCGCTGCTGTCTGAATGTGGATACCGGTAGGGACCGTACTCATCGGCGCCGGGTCGATGTCGATCGCGCAGGCGCGAGGGCACCTGCCTTGCAGGCCCCTTCCTGATCTCTTGGAGTGCGTCATCGATGGCGCGATACGCCGCGTTGCTCTTGGGTGCGAGACTCAGGTAGATCGCCGCTTGCGAGAGATTGATGCGGCACTCGGGCCAGCCGATCGATTCGGCCGCCTTGAACGCGGCATGCGCGACCAGCAGCGCCTGGGGATCGGCGTTTCCCACATCCTCGGATGCGAAGATGAGCATCCGCCTTGCGATGAACCGGGGATCCTCTCCTCCGTGGATCATCCGCGCCAACCAGTAGACCGCGGCGTCGGCGTCGCTTCCTCGCATGGATTTGATGAATGCGCTCGCGACGTCGTAGTGCACGTCGCCCGCCCGGTCGTAGGGCAGGATGCGGGACCCGGAGACCTCGGTCACGGCGCCGATGGTCAACCTGCGGGAGCCATCGGCTGCGCGCTCCGCGCACTCGGCCGCGAGCTCGAGTGTCGTGAGCGCGACCCTCGCGTCGCCGCCGGCCGTGACGACGATCATCTGCTCGGCGTCTGCATCGACGCTCACCGAGTCGGCGAGACCCCGCTTGTCGCTCACGGCTCTGCGCACGATCAGTGAGACGTCCTCGTCATTCAAGGGGGCGAGCTCGATCACGCGAGAGCGACTCACCAGCGGTGGGTTCACCTCGAAAAAGGGGTTCTCGGTCGTGGCGCCGATCAGCACCACGACGCGATCTTCCACGGCGTGAAGCAGGGCGTCTTGCTGGGATTTCGAAAAGCGATGGATCTCATCGATGAACAGGATCGTGCGTCGGCCCGAGAAGGTGAGCCGGTCGGTTGCACCCTCGATGGACCGCCTCAGATCGGCGACCCCGGACGTGACCGCCGAGATCTCATCGAAATGCGTCTGCGTCACTCCGGCGATGATTCTGGCCAGACTCGTCTTACCGGTCCCGGCCGGCCCGTACAAGATGATGGACGAGAGCGCATCGGCCTCGATCGCCCGCCGCAGCCACGTGCCCTCCCCGACAGCGGCGTCCTGACCGACGAACTCGTCGAGTGTCTTGGGTCGCATCCGCGCGGCGAGAGGCGCGGCTTTCTCGCGAGCGGCCCTGCCCTCGCTGTCGAAGAGCGATTCCACGGGCGCCTTACTCCGTCAGCCGCTCCATGTGCATCTTGAGGAACGCGGCGTCGGTGGGCCCACTGTGCCGAAAGACGATGAAGCCCTGGTCGTCAGTCATGATGATGTAGGGAGTCGTCTTGACTGCGAGGTCCCGGGCCAGGTTCACGGCGATCCTGCCCTCCTTGTCCTTCCCGAGACGCGCTTCATCGACGACGGCGGTACCTTTCGCATCGACGGTGGTGTACTTGCCGATGTCGTAGACGTAGAGGTTGACCAGGCCGCGGTTGGCCGCCATCGCCTTGTCAACTGCCGCGCGAACCTCATTCGTGACCTTCTGAGATCCGTCAACGAACAGTAGAAGTGTGGGCTGACGAGACTTGAGGTCTTCGGCCAGCGTTGCCGGGAGCTCGACTTGCTCAGGGAACGGCTCGAATGTGACCGCCGGTGCCGGGTCAGACGGATCGACCTGCTCGCTCGCTTCCGTCGAGCCTTCAACCGCACCTGGGTCAGTGGCGGGAGCGCCGTCAGTGGGCGCGGCAGCCGGATCATCGCCGCCTCCGCCACAGCCAACCACGGAGAACGCCAACATGAGAACGATGAGTGCCACGGTCAATCTGCGCATGTTGCCTCCACGATAGTCTCGTGCGCTCCGCCCTGCCGCGACCCGGCTGGGTGAACCTGCCTCAGCAGGTGGGTGCCCGCACCGCGGGTTCCAGCTTCCCGTTTGACGGGGATCCCTGTCCGCCGCGAAATGTGAGGCTCCCGGTGAAGAAGTGTTGGTTCGACCGTATGTGCCGGGCCACGCGCAAGGCGAAGCCTGTGGCAAGTGTAGCGCCTCACGCCTCCAAAACGCCAGCGAAATCAGGCCGAACGGATGGGCGAGCGTCCCTACTCGACCCGGAGATGCACGTCTCGCAGCTGGCGCGGACTGACTTCGCTGGGAGCCGCCGTGAGGGGGTCGGAACCAGAGGTCGTCTTGGGAAATGCGATGACGTCGCGGATCGACTGGGCACCACAGAGCAGCATGACGAGACGATCGAGGCCCAGCGCGATTCCTCCGTGGGGCGGAGCCCCGAATGCGAGAGCGTCGAGCAGGAAGCCGAACTGGGTGCGCGCCTCCTCCTCGGACAAGCCGATCGCCTTGAGCGCACGGAGCTGAAGTGCGGGATCGTGCATGCGCAGCGTGCCACCACCGATCTCGTAGCCGTCCATCACAAGATCGTACGCATAGCTGAGCACTGAAGCGGGGTCGCTCTCGATCAGGTCGAGATGCTCGTCGAACGGGCGAGTGAACGGGTGATGGTTCGCAGCGAAGCGCCCTTCCTCGGCGTCGTACCGAAACATCGGGAAGTCGACGACCCACAGCAGCTCGTGGCCCGCGCGCTCGACGTCAAGATCGTTGGCGAGGCGAAGGCGCAGGGTGCCGAGAACCTCGTTTGCCACGGAGCGCTCATCAGCGACCATGCACACGAGGTCGCCGGGGGCGACATCCAGAGATGCGCGAAGGGCTGCGGCTTCCTGTTCGGTGAAGAACTTGGCGATGGGGCTCTTGACCTCGCCCGCAGAGTTGTAAGCGACCCAGGCGAGACCCTTGGCGCCGGAATCGAGTGCGAGCTGGTTCAGCGCGTCGATGCGTCCGCGGCTCCAGTCCCCCGCCCCCTTGGCGTTGAGAGCTTTGATCGCGCCCCCGCCTGCAAGCGCGGAAGCGAAGACCTTGAACTCCGAGTTCGCGAAGACGCTGCTCACATCGGTGAGCTCAAGGCCGAACCGCGTGTCCGGACGATCGGACCCGTAGCGCTCCATGCTCTCGGCATACGTCAGGCGACGCAGCGGCATCGCCACGTCGACGCCTGCCTCGCGAAGGACGTCTCGCATGACGTCTTCCATCAACTGGAGCACATCATCCATCTCCACGAAACTCATCTCGACATCCACTTGCGTGAACTCAAGCTGGCGATCGGCTCTCAGGTCCTCGTCTCGGAAGCAACGGGCGATCTGGTAGTAGCGCTCGATCCCGCCAACCATCAACAACTGCTTGTACAGCTGCGGCGACTGAGGCAGCGCGTAGAACCGGCCAGCGTTCAGTCGGCTGGGCACGATGAAGTCGCGAGCACCCTCAGGCGTCGAGCGCCCGAGGATCGGCGTCTCCACCTCCATGAATCCGCGCTGCTCGAGTGACTTGCGGAAACGCTGGGTCACCTTGTCGCGCAACGTCAGAGCGGCAAGAACCTCCGGTCGGCGAATGTCGAGGTAGCGCCACTTGAGCCTCGTGATCTCGTCGGTCTCGATCCCGGGCTCTATCTCGAACGGCGGCGTCTCAGAGCGGTTGAGCACCGATGCGGCCGTGATGACGATCTCGATTGCGCCGGTGGGCATGTTCGGATTGCGCGTGCCCTCAGGGCGCTCACGAACCGTGCCGTCGAGAAGAACGACCCATTCAGGGCGAACCGTCTCGGCGGTTATGAACGCGGCACCGGCGACCTCGGGATCGAAGACGCACTGAACGATTCCCGTGCGATCACGCAGGTCCACGAAGATGAGTCCGCCATGATCACGGCGCTTCCCCACCCAGCCGGCGAGACGAACCGTCTCCCCGACGACAGCCTCGCCAAGTGATCCGCACGTGTGCGACCTCATCGAATACCGTCCGTCAAGCATGAGTACCCTTCTGTCCGGTGAGCGCTCGTCTGACAGCGTCGGCCACCTCGGCTAGCGCGATGCGCGTCTCTTCTTTCGTTCCCATGTCGCGAAGCGTCACCTGTCCGGCACGGATCTCGTCCGGGCCGACCACCACCACGAAAGACGCACCGAGACGGTCCGCCTCCTTGAACTGCGACTTGAGCGAGCGTCCCCTGTGATCACAGTCGGCAGCGACCTCTGCGTCGCGCAACGTCGAGACGATGAGGAAGACCTGCTCGCGCGTGGTCGCGTCCACACTGGCGACATAGACCTCAGCGACGGCGGGCGACGGCACCACCGCGCCACAAGCCCGCATAGCGAGCAAGGTGCGCTCGAAGCCGAGTGCGAAGCCAAGACCCGCCGTGGGAGGTCCGCCGTACTGCTCCATCAACCGGTCGTAGCGCCCTCCCCCGCCGATGGCGTTTTGTGATCCGAGTCCCGCATCGACCTGCACCTCAAACACCGTGCGCGTGTAGTAGTCCAGCCCACGCACGAGCTTGGGCTCCTCGACAAAGGGAATCCCAAGCCCGGCGAGAAGCCCTTTGACCTGCGCGTAGTGCTCCGCGCACGGGGTACAGAGCTCATCTCTGAGAAGCGGTGCCTGGGCCATCACGGCCCCGCAGCCGGGATTCTTGCAATCGAAAGCGCGCAGCGGGTTGGTGTCCGCCCGGCGGTTGCACTCCTCGCAGAGCTCGTCTGTGTGCGAGCGGATGAATCCCGCGACCTTCTCGCGATAGGGGGGGCGGCACGCCTCGTCGCCCATCGAGTTGATGAGCAGGCGCATCTCGGGGACCGGCACGCCCACAGCCTCGAAGAAGCGCCACATGAGAGCGATGACCTCGGCGTCCACGCTGGGCTCCGACATGTTGAGCGCCTCGGCGCCGATCTGCCAGAACTGGCGCATGCGACCCTTCTGGGGCCGCTCGTAGCGAAACATCGGGCCCGAATAGTAGAGTTTCGCGGCCTGACCGTTGGCGGTGAGGTTGTGCTGCAGAGACGCGCGTACGACGCTTGCCGTGCCTTCGGGACGCAAGGTGACGGAACGGTCCCCCTTGTCGGTGAAGGTGTACATCTCCTTGCCTACGATGTCGGTTGCCTCACCGATGCCCCGGCTGAACACCTCCGTGTGCTCAAAGAGCGGCGTGAAGATCGGGGCGTACCCGTAGCGAGCGAACAGTGTCGCCGCAGTGCTCAGCATGAACTCCCACGCGCGCGCGTCCTCGGCCATGAGGTCGGCGGTTCCTTTGGGTGCTTGGAAGTTCTGGCTCACGATGCGGTGCGGCCCTTTCGCGTGGGGACAGTGCAAGCGCACAGTGTAGCGTGAGAGGGTGGCTCGCGCCACGAACCGGATGACACGAATCGGATGATCAAGCCCTACAAGCGATCTCCCTGTATTCAGGCTCTCGGCCAGAACGGATTCCCGCGCGCCTCGCGTCCGATCGTCGTGTCAGGACCGTGACCGGGATGCACGACCGTATCCGGCGGCAGTGGCGCGAGCTTCGTGGCTATCGCACGGGAAAGCGCCCGTGAATCGCCGCCCGGAAAATCGCTGCGCCCCACGCTTCCCGCAAACAACGTGTCACCGCTGAACAGATGCGAAGCCCCTCCGTCAGGATCCTGTGCGAGAAGCGCGATACCGCCGGGCGTGTGGCCCGGCGTGTGCAGCACCGTGAACCGCACTCCGCCTCCCTCGATGATGTCGCCGTCACTCACCAGTCGGTCCGGAGGCAGCGAGACGACGTCTGCGAAGCCGAACGCCGCGCCGCCCGTACCTTCGGCCCCGTCATGGGCAAGTCGCTTCGCGTCGTCTTCATGGACAACGAGGAGCGCACCGGACCTCGAGACAAGCGCGTCCGCACCGCCGATGTGATCGAAGTGGGCGTGCGTGAGCACGACCGCCGCCACGTCGCGATCGCCAAGCGCCGCGAACAGTGCGGGCTCGTCAGCACCCGGATCGATGACGACCACCGGTCCATCCACCGTCGCCGACACGATCCAGCAGTTGGTCTCGAGCGGGCCTAGGCCCAGCCTTGTGACGTGCATCTATCGGCCACTCCTCTTCTGTGTGGTTTCACCGGGCAACATGCGCCGCGCGTCGAACACGCCGTTGACCGCCCGCACGTCACGCAGTAGCGCGTCCAGGCGCCCCATCTCTCCGATCTCGAAGAGGAAACGCATGTCCACGATTCCGTCTTTGTGGGTGGCGGTCGAGGAGGACAGGATGTTGACGCCTGATTCCGCGATCGCCATGGTGACCTCTTGGAGCAGGCGCAACCGATCGAGAGCCTCGACGTAGATCTCCACCTGATAGGTGGCCTTGCTCCCCTCGTCCCACCCGACCTCGATCATCCGCTCCGGGGATGCCTTCAGATCTCCCGCATTGGGGCAGCTCGCGCGGTGCACCGACACCCCGCGCCCTCGAGTCACGAACCCGATGATGGCATCGCCCGGCACCGGGTTGCAGCACCGCGACAACCTCACCAGCACGTCGTCGATGCCCTTGACAACGACGCCGCCGCCCGTCTTTCGGCGCGCTCTGCGCGGAGCGAGCATGGGCTGGTTCAGCGGCAGCGGCTCCTCCACGGGTTTGGGCGGAAGCGCCGATTCCGGACAGGTGCCGTCCTTGCTCATTCGCCTCAACAGCCGCGTGCCCACCAGCTTCGCCGAGAGCTTGCTCGCACCGATCTGCGCGAAGAGGTCCTCTCCCCGGGTGTAGTTCATCTCGACGGCCACTGCGTCGAGCGCCTTTTCCGCAGTCTTGTTGCCAATGCCCACGCCGTGCTTGCGCATCACTTTCGCGAGCTCATCGCGGCCCCGCTGCACATCGTCGACCCGACTCGCCTTCGCGAAATAGTTGCGGATCTTGCTTCTCGCCGAGGAGGTCTTGACGATGTTGAGCCAGTCGCGACTGGGGTTCGAGTTCTTGTTCGTCAGGATGTCGACTCGGTCACCCATCTGGAGTTCGTACGCGAGAGGCACGATCGAGCCGTTCACCTTGGCGCCCACGCAGTGATTGCCCACTTCCGTGTGGATCGCGTAGGCGAAATCGATGGGGATCGAACCGCGCTTCAGGGAGAACACATCGCCTTTCGGAGTGAAGACGAAGACCTCCTCCTCGAACAGGTCGATCTTGAGGGCCTCCATGAACTCTCGCGGGTCTTTGAGCTCGGTCTGCCACTCAAGCATCTGGCGAAGCCACGCCAACCGCTCGTCGAACGACTCGTCTCCGCGCAGCCCCTCCTTGTAGCGCCAGTGGGCGGCCACCCCGTACTCGGCGGTGCGATGCATCTCCTCGGTACGGATCTGGATCTCGAGAGGCCGCCCCGCAGGCCCGATGACGGTGGTGTGGAGCGACTGATACATGTTGAACTTGGGCATCGCGACGTAGTCTTTGAAGCGGCCCGGCACAGGCATCCAGATGCTGTGGACCGTACCCAGCGCCCCGTAGACGTTTTTGACCGAATCCACGATCACCCGCAGCGCGATGAGGTCGTAGATCTCGCTGAAGTCCTTACCTTTGCCAACCATCTTCTGGTAGATGCTGTAGAGGTGCTTCGGGCGTCCGCTGATCTCGGCCTCGATGCCCAACAGCAAGAGCTCGTCGCGCAACTGGTCGATCACGCGCACCGCGTATTCCTCTCGCTGGTCACGGCTCTCGGCGACCATTCGCGACACCTGGTGGAACTTAGCGGGGTCCAGGTAGAAGAACGCAAGGTCCTCAAGCTCCCACTTCACCTGCGAGATACCCAGGCGATGCGCCAGCGGGGCATAGATCTCAATCGTCTCGCGAGCCTTGTCGATGCGCCGCTCGGGTGGCAGAGCCGAAAGCGTGCGCATGTTGTGCAGACGGTCGGCCAGCTTGATGAGGATGACCCGGATGTCCTTGGCCATCGCGATGAGCATCTTGCGCAGATTGTTGCTCTGCTGTTCGGACTGCGACTCGAACTCGATGCGCCCGAGTTTGGTCACTCCGTCCACCAGATCGGCGACTTCATCGCCAAAACCCACTCTGACCTCTTCGAGTGTGACCGAGGAGTCCTCGACGGTGTCGTGCAGGAGAGCTGCCTTGAGCGTCGCTGTGTCCAGGTGAAGCTCGGCCAGGATGAGGGCCACCTCGAGCGGATGATTCAAGAACGGTTCGCCGCTCTTGCGAGTCTGGCCCGAATGCGCACCCTGCGCGAAATCGTAGGCCTCATCGAGGCCCGTGAGGTCGGCCTCAGGGTTGTAGGCCCTGATCTTGTCCTCGATCATCTTCAGGGTTGCTGACACGCGACTACCTTTCGGGCGACGCAGACACGGACCACCTACCCGGACACTGACTACAGTGTAGGGGATGGCCGCAGAACAGGTGCTGGGCGGTGCTCTCAATCACCACCTCAGTCAAGCGGTTGCCCCGGCAGGATCGGCCGGTTGAAGCGCTCAAGCAGCTCTGCGGGCGAAGCGGACAGCACCCACGCACGAAACTCTCGGAACTGTTCGATCTCGTCGAGTCCTTCGGTGTAGCGCACGCTCTGGGCAAGATCCATGCCCACCGGATCGGGAACGAGCGTGAGTCGCCGATACGCGCCGTGGCCTTCGCCTGTCACGAACCCGAGTTCACGAAAGACCCCGAGCGCGTGCGAGACCCCTCTCTCGTCGAGTCGGCATCCACGATCGAGGCCCGAGCATCCGGCCGCGAGTTCGGCATTGGTGACCTCGAAACCCTCACCTTCACGGTGAGCTATACCTCTGAGCACGCGGTACAGCGTGGCGAGGTCGTCTCTGCTCGGCGCCAGCGTTGAGAGAATCGCCTCGTTGATGCGCGCATCCTTCTCGCCGAACAGCAGGTTCACTGTTGAGGAGACGCCATCGCGACCCACGCGCCCGGCCATCTGATTGAACTCCACGTCGCTGAAGGGCAGGTGATAGAGAACGACATGGCGGATGTCCGGGATGTTGACGCCTTCGCCGAACGCGCTCGTGGCAATGACGACTTGGACCTCGCCCGAACGAAACGCGCCCTCGACGGCGTGGCGGACGGAACGCGACAGTCCCCCGTTGTAGAACGCGGTCTTCCGAGCGACCTCGGGAACCCGTTTGCGCAGCATGCGGGCGAGTCGCACCGAGGCGTCTCGCGAGTTCACGTACACCACGATCTTCTCGCCACACTGTGCGAGGCGGCAGAGGAACACATCCTTGTCATCGGCGCCCCGTCGATCCTCGATCCCGAGGTTGTCTCGAACGGTGGGGTCCAGCACGAACCGCTCGATTCCAAGCGTCTCGCGGATCCTTTCGGCGACTTCGTCGGATGCGGTCGCGGTGACGGCGAGAACGGTGGGACCGCCAAGCACGTGCAGGGCCTCGCCGAGTCGCGCGTACGCGGGACGGTTCCCGGCACGTGCGAGCCCAACGTGGTGCGCCTCGTCAATGACGACGAACCGGACCTTCTTCGTCGCGGCGAAGCGTTTCGCGTGGAAGTGCAGGAACTCGGGTGTGGTGAGCACGGTGTCGAGCTCACCGGCGGCCAGGGCGGCGAACGCGGTGTCGCGCTCGCCTTGCGAGGTCTCGCCGGTGACGACCGCCACGCTCAGGCCGACTTGGGAGAACACCTCGCTCATGTGATACGCCTGATCGGCCACGAGCGCGCGCAAGGGATACACGAAGACGCTCGCCCCTGCGCCGGACAGGGCGAGGCGTGCCGCGTGCAGGTGAAAGATCAACGACTTGCCGCGCCCCGTCGCCATCACGGTGAGCGTCGAGGTGCCCTCCGCCAGTGCGGCGAGCGCTTCTGTCTGGGCCGGATGCAAGTGGTGCTCGCCGATGAACGTGGTTCTCAGGGCAGCCTCGAGTGTTTCGGGCGCGAGCAGGGCCATCTCGCTGCGCCTGGCCTCGCGAAGGGATTCGTTCAAGATCTCCTCGGCCACCGCATCTCGACGGGACACGAGCACGTTGACGCCCAACGAGCGACCTTCGCCGTCTTTCCCGGTCACGTCGCGGACTTCGACATCGTATTGGACGCCGCTGTCGATCACCGGCGCCAGCACGGCGGCCAGTCGACGGTTGAGAAACCCGATCTGCGCGCCGTGCGGATCGAACAGAGCGATCGCGTTCGCGTCATGCGGATTGTCGGGTTGGCGCTCAAGCCGTAGCGGTGCGCCGGAATCGAGCCGCGCGACCTGATCCTGTCGACCCTCGAACGTCACCCCCACGAGCTTCGTGTGAAACGACGGCGCGTCCCCGACACCGGCATACTCCTCGCGGACGAGCAACTCGTCAGCCCTCGCGAACAGGTCGTCGAGAAGCTCGCCAACGACTCCACCCGGAGCCCTCGCATCATCTCGCACAGCCACCTCTCGCACGATCAGCTGCGCCCTCTTGCGACCGCGCCACTGGTCGACCTCGAGCTCGAACGCGAGATCGACCGAGGCGTCTTCGGCGGCCAGTCCCTCGATGTCCTTGCACCGAAAAGCGATCGCCGGCACCGTCGCCGCACCGTCGTAGGCCGTGAATTTCAGGTGGTCGGCGGACCTGCCCACGCGCTGACGCCCGTTCATGAAGACACCTCGCACCGCGAGCAGGGGCCTGCGATTCCCGTGACCGAAGGGCTCGAGCAACGCGATCTCGGAGCCCATCTCGACGCTCACCGTGTCGAGGGCGACCTCGGCATCGACGATGAGAGGCACCTCGAACTGTTCAGCGGGCAACGCGTCAAGTTGCGCGAGCAGCGCCTTGTGAAACGGCTCCAGGTCGGACTCGAGCAGCGTGAGGCCAACGGCTGCCGCGTGCCCGCCGAAACGCTCGAGTAGCGCCGCGCACGACTCGACCGCACGGAAGAGGTCAACGCCGCCGACAGAACGACCAGACCCCCGCGCGACACCGTCGGCTATCGAGAAGACGATCGTCGGGACGCCGTAGGCGCTCGCGAGTCGAGAGGCGACGATTCCCTTGACGCCCTCGTGCCAACCCTCGCCCGCCACCAGAAGCGCGCGCTCGCCATCGTACGTTCGCTCCGCGACCGCTGTTGCGGCCTGGGCTAACTCGGCTTCGACCGCCTGTCTCGCGCTGTTGTGTCCCTCGAGTGCGTCCGCGCACTCCTGTGCGCGCGCAGGATCGTCGGTCATGAGCAACTCAAGTGCGACTGCGGGATCCGCCATCCTCCCGGCCGCGTTCAGACGAGGCGCGAGCGCGAACGCGATCTGGTCGCTCGCGAGAGTGGCGGTGTCGACTCCGGCAACCGCACTGAGCGCACTCAGGCACGCGCGAGGCGATCGGCGCACCAGTGCGATCCCATCGGCGACGAGCGCGCGGTTCTCGCCGGTGAGCGCTACGACGTCGGCCACCGTGCCAAGCATCGCGAGGTCCGTGAGCGTGCGCCACACGGATTCATCGCCGGTGAGTCGACCGACCGCGTGCACGAGTTTGAGGGCGACTCCGGCCCCGGCGAGGTTGCGCGAGGGGCAGTCCGGATGAAGCTTCGGATTCGCCACCGGCACGCCCGTCACGACGTCCTCGCCGGGCTCGTGGTGGTCGGTGACCACGACATCGACCCCCCGGGCGAGCAGTCCACTCACCTCACACGCAGCGGAAACACCGCAGTCGACGGTGACGATCAGTGACGGCGAGAAGATGAGTGCGCGCTTCACCGCGACGTCGGTGAGCCCGTAGCCTTCGCGGAAGCGATGCGGAACCATGACGTCGACGCACGCGCCCAGCAGCGCGAGCCCGCGCGCGGCGACAGCGGCGGCGCTGACGCCGTCAAGATCGAAATCGCCGAAGACGAGTATCCGCTCGCCCGCACGAATCGCGGCGGCGACCCGCTCCGCCGCAGCATCCATCCCGGGAATCACGGACGGATCGAGCCAGTCACGCTCGAGCGTGGGCTCCAGGAACGCCTCAACGTCGGCCGCGGTGAGAACCCCCCGCGACACGAGGATGCGCGAAGTGATCGCCGAGAGGCCCAGTTCGGCCGAGATCGCCGATGCTGCGCTCTCGTCGAACGGGGCTACCGACCAGGGGTTTCGGGGGCATGCGTTGTTCATCGACCCATCCTAGACGAAGGGACCGACACCGGCGTCCGGCATCGGCCCCTTCGGGATTCGAAGTCCCACTGCACCGAACTTAAGCGGCCGCGTACTTCTTGCGCAGCGCCGCGAACTTGGGCTCGGTCTCTTTCCACATCGCGTAGAGCGGAGACGCAACCCCGATCGTGGAGTACATCCCCACAGTGATGCCGATCGTCAGGGCGAGAGCGAAGTCACGAAGCGTGTCTCCACCCCAGAACAGCATGACCACGACCGGGATGAGCGACGTGACAGAAGTGTTAACCGAACGCACGATGACCTGGTTGACAGAAGCGTTCGCCATCTGCATGAACGACTGCTTGACGATGTGCTGGCTGTTCTCCTTGATGCGGTGGAACACCACGACGGTGTCGTAGAGCGAGTACCCGAGAATCGTCAGCACTGCCGCGATGGTGTTGGGGGTGAGCTCATAGCCGATCAGCGCGTAGATGCCCAGCGTGATCACGATGTCGTGTATGAGCGCGACGACCGATGTGATCGACATCTTGTACTCGAAACGCACCGAGATGTAGAGTAGGATGGCACCGATCGACAACGCCAAAGCCAGGATCGCCCGGTTTGTGATGTTGGCGCCCCAGCCGGGACCGATCGTGGTCACCCGAAACGACTCGCTCGGGATGCCGGTCTTGACTGCGACCTTCTCGGCTTGCCCGGCCGCAACCCGAGGGTCCGTCACGTCAGTGCGCACGATGAAGCCCTCTGAGCCCTGGAACTCGGTGGTTTGGATGTTGGCGCCGGAGACGCCGGCCTCTGTGAATGCAGAGCGCATCTGCTCGATGGAGACTCCGCGTGCGTCCTCGACGTTGATAGCGGTGCCGCCCTGGAACTCGATGCCGAACGTGAGGCCCTTGATGGCGAGGGCGCCGATCGCGACTACCAGCAGAATCGCCGAGAAGGCGAACATGTACTTTCGGTTTCCGAGGAATTCGATGGTGGGTCTACGCATCTGCGACACCCCCCTTCCCAGCAAAGCCAGCGGGCACGGCGGCACGCTCCTTGGGGATTCCCCAGAATCTGGGAGCCTTGGGCATGAGGTTCTCGGCGAGCAGCATGATCATCGGACGCTTGAAGACGAACATCATGGCAATATCGCACATGATTCCGATCATGAGCGTGAGCGCAAAGCCCTTCACCGGGCCGATCGCGATGAAGTACAACGCGGAGGCCGAGACGAGCGTCACGAGGTCGGCGTCAACGCTCGTCATGATTCCGTGCTTAGAGCCCGAGTTGGCCGCCGAGCGAATGGTCTTTCCCGCAGCGATCTCCTCTTTGACGCGCTCGAGTATGAGGATCGACGAGTCTGCAGCCAAACCTATGACGAGCACGACACCGGCGATACCCGGCAGCGTGAGAGCGAACACCCCCATCCGAGACATCAGCGCGAGAATACCCATGAACAGGGACGCGAAGGTGATCAGCGCTCCCACCGTCACGAGCCCCATGCCGCGATAGAAGACAACGACGTACACGCACACCAGTCCAAGTCCGACAAGCCCCGCGAGCAGTCCGCGACGCAGGGAGTCCTGCCCCAGGGTCGGGCCAACGGCGCGTGATTCCGATGGCAACAGCGTCACCGGCAGGGCGCCCGCCTCAAGCACTGTCTTGAGGCGCTTGGCTTCTTCAGCCGTGAATCCACCTGAGATCGCCGTCTGTCCGTCAAGAATGGCCGAGCGGATCGAGGGTGCGGATCTCACGACACCGTCAAGCACGATAGCGACTCTGCGCCCGATGCTCTTCGACGTGTAATCCCCCCACACCTTGGCCCCCGCCGGATCCATCGACAGAGTGACTTCGATCTCGGCGGTCTGCGGGTTCTGCGAGACAGCAGCGCTCTTGATCGCGCCACCCGTGAGGGGCACTCCATCAAGCTCGATCGGCCTGTACGTGCCCGGTTTCAGAGTCACGTTCTCCTGATTCGCCTCGATGGCGGCGATGGTCCCCGTATCGGAAATCGACCCCACATCGACGAACTCGAGACGCCCGGTCTCGCCTAGAACAGCAAGTGCCTCCTCCGGATTACTGACACCCGGAATCTGGATCATCAGCGAGTCATTGCCCGCACGCTGAACCGTCGCCTCCTTGACGCCGAGGCCGTCCACGCGGTTGATGATGATGAGCTCGGCACGCTCCATGACGGCCGCAGTCACCGCAGTATCGCTCGTTTCTTGCGCGGTGAGGATCACCGAGAGTCCGCCCTGGATGTCGAGACCCTGCGTGATGCGACTGCCGGGAGGCCAGAACAGCGCCCACGAACCGATCAGAAGTACGACCGTGATGATGAGAAGTAGCACGTTCTGTTGCTTCTGATCCATGCTCCTACCTTCCGTGCTCGTCGTCTGAGGCCTCTTCGACCACAGCCGCAACGACCACCCGAGCGATGGCCTGCGGGGCGATCTCCATCTCCGCGCCGCCAGCGACGCGCACGAGCACTCGCTCACCGACCGTCATGAGGACGGCATACACACCGCCGACGGTGACGATCTCATCTCCGGGAGCGAGCGCTTCAATCATCTTCTTCTGCTCCGCCGCCCGACGTCGCTGTGGGCGAACCAGGGTGAAGTAGAAGATTCCGACCAAGACCGCGAGGAACATCAAATCCGCAGACTGTAGGTTCATGCTGGGGAACCGACCTCTCAAAGCATCCGACGGGAGTGCGTCGTCGAGACGCACCGATTGCCCATCTTACCTGTCGAGCGCTTCGCGCGAAAGCGAGGAATTCCACAAACCTTCTACGAAGGTGCTCCCTCCTCGAATCAGTAGTCGTCCGCAGCAGCCGATGCGCGCCAGCTCGCGAGGAACATCGCGTACTCGCCACGTTCCAGCGCCTCTCTCGCCCGTCTCGTCAGATCGAGCAGGTAGTGCAGATTGTGCATGGTGAGCAGGATAGCTCCCAGCATCTCCTTGGTGTTCACCAGGTGTCGCAGATAGGCCCGCGAGTATCCCTTGCAGGTCTCGCAGGAGCAGTTCTCGTCAAGCGGGCCGTGATCGCGAGCGAACCGGGCGTTTTTGAGGTTCAGCCTGCCTGAGCTGGAAAAGGCCGTCCCCAACCGTGCCGTTCGGGTCGGCAGCACGCAGTCGAACATGTCGACCCCCGCACCGATCGCCTCGAGAATCGTCGTGGGGTTGCCCACTCCCATCAGGTAGCGCGGCCTGTCCGCAGGCAGAGCCGCACATACGCCCGGCAACGACTCGAGCATCACGTCGTGCGGCTCCCCCACCGAGTACCCGCCGATCCCGTAGCCCGGAAAACCGATCTCGCACAGGCGCTCGACGCTTTCTGCCCGCAGCTCGGGGTCGACACCACCCTGCACGATGCCGAACAGCGCCTGATCCGCTCGGGAGTGCGCCGCCTTGCACCGCGCAGCCCACGCCGCGCTCCTGCGCACCGCAGTGGCGAGAAGCTCGCGGCTCGCCGGGTAGGGCGGACACTGATCGAGCTGCATCACGATATCGGCGCCGAGGTCTTGCTGCACCTGCATGTTGTCTTCCGGGGTCCAGCGATGAAGCGAGCCATCGATGATGCTTCGAAAAGTGACGCCGTCATCGTCGAGCTTGAGCGTGTCGGCAAGGGAGAATATCTGGAATCCTCCGGAGTCCGTGAGGATCGCCCTGTCCCAGTTCATGAATGCGTGCAGGCCCCCGGCTTCGCGCACGAGGTCTGCCCCAGGTCGCAAGAACAGATGGTAGGTGTTGCTGAGCAACACCTGCGCACCCAGTCCGAGCAACTGGGGAGTCGTCACACCCTTCACGGTGGCTCGCGTGCCGACCGGCATGAACACGGGCGTCTCGATAGGTCCGTGGGGGGTGTGGAAACGACCGCGTCGCGCGGCGGTGAAGGTATCGGATGCAATGAGATCGAAGTCGAAATGAGCCATGCGGGGGATTGTACACGGCGCGATGTCAGCACGTTCGCGCTAGACTGCTGTTGTAACGAGAACCCCACTGCGACTGTCACCGTCTTACGGAGGACGATGAACTACCCGACAGCCGAGGACCCGGCCCTCGTGGCCGCGGCCCGGGGCGGCGACATGGACGCGTTCGAGACGTTGGTGCGCCGCCATACCCGCGTCGTCTACGCGCACGCTTTGCGCTTCTTCGGCGACCCGTCCCCGGCTGAGGATGTGACGCAGGAGGTGTTCGTGAAGGTCTACCGTTCACTCGGAAGCTTCAACGAGCACTCGCGCTTCACCACGTGGCTCTACCGGGTCACCCGCAACGCGTGCCTCGACGAGGTGCGCTCCGGAAAGCGTCGACCGATCCCGGTCGACCCGGTTGAAGCGCCTCAGATCGAAGGAGACTTCTCCGATGAGGTCGTGTTGTCCACAGCCGTCGAGCATGCCATGAGGGGCCTGCCTCCCGAAGACCGCGACGCGCTTTCGGCTATCGCCCTGTTCGGAATGAGTTACGCCGAGGCAGGAGAGGTGCTCGGTGTTCCAACTGGAACGGTCAAGTCCCGCGTCTTCAGGGCGCGCCGCACGCTTGCGATCACGCTCGATTTCACGGCGGGAGGTGCGTGATGGAGTGCATGGAAGCTCAAGAGGTGATCTCCTCCGCACTCGACCGCGAGCCTGTGACCGAAGAGGTACTCGCCGACGCCAAAGAACACTGCCACTCCTGCGCTCAGTGCTCGCGGATGGTCAAGGCCCTCGTCGCCGTGAAACGCTCACCGCTGCCCGAGCCCTCTGAGGATCTCCCAGACCGCATCATGGCTGCGGTGCGCGCTGACTCCGCGCTCTCGAGCGGCTCCCCGGTGCCCCAAGCAGCGCCTGATGACTCGGCACAGACCTCACCGACCGATCGCGACGCGCCCGCCTCGGTTGTCCCGCTCCCCACCTTGCGAGAACGTCTGCTGCATCCGCGCAACCGGCGCGCGCTCGCTGCGTGGTCGGCGGCTGCAGCCGTCATATTCGTAGCGGCCGGAATCGGCGCGATCGGCGGTCTGCGCACCATCATCATCGCGCCCACCCCTATTGGGATGACAGCGGACTCTCCCGCCACTTTCAACAGCGAGGAGACCGCCCCCGAACCACCTAGCGCGCAGGAAGCCGCCATACTCGCATCTGGGCTGATCGTGGTCGACACGGCGGCCTACCGCTTCGTCGGCCCGGATGACAGTGTGAGCGCCACCGCCCTCAAGGAGATCGGACGGACCCGCTCGGATCTGGGTGAGACGTTCGTCACGGAACACCGGGTCTTGAGTGCCGGTGATCCTGCGCGTGTGTTCATCGCGCGCACAGATGGCGAGGTACTCGCGTTCGACAGGGTGATCCGCTCATACCAAGGTCTCACCTACGTTTTGCGCAGCGACGCGATCTCGTCGTTCAAAGAACTCGCCACTCTGCCCGACGGAATGAGCGAACCTGTCTCGGCCGATGGAAGCCCCTTGTTCGAGCCTGTAAGGGGTGGCGGCGAATCAGGTATCTACCTGAAGGCAGGTGCCGACGCGGCTACCGGGATCGCCTTGCCGCCAGGCAGCGACCCATCACTTTCGGCTGGATGGACGTGGTGGACGCCTGCGCGATAGCGGAGTTCGTCAGAGGATCAGCATGGCGTCGCCGAAACTGAGGAACCGGTAGCGCCGCTCAAGCGCCTCGTGATAGGTGCGCATCAGTAGCTCACGACTGGTGAATGCGCTCATCATCATCATCAAGGTCGAGCGCGGAACGTGGAAGTTCGTGATGATCGCGTCAACGACGTTGTAGTGATACCCCGGCAGGATGTAGAGGCTCGTCGACCCCGCCATGGGCATGACCTCTCCTGTATCCGGGTCCCATGCGCTCTCGAGCGCACGCACACTGGTGGTGCCCACCGCTATCACGCGCCCACCGCGTTCGCGGGCGCGTCGCACCGCGTCAACCGCTTCGCGCGGCACACGGAAATGCTCGGTATGAATCTGATGCTCACGCGGGTCATCATCTTGAACCGGGCGAAACGTGTCGAGACCGATATCGAGCTCGACCGAAGCCACGTCGGCCCCCGCCTCGCGGCACCTCAGTAAGAGCTCAGGCGTGAAGTGAAGTCCTGCCGTGGGCGCTGCCGCACTGCGCTCGTCTCTCGCATACACGGTTTGATACTGCTCGGAGTCAGCCAGTGGCTGGGTGATATAGGGAGGAAGCGGAACTTCGCCGATACGCCGGATGATCTCGATGAACGAGCCGTCCTTCGGGCGGAACTGAACGAGCCGCCCACCCATGTCATCGAGCACGTCGACGACCAGCCCGGTCATCGCCCCGTCGTCGAAGACGAGCCGCGTTCCGGGCTTGACCCGACGCCCGGGCTTGACGAGGCACTCCCATGCGTTCTCGTAGCGCTCACGCAGAAGTAGGATCTCTACCGCTCCCCCCGTCTCGTCCTTGACGCCCTTGAGTCTGGCGGGAAGCACCCTCGTCTCGTTGACCACCAACAGGTCTCCGGGTCGCAGATACTCCGGCAGATCGGAGAAGATCCGATGGTCCATCTGACCGCTCGCGCGATCCAAGACGAGCAGGCGACATGAATCGCGCGGCTCGACAGGATGCTGCGCGATCAGACCGCTTGGCAGGTCGTAGTCGAAATCGTCAGTGCGCACTGGTCTGTCCTCCAAGACGGTCAGGTGTGCAGTGTACCCGGTGACCCTCAGGCGCGGCGCGTTGCCCGACGCGCCTCTCGCTCAACCCTCGCCTCGATCTCACTCATGATGCACCCACAGTAGTTCTGGCGGTAGATGCCCAGCTCACGCGAGCGCGATGTGGCGAGTGAAAATCTGTCGCGGAAATCCCGGTCGAGGTAGCGCAGGCCCGCCTCAAGCGCGACCCGTTTCCCCTGTACGGCGATGCTTTCGGCTCGTTGGTACGGACTCACCGTCAACGTCGTTGCGATGGTATCGAAGCCGTTTGTGACGGCCCACTCGGCCGTGGCGCGAAACCGCTGTTCGTAGCATGCGTCGCACCGCTCTTCTCGGTTGCGTGCACCGCCAACCGCGTCAAGCCACTCATCCGGCCGGTAGTCGAGCTCCACGAAGTCGATGCCGTTGTCGCTCGCATAGCCGACCAACGCGTCCCGTCGACGGATGTGTTCCTCGCGAGGATGGATGTTCGAGCTCGCGAAGACGACCGTCACCACGCCCGCCTCGCCAGCAAGAGCGTCGTAGACGCCGAGCAGACAAGGGGCGCAACAGGCGTGCAGCGCCAGACTCTTCTCAGCAGAACTCTGTCCACCCACAGACACCGCCTCTTTCACTGGCCAACGAACTGCGCGAGAACCGTTGCGACGCCGAACACGATGAACAGTGCGCCCGACACGCGGCGCACAGCGCGCTCCGGCAGACGCACCCCCATCACACGGCCGACGCCGATCGCGATCGCGTCAGCAAAGACCATCCCCAACGTCGAGCCAAGCGTCACAGCCCAGAACTGACCCATGGGCGTGATGCCCTCAAGAGTCAACCCGCTGTCTTGCAGCCACGAACTCACGGAGGGGCCCGCCGCATGCAGATATGCGAGAAGCGCTGAACCGGGATCGGCGGCGATCGTCATCGTCATGATCTGCGTCTTGTCACCAAGCTCAGCGAAGAAGAACGCGACGAATGTGGCGAGTATCGGGCCAAGACCGGCTCGCGCACGATTCATGTCGCTCTCGTCGACCTTGTCGCCGCGCAGTGTCCATACACCGAAACCAACGAACAGCGCTCCTGTGAACCACGGCAACACGCCCACCGGGATGAACGTTCCCAGGGTCTGCCCAACGAGAGCGGTGAAGAAGTGGACGACCAGCGTGGCCGCGAAGATGCCGATGAGCACCTGCCACGCCTTGTACCGTGTGGCGAGCAGTAAAGCGAGTAGCTGCGATTTGTCCGCAAACTCACCCACCATGATCAACACGAACGAGACGATGAAAACGTACGTCATCTAGGACTCAGAGCTTCACGCCTGCGACGATCGCCGCCGCCTCGGCGGTGTTCATCACGAGCATCGCGCGGGTCATCGGACCGACTCCGCCCGGAACAGGAGTGATCGCCGAGGCGAGCGGCTCCACCGAGTCGAAGTCGACGTCTCCCACCAAAGACCCGTCGGCCGAGCGGTTTATCCCGACATCGATCACGACCGCGCCGGGCTTCACATACTCGGAAGTGATCATCTTCTCGCGACCAACAGCGGCAACGAGGATGTCGGCCTCGCGGCACACTGCGGGCAGGTCCACCGTGCGACTGTGACAGATCGTCACCGTCGCGTCGCGCTCCAGAAGCATCAACGCCTGCGGCTTGCCGACGATCGATGATCGGCCAACCACGACAGCACTCTTGCCTGCGGGGTCGATGCCGTAGTGATCGAGCATGGCCATGACGCCCCACGGCGTGCACGCCCGGGCACCGCTGAGACCTCGAACCAGACGACCGAGGTTCTCCGGATGCAGGCCGTCCACGTCTTTGGAGCGACTGACCCTGGCCAGAGCCGCTTCTTCATCCAAGTGTGACGGCAAAGGGAGCTGCACGAGAATGCCATGAACTGCGGGATCGGCGTTGCAGCGGTCGATGATCTCGTTCAGCTCATCTTGGGTTGTCTGCGCGGGGCGACGATGGTCAAACGACCTGATCCCCACCTGCTCGCAGTCGCGCTCCTTCATCCTGACGTAGGAGTGCGATGCGGGGTCCTCGCCGATCAACACGACCGCGAGACCTGGCTGCACTCCGGCCGCCTTCACGCGCTCAACGAGCGCACAGGCCCGCTCGCGCACCTCGGCCGACACCACAAGACCGTCGAGAATCACTGCCACCCGAACTCCTCCCAGAAATGACGACTTGCGGTGACTTACCGCACGTCAAAGGGTTCAACAAGCCGACACAGTGTAGCACGCGAGGAGCACTTCACTGAGGGCGAAACCACCCGGAAACACTCAGCCCTTGACCGCGGCGAGAAGCGCGCGGAACTCATCCGTGCCGGCGCGCCCAACGAGCTCATAGGCAGCCGACTCGGCCGTACTGATGACCGCTCCCGCCGCTGTAAGACGCGCAAGCGCGTATCCATGTGACGCCTCCTCGCGACTGCAGCACGCATCAGCGATGACGTGCACATCGAACCCCTCGCGAAGCGCCGCAAGCGCGGTCTGCGTGACGCAGATGTGTGTTTCCATGCCAGCGATCACCAGCTGACGTCGCGCAGAGGCGCGAACGGCCTCGACGAAAGACGGCTCGGCGAAGCAGTCAAACGTCATCTTGTCCACGGTGGAGATGTCGGCTCCAGCGTCTGTCGCCTCAGACAACACCGCGCCGAGCGCGGCATCGGTGTCGCCCAGCCCTTTGGGGTACTGGCGGGTCACGATGACCGGCACGCCAACGATACCTGCTGCCCGAAGCAGCAAAGATGCACTTGAGATCACACGCTCGCGCTGGGGCATGGCCGCAGCGAGTCGGTCCTGCACGTCGATCACGATCACCGACGCTGAGCGACGGTCGAGAGTTGAAGTCGCGGGAACCATGTCACGCCTCCTTGCACGGGTCCAATGGAGTAGGAGCGCTTGATTCTAACGCCTGAAAGGAAGGGTACATACTGCAAGACCGGTGAACGGCCGGAGAATGACCGCTGAGTGAACCCCGGAGGTAGTGAACATGAGCGATGCCCCGATCCTTGCCGGAATCAATCGCGTGGCCGATGTCGACACAGCGAGTGATTTCGAGAAGAAGCACCTCCCTTATCTCACCTGCGAGCGTGAGGGCGAGAAGGTCCACGTGCGAGTGGAAGTCGGCCACTGGGTGGGCCATCCCAACCAGCCGGATCACTTCATCGAGTGGATCGCAGTACACGCGGCCGGCGTGCCGGTGGCGAGGTTCGATCTCTCGGCCGTCGCAGTCGAACCCGTGGTGAGCTGCGTGCTCGCGATTGAGCCGGGAACAGCGATCACGGCCATGGAATCGTGCAACCTGCACGGCGTCTGGGTCACCGAGGTCGTCTCTCCGTAGAGAAGACCCCCGATCGCTACGCGCACGACACCAAGCCGCCTCGAACCGCTGAGGCGGCTTGGCTCTCAGTTCGCCCGGTTCGGGTCGGACAGTTGTCGTACCGCACCGGCTTGCTCTCGGCGTAGGGAGGCGAAAACGATCTCGCCGCGCCCCTCAAGAGCTTGTGCTTCGATGTCGAGCGTCTGCGCAAGAAGTTCGAGCACGCGGTCGTCCGGCATGTTGATGGCGACAAGAGAGGCAAGAGATGCCCCGGACAGTCGCGATGCGATGGCGGGATCCATATCAAGCGCCAAGCCGATGGCCTGCTCGGCGAGTTCGATCGGCTCTTCGGCGACCGGGGAACCGACTTGCTCGAGCGCTCGACGAATGAGAGCACCCATCTGCTCGATTATGCGCAGGATGTAGTCAGACTGGTACTGCACGCATCGTCCTCTCGCTTTATCGCTCAACCCAGAAAGTACCCCAATCGGTCTCGTTACCTGTCGAAACCGACCAAAGTACGGGTGGATGACTCCGAGTCAGAAAAGCACCTCTTGCTCGGGCGCGTCACCGGGTGGTGTAAGGCCAAGATGTTGATACGCTCGTGTTGTGGCCTGTCTCCCTTTGGGTGTGCGCACCATCATCCCCAACTGCAGCAGATACGGTTCGTAGACGTCTTCGAGCGTCTCCGACTCCTCACCCGTGGCGGCGGCCAACGTGTTGAGGCCCACCGGCCGACCGACGAAGACCTCGGCGAGTGTCCTGAGAATCTTGATGTCCATCCAGTCCAAGCCCACATGATCCACCTCGAAGAACGCGAGCGCTTCGGCTGCGACATCTTCTGAGATCGTGCCGGCATGACGCACCTGGGCGTAATCTCGGACACGCTTCAACAGTCTGTTAGCCAGACGCGGTGTCCCTCTGCTTCGGCGAGCGATCTCGGCGGCCGCACGGGCATCGAGCTCGACGCCGAGGATCGTCGCAGAGCGTGTCACTATCGAGCGCAGGTCATCGGCGTCGTAGTAGTCCAGCCGAAACGCCATGCCGAAGCGGTCACGCAAGGGGGCCGTCAGAAGGCCCGTGCGAGTGGTAGCCCCCACAAGCGTGAACCGAGGCAGATCGAGGCGGACCGAGCGCGCGGCCGGCCCCTTGCCTATGATGATGTCGAGGGTGAAGTCCTCCATCGCCGGGTAGAGGATCTCCTCGACAGCACGACCCAGGCGGTGGATCTCGTCGATGAAGAGCACGTCTCGTGGCTCGAGGTTCGTGAGCACTGCGGCCAGATCGCCCGCCCGCTCGATCGCCGGGCCGCTCGTGGTCTTGAGTCTGACCCCTGACTCGGCGGCGATGACAGCGGCCAGCGTCGTCTTTCCCAAGCCGGGTGGTCCGGACAGCAGAATGTGGTCGATCGGCTCCTGGCGCTGTATCGCAGCCTCGATGAGTACCGCGAGGTTCTCCTTGACCCTGGCCTGCCCGAGGTATTCGTCCAAGGAGCGAGGCCGGAGCGAGCGATCGATCTCGAGATCGTCTTCCGTGAGATCGGCCGACACGAGTCGCTGCGCGTCATCCGCCTCGTCTTCATGCGGGCCAGCTTCCCAGATGGTGCTCACGACCCACCCCCCAGCCTCGCGAGCGCGTACTTGAGCACCCCTTGGACGTCACTTGAAGCTGACGCCCCTTTGAGCGCTGTGGTGACCTCTGCGGAGGTGAACCCCATGCCGAGAAGCGCCTCGCGCGCTTCTGACGCAGCCAGCGCCACGCGCCCCTTCACCGCGCCGTCGCCACTCGAGCCAGGCAAGAACCGCCCTCCGAGATCGACGATGATGCGCTGAGCGGTCTTGCGTCCGATACCGGGAACGCTCGAGAACAAAGTCGCATCCTCGGTCATCACCGAGTGCGCGAGTTCATCAGGAGAAAGCGCTGACAGCGTGGCCAGCGCGACCTTGGGCCCGACGCCGCTCACCGTGAGCAGCGCCTCGAAAGCCTCGCGCTCACTCGTGCTCGCGAAACCGAAAAGGGTCATCTCGTCCTCGCGCACATGAAGATGCGTGTGAACCAGCACCTGGTCACCAACGGCCGGCAGCGCCGCGATCGACCGCGCTGACATCAAGAGCCGGTATCCGACGCCGCCCACGCCGATGAGGGCGTATCCCGCGCCGGTGCCCACGACACATCCTTCGAGGAATGCGATCACGCGGTGGCCTCCTCGAGTGCTTTGCGACCTCGCAGATGCGCGTGGGTGATCGCTACAGCGAGTGCGTCGGCCGCATGATCGGGCTTCGGGTCGTGATCAAGCGCAAGAAGTGTGCGCACCATGTACGTGACCTGACTCTTGTCAGCGGTCCCCGACCCGACGACACAACTCTTGATCTGCACCGGCGAGTACTCCCCCAACGGAAGATCGGAATCGGCCGTGGCGAGCAGTGCGACCCCGCGGGCCTGACCGGTGGCGAACGCACTCTTGGCGTTTGTCCCGAAGAACACACTTTCCACGGCGCACTCGTCAGGAGAGTAGCGACCCACGATCGAGGCGATCTCGTCGTGAATCGTCTTCAGGCGGGATGCCACCGAGCATCCCGGGCGCGTCTCGATGCACCCGTAGGCGAGCGCACGTTGCTTCGAGCCGCGAAATTCGACCACGCCCCAACCGGTGCTCGCCAACCCGGGATCGATGCCCAAGATGATCACGCAGCGCCGCCTCCCCTGGTCGCAATCGAACATATGTTCAGGGTAACAGCCCCCTACGACAGCGTAAAGCTGAGCCGAGTGATCGGGCGGACGCCCACCTCAGGCAAGCTCAGCGGCGATCTCGTCAGTGAGCTCCATCGTGTGGTAGACGTTTTGGATATCGTCGAGTTCCTCGAGCCTGTCGACCAGTCGCAATACCTTCTTGGCGTCAGCGACGCTGACCACGGTCGTGTTGACCGGCTCCATGACCAACTCAGCTCCCTTGACGGGAGCTCCGGCGGACTCGAGCCGCTCCCGAACGCCCATGACCTCTCCGGGCGTGGTGTAGACGTAGACCTCATCGTCCGCGACATCCATGTCATCGCCGCCGGCCTCGGCCACCAGAAGGAACATCTCGTCCTCGTCGAAAGTGGTGCCCCGCTCGACGGCTACCTGACCCTTGCGCTCGAACTGGAACGCGACCGATCCCGTCGCGCCGAGATTGCCACCGGCGCGAGTGAACGCTGAGCGCACGTCGGCCGCCGTCCGATTGCGGTTGTCGGTGAGCGCCTCGACATACAGGGCCACCCCCGCAGGACCATAGCCCTCGTAGATGACTTCTTCGAACAGTGCGGCGTCCGATCCCGCACCGAACGCCTTGTCGATCGCGGTCTGGATCTTGTCTTTGGGCAACGAGTAGCTCTTGGCTTTGGCGATGGCGGCGGCAAGAGGCGCGTTGTTCTCGGGGCTCGGGTCACCACCAGCCCTCGCAGCGACGGTGATGATACGGCTCAGTTTCGAGAACAACGCTGAGCGCTTCGCGTCCACTGCGGCCTTACGATGCTTGGTGGTCGCCCATTTCGAGTGCCCGGACATGCGTCCTCATCTCTTTGCTCCACACTCATCTCGGCCTTCAGCTCGAGACGACATCCTCGATGAAATACCTGTGCACACGCGGATCGCCGGTGAGCTCCGGATGAAACGCCGTGGCAAGCACGCGACCTCCTCGCGCGGCGACGATGCGTCCATCGTGCTCAGCGAGCACTTCAACACCTGCGCCGACCCTCTCGATCCAAGGCGCCCTGATGAAGACGCCCCGATACGCATGTCCGATGTGGGCGAAGTCGAGATCGACCTCGAACGAGTCCACCTGTCTTCCGAAAGCGTTGCGCCTGATCTCGACGTCAAGAATGCCCAACGAGCGCTGCCCGGGCACCGCGTCAATCACCGCTTGGGCCACGAGGATAGCACCCGCGCACGTTCCCCAGACCGCCATACCCTCGGCGTGCCGCTTCACGATGGGCTCATAGAACTCATACGTCACCATGAGTTTCGCGATCGCGGTCGACTCGCCGCCGGGAATGATCAATCCGTCGAGGTCGTCAAGCTGGGAGGGCCTCCGCACAGCAACGGCGCCCACGTCGAGCGCCTCGAGCGAGTAGATATGCTCACGGAAGGCCCCCTGCAGTGCGAGCACTCCGATTCTCACTCTACCAGCCACGCTCCTGCATACGCTCAGCGCTTGGGATGTCTGAGATGTTGATGCCGACCATCGCCTCGCCAAGATCGCGAGAGACGCGAGCGATGACGTCAGGATCGTCGAAGTGGGTGGTCGCCTCGACGATCGCCTTCGCGCGTTTTGCAGGGTCGCCGCTCTTGAAGATGCCTGAGCCGACGAACACGCCGTCGCAGCCCAGTTGCATCATGAGTGCGGCATCGGCAGGTGTCGCGATCCCGCCGGCGGAGAAGTTCACGACCGGCAGCTTTCCGGTCTCAGCGACCAGCCGGACGAGCTCGTACGGGGCCTGCAGATCCTTCGCGGCGGTGTAGAGCTGCTCGCCACGCAGGCCTGACACCCACGCGATCTCATCGGAGACGGTCCGCATGTGACGCACGGCCTCTACCACGTTGCCTGTTCCTGGCTCGCCTTTGGTGCGCACCATGGCCGCGCCCTCGGCGATGCGCCGAAGCGCCTCACCAAGATTGCGACATCCGCAGACGAACGGCACGCCGAACGCCCACTTGTCCACGTGGTACTCGTCATCGGCGGGCGTGAGGACCTCGGACTCGTCGATGTAGTCGACACCGAGTGTCTCGAGCACCTGGGCCTCGACGAAATGTCCGATACGGCACTTGGCCATGACCGGGATGGTCACCGAGCCGACGATCGCCTCGACGATGGTGGGGTCCGCCATTCGCGCAACGCCACCCATCGCGCGGATGTCGGCAGGCACCCTCTCAAGCGCCATGACGGCAACCGCGCCGGCGTCCTCTGCGATCTTGGCCTGCTCGACGTTGATGACGTCCATGATGACGCCACCCTTGAGCATCTCGGCCAATCCGGTCTTGACTCGAACGGTCCCGGTCTCTCGCACAGTCTCAGTCACTGGCTGTCTTGCTCCTCTCGGCACCCGAAAAGCCACAGGGTGAGTGATCGCTTCGTCAACTCGTGGATTGTACCCGCGCCTCACGGATAGGTACAACCGCAATGACCGAACCCACCAAAGGGGTGCGAAACGACTACCTGATCTCGATGCGCCCGTCGAGCGGGATCACCTGGAACCACGTTGTCCCGCTGGCGAGCTTGACGGGATTGCCCGCAGCGTCGCGAAAACGCGGTGGCGCTGTGCGATCAGCCACCCATGTCACGTCGATCCTCCCGCCGTTGCGAAGAATCGTCGCCCTCCCTTTGCCCCCCAGATCGATGTCGTAGGTCACCGATTGGATCTTGTCACGGCCAGCCACCGTGTACTTCGCCCAGATGATCACGACATTGGTTGCGCGAACCTGCTTGCCGGACGCTCGGTCCCGGTGGACGTTTCCGTTGTTCCAGCGCAGATAGCTGTCCTTCTCCGCGTCATATTCCCACCTCACGCGATTGGCCTGCGAGAAGGGGATGTCGACTCGCGCAGCCGTCGGCGTCAGCTCCATGCCGCGTCGCTGGAAGCTGAGCGCCTCGAGCTCTGCGGTGGTCTTCATCTTGCGCTTCTTCGCCTCCGCGTAGGCCTTCTTGGTGTCGAGCATCAGGTTATGCGGAGCGCTCCGGTCGGACGCACGCCAATACGGGTACGAGACGCCCACGTCCTGCGAGAGGTCTGACAGACGGGCCGCCCGCACTCTGCGGTTCACCCCTGCATTCGCCCCCGAGAAGAAGAACAGCCCATCGTACTGCGGAACGACCCACAGGTCTGATAGGCGCGCGCTCCTGACCGGTCCGAGCGTATCCGGCACACGACTGTGGAAGATGCAGTTGAAGCGCGTGATGCCGCCCTCGGCGATGGTCTCGTAGACGACATCGGCGGAGTTGAGACCCAACTGCGGCCTCGAAGCGGGCGAGTTCTCGATCTTGACTGACAGCGGCCTTCTCGAAATCGCCTCATGACTCGGAGCGTCCTTGCCCGTGTAGGGCCAACGCGGCGGCGTCGGCGGCTTGGCCACGGTGCGCTCAGCGTTCGCCACAGGCCAAAGCGACGTCACCTCGACGGGTGGGCGGGCGCATCCCGTTGCGAGCAGAGCCGCGACGAGAGACCCCGCAGCCGCGATCAGGACGTATGTGCGGTTGTGCGACATATGTCGCTCCTCCTGTTGTCGGTCACTCGCAGTCTAGCCCACCGTGGATACGCTCGACCAACATCGGCGCACCTCTACCATTGCCGCGGGACGCGGCTCAGGCTTACGATGGGCGGGTCAGAGAGGCGGCCGAATGCCCTGCTACCTGTTGCACATGATCGAAATGCCCGCACCGCGCCCTTACGAGGACCCCGACCTCAAAGATCTCGTCGGTGAGATCCCTCAGTTGTTCTGCGCGCACTGCACCCCTCCCCGACCGCTGATGGCATCCGAAGGCATGCGATGCCTCGACCGTGAGATCCCCTGCTGGAGGCGACCGGAAGACATCTGCCCTCCCACACCCTAACCCACCGCAGACGTACGGCGACCCTCCTGTGGCAATCGGGTCGTTCGCGTCCAGCGAATCAACGCGACACCCACCACGACCATGGGAACGCTGAGCACCATACCCGTGGTCGCCCACCCGCCGAAGAGGAATCCCAGCTGCGCGTCGGGCTCCCTGAACACCTCGACGGCGATACGGAAGACACCGTACAAGACGAGCAGCCACCCCACGAGTTCACCTCGAGGTCGCGGCGGCACTCTGCGAGCGAGAAGCACCATCACGACGAGCAGCACGAGCCCCTCGAGAAACGCCTCGTAGAGCTGCGAAGGGTGGCGAGGAACCGGTCCCGCACCGGGGAACACGACACCCCATGGCACGTCGGTCGTCCGCCCCCAGATCTCGCCGTTGACGAAGTTGGCGAGCCGTCCGAACAAGAACCCGGTGGGAGCACCGATCGCACCGATGTCCCACAGCGTGAGAGTCGGCATGTCGAGCATGCGCGAAACCACCACCCCGGCGATCATGATGCCCACGAGGCCACCGTGAAAGGACATCCCGCCATCCCAGATCGCGAAGACGTCAGCCGGATTGCGGAAATAGTGACCATTCCCGTAGATCAGGACATAGCCGAGTCGAGCACCTCCGATCACGCCGACGACAGCTGCGAGTAGAATCGTGGACAGATCGTCGTCGTCAAGCGCGAGGCCCCACTGACGAATCATGGCTCGAGCGATGACCGCGCAGGCGACGAAAGCAGCGACGTACGCGAGCCCATACCAGTGCACGGCAAGAGGGCCCAGCCGGAAGGCTATGGGATCGATGGCCGGAAACGCGATCGAAGCGAGCGACATGCGCTAGAACTCCACGCGTGGAACGGCGTCAGCCGCCGGTTCGGCCTCGAAGTACTCCTTGGCGGTGAACCCGAAGGCGCCAGCGACGAGCAGCGCCGGGAACGACTGGATCGCGGTGTTGAAGGACATCACGGTGTCGTTGTAGAACTGCCGCGCGTACGCGATCTTGTTCTCGGCGTCTGCGAGCTTCTCCTGCAAATCGAGGAAACCCTGATTCGCCTTGAGGTCGGGATACGCCTCCGCGACCGCGAACAGCGTCTTGAGAGCGCCGGTCAACATCCCTTCGGCTTGCCCCTGCTCGGCGATACCGTGAGCACCCATCGCGATGTTTCGCGCCTTGACCACGGCCTCGAGCGTCGTGCTCTCATGCGAAACATAGCCCTTGACCGTCTCGACCAGATTGGGAATCAGGTCATAGCGCCGCTTGAGCTGAACCTCGATCTGCGCCCAGGCGTTACCCACGCGATTGCGAAGTACGACGAGTCTGTTGAACAGGGCGACCAGTGCGATGGCTATCGCGCCGAAAACAACGCCCAGCCCACCACAAGACACCAAGAACGGGAGTTCCATGAAAGTCCCCTCCAACAAAACGGTCCCGCATGCGCGGGCTCAACCACCGAGAATGTTAACACTCCCCGCGACACCAGGACACCCGAGGAGAAGGCGCAACGGACACTCCGGCCACTGTGCGTCAGGTGGATGTCGCCTTCGAATCGATCTCGGCAAGTGCGTCCTCGACGGCTACGACGCCTTCGAGTTGCCGCCTGAAGTACTCGCAGTACGCCTCGATCTTGAGGCTCTCACTCATAGGATGCAGCGATTCGTGCGGCACGGACTCCCCGGAGATGATGAGTGCCGCGAAGTCGGAGCCCGGTTCTTCGGCAAGGGTCCGCATCGCCGCGAGCAGGAACGTCGGCACCACAGCCCCAACGGTGATGGACGTACCGCAGTGCGGGCATACGAAGGTCATGTCGGCGTGCGCGGCACCCCTCAACACGACAGTGTCGATGTCCTCGAGTCCCACTTCGATGGTGCCGTCTACCGGGCAGGTGACCGTGAACTGCATCTCTCCCGCCTCCGTCCGTCGCATGTGTGAAGATTGTACCTCTCCAAACAGATTCGCAGTCAGTGGCATCGACAACCCCTGACGCAATCCACGGACGCAAGAAACGCGCCAGCAGCGGCTTCCCGCCAGTTCGGGGGTGCGGTAGACTTGCGCGCACCCGGCCCGTGGGCTGGGTGGCCCTCCATCCGCTTTCAACTCCCGAGGTGAGCAGTCAATGGCCCGCGTCCAGCCGTTCTCAGCATGGCGTTATGCCCGCTCAGACAGTGATCTGTCTGCAGTCACGGCACCTCCCTACGACGTCATCTCTCGGACTCAACGCGAAGAACTCATCTCGCGCGACCCGCACAACGTGGTCGTCCTCGAGCTGCCAGAAGGCCCGCTCGATCCCGCCCTTCCCGGTAACCGCTACGCACGCGGCAAGGAGGCCTGGGGCGAGATGCGCGCGACGGGAGTGCTCGCCCGTGACGCTTCGCCGCAACTCTATGTTCTTGAGCAGAGCTACGAGATCGCGGGGCGCACGGTACGCCGCCGGGCCTTCATCGCCGAAGTGGGCATCGAGCCGTTCGAGGCCGACGTGATCATCCCGCACGAGCGGACACTTCCGAAGGCGCTTGGAGACCGGTTCGAGCTCATCAAGGCCACCGGTGCGAATCTCAGCCCGGTCTTCGGCCTGTTCGATGACCCCGCCTGCACGACTGACGTCCTCTTCGACGAGGTCATGTCTACCAAACCCGTGGCGAGTGCCACCGACGACGACGTCACGAGCGTGTTGTGGGCGTGTGCCGATTCGGATGTGGCCGGACGCCTCACGAACCTGATGGCGGACAAGCGGATATTCATCGCCGACGGTCACCACCGCTACACCACAGCGCTGGCCTACCGCGACCTTCGCCGCGAGCAGGAGCCAACCTTCGAGGGCGACGCCCCTTGGGACTTCGTCATGATGGCACTCGTGAGCATGGACGACCCCGACCTCACGGTTCTGCCCTACCACCGGATCGCTGACGCACCCTCACGGCTCGATTCCGCACAGTTCTACGAGCGACTCGGCGAGTTCTTCGACGTCACCGAACTCCCGCCGGGACACCCTTCATCGTCGCTGACCCATCTCGAGCGCCAGTCGTTCCTCGTCAAGACGCGCGATGACGAGCGCGCCCGTCTGGCGGTCTTGCGAGCCGGGATCGACCTCGCCGAGGCGATTCCCTTGGACCGCTCGACAGCGTGGAAGGACCTCGACGTCACCGTGCTCCAAGAACTCGTGCTGTGGCCGTTGCTGGGAATCCACCCCGACCACCCCGAGACGCTCGATCGTATCTCGTTCACCAAGGACGCGCACGAGGCACTACGCGAGACAAGCGTCCACGACGTGGCGTTCATCCTGAGGCCCACTGCGCTCACGCAGTTGAAAGAGGTCTCCTTGTCGGGAGAGACGATGCCCCAGAAGAGCACGTACTTCTACCCGAAGCTGCCCTCGGGTCTCGTCCTCAGGTCGGCCGAGTAGCAGCACTCACTCGAGATCTCCTCAGTAGCGCAAGGACTCCCGCTTGATCTTGTGGATCAACACCTCGCGCTCGTCAGTGGTGTAGGAGTCCGGCAACTCGCGATACGCCGCGACGCGCGCAGAGACCACAAGGCCGTTGCCGATTCGATGCAGCGCCCACAGGAAGCACGTGATCGACGATGCGACGAACAGATCGCGAATGAGCCCATAGATCGTCAGCTCGTTGTCGTAGTAGTCCACCGATTTCCTCCCCTCACGTGGCGCGACATGGTGCCCGCCTGCAGTGAGTATGCCCCTCGGTGGCGAGCCCTACTCGGCTCGCGGGCCTCTCGTCAAGAAGAACTCGCAGTACAGACAGATGTCCATGATCGCTGCCTCGCGGTCAACATCGGGGGAAAAGACCAGCTCCGGGTCGGTGGTCAGCTTGTGCGTGGAGCGCTCGCAATACGCGAAGGCGCACTTCGACGGGCATCGGTCCTTGAAGACGGCTGGGTGTGGGCACTCGGCCTGCATCTCGTCGTCGCACGCCCTGATTTCCCAACAGCCACTCATCACTCACCCGATTCCCGTCGCCCACCGTATCGTGGACGCGATTATACACACCGCAAGAATCGACGACGTGAACTCATCGTCAATCTCACTGCGGCTATGAGGTAGAATCCGCGATGATGACTGACGAGACGGTCCTTCCGACAGAGACATTCGACACGGTGGTCGTGGGCGCTGGCCCAGCCGGAGTGATGGCCGCATACCACGCAGCGGAGCGGGGTAGCGTACTCCTCATCGACTCTGCACGGCTCCCGCGCGACAAGAGCTGCGGCGGCATGCTCAACGAGTACTCGCAGGAGTTCCTCGAGCCTTTCGGAGAGATGCCGTCCTCGATGATGCTGGATCCGCAGTGGGTGAACTTCCGCTACCACGACTGGGACCGACGAATCCTCAGGCCGACCGAGCTTCGGTTCGCCAACGTTGATCGAGGCGACTTCGACGCATGGCTCGTCTCGCTCCTGCCGACGAATGTCACCGTGCGGGCCGAGGCCGCCCTTTTCGGCTACGACGAGAGCGAGCGCTCGGTCCACGTGCGACTGCGCTCCAGCGGCGGCGTTGAGTCCTGCATCGAGTGCTCCAATCTCATCGGCTGCGACGGACCGCGCTCGACGGTCCGGCGTGCGATCGGTGCCGGTAGCGTGATGACCTATGTGACCCTGCAGGACTTCGTCACGCTCGAGGGCGGACTCGAGCCCTTCTTCGACTGCATCTACATGCGTGACATCGGCGACTCGTTCGCCTACGCGTATGTGGTTCCCAAAGGAGACGTAGCCATTGTGGGCTCCGTCTTCTACCCCAAGACCAAGCGACCGCACGAGAAGCACGACCAGGTCCTGTCGACACTGCGCCGGACTATGCCGCTCGGCGCCTCGTCGAAGCGAGAGGCCTGGGTCGCGCTGTCTGTCCGACGAGGTCACGACGTGGTTCCCGGCAGCGGAAGAGTGCTGCTCGCGGGCGAAGCCGGCGGCTTCATGTCGCCGACGAGCGGCGAAGGCATCTCGTATGCGCTCAACACCGGTCGTCTCGCGGGGCGCGCCGTCGCGAAGCATGCGCCCGAAGACGCATTGGCCGCCTACTCGGCCGCAACGCGCTCGATCTCAACGAATATCCGTCGCAAGCTTGGCTGGCTGCCACTCATGGAATCGCGCGTTGGCAAGTACGTCGCCGGCTTTGTGCCGACTCCGATCGTCTCCCGCGTGACCAAGGGTCTCTAGCTCTGGTCGTTCCCGCGATGCCAGTTCATGTGCATCCTGCTAGGTGTCGCCTCGACCTGTCCGAGGTACTTGCTCCCCAGGCCGGGATGTCCGTAAGGCCTGTCGACCCCCGTCGTCATCTGGGCGAAGGATATCTGGCCGATCCTCATGCCCGGAACCAGCAGAATCGGGAGATTCGCCACGTTGCTGAGCTCGAGTGTGAGCGTACCGTCCCAACCCGGATCGACGTAGCCGGCCGTCGAGTGGATGAGAAGACCGAGTCTGCCCAGTGAGCTCTTGCCTTCGAGTCGACCCACGATGTCATCCGGAAGCGCGATGCGCTCGACCGTGGTACCCAGAGCGAACTCCCCGGGATGAAGCACGAAGGGCTCCTCCACGTTGACCACGACACGCTCTGTCAGGCCGGGTTGCTCACGAGCCGGGTCGATGTAGGGGTACCGTGAGTTGCGAAACACTTGGAAATCCGCCCCCAGACGCAGGTCCACGCTTGACGGCTGGATATCGTCAGGGTCGCACGGGTCGATCACGATTCGGCCCTTGGCCATCTCGAGTTTGATGCTGTGGTCGGACAACACCATGTGAAGCCTCATCTCTCGTTTCAGGGCGTCCAGGTCAGGCGCACTTGCTGAAACCGCAGCTCCTGCATACAGCACAGCCGCTCTCGTGCTCAAGCGAGCCGCCGCACTCGGGGCAAGCGCCTGACAGGTTGTCGAGCGTATCGTGGTTCCTGGAGACCGCGGTTCCAGCCTGTCCGGTACTCATGTACTCCATCGCGTGCTCCATGACTATGCCGACGGCATCGGCACACGACAGCACCTTGCCACCCTCGGCCCAGGAGGGCGAGGGGCATCGGATGCCTCGCAGGTGCTTGACGAGCGCATCAGGATCGACGCCCGCACGCAGCGACACGGAGATCATCCGGGACAGCGCCTCGGACTGCGACGCGGCACACCCTCCCGACTTGCCCATCTGGGTGAAGACCTCGCACATGCCTTGATCGTCCCAGTTGACCGTGACGTAGAGATTGCCGCAGCCGGTCTGGATCTTCTCGGTCCGACCTGCAGTGATGGACGGACGCTCTCGCGGCTCCAGCTCTCCGGCTCGCACCACTCCCGCGCCGGTCGCCACACCGGCTTTGGCTGTCTTGCCGGTCGTCAGAACCTGGCCTTCCTTCGACCCGTCACGGTAGATCGTGACGCCTTTGACTCCCGATTCATACGCGAGATCGTAGACGTGGCGCACGTCGTCGGGTGTCGCGCCGCTCCCGAAGTTCACCGTCTTAGAAACAGCGTTGTCGGTGTGCTTCTGATAAGCGGCCTGCATACGGATGTGCCATTCCGGCGCGATGTCGTGGGCAGTCACGAACAGCTCCCGCACGTCCTGGGGCACATCGTCGATGTCGTGAACCGAGCCGTGCTCCGCGATGAGCGCCATCAGCTCCCGGCTGTAGAAGCCTCGCTTGACCGCTATCTCCTCGAAGAGCGGATTCACCTCTATGAGGCGGTCGTTGTCCATGACGGTGCGCACATAGCTCACCGCGAACAACGGCTCGACGCCAGAGGAACAGTTGGCGATGATCGAGAGGGTGCCCGTCGGCGCGATCGTGGTCACGGTGGCGTTGCGCATGATGCCGCCGTCAGGGGTGTCGAAGATCGAGCCCGAGAAGTTCGGGAAAGCGCCCCTCTCAGCGGCGAGCTTCCTTGACGCGGATTTCGCCTCGGCATCGATGAAGCCCATCACCTTCTCGCCAAGAGCGACACCCTCGTCGCTGTCGTAGGCGAGCCCCATCTTGATGAGCAGGTCCGCCCACCCCATGACTCCGAGACCCACCTTGCGATTCGCGCGCGTCTGGTCGTCAATCTGCGGCAATGGATATTGGTTGACCTCGATCACGTCGTCGAGGAATCGTATGCCCCTATGGACGACGTCGGCGAGGCGATCCCAGTCGACGTCGACTCCGGTCTCGGTGTGACGCATCATTCTCGAGAGGTTCACCGAGCCCAGATTGCAGGCCTCATACGGGAGCAGCGGCTGCTCACCGCATGGATTCGTCGATTCGATCTCACCTACTGCCGGTGTCGGATTGTCGCGGTTGATACGATCGATGAAGATGATACCGGGGTCACCTGTGGCCCACGCCATCTCGATGATGAGATCGTAGACCTCGCGCGCGTCGAGCTGTCCGGCCACATCCTTTGATCGTGGATTGTAGAGGTTGAAGGCCAAGCCCGATCGCACAGCCCCCATGAACTCCTCAGTGAGGGCCACGGAGATGTTGAAGTTGGCGAAGTCACCGTCGGCCTTGCACTTTATGAAGTCGAGAATGTCGGGGTGGTCGATACGCAAGACGCCCATGTTCGCGCCACGCCTCGTGCCACCCTGCTTGACCGCCTCGGTCGCCTGGTTGAACACGCGCATGAACGAGATCGGACCGCTCGAGACGCCCTGAGTGGAACGTACGGTGTCACCCGCTGGACGCAGTCGCGAGAAGGAGAAGCCCGTGCCCCCGCCTGACTTGTGGATGAGGGCGGTGTCTCGCACCGCGCCGAAAATGGATTCCATCGAATCCTCCACCGGCAACACGAAACACGCTGAGAGCTGCTGCAGGTCACGTCCGGCGTTCATGAGGGTCGGCGAGTTCGGCAGGAACTCGAGTGAGGTCATGAGTTCGTAGAAGTCGGCGGCGCACTCGGCCACTCTCGCGTCGTCGGCGCCCCAACACCTCTCGGCCGAAGCGATGTTCTCGGCGACGCGTGCGAACATGTCGCTGGGCAGCTCGGCGGGGTTGCCGTCCGCATCCTTCAGGAGGTAGCGTTTCTGCAAGACCTTGAGCGAGTTCGGACTCAGTGTTTCATCTATGACACGGGAATACCCCATCGCGCCGATCGTCTCGCTCATGCTGGAAAACCCCTCCTCATCGAACCAACAGTGCGCGCCGGCTCCCCGGCCGCGCGACACTACATATAGCGGCGAGGCCATCGTAGAACGCCTAGATGTTGTGCGTCAACGCGTTTGCGATGAGCGGACGTGGCGACGCGCCGTGCGGCTTGTGCCACCGTCACGCCCCGATGAGTGGAGGGCAGAAACGAGAAAGGAGGCCGTTTCCGGCCCCCTTTCCACACATGAAGAAGAGCCTTCTCTCGAAGAGCCGCCTCCTCTTGAGAGAACCTACTTGTCAACTCCGACTTCGCGGTTCTTGAAGCCTCCGTGACAGGTCTTGCATACGCGGTCCTGGCCCTCACCGGCGGCGAAATCAATCGCCTGACCCTGAGTGTCGAACCTGAAGTTCGTCAGGTTAGCAGAGTCGGCTACGTATTCGGAATCATCGACAGGTCCATGCCTCACGCCGAACGAACTTAGACGGCCTCGATCCGCTGAATCTCAGGGATCTGCTCCTTCAGCACTCGCTCAACACCGTTTGCAAGAGTGAGTTGTGACATCGGGCAGCCGCGACAGGCTCCCTGCAGAGCCACCTTGACGACTCCATCTTCAGTCACATCGACAAGCTCGACGTCACCGCCGTCAGCCTGTAGCGCGGGACGAATCAGGTCGAGAGCTTCCTGGACTTTCACCTTATCGAGCACGGCTCAGCCTTTCTCTAGGTGTCATGCGCGACTGTTCGCGTTTCATCTGGTCACGAATCCTACCACAATCCTGACAACCGTAGTCATGTTAGCCGACCAGCAGTTTCATCTTTCGCGAGTCTGCTCGCGAGGTCTCAGAACACAGAAGAGCCGTCGGGTGCGCTTAGCGGCGTCCTACTCTCCCAGGCCATTATAGCCCAGTACCATCGGCGCTGGAGGGCTTAACTACCGAGTTCGGAATGGGATCGGGTGTACCCCCTCCGCCATAACCACTAAGCGCATCCGACGGCTCTAGCCGCCAGAAGCATCAATATGCTCCATGTCAAGGCCGCGCGGTGAGATGCACCGGCTACCCTGAATGCTGCATAGCGCTTGAGTTTCACACGAATGAGATCAAGACCTCGGCCAATTAGTACTGCTCGGCTGAACACATCACTGTGCTTACACCTGCAGCCTATCAACGTCGTAGTCTACGACGAGCCTTACCTGGTTAACCCAGTGGGTGAACTCATCTTTGGAGGGGCTTCCCGCTTAGATGCTTTCAGCGGTTATCCCTGCCGAACGTAGCTAACCAGCGGTGCCGTTGGTCGACAACTGGTACACCAGAGGTTCGTCCGCTCCGGTCCTCTCGTACTAGGAGCAGCTTCCATCAATTCACCTACGCCCACGGTGGATAGGGACCGAACTGTCTCACGACGTTCTAAACCCAGCTCGCGTACCGCTTTAAATGGCGAACAGCCATACCCTTGGGACCTACTCCAGCCCCAGGATGCGATGAGCCGACATCGAGGTGCCAAACCTTCCCGTCGATGTGGACTCTTGGGGAAGATCAGCCTGTTATCCCCGGAGTACCTTTTATCCGTTGAGCGACGGC
>CAMTUW010000008.1:0-25467 GCA_947085035.1 uncultured Actinomycetes bacterium
GACGCGTATCAGGTGTTCGTCTTCACGACCGAAGGCGAGCTGGTTCTGCAGTTCGGCCGTCCCGGAGACGGTCCTGACGGGCTCGACCGCCCCGGCGGGATCGCGGTCGATCGTGACGGGCGCATCTACGTCGCGGACTCGAACCACAATCGCGTGATCGCCTTCTCGCCCAAGGGTGAACCGCTGTGGGTGACCGGGAGCCCGGTCGTTGGAATGCAGGAGGAGACCGACAATCCCTTCGTACTGCCCCGCGGGCTCACCGTACTTCGCGACGGCTCGATTCTCGTCGCGGACCCGCTTGGTCAACAATTAGTGAAAATGAACGCTGACGGCAAGGTTGTTGCTTCGTATGGAGTGCGCGGTCTCGACGTGGGCCAGCTCAACTTCCCGAACGACGTGGCGGCTCTCGGAGACCGGATACTCGTAGCGGACAGGCAGGGCCAAAGGGTTCAGGTCGTCAAGCTTGTCGATAGATGAACGTGCTAGGTTGATTGGCAGGTCGAGTGCCTGTAACATGCGTGATGACATGCACTTTCGTTCCTGCCCTGTTGCGGATGGATGGACTGGCGTGACCAAGCGCCTCGTCATTGTGGTCGCATGCATCGTCGCGTTCATGGCGCTCTTCGCAGCGCCTGCTTTCGCGTATCAGGAGTCGGCCACCTCGACCGACCCCGCGAACACTCCGTCCTACAGCTGCCCGACGTGCCACAGCCTCGAGGCCAACGCCACGTCGCCCACGGTGGCGCCCGGTGTTCCCTCGACGTGGACGCTTGAGGCGACCGCGACCGTCGGGTCACGCAAGGGCCCGCACGGCGGCTACACCGCCGGTACCCAGAAGTGTGCGGTATGCCACACGATGCACGGGTCATCGCAGTCGAGCATCCTCAACCTCAACGATTCAGGTATCCCTCCGGGCACGTGGACCTCGACCGACATCATGCGTTTCGAGGAGACGATCGCGGCGACCTGCTTCACCTGCCATGACGGTACGGGCGGCGGCGGTGTCTACGGCGTCATCCGGCAGCGGACGGGCCAAGATCCCGCCGAGACGAGTTCCACTGCGATTGCCGGTACGGCGGGCGGGGTGCATCGGATCGGGTGGCTCAACAGCAACGGCAAGGTCGTGGTGCCGGGAGGTAACCCGGCCGGCGGTTCGCTGGAGACCACGTTCACCGGACGTGACGGGGCCCTGACGTGCACAGATTGTCACAGCCCGCACAACTCGCGGACGGTGGCGCCTTTCGTGGGCGACCGCAAGCGCTCGACGCTTGACACCACGAGTGTCTACGCCACGAACCGTCTGCTCAAGCAGCGACCCACCAAAGGCGGCAGCAACTGGACGAAGTACGGCTCCGAGTGGTGTCAGTCCTGCCACAAGGGGTCGACTTCGGCGCTGCATCACCCTATAGCCGACGCCGTGAAGATATCAGGTAATCCTTGGAACTACAGCAACGTGTCGAGACTTGCGACCTACAGCACCGAGTCCGGTCCGTACGTGGATGGGCCACTCGGTGGGAACAACTTCGGCTACATCATGGTTCTCGATGACGGCCGGGTTGGCCTGGGCGATGCTTCACTCATGAACCAGCCCTACCCGATCTGTCAGCAGTGCCATGAGGACTCCCGCAATATCGGGGGCGCCGTAATGGGCGTGGACAACCGTACGCTTCTGCCATCTCAAGCGTTCACAAACCCCGCTGACGGGAACTTGCCGGGCAATCCGCGCTTCCAGAACTTCCCCCACGAGACCATGTTGGACGGGTTGCTCGTCGAGCCGCGCAGTTTCGATTCGATCTGCCTGAACTGCCACTCGCTCTAGCGGTTCTCAGGGCGCGTGCGTCAGGCGGCCGAGGCGACATCAAGTCTGGACACGACGTGATCCGCACTCACAAAAGACCGGCCGAGACATTCGCGGTCATCACCGTGATCCGCTTCGTGCTGGCAGCGGCGCTCGCCATCAGCGGTGTGGCGTGGGCACCCGCTCCGCTTTCCGCAACACCCGGCGCTGTCGAGTTCCGGCACCTCGCACCTGCGGGATGGGTGACGCCTTTTGCGGAGCCCACCTCGGTTGATGTGTCGCCCGATGGATCCATCTGGGTGGCGGACAGGAGCGCTCACCGGGTCCGCAAACTCGACGCGAGCGGTACGGAGCTGATTTCGCTGGGAACGGGGTCGCCCGGCGGCGGGAACGGGGAGCTGACGCTGCCCCATGGCGTCTCGGTCTCGCCGGATGGTAGTCGCATCTACGTCTCGGAGCAAGCCACGGCAACCATCAAGCGGGTCCAGGTGTTCGACGCATCGGGCGCGTACGTGAGTCAGATCACGTCTGCCGGCGGGACCGCCTTCGGCATTCTTGCGGGCGTGCACGTCGATGGGGACGGAATCGTGTACGCCGTCGATCAGGGACGAAGGACGGTCAGTGTCTTCGACGCGGGAGGTGCGTTCGTCCGCAACGTGGGTTCGGTTGCGGTGGCTGATGGTGAGCTGCTCACGCCGACAGACGTCGTGACGGGTCCCGGTGGCGTCATCTACGTACTCGATCGAACCGGCACGACGACTGCGGCGAAGCGCGGCGTCAAAGTGTACTCGGCGGCAGGCGCCTATCTGCGGAGAATCGGTACGGGGGGGACCGCCTCAGGTACCCTGGGCCTGCGATCGGACGGCGTCAGCCTCGACGCATCGGGAAACGTTTGCGTCGCGGACATGACCAATAACAGGGTCACGCGATTCACCGCGGACACCGGTGCCCACATCGACCAATGGAGCGCGTCGGGTGCGTTCGATGTCGGCTTCGACGCGGCCGGGCGTGCGTACACCGTGAACCAGACCGGCAAGAACGTGCAGCGTTGGTTCGGAGTGGGTGCGGGCGCCGTGAGCGACGCGACATACCCGACGCCGCCAACCACCCCGGGCGCGTTCAACCGCCCCCGCGGTATCGCTGTCGCGTCGGATGGCTCGCTGTTCGTGGCAGACACCTCCAACAATCGGGTTCAGAGATTCGATTCGGAAGGAGCGTACCGCTCGCTCGTGACGACGTGGGGGCCTGGGACGCTTCTTGACGCTCCCCGAGCCATCGCGGTCGAACCCGCAGGCACCGTGCTCGTGGGTGATGCGAGCAACCGGGTCATCCGCTACACCGCTGACCTAAGGTTCCTCTCGGAGTTCGGGTTGGGGGTCATCGGTGCCGCAGGTGGCATCGCGGTAACGGCAGGCGGGCGCGTGTTCGTCTCCGATCCGGTCAAGAACTGCGTCCACGAGTTCGGCGCGGATGGCGCGGTGGTCTCGCGTTGGCCCGCAGACGACGTCGCGAGCCCAGACGCCGGCGACTTCTCGGCGCCGCGAGGCATCGCGGTGGCCCCCGGCGGGACGCTTTGGGTCGCAGACACCGGCAACAGCCGACTTCAGCAGTTCTCGCTCGATGGTTCCCATCTGCGAACGGCAAGCACCTTTCCTAACGGCTCACTGATGTTCTCGCAGCCATCGGGTGTCGCTGTGCGGGCGGACGGCACCGTGTGGGTGACCGATGCCGGCATTCATCGCATCCACCGGCTGTCATCGACCGGGGTGTCTGACTATTCGCACTGGGGCGGTCCCGGTGCGGGAGTCGGCATCAACAGGTTCAACGCTCCCGAGGGCATCGCCGCCGGACCCGCCGGTGAGATCTACGTCGCCGACACCGGCGGCAGTCATCTCATGCGAGCGATCGTCGCGGCGCCGGACACCACACCCCCGGTCATCACTGTGAGCGGCGTGCCCGACGGGTGGGTGCGCGGCCCGGTGCAGGTCACACTGAGCGCGCTCGACGGCACGACGCCGTGTGAGGTCCGCTACTCGCTCACCGGAGCCGAGCCCACCACGCTCGTCACCGGCCCCGTGACGATTTCGGCCGAAGGCACCACGACACTGCGCTACTCCTCACGAGACCTCGCGGGAAACGAGGCGACCGGCTCGGCGACCATTCTCATCGACAACACGGGTCCCGTGATCTCGCACGATGCGCCTGCGGGGTGGGTCTCTGACGCGGTCGGCGTCACGGTGCAGGCGGTAGACGCCGGGGTGGGGCTCGAGCGCGTCGAGCACAGGCTCCCGGGCGACGACTGGAGCGAGGGCGCCTCGTTCCTCGTCACCACCGAGGGCCTCACGCGCGTGGACGTGCGCGCGCGTGACCTTCTCGGCAATGTGAGCACAGCCACCGTCGAGGTTCGCATCGACACCTCGGGAATCGCGGTGTTCAGCAGCGCTCCTGAAGAATGGGGCCAGGGTCCGGTGACGGTCGAGCTGTGGTCGTCCACCGGCGCGCCGATCCGGTGGGGCATGAACCCCCGCGAGCCGGAGCACCTCTTCACCGCTGGCATCGAGGTGAACGAGGAGGGTGTCACTTCGATCAACTTCGCGGCGGAACGACCCTCGGGGGCGCTCACGCCGACCCGCCTCACGCACGTGCTCATCGACCGCTCCGCCCCGTGGGTGTGGGACGACGCGCCGCGCGCGCCCGTGCGCGGTCCGGTGACGGTAGGCATCGGCGCCGATGACGCCTGGTCGGGCGTGCTCTTCGTGGAACACCGTCTCGACGGCGGCGCCTGGCGCTTCGGAGACGGCGTCCTCGTGAGCTCTGAGGGCGCGACCCTTCTCGAATACCGTGCGACCGATCGCGCCGGCTTGGTGAGCGAGGTCGGCTCGGCGACCGTTCTCATCGACAACACGGCGCCGGACGCCTCAGACGATGCTCCGGCCGGGTGGGTGCGCGGTCCTGTAGCAGTGACGCTGACCCTCATCGGCGATGGCGCGATCCGCTACTCGCTCGACGGATCCTCGCCCAGTCGCGCGTATGAGGAGCCCCTCTCGATCACGGCGCAGGGGACGACGCGCATTCGCTATCTCGCGCGTGACTCGGTGGGGAACGTGGGTCCCGCTCGCGAAGCCTACGTGCGGATCGACGACACGCCGCCGGTGCTCGCGCATACCGCAGAGGCGAGCTATGAGGGCACCGCGACGTTCTCCTTGAGCGCGAGTGATGCGCTCTCGGGCGTGGCGACGCTTAGATACCGCATCAACGGCGGCGAGTGGATCCAGTCGACGTCATCGCCACTGCAGGTCGCCCCGCTGAGCGTGGTCGGGTCGCACGTGGTCGAGTACCGCGCCACCGACGATGCGGGCAACGAGGCCATATCGCTGATCGAGTTCTCCGTCAGCGCGCCGCCACCCGTGATCCCGGACCTGCAGCCGCCTCTCACCGTCGCGACCGGGGTCCCCGAGGGTTGGTCACGTTCTGACGTCTCGGTGACCCTCTCGGCCACTGACGACGTCTCGGGGATCGACGCGACCTACTATCGCATCGACGCGGGCGACGTTGTCCGCTACGACGCGCCTGTCGTCTTTCGCGAGGACGGGATCAGGACGATAACGTTTTGGTCAGTCGACAGAAGCGGTCGGACCGAGGGCGCGGTCAGCGCCACTGTCAGCATCGACAAGACCGCGCCGAGTGACGTGGCTCCCGTCGGGGTCACGTCGCTCAGCACGACGTCTTTGCGCCTGTCGTGGACGGAATCCCAAGACGAGGTATCGGGTGTCGATCGCTATCTGATCACGGACGAGTCGGGTCGCGAGATGACCACCACGACGCACGGCCTTCACGTGTCCGCGCTCGTGCCCGGTGCGACGAAGGCGTTCAGAGTCCGCGCGGTCGATGTCGCGGGCAATGTCTCCCCCGAGGCCACCGCCGAAGCGCTTCTGCCTCTGAGCGAGGTCTCTTCCCAGGCGCTGCCCGGCGACAACGTACGATCGATGCTGCGGATCCAGCGACTGGCCGGGGAGGGCGCCGTGGGCACTGCGACGGTGACCATGGCCAAGGTTCTCGCACCGGGCAGTGTGACCATCTCGCGGTTCTCTGACGCGCCGACTCATCCACCCGCAGGCACGAGACTGTTCGCCCCCGGCATCTCGGTCGGCTTTGACGGCGAGAGCAGTGGGCAAAAGGCGATCGCCGTGCCCTACGACCCCCGTCTGCCCTCGAACCGGGCGCTCAAACTCACGGTCATGACCTACGCGGGCGGACAGTGGCGAGTCGTCGAAAAGCATCTCGATACCACAAAGCGCACGCTGACCCTCTATCCCACCACGTTCACGACGTTTTGGATCTTTGAGCCGACCACGGTCTCAACCACTGCGAAGTTCGGCGTGCCCACGCTCATCAAGGTCGGCTACGCCGAGAGCGCCCGTATCACGGCCAAGCTGGTCGACAGCGGGGGGACACCACTACCAGGATTTCGAGTGGCGCTCCAGCGTAGGTCGGGAACTGACTGGGTCCGGGTGGCGACGATGTCTGCTGTCAGTGGCTCGCCGGGCTCCTACACCACGAGCCAGCGGGCTTGGGCCGACACGAGAGCCGAGTACCGCACCGTGCTCGAGAACACGGCGCTCTACACAGCCGAGCCCGCCTCGACAGTCGTCCTGCCGAAGGCGAAGTTGTCTGCTCCGAAGGCCCCCTCGACGAGCCTCAAGAAGAGAGTACCGTTTTTGATGACCGGCTCGATGGCGCCTGCTCACAGCGCGCCGGTCAAGCTCTACCTCGAGCGCTACTCTTCGGGTCGGTGGCGGGCCGAGAAGTTCGTCTCAGTGACGACGTCGTCTACCGGCGGCTATCGCGCGAAGGTCGCTTTGCGCTCGGGCACGTGGCGCGTGAGGGCGACGCACCTTGACGCCGGGCATCGGGCGAGCACGAGCGCGTGGTCGCGCACGTTCGCGGTACGATGACCCGGATGATTCGCTCGTTGTTTCCGGAGGTCGGATGAAGTTCGTGTTGCGTCTTGCGCGCTCACCACGCGTCGCGATCTCGTTGATTCTGGCGGTCGGCATCTATGTCGGTGTCGTCACCGCCGTTCCGCAAGCGGCGGTTTCTCCCGAGGAGCACGCCTTGTGGGTGGCGAGCGGCGGGCCACTCGTCGGCATCCTCACAGCTCTTGGACTTGATCGGGCCCACACCAATCCGCTCTTCTTGCTGCTGGGGCTGCTGCTGTGTTTTTCCACCGCTGTTTGCTCGTGGGATCGAACGAGGCTTGCGATGCGCCTGGGGCAGCGTCGGGGCCAGGTGAGCGACGGGTTGGTCCGACGTATCGAACACGTCGACGCGGTGGCTCTCGTCGACGGCGATTCCTCGCGCGCCGAAGAAGTCGTGGCCGCCGCCGCTTCATCTCTCGGCATGAAGCTCCGCTCGGGGCGAAGCTTGCGCTATGCGGAGCGCGGTGCGTGGGGACTGTTCGGCAGTCCGGTCTTTCACTGGTCGATCGTGGCGCTCGTCTTGGTGACGGGTCTTGGCCAATCGATGCGCTGGGAAGGGCTCATCGGTGTCCCGCAAGGCGCTACCGTCCAAGAAAGCGCCTCGGCCTACGCGCGCCTGGACTCAGGTCCTCTCGCGCTGTCGCACACGGAGTGGGGGCTCAGGGTCACGGGCGTTGACGAGGACAAGCGGATTGGTGATGTCGAGTACGGCGTGGTGCCCACGATCGCCATCGTCTCGGGGAATACGGTTTTGGCCCAAGCGGAGGTGTATCCCAACAACCCGCTACGTGCAGGTCCGCTCCTCATTCATCTCTCGGATTACGGGCTGTCTGTCGGCGTCGAGGTGCTCGACGCGCAAGGCGTCAGTCAAGGAGAAAGCAACCATATCGTCGACTTCGATGAGAGCAGTCCGAGCGGCACCACCGCCTCCGCTTTCGATGTCGTAGAAGACGGTTCGATGCTCGCGAGGGTCTCCGTGGAAGTCGCCGCCCGCGATGCGCGAGGTACACTGCCGCGCCTGCGGCCTCCCTCGCCCCGAGTACTGATGGTCGTCGACAAGGTCGACGGTTCGAGTACGGCCCACACGCTGAGCGTCGGCGACTCCGTTCCCTTGGCCAACGGCTGGGAACTCCGTGTCACTGGGGTGGAGTACTATGCTCGTCTGTCGGTGGTGCGGGACTGGTCGGTGGTTTGGATCTACTTCCTGTTGGCCGTGTCGACGATGGCGCTCACGTTGGCGTTGCTGGTGCCGTATCGCGCGGTATGGTTCCGACTGGGACCCCATGGCGCTTCGACCGCCATCCACGTGGTTGTTGTGCGTCATCGGCGCGACGAGCTGTTCGGGGATGCTGTGACACAGGCGCTGGTCGACGCGGGAGCAATCCGTGTTGATCCATGCCATGGTGAGGAACTGACCACTGAAGGAGAGGTCTCATGAGTGAGTACGTCGAGATTCTGACGATGTGGGCGGCCGTGACCCTTTTCGCCGCGTCGGCGGTTCTATTCACGGTAGGACTCGTGTTTCAGAGACCCGCCCTCATCGCAGCCGGGATGTGGGTCGCCGCGCTGGGGCTCGTCCCGCACGCCGTGGCGATCGGTGGCCGGTGGGTGAGAGTGGATCATGGCCCGTACCTCGGCTTCTACGAGGTCGTATCGTCATACGCGTTCATGACAGTGGCGGCGTTGCTCCTCATCACGAGGCGCTTCTCGGGGTTGAGGGTGGTCGGCGTGGTCGTCATGCCGATCTCCTTTCTCCTGCTGGGCGGCGCGATGCTCGCCCCGAAAGCGGGACTTGAGATCACCTCGCAGCTCGCGTCCTGGTGGCTCACGGTACACGTGGCGTTCGCCAAGCTGTCCTACGGCGCGTTCGTGGCCGCGATGGCTCTGGGACTCGTGTATCTGTACAGCGACAGGTTGAAGGGGAGACTCGCGCAACTGGCCGAGAGGTTCCCCTCGGCCGAGGCGCTCGAGGAGATGACCTTTCGCTTCGTCGCGGTCGGCTTCATCTTCCTTGGGATCATGATCGCCGCAGGTGCGATCTGGGCCAACGAGGCGTGGGGTCGTTACTGGGCGTGGGATCCGATCGAGACGTGGTCGCTCATCTCGTGGCTCGTCTACGCGGCAGTACTGCACGCGCGGTTGACGCTTGGGTGGCGGGGCCGTCGATTCGCATGGGCCACCGTGGCGGCGCTGCCGATCGTGTTGTTCGCACTCATCGGGGTCCCGCTGGTCTACAACTCGATTCACGGGGCCTATCTCACGGGTTACTGACGCTGCGGAAGCAGCGTCGCGCGGCCCTGCACCGAGCCGTTCGCTACCGTTCGCTACCCCGAGATTCAGGTTTCTTAGTGAGGCCTCGCGTGATAGACTCACCCCAGTAGCGTCGCACCGAAATGACCGCGACTCGAGCCTGTACGAGTGCGGCGTCAGGAGGATCGTTGAGCGATCCCGAGGTCGTCGTAGACGACGTCGACATCGATTCCGAAGACCAGGGTGGGGAGCGGCGTGCGCGACGCGGATGGGTTCCGGTCGCAGCCGCCATTCTCCTACTCCTTCTGATGTTTTGTACCGTTACGTCTGCTCAGGTCTGGGTGACGGGCGGTGACCAGCAGGCGCGGTTCATCGCGCGCAATCTCGAGTGTCTCCAGTGCCACACGGAGCTTATCGCTGACTTCAACAAGACGGCTGTGCACAACCCGTTCGCGAGCAAGGAGTGCCTCGCCTGCCATACCCGGCATGGCAAGAAAGTGACCGTGACCATCACCGGTGGTGTGGGACAGGTCTGGAGGCGCTACGTGACGGCCATCCAGTGGTTGCCGCTCAAGTGGTGGTTCGCGCTGACGCAGGGCAAGGCCGGTCGCACCGGTGAGACCGTGGGAGAACCGGTCGAGAAGAGCCGGTCAGTTGACGTCAAGGGGCCCGACTCGACGCTCGTGATGCCCCAGAGAGAACTGTGCTGGATGTGCCACGGCAGCATGGGCAAGAAGTTGGGAGACGAGTTCGTTCACGAGCCGTTCGCCGCAGGGCGCTGCACCGACTGTCACGACCCTCACGCCTCGAACTGGAAGGGTCTCATCAACCAGCCACCGCAACAGCTCTGTTTGACCTGTCACCCCATCGGTGCTGAACTCGCGCGTGATCAGGTTCACTCGCCGGTGGCGCAGGGGTGGTGCATCGATTGCCATGATCCCCATGCTTCGAACTTCAAGGGCATGACTCCCGTGAGTCAGACGGAACTGTGTTTCCGCTGTCACCCGTCGGTCGCGGCCCTGAGCGGCATGCCGACCCAGCACGTCCCCTTCATCAACGGGGGCTGCACGGAGTGTCATGAGCCTCACGGGTCCGATCATCGGCCGCTGCTCACGAACCGCGAGCCTCGACTCTGCTATGACTGCCACCCCGGGATATCGAACCAGTTCGCGAAGGCCAGCGCCCACCCTGTCGGAGTGACTCTGGTCTGCTCCAGTTGTCATAACCCGCACGCCGCGCAGGCCCCGGGCCTCATCAGCGCGCGTGACAACACTTTCTGCTACGGCTGTCACGACAACGTGGAGTTGGCGTACAGGCCTTCCGAGCATCGAGGACAGCTCTGCATTCGATGTCACACGCCGCACGGTTCGAGCCATGTGCCGATGCTCAGAGCCGCCAATCCACCCCTGTGCCTGCAGTGCCACGACCCGAAACACTACGACGAGAGTTCAAAGACGGTCCGGCGCAACAATCATCCGGTTCGACCGATCCACTATGACGTGAACGCGCGCAAGAGGCTCACCTGCACCTCGTCATGTCATGATCCGCACGGCACCGAGCACAACTACATGCTGCGCTATTTCGATTCACCCAAGGACGGCAACTGTCTGATGTGCCATGCGGTAACCCCGGGTAAGAGGGTCGCGATCGACTTCTGACGCACCCGGCATGTTACACTCGTTTCTCGCATGCTCGGGCAGAGTCGGTGGGTCACGCGCGTGCGAGGGAGCGGCCGAAAGGCCGCAGGGATACCGGACATAGCCGCGCTGAAGGGATCTGCCTGAGCCATGTCCAAACTTGATCTCGTCTTGCTCCATGCTCCTGCTGTCTACGACTTCCGGGAGCGCTCCATCATGTTCGGGCCTGTGTCTGACATGGTGCCCTCAACCCCGATCTTCGAGATGTATCCGCTGGGGTTCACCACCATCGCGGAGTATCTCGAGCGCCACGGTCTGAGGGTTCGCATCGTCAACCTGGCGGTTCTGATGCTGAACAAGCCCAACTTCGACGTCGAGGCGTATATCCGCTCCCTCGATGCGCGGATGTTCGGCATCGACTTGCACTGGCTGCCTCACGCACACGGGTCCATCGAGGTCGCCAAGATCGTCAAGAAGTACCACAGAGACACGCCTGTGGTGTTCGGCGGACTGTCCTCCACCTTCTTTCACGAAGAGCTCATCGGCTACGACGCGGTTGATTTCGTGCTGCGTGGCGACTCGACGGAAGAGCCTTTCAGGCGCCTGCTCCAGACCGTGAAGGGCGCTGGCCGCCTTGACGAGGTGCCGAACCTCACGTGGAAGGACTCGTCCGGCGCGATCAACGTGAACCCGCTTTCGTGGGTGCCGAAAGACATGAACAGCATCTCGCTCGACTACTCGTTCAACATGAAGTCCGTCATCAGATACCGGGACATGATGGGTGTCGTGCCGTTCAAGGACTGGCTCAGCTATCCCGTCTGCGCCTCTTTGACGTGCAGGGGTTGTACGCACGACTGCGTCACGTGTGGCGGAAGCGCGTACTCGTTCAGGAAGCACTTCGGCCGTGATCGGGTAGCCTTCCGTGACCCCCAGCTGCTGGTGAAGGACATCGGGCATATCCAACGCTACATCCCCGGCCCGATGTTCGTCTTGAACGACTTTCTTCAGGCCGGTCCTGACTACGCGCGTGAGTTCGTCACCGGGCTCAAGAACATCAAGATGAAGAACCCCATCGGTTTCGAGTTCTTCGGCCCTCCCAAGGAAGGCTTCTACGACCTTCTCGCCGACAATCTGCCGGACTGGTCGGTCGAGATCAGTGTCGAGAGCCACGACGACGGAGTGCGCGCCGCGTTCGGCAAGAAGCACTACACGATGGTGCAGATCGAAGAGACCATCAAGACGGCGCTCGCGAAGGGCTGCAGCCGGTTCGACCTCTACTTCATGACCGGAATCCCCACGCAGACCGCCGAATCGGTTCGCGAGACGGCTGACTACATCAAGCACCTCTACGAGGTTGTTGGCAACGACCCGCGCCTGCTGTGTTTCGTGAGCCCGATGGCGCCGTTCCTCGACCCGGGGTCTCGGGTCTTCGACGACCCTGACGCGTACGGCTACACCTTGCGGGCAAAGACCCTCGAGGAGCATCGCCAGCGACTTGTGATGCCGTCGTGGAAGCACATCATGAACTACGAGAGCGACGCCATGAGCCCGGATGAGATGGTCGACGCCACTTACGACGCGGGGCTCATGGTCAACAGGGTGAAGGCGGATGCCGGCATCATCGACGCCGCGACCGCTGCGAGAACCGAGCAGCGCATCGGCGATGCGCGGGCCGCGATGAGCAGGATCGACGAGATCATGGATGGCCCGGCCGCGTTGCGCGAGCCCGCGCTGTGGGCGCTCAAGGAGCAGTCGGAGCGACTCTCGCAGTCGACGGTGTGCGAGAAGACCGAGCTCAACTGGCCACGAACGGTGAAGATCAAGCACGTCGCTGCGGCCGCAGGCCTATTCCTCCACGAGAACGTGGCCCATCTCGTCGCCCGCGCGGGGGGCGTGTTCTCGCCGGCCGTGTCGAGCCAGCACGCTGGACCTGTCTCTCAGGCCGGCTGCGAGCCATCGGAGGCATAGCCGCATATGTCAGCAGAGCAACCCGCCCCCGGTGAGGCGACCACCGACCGCGTGCGCAACATCTTCTCCTCGATCGCCGGGCGCTACGACCTGTTCAACAGGCTCGCCTCCATGGGAATCGATTCCGGGTGGCGCCGCGCGCTCGTTCGCGCGTGCGCGCTGACGCCTCAGGCCCGGGTACTCGACCTGTGTGCCGGAACGGGCGACGTGGCTTTGGCGATCGCGAATCAGGCGGCGCCGCACGAGATCGTGGTGACCGATTTCACACCGGAGATGCTCGAGATCGCGCGCACGAAGTCGACGTCGTACCGCGGTTCCACGAGGCTCACGTTCGCGCATGCCGATGCCCAGGCGCTGCCGTTCGGCGATGACTCCTTCGACGTGGTGACGGTTGCTTTCGGAGTGCGCAACCTGCCCGAGCGCGAACGCAACTTCGCCGAGGTGCTGCGCGTGCTCAGGCCCGGCGGCCGCTACGTGGTCCTGGAGTTCTCGACGCCGCCTTGGCTCTTCTGGCGCGGTCTCTACCACGTGTATCTGCGCTACGCGATCCCTGCGATCGGAGGGGTGCTCACCGGCCAGCGAGAAGGATTCGTCTACCTCAACGAATCCATCCGGCGCTTCCCGGCTCAAGAGGCACTTGCGGCCGAGCTGCGAGCAGCCGGGTTCGCTGAGGTCAGCTGGCGTGATCTGAGCGGCGGAATCGTGGCGCTGCATACTGCGGTCAAATAGCCGGTTGTGCGCCGGGGTGCGGTAGAATCCCCACAGGGTACGAGTCGAAAGGGGCCCCGCATGCTTCTCACCGCACGCTATGTGCTTCCCATCGCAGCCCCTCATATCGAGAATGGCGCTGTGCTGGTCGAAGGCGATCGCATCGTCGAGGTCGGAGAATTCGCGCGTCTCAAGGAGCTTCACCCTGACGAGCCCGTCAAGGATTTCGGTCTCGCCATTCTCATGCCGGGTTTCGTCGACCTGCACACGCATCTCGAGTACACCGTCATGCGCGGTCTGGTGGACGATCTACCGTACTCGAAATGGAAACTGCAGCTCATGCAGAAAGAGCGCCTCCTGTCGCGTGACGATTGGGAGGACTCCGCGATGCTGGGCGCACTTGAGGCGCTGCAATCCGGAATCACGTCCATCGCCGACATCACCGCGACCGGCGCCTCCGTCCGCGCGGCCACAGCCACAGGGCTCGGCGGCGTGATCTATCGCGAGGTCTCGACGATGAATCGGCGCGAGGTCGACTCTGTGATGGAAGCGGCACTGACCGACCTCGGTGAATGGCGCTCCGAAGTGGACGCAGAGCTCCTGAGCGTCGGGCTCGCGCCCCATGCCGCATATTCCTGTCATCCGGAGCTGTTCCGCCGAATCGCGGACCACGCCCAGGACGGAACCCCGGTCGCGCTTCACCTCGCAGGAAGCCGCGAGGAGTACCAGTTCGTCAAGCACGGCTCGTCGATGCTTGCCACCGATGTGCGCGACACCTTCGACGCCGACGCTCCGCTGTGGCTCCCAACGGGAGTGAGTCCCGTGCGCTATGTGTTGCAGTGGGGCATCCTCTCGGTGCCGAACATCCTCGCGATCCACTGCACCCAAGTCGACGACCTCGACATCGAGGTTCTCGCGAGCCATGACGTTGCCATCGCACACTGCCCGCGCTGCAACGCCAAACTGGGTATGGGCAGCGCGCCTATCGAGAAGTTCATGGCAGCAGGAATCCGCGTGGGTCTCGGCACGGATTCGCCCGCAGCGAGCAACTCGATGGACGAGTTCGAGGAGATGCGCATCGGTTTGCTCGTGCAGCGCGCTCTGCTGGGCGAGGAGCATTTCATCCCCGCACGTCAGTTCGTCAAGATGGCCACCTTCGACGCGGCTCGCGCTTTGAGGGCGAGCGATCGGATCGGCTCGCTCGAACCGGGCAAGCGCGCAGACATCATCGCGGTCGACCTCTCTGAGTCGCATCAGCTGCCCACTCACTATCCGTACGGGGCGCTCGTGCACACGGCGAACCAAGAGAATGTGCTCTGGACGATGGTGGGGGGCAAGGTCGTGTACGAGGGTCACGCGTGGAGCGGTATCGACCACGAGAGGGTGTTCGCTCGCGCGGAGGAGATGCGCGTGAAGCTGCGTTCCGACAGGGTCGCAGTCACTTCTTGAGTGATTCCTGTGTATTTCTTGGTGCGTACGTTGCTGTATGCGACTGCGCCAGACTATACTCACCCAGGTTCAGGCAAGCCGTGCACGGGCCAACGTTGTTGCGCCCGTCTGAAACAGGAGGATCAGCGAACGTGAGCGATCAAGACTTCTTCTTCGACGAAGACGAGCCAAAAAAGGAAGAAGCCAAACCGGCTTCAACCGCCAAGAAGGGCGGGTCTGAGGCCTCTCGCGCCACAGCCCCCGCTGCCACAGCCCCCGCTGCTGCGGTCGTTCCCATCGCCGAGCAAAGCGTCTCGATGACCGTGACGGTCCTCGTCGGCGTCGTCGCCGTTCTGCTCGGTGTCATCATTGGCATCTTCGTTGGCCGCGCGATTGCTACGCCGGCCTCCTCGGCGGGCTTTCCGCCTTCTGGAGCGTCGCCCACGCAAGAGGCTCCTCAGCTCACTCCTGAGCAGCTCGAGAACCCAGAGCTTCCCCCCGGGCACCCTCCCGTGGCAGATCCCGGCGGCAAGCCTGCGACTGGTACCACCGGAGCTCCCAAGGGCAAGCCTTCCACCGAGTCGACCAAATAAGTAGCAGATTGCGGATGCGACTCGCTGACCCGGGCGACGCATCCGCTCCCCGGGCGCGTCGCGTCCAGCCTGTCTGAGGAGACAACCCGTGGCTATCGACAAGTCAAACACCCCGGTCTGGATGAAGGTTGTCCTGATTGTGCTTGCGGTCGTGCTCATGTTCGGTTTCGTGACGATCGGAGCATCGCCATTCTTGGGCGGTGGCAACCAGCAGACCGTGGCGCCGGCGGGCTCGCTCGAGGCGGCCACTCAGCGGTTCGCACCCACGGTTTCGGGACTCACAGGTATGCTGCAAAGCGATCCCGAGAGTTACACGGTTCTCGTCAGCTTGGGCAACACCTACTTCGACTGGGCCCTTGAGGCGCAGAAGGTTGCACAGACGACGAGCGCCAACGCCGGTGCGGATCTGCCCTTGTGGATCTCGGCGAAGGACGCCTACGGACGCGCCGTCGCGGTGAAGGCCGGGGAACCGCCCGTGACCGTCGACTATGCGATCACCCTGTTCTACACAGGAGATACGTTGAGGGCGATCGAGCAGGCCGAATCCATCACCAAGTCCACCCCTGACTTCGCGCTTGCGTGGTTCAATCTGGGAATCTTCTATGGTGCGATCGGCGAGAACGAGAAGGCCGTAGAGGGTTTCGAGCGTTACCTGAAACTCGATTCCCAAGACCAGTTCGGCAACACCGACTTCGCCAAGAAGCAGATCGAGTCGCTCAAGTCATCGTCGACGACGCCCACTCCCTGACGAGCGGCACATGAGCACGAACCCGAACGGGCACCCAGCGGGTGCCCGTTCGTTTGTGCGTCAGGTACTCGGAGCCTGCGGCTCTTCGCCCGTTCAGTCGCTAGGATTCGCGATCTGGAGAGCTTCTTCCATCGCGGAGGCGGTTGCGAAGATGCCATTGAGTCGCGTGAGGGACAAGATGTTGTCGACGGTCTCGTTGGTGACAAGCACCAGTTTTCCTCCGAGCGCCCCGTACTCCTTCGACATCGCGAGCAACAACCCGAGTCCGGAGCTGTCCAGATACTCGAGACCGGAGAGATCGACGATCACAGAAGGCGGCATGGACTTGAGCACGCGGTCGATGTTGAGCCGGAAGGCGGCGCACTCGCCATAGTCGAGGTCGCCTGTCAAAGTGAGCACCCAGCAGTCGGGTTCTTGCGAGAGCGAGATGTCGAGTGGCATGGCATCCCTTCCTGAGTCGCTTGTCGGAACAGATGGTACCCGTTCGGGCGGCGCTCACCACACGACTTCCTCGACTTCCTCGACACGCGTGAAGTGGTAAGGTCGCGGTTCGAGCGTTACAATCTCCACACACAGCTTCAATGACTATCGAGGAGAGCCTGGGCATGGAACTCGACATCAACACCCGCAAGGATGGTGACGTGTGCTCGGTCGTGCTCGACGGCGAGGTGGACGTCTATACTGCTCCTCGGCTCAAAGAGGAGCTCGTGGCGGCGATCGAAGGCGGATGTGCCAACGTGATCGTCGACATGGAGCGCGTCGGCTTCATCGACAGCTCAGGGCTCGGTGTGCTGGTGAGCGCTTTGCGCCGCGCTCGTGAGCGGGACGGCGTCGTTCGTATCGTGTGTTCTCGGGACAACATTCTCAAGATCTTCCGTATCACCGGCCTCGACAAGGTGTTCCCGATCTTCTCGGACGCCAAAGAGGCAGCTCGCTTCTAGCCACATCGCCGTGACGCTTGCGGCCGGTACCGCGGTCACGGTTCGCGCCGGACTCGGCGACGATTGAGAAGGTGGGGACTTGTTCGGTATCAGCGGATTCGAGCTGATGATCATCGCCCTTTTCGTGTTGGTCGTGTTCGGCCCCGACAAGTTGCCTGAGCTGGCCCGTACGCTCGGACGCGCGCTCTCAATGTTCAAGAGGGCCCAAGAGGACATGGAGCGCGTCATCCGCTCTGAGATGCATCCCTCGGCCAAGAGCCCTCTGGCCCCGACAGTGCTCGGTGCAGGTGTCGCTGAAGAGACCAAGACGACTTCCCCGAGCAAGGCCGCCGAGATCTGGGCCACGACCGACGAAGGCTACGACGAGAACGAGGAGGAAGAGGAGTAACCCTCCTCTCTAGACGCCTATGCCCGTCGAGCCAAAGAGACTCCCTTTCTTCGAACACATCGCCGAGCTGAGGCAGCGGCTGATCATCATCGCGATCACCTTGTTCGTCGGTGCCACCGCGCTGTACTTCGATCCGTTCTTCACGTGGATCCTTGATTTCGTGCTCGCGCCGATTCACGACATGATTCCTGACGGACGCCTCAGGGTATTCGGCCCCTTCGAGACGTTCACTTTCCGCTTCAAGGTCTCGTTGTTCGCCTCGATCGTGGTGTTCAGTCCGATTCTGATCTGGCAGGTGCTCTCGTTCTTCCTGCCGGCGCTCAAGCCCAATGAGAAGAAGTGGGTTCTTCCGTCATTCTTCGTCGCGGTGATTCTGTTCCTCAGCGGCGCGGCGTTCGCCTACGGTGTGATCATGAGGCCGGCGTTCGAGTTCATGTTCAGCCAAGGCGGGGAACTGATCGAGATCGTCCCGTCTGCCGACAGGTTCCTGACGGGCATCGGGTTGCTGATGATCGGCTTCGGACTCGCGTTTGAGATCCCCATCGTCGTGTTCTACTCGATCGGGTTCGGCCTTATCCCGTATCGAAAACTGCGCGAGAGCTGGCGCTACGCCTACTCCGGACTCGCGGTGGTTGCCGCGGTGGCGACGCCTGACTGGTCACCGGTCACGATGGGCCTGCTCGGAGGGTCCCTCATCGTCTTATACGAAGGCAGCCTGCTGTTCGCCCGCGTGGCTTTCCGCAAACGTATTCGTGAACAACAGGCCGTGGCTGCCGAGTTGGAGTAGCACGCAGAGAGGAAGCGTCCGTGCACGAGATGGGTATCACGCAAGGCATTCTCGACGCCGCCATCGAAGCCGCGCACAAGGCCGGTGCCTCGCGCATCACTGCGGTGAACGTGAGCGTCGGAGAGCTGACAGAGATCATCGAAGACGCGCTCCAGTTCGCGTTCGACGCCCTGAAGCCCGACACGCTTGCCGCCGATGCCGTGTTGAACGTGACGATGATCACCCCGCGCTCGCACTGCAACGACTGCGACATCGATTACGACCACGATCGCTTCCAGATGGTGTGCCCGACCTGCGAGTCGTTCGCTGTGACGCCGCTCAACGGCCGCGAACTGCAGATCGACTCGATCGACACGGAAGACGATTCAGAGGAGTAGCCCGGATGGCAAGAATCGATCTCGCGAAGCCCATTCTCGACAAGAACGAGCGTCTCGCCAGTGAGAACCGCGCACGTTTCGAGGAAGCGGGCGTCTTCGTGCTCGACCTCATGGCGTCTCCCGGTGCGGGCAAGACGACGACGATACTTGCCACCATCGCCGCATTGCGCGATCGCTACGGTATCGCCGTCATCGAGGGAGATATCGCGAGTTCTGTCGATGCCGAGAAGATCAAGGCGCACGGGATCCCCGCAGTGCAGATCAACACCGGAGGCGCGTGCCACCTCGAGTCCGACATGATCAAGCGTGCGGTCTCGGCGCTCGACCTGGAAACGCTTGACCTCATCATCATCGAAAACGTCGGGAACCTCGTGTGTCCCACGGAGTTCGACTTGGGCGAACACGCCAAGGTCATGATCCTTTCGGTACCGGAGGGCCACGACAAGCCCTACAAGTACCCGAACATCTTCCAGAGAGCCGAAGCGGTGATCCTGAACAAGGTCGACACCATGCCGGTCTTCGACTTCGACGAGATGGAGTTCAACGGCGTCGTGAGATCGCTGAACCCGAAAGCGCCGATCTTTCGGATCTCGGCCTCGAAAGGCGACGGTGTGAGCGAGTGGGCCGAGTGGCTCGCGGCGCGCATCGAAGTGGTTCGCATCAAGGCGGGCAAGTCTGCGAAGTGATCACCCGCGACGACGCATACGCTTTGGTCGTGGAGAAGGTGGCGCAGGCCAACCTCATCAACCACTGCGTGGCCACCGAGATCATCATGGGCGCGCTTGCCACAAGACTCGGCCTCCCCGCGGCCGATGTGGCGCGCTGGGGGCTTGCCGGGCTGCTCCACGATCTGGACTACGCCGAGACCGCGAATGACCACGAGCGTCACGCCCTCGTGACCGCGCGGATGCTCGAAGGCCTCGTCGACGACGAGACGATGCACGCCATTCTCGCCCACGCGGACAAGGCCGAGCGCGAGACGCTCATGGATCATGCGCTCTGGTGCGCCGATCCCACCACCGGGTTCGTGGTCGCCGCTGCGCTGGTCAGACCCGATAAGGACCTGGCGGGCGTCGCCGTGAAGAGTCTCAAGAAGCGCTGGAAGGAAAAGGCCTTCGCGCGCGGTGCGAACCGCGATCAGATGGCCGGTCATGAGGCGCTTGGCCTCGAGCGCGACGAGTTCCTCGGTATCGCCCTGACGGCCATGCAGGAGCGTGCGGACCAGATCGGACTGTGACGGGGGCTTGACGGCCGTGTGTATACTCGGCTCCACAATCACGCCGCCCGAAAGGTCGAAGCCCTGTGAAGCTCGTCATCACCGAGAAGAACCTCGCCGCTAAAAAGCTCGCGGATATCCTTGCGCTGGGAAAGCCCAAAGCCGACAAGGTCCACAACACGCCCACCTACTCGTTTCGTCGCGACGGGGAGGACTGGATCGCCGTTGGCCTCAAGGGCCACATCATGGGCGTCGATTTCCCCGCTGAACTCGTTCACGGCGAGAAGGGCTGGACGGCGGTCTGGGGCGAGGGCGCCGACACGAAGGCGGGAATCCCCGACACGCTGCCCACGCCTCCGTGGCCGAAGAAGAAGCCCTTCACAGCGACCGGCGTGGATCTCAAGACGTGGAAGCAGGCCGCCTTGCCGTACCTGGCGTGGGCGCCCGTTGGCAAAGTGCCCGCCGAGCGCGACATCATCCGCGCGCTGAAGTCACTCGCCAAGAAGGCCGACGACGTCGTCATCGCGACAGACTTCGATAGAGAAGGCGAGCTCATCGGTGCCGATGCTCGCGCAGTCGTCTTGTCCGCCAACAAGACAGTTCCCGTGACGCGCGCGCGCTTCTCGGCGATCACGAAAGAAGAGATCGAGCGTGCGTTTTCCGAGCTCACGGCGGTCGACGATTGCCTCGCCCAGGCGGGGGAGTCCCGTCAAGACATCGATCTGATCTGGGGCGCGGTGCTCACCCGCTATCTGACAACGGCCAAGTACTCCGGTTTCGGCAACGTGAAGAGCGCCGGTCGGGTGCAGACCCCCACGCTCGCACTGATCGTCGAGCGCGAGCGTGAGCGCGAGGCCTTCGAACCCGTGACGTACTGGCAGGTCAAGGGCCGCATGGGCGCGTCCGGCGAGGAGTTCGGTGCCGGGCACGAGTCGAACAACTTCGCGCAACAGGCTCCCGCGCAAAACGCGGCGAGCGCGGTGGAGGGTGCCACGAGCGGCACGGTCGTCTCGGTAGCGACCCAGCGCCGCAAGGCGGCGGCCCCCACGCCGTTCAACACCACAGCGCTGCAGGCGGCGGCGGCTTCCGAGGGGCTCACTCCCGCCCGCACCATGCGGATCGCCGAGTCGCTCTACATGAACGGCTTCATCAGCTACCCCCGCGTCGACAACACGGTCTATCCGAGCTCACTTGACCTCGCAGGCATCGTCACCGTCCTTGCCGAAGTGCCGTTCTATCGGAGCTACGCCAAAGGGTTGCTCGCCGCGGGGCCGCTACACGCTACGCGTGGCAAGAAGGAGACGACTGACCACCCGCCCATCCACCCCACAGGCGCGGGCGATTCCGACAAGATGAAGCCTGAGGAGTGGAAGCTCTACAACATGATCGCTCGGCGATTCATGGCCACGCTTTCGGGACCGGCCACGATCGAGGGCACGAAAGTCACGATCGACGTCGCCGGGGAGCCGTTCGTCTCCAAGGGTGACGTGCTGGTCGATCCCGGGTTTCGCGGGATCTACCATTACGGCCAGAAGAAAGACGAGCAGCTTCCGGCGCTGTCCGAGGGCGACGTCGTCGACTTCCTCGGTGCCGAACTTCTCGAGAAGCAGACCGAGCCGCCCAAGCGCTTCAGTCAGGGCGGACTGATCCAGGAGATGGAGAAGCGCGGTCTGGGGACGAAGGCCACGCGCCACGCCATCATCGAGCGGCTCTTCCAGGTCAACTACGCCGAGAACGAACCGGTTGGCCCCACGTGTCTGGGACGAGCGGTCATCGATGCGCTTTCCGCGTACGCTCCGCGCATCACGACGCCGGACATGACCGCTGAGCTCGAGGCCGAGATGGACGACATCGCCAACGGCCGCACCACCCGCGATGTGGTGGTGGGTCACTCCCGACAGCTGCTCGCACACATCATGGGAGAGCTTCTGCCGAAAGCCGAGGAGCTCGGAGAGGCGCTCAGAGACGCGACCGCCGAAGACGCGAAGGTGGGCAAGTGTTTGAAGTCGGGACACGACCTGCTCGTCAAGAGCTCGCCCAAGACCCGCGGACAGTTCGTGGGTTGCTCAGGCTGGCCCGAGTGCGACGTGACCTACCCGCTTCCGCCCGGCAAGATCGAGGCGGTGCCCGAGCTGTGCGAGACCTGCGGGACCGCGCAGGTCAAGGTCATCCAGTTCCGCTCGAAGCCAGTGGTCCGCTGTCTCGATCCCGGCTGTGCGACGAACGCCGAGGCGACCGTTGACATCGGGGCGTGTCACACGTGTGCGGCCGATGCGCGCGAGGGCGGCAGGCTGATCGCGCAGCGCTCGCCCAGAACGCTCAAGCGGTTCGCGCGCTGCACCAACTACGAGCAATGCAACACCTCGTATCCGCTGCCCAGCAAGGGCGAGATCAACCCGACTGATGAGAAGTGCGACCCCTGTGGCTCGCCGGTCGTCGTGGTCACGACCGCGCGCGGACCGTGGCGCATCTGCGTGGATCCCGCATGCCCCGCCAAGGCCGACGTCAAGGCGAAGACGCCCGTGAAACGAGGTCGCGCCAAGAAGGCGTGAGCGAAGGGTGCCCACCGGGGATACTCAGTGGTGACTCGCTTCGAGGAGGCCCCCATGAGGATAGCCGTCGCCCAGCACGTATCCGCACTCGGAGAGGCGGGCGTCGTGGCGTCGGTCGTGCGCGCTGCCATCGAACGCGATGCCGACCTCGTCATCTGCCCTGCGGTGCCACAGCAGGTTGCGGGCGACGTGAGTGATGCGCTGACGAGGGTCGTGGGTGAGAGGCAGGGAGCGTACCTGCTCCCCTCATTCGATGAGGGCTCACAAGGATCCTTCGAGCTCGTGTCGATTTCAGGCCAGTACGGCACCGTAGGGGTTATAGGCGTCTTCGTTGGCGACGCGTGCTTCGACCCTGCGAAGTGGGAGCTCGCCTTGCGCTCCGGTATCGCTGTTGCGGTGCTCTGCCCCGGATCAGAGGGGGACCTGCAGGCCGAGGCGGCCTTGGAGGTCGGAATCGCGTTATCAGATGCGCTGTGCGGTCTTGTCATCGTGGCCGAGACCGGGGGTGCGCCGGTCGGAGAGCCCGGTCACGGCAGCAGCGCGATAATCGTGTTGGGAGACGTGGTCGCCGAGGCCTTCGGCGACACGGACGTCTTGGTTGCCGAGGTGGAGCTGCCGGTAGCTCAGCCCGAGCCCCGCGATCCGCTTCCGGCGGTGCCGCCGCTTCTGGCGGCTCGGCTCGCGCGCCACGCGGGCAGGCGGCCCGCTGTCGGCTACCCGGCCGACCTCTCGGACGGCATCGCTTCTCGCTGAGACGAGCATTAACGGGCCCGAGAGCAACGCCACCGCGTGGTAGAATCGACGTTGTGCGCGCTGGGAGGTCCGGCGCGTTTCATGTCATTCGAGAGGGGTCCGATGAGCTTTCCGAAAGTGACGATCGTCGGCGCGGGCCAGGTGGGAGCCACGGCGGCGCAGTTGCTGTTGCTGCATGGTGTGGCCGACGTGGTCATGATCGATGTGGTCGAGGGGATCCCGCAGGGCAAGGCGCTCGACCTCATGCACCTGCGCTCGGTGGAGCGTTTCGGCCCGAGCATCGTCGGCACGAACGATTACGCCGAGACCGCAGGCTCCGACGTCGTTGTGATCACGGCTGGTCTGCCTCGCACGCCGGGTATGACCCGCGACGACCTGCTCGCCACGAACAGCCGCATCGTGCGGAGCGTCATCGCGAGCGCGGTGGCGGCCTCGCCGGACGCCGTCTTCATCTGCGTGACGAACCCGCTTGACATCATGGCCTACCTCGCGTGGCGCGAGTCGGGACTGCCCTCGGGTCGAGTGCTGGGCATGGGGGGCGTTTTGGATTCGGCGCGCTTCGCGTTCGCGGTTGCCGAGAAGACCGGGGCGCCCATCTCCGAGATCGACGCGTTGGCGATCGGGGCCCACGGTGACGCCATGGTGCCGATGCCGCGCCTCACGACCATCAACGGGGTGCCGATCACCGACCTGTTGCCCGCCTCAGACGTGACCGCCCTCGTCGAGCGCACCACCTTCGGCGGGGCCGAGGTCGTCGCGCTGCTCAAGACCGGCTCTGCGTTCTACGCCCCTGCGGGCTCGATCGTGGCGATGGTGCGCGCGATCCTGTCGGATTCGGGCGAGACACTGCCAAGCTGCGTGTATCTTGACGGCGCGTACGGTATCGAGGACGTCTATCTTTCGGTGCCCGCGAGGCTGGGCAGGGAGGGACTGCAAGGCGTGGTCACTCTGCCGCTCACCAACGACGAGCTCGATGCCCTCCAGGCATCCGCCGCCACGGTAGCGGAGTCCTTGGACGCCCTCGGGCTGCGCGGGTAGCGTGCTCACGGCCGACAGCATAGCCGCAGCCGTCTCGGAGGCCGTCTTACGGGCGGCGTTCTCGCTTCGCGATGACGTCACGGCGGCGCTCACCGCGGCATCGCTCACCGAGCGCTCCGAGCGCGGTCGTGCGGTCCTGGCTCAGCTTCTCGACAACGCACGGATCGCTGAGAGCGATTCGGTGCCGCTGTGCCAAGACACCGGTACCGTCTGGGTTCGCGTCGAGATCGGGGCCGAGGAGGTACTCGCAGGCGACGTCCAGGCTGCCGTGGATGGTGCGGTCGCCGGGGCGTATCGCGAGGCCGGCCTGCGCATGTCGCTGGCGCGTGACGCGCTGCTCGATCGCACGAACACCGGCGACAACACCCCCGCGCTCATCGATGTGACATGGCGCCGGGGCACGGGGGCCACCGTGAGCGTCATGCTCAAAGGCGGCGGATCGGACAATGCCAGCCGAGTCGAGATGCTCTCGCCTGACGCGGGCTTCGCCGGAGTCGAGAGGGTCGTGCTCGAGACGGTGAACGCCAAGGCGACCGGGGCCTGCCCTCCGCTGGTGATCGGCGTGGGCGTCGGTTCGACCTTCGACAAGGTCGCGGGGCTCGCGAAGAAAGCGCTGCTGCGTCGCGTCGACGAACCCGCGTCCGACCCGCGCATCGCCGCGTTCGAGACGCGGTTGCTCGCGGCGGTCAACGCGACCGGCATAGGGCCAGCGGGCTTGGGCGGCGACACCACAGCGCTTGCGGTGCTCGTCATGACGGCACCCTGTCACATCGCGGCGTTGCCCGTGGCGGTCAACATGGGCTGCTGCGCCGTGAGGACCGCCAGCGTCGAGGTGATCGCGTGAGCGAAGCGACGCCGGTCGCGGCCGCGCGCGCATCGACCACGTTCGGGCGTCTCGCCAAAGATGTGCGCTTCCGGCGGCTGTGGGCCGCTCAGATGGTGTCGGGAGTGGGCGACTGGCTCGTCATCGGTCTGCTGATCCCGCTTGTCAGCGCGCTGTCGGGCGGCTCGTCGTTCGCCGTGGCCGGTATTCTCATCGCCAAGATCATCCCGGCGCTCCTGTTCTCATCACTGACCGGCGCTCTGGTGGATCGCTTCGACCGTCGCAAGGTGATGATCGCCGCCGATCTCGTGCGCTTCTGCCTCGTGCTCGTGCTGCTGTCGACCAACTCTCTGGCCGCGATCTATCTCATCGTGCTTCTGATGGAGACGGCGTCGCTGTTCTTCTGGCCCGCGCGCAACTCGCTGATCCCGTATCTGGTCGCCGAGAAGGACATCACGGCGGCCAACGGCGCCATGTACACCA
>CAMTUW010000009.1:0-60016 GCA_947085035.1 uncultured Actinomycetes bacterium
ACCGCCAGCGTCGAGGTGATCGCGTGAGCGAAGCGACGCCGGTCGCGGCCGCGCGCGCATCGAGCACGTTCGGGCGTCTCGCCAAAGACGTGCGCTTCCGGCGGCTGTGGGCCGCTCAGATGGTGTCGGGAGTGGGCGACTGGCTCGTCATCGGTCTGCTGATCCCGCTTGTCAGCGCGCTTTCGGGTGGTTCGTCGTTCGCCGTGGCCGGCATCCTCATCGCCAAGATCATCCCGGCACTTCTGTTCTCGTCGCTGACCGGAGCGCTGGTGGATCGCTTCGACCGCCGCAAAGTGATGATCACCGCCGATCTCGTGCGCTTCTGTCTCGTACTCGTGCTGCTGTCGACAAACTCGCTCGCCGCGATCTATCTCATCGTGCTTCTGATGGAGACGGCGTCGCTGTTCTTCTGGCCCGCGCGCAACTCGCTGATCCCGTATCTGGTCGCCGAGAAGGACATCACGGCGGCCAACGGCGCCATGTACACCACTCAACAGGCGTCGATGCTTCTCGGACTCACGGCGTCGGGTGCGATCCTTGTCGGCTTCGAAGCGGTCGTGCGGGCGGTGACCGCCGCCCAGCTGCCGGTTGTCGAACACCTCGTCGGCTTGCTCTCGCCGGCGCTTCTGGGTCCGCGCGCGGGCTTCTTCCTCGACTCGCTCACGTTCCTGTTCTCCGCCGCGACCATCGCCTCGATCACGGTAGTGGCTCGCGCCGAGAAGAAGGCGGGTCGGTTCGACCTCGGGTTGCTTGGTAAAGACGCGCTGGACTCGTTTCGCTTCCTCGGGGCGCACCGCGAGCTGCGCGGGCTGCTCGTGACCGTCTTCCTCGCGATCCTTGGCGGCGGCGCGATCATCCCGGTTGGCATCAACTACGTGAACTCCCTCGTGGCTGGCGACCTGTTCGTGGAGCAGATCGCGTGGCTCCAGAGGTTGTCGGGCTCTCCGCAGACGTTCATGCTCGTGTTCATGGCCGCCGGCATGGTGGTGGGCGCGTTGTTGGTGCCGCGCCTCGAGCGACGTATGCCGCTGCAACTGCTGTTCGCCGGAAGCGTTGCCGCGTTCGGCGTTGCGATGCTCGGCTTCGCGAGCTTCGGCGTCTACTGGATCGCCGGTGTGTTCGCGAGCCTCGCGGGTGCATGCATCGCCACGCTCACCGTTGCGGGCAACAGCTACGTCGTCAAGACGAGCACCGACGAGATCCGCGGTCGCGTGTTCACGGCGATGGAGAGCGTCATCCGTGTCGCGCTGTTGCTCTCGATGGTGGTCATGGCTCCGCTCAACGACATCATCGGGCGCTTCGTGCTCGGGCTCGTGGGGCAAAACGGGTGGGCGCCCAGCGCACTGATGCTCACCGGCCCGCGTGCCACGCTGCTGCTCTCGGCCGCCATCGTGCTGGGCGCGGCGGTCTACGGGTTCAGGGTCCTGCGCTGGCGCGAGTGCTCGGACGCGGATGACGCCGAGGATTGCCAAGACGAGATCATGGCGAAGGAGGCCGACGTTGTCTGATCCGATCAGCGTGAAGCTGCCCGCGACACCGGATACGCTCGCGTCGCTTCGTGCCGGAGACGAGGTCAGGCTCTCGGGACCGGTCTTCACGGCCCGAGACGCGACCCACGCGCGCCTTCTCGCAGAGCTCGAGCGAGAGGGGAGTCTGCCCTACGGGCTGGCCGGTCAGACGCTCTTCTACGCGGGCCCCACGCCCGCACGACCGGGCCGCCCGGTGGGCGCCGTGGGACCCACGACCGCAGCCCGCATGGACTTCGCGACCCCCGCGCTCATGCGCGCAGGCATCGTCGCGTCCATCGGCAAGGGCATCCGAGCCACGGAGGTCGTCGACGCTTGCCGTGAGACCGGCGGCGTGTACTTCGCCGCCGTGGGCGGTGCCGCAGCGCTTCTCGCGACCTACATCGACTCCGCCGAGACGATCGCCTACGAGGAGCTGGGCTCCGAGGCGCTGGTCCGCATGACATTTCGGGGATTCCCGGCGTTCGTGGCGCTCGACGCTCACGGAGGCGACCTCTACCGCACGGCACCGTCCCAGTGGCGCTCGCGCGAGGAGGGTGCCCGATGAGCGGCCTCTTCATCACCTTCGAAGGCGGCGAGGGCTCCGGCAAGACGACCCAGATCCGCCTGCTGGCCCAGCGGCTCGTCGCTGCCGGGCGCACGGTGCGCACGCTGCGTGAGCCGGGCGGCACCGCCGTGGGCGAGGCGGTGCGCGCGATCCTGCTCGATGCCGCTCATACCCGGCTGTGCGCTCGCGCCGAGCTGCTGCTCTACGAGGCTGCTCGCGCGCAGCTGGTCGACGAGGTGATTCGCCCGGCCCTCGCGCTGGGCGAGGTGGTGCTGTGCGATCGCTACTACGACTCCTCGACCGCCTATCAGGGGCATGCCCGCGGCTTGCCCCTCGACGAGGTCTCGGCGCTCAACATGGCGGCGACCGGCGGTCTTGTGCCCGATCGGACGCTTCTGTTCGACATCGAGCCCGCACTGGGCCTTCGCCGAGCCACACGCGCGGGAGGGGCCGATCGGCTCGAACGCGAGGAGATCGCGTTTCACGAGCGCGTCCGCGCGGGTTTTCTCGCCATCGCTGCAGACGACCCGGAACGCTTTCGTCTCGTCGACGCCACGGGCAGCCCGTCTGCGGTGTCGCAACGCGTCTCACGCGCCCTGGCGGACCTGCCCGGACTCGAGGGTCTGCTCGGAGAGAAGCGATGACACTCGATTTCGCTCAGATGTCGGCCCAGCCGCGTGTCGCCGCACTCCTGCATTCGGCCGTTCAAAGCGGGCGCGTGGCGCATGCGTATCTGTTCGTGGGACCGCCCGGGTGCGGGAAACGCACGACCGCGCGTGCGCTCGCGGCGGCGCTTCTCTGTGCCGACAAGGGTTGCGGTTCGTGCGCGGCATGCGCGCGGGTGCGTCGCGATGTGCATCCCGACGTCCACATGATCGCCCCGCAAGGCGCCGCGAGTTATCTTGCCGAGCAGGTCAGAGACATCGTGCATGATGTCTCGCTCGCCCCCATCGAGGGACCGTACAAGCTCTACATCGTCGAGAGCGTCGACCTGATGAACGACTCGGCGGCCAACGCGTTCCTCAAGACGCTCGAGGAGCCGCCGGAAGACGTGGTGTTCGTGCTCATGGCGCACAGCTATGAGGCGGTCCTTCCAACGATCACCTCGCGCTGCCAGGTGGTGCGCTTCAAGCGGCTCTCGCCGTCCGAGAGCGCAGCGCTGCTGCGCGAGAAGACGGGCGCCGAGGCCGAAGACGCCACAGCGGCGCTCGCCGCAACCGGCTGGGTCGTCGCGCGCGCGGCCGAGTTCCTGCGCAGCCCCGCGCGTCGGGCCGCTCGCGATACCATCCTGCACACCTTGAAGGATCTCGCGTCGATGGACGACCTCGATGTGCTCACGGCGGCCCGGGAGTTGCTCACAGTGGTCAAGGCCCCTCTCGAAGAGGTCCGTGCCGCTCAATCGGTCGAGATCGCCGAGCGGGAGGACTTCTTGGGCGCGCGTGTCTCGACGCGGGCGCTTGAGGAACGTCACAAGCGACAGCTCACCGCCAGAGAGCGTGAGGGCGTCGCCGAGGCGCTCAACGTCGTGGAGAGCTGGCTCAGAGACTGCTTCGCGATGGCTATGGGGCTCGACCACCTCACGGCCAACGCCGATGCGCTCGATGCGATGGAAGAGGTCGCTGCGGTCATGACCCCGGCGGCGGCCGTCAAGGCGTTGAGCGCTGTGAACGAGACACGCAAGCTCATCGCGTATAATGTGAGCCCGCAGCTCGCCGTCGAGGCGATGCTATTCGACATACGAGAGGTTCTCAGATGCCCACGGTAGTCGGAGTCCGACTCCGTTTCTCCAAGACGTTGTGGTACGACCCCGCCGGCGCTACGCCGTGCGAGGGCGACCGCGTCATCGTCGAAACCGAGCGTGGCGAGGAGTTCGGCTCCATCGTCTCGCCGGCGCATGAGGTGGATGCCAACGCTTTGCCTGCAGCTCTGAAGCCCATCTCTCGGATGGCAGACGCCGCAGACCTCGCCACCCTTGACGAGCTCACCACCAAAGAGGCGGATGCGCTTCGCGTCTTTCGCGGACTCGTCGAGCACTATCGCCTGGACATGAAGCCCGTCGACGTCCAGTACCTGACAAGCGGCGATAAGATCGTCTTCTACTTCAGTGCCGATGAGCGTGTCGACTTCCGCGAGCTGGTCAAGGACCTGGGCGCGAAGTTCCACACGCGTATCGACATGCGTCAGGTGGGCGTGCGTGACGAGGCCCGTGCGGTGGGTGGCGTGGGGCACTGCGGCCAACAGCTGTGTTGCGCGCGTTTCGGAGGAGATTTCCAGCCTGTTTCCATTCGCATGGCGAAAGAGCAGGATCTGCCGCTGAACCCCTTGAAAATCAGCGGACTGTGCGGCAGACTCATGTGCTGTCTTCGCTATGAGTTCGATGCCTACAAGGATTTCAAGTCCAGGGCACCGAAGCGAGGCGCCATCATCGAAACACCTGCGGGTCTTGCGAAGGTGGCGGAACTCAATACTCCGCGCGAGACCGTCAAGATTCGTTTCGAGGATGGTACGAGCGTTGCGATCCCGCTTTCCGGGATGGAGTGCAGCAAGGGCGGAACGTGCCCGTGCTCGGTCAAGCGAGAAGCGCTTGAGGCGGTTACCGGTGCCACCGTGGCTCCGCTCGCTGCTGAAGCGCCGCGTCAGCAGCGACCTGCACGGCCGACGAAGCCAGCGGTCGCTGTAGCGCCCGAGCAGCAAGGGGACGCTCCGAGCGATGGGAGCACGCGGCGACGCAGGCGACGCAAGAGCGGCGGCGGTGAATCGTCCGGGGCGAAGGCGCCTCAGCAGGGTGAGTCGAAGCCAGCGCCGTCGGCTGAGGCGAAACAGGGCGGTGGCGATGCGCAGGCGGCCGGTGACAAGCCGGCCCGCAGTTCCAGGCGTCGCAAGCGCAGGCGGCCGGGCGGTGGCGGGAGCGGCGGAGGTACTTCTCCGCAACAGGGTTGATGCAGGCACACAGGCCGACGTAGCTCAGTTGGTAGAGCAGCGCACTCGTAATGCGCAGGCCAGCGGTTCGAATCCGCTCGTCGGCTCCATATGAATTCCAATGCGGCTCCGAAAGGGGCCGTTTTTCGTATACTCCACTGGGCATACGTCGGCCAGTCACCGCAGAATACGCCCCGTCTGCCGATGAAACACTCCGTTCGACTGGTCTGCTCGCTGTCCGAGTGTGTAGTGTCCGACGAACGTTCCGCCGGTGTGAAGGATCCGCATGGATCTCAACAGCATGGTCATAGGAGGATTCCTCGTCATAGGGATTCTCTTCGTGGTGCTCACGCTTGGGACATCGTGGCTGCTCTCGCCCAAGAGACCCTCGGCTGAGAAAGCCATCATGTATGAATGCGGGGTCGATCCGATCGGCAGTCCGTGGGTACGTTTCCGAGCGGGCTACTACGTCTACGCATTGCTCTACGTGATCTTCGACATCGAGACGGTGTTCCTCTACCCGTGGGCGGTCACCTTCGCTCGTCCGGGGATCGGCTGGTTCGTCTTCTTCGAGATGCTCATATTCATCGCCATCCTCCTGGGCGGCCTCGCCTACGCATGGAAGGAGGGGGCTCTCAAATGGCGCTAGACAAACTCGCAGGCGAGAACTCCCTGCTGTTCATCAGGAGCGAGCAGCTCTTCGACTGGGCCCGCCGCCGCTCGCTGTGGTACATGGCGTTCGGTATCGCATGCTGTGCGATCGAGGGTCTCATGCACGCATCGGGCCCGCGCTTCGATTTCGACCGGCACGGGGTGTTCTTCCGTGCGAGCCCACGCCAGGCCGACGTGATGATCGTCGCTGGCACCGTGAACCACAAGATGGCGGCCACGGTGAGAAGGCTCTACGACCAGATGCCCGAGCCGAAGTGGGTCATCGCGATGGGCGCGTGTGCGAACACGGGCGGCCCGTTTCGCGAGTACCCCAACGTCGTCTTGGGTGTCGACAAGATCGTTCCCGTAGACGTCTACATCCCGGGCTGCCCTCCGAGGCCCGAGTCGGTCCAGTACGGATTCTTCCAGCTCATGGACAAGATCAGCGAACAGACGGAGGGGCGCCTTGCGGCCCGACACGGCAACAGTCGATAGATTCCTCTCACACGCTGGCGTCAGCGACGTCGAGATCGACAGCGCCTCGATGCTGGGCGTCGTGTGCCGCGTCGCTCCCGCTCAGACGAAGCAGATGCTCTGCGCGCTCAAGGGCGAGGGTGACGGCTTCGACTTCCTCGTCGACCTGTTCGGCATAGACACAGGCGAGGCGGTCGACGTCGTCTACCACCTGCGCTCCTTCTCGCGTGACGAGGAGATCTACGTCAAAGTCGCACTACCATACGGCGCTGACCTCGCGAGCGTCTGGGAGATACACCCTGCGGCGCTCATGCCCGAGCGCGAATGCGCCGAGATGTTCGGGCTCACGCTGTCCGGGCACCCGAACCCCAAGCACCTGCTGCTGACGAAAGGCTCGAGACCGGCGCTGCTGAAGTCCGAGCGTATCCGCACGGCCGAGGAGGTGCGTGACCGGTGACGGACCCGCGCCATCTCGCAGGTCACGCCGGCTGGCTGACCCCGAACCCGCCGCACCAGGTCGACTTCGTGCCAACGTCGCTCACGCGCGCTCCCACGGGAGTCGACACGTTCGACACTGAGCGCATGGTGCTGAACATGGGTCCACAGCACCCCTCGACGCACGGCGTGCTGCGCCTTCTCATCGAGATGGATGGCGAGGAGGTCGTTGCGGCGGAGGCGGTGGCGGGATACCTCCACCGCGGTATCGAGAAGCTCGCCGAGCATCGTCGCTACAACGCCGTCGGAACGCTGATGGACCGCGGCGACTACATGTCGGGCATCCACAACGAGCTCGCTTTCGCGTTGGCCGCCGAGAAGCTCATGGAAGTCGAGGTGCCTCGCCGCGCTCAGTGGCTGCGGGTCCTCATGTCTGAGATCAACCGTATCGCGAGTCACTTGGTCTGGTACGGCACGTTCGGTCTGGATACCGGGGCGATGGGGCAGTTCCTCTATGCGGTCAGAGACCGTGAGGTGCTGCTCGACATCCTTGAGGACGTGACCGGTCAACGGATGATGTTCAACTACGTGCGCCCGGGGGGTGTGGTCGCCGACATCACGACGTCTGCGGTCGACAAGATCCAAGCGTTCCTCGCCACGATCGACATGTACCTGGACGAGCATGATGCGCTACTGGGCGGCAACGAGATATTCCAGGCGAGGACCCGCGGTATCGGCGTTCTCGACAAAGAAACCGCAACGGCGTTCGGGCTCACCGGAGCGAACCTGCGCGCGAGTGGACTCGGCTTCGATGTGCGGCGCGATCGACCCTATGCGGCCTATGACGAGATGCGGTTCTCGGTGCCTGTGGCCGAAGAAGGCGACTGTTACGCACGCTATCTCGTGCGGATGGGTGAGTTGCGCCAGGCGGTGGCGATGGTCCGCCAGTGCATCGACGGGCTGCCTGAAGGCGAGCACACCGCCAAGGTGGCGAAGGTCTTGCGCCCGCCAGCGGGTGAGGCCTACGCCGCCGTCGAGTCCCCGCGTGGCGAGCTGGGCGTTCATCTCGTATCCGACGGCACCGAGCACCCGTATCGCATGCGGTATCGTCCGCCGGCCCTCTACGCGCTCCAGGCTGCCGAGGCGATTCTGCCCGGCACCATGATCGCCGACGTCGTCGTGATCCTTGGCAGCGTGGACGTTGTGCTGGGGGAGATCGACCGATGAGCCCGCTGCTGATAGTCGTCTTGCGCGTGCTGGCCGCCGTGGGGCTCCTGCTCCTCAACGGCGTGGTGCTCATCTACATGCTGCGCAAGGTCCTCGGGCGTCTGCATCTGCGCCTGGGCCCCACCGAACTCGGTCCCGCAGGCATGTTCCAGACCATGGCAGACGTCGTCAAGCTCCTCACGAAAGAGGACGCCACGCCCGGCTCGGTTGACAGGGTGCTCTATTTTCTCGCGCCCGCGATCGTGTTCGTGCCCTCGCTGGCCGCCTACGCCGCCATCCCGTTCTCGAACAAGATCGTGGCCGCGGACCTCGACATGGGGCTGCTCTTCACCTTCGCGATCCTGTCCCTCATGCCGCTCGGGATCTTCGCCGCCGGATGGGCGAGCTACAATAAGTGGTCGCTACTGGGCTCGATGCGCTCGATCGCTCAGCAGGTGAGCTACGAGGTACCCTTGCTGCTCGCGGCGCTGCCGCCGGTCATGATCGCGGGCTCGATGAACCTTGGTGACATCGTGCGCGCCCAGCATGGTTCGGTGTGGTTCATCATCCCGTGTCTGCCCGCGTTCGTCTTCTTCCTCATCGCGGGCCTCATCGAGTCGAACCAGACGCCGTTCGACCTGTCCGAGGCCGAATCTGAGCTCGTGGCCGGTTTCGCCACAGAGTACTCTTCGATGAAATTCGGCCTGCTGTTCCTCTCGGAGTTCAGCAACGTGTTCATATTCGCAGCCCTGATGGTCACGCTGTTCCTAGGGGGATGGTCGCTGCCGTTCGTGGATCCCGGCCTGCTCGCCGGAATCGGCGCCCCGATCATCTTCCTCGTCAAGACTTACCTCGTGATCTTCGTGTTCATGTGGATTCGCGGCACATTGCCCAGAGTGCGTATCGACCAACTGCTCGCCATTGGCTGGAAGTTCCTGCTTCCCGCCACCTTGCTGTGGATCGTCATCACAGGTGTGGCCATCAAGACCGGACAGGGTCTGTTCGGGGGTGGATCGTGAAGTTCTTCGGCTCTGGCATCTTGAATGGCCTGCGCATCACGATGCGCAACATGCTGCGTGGGCCGATCACCGTGAGGTATCCCCATGAGAAGCTGGTGCTGCCCGAGCGTGCTCGGTGGGCGCTCGAGCTCAAGACCGACGAGAACGGCGCACACCTGTGCACGGCCTGCATGGCGTGCGAACGGGCCTGCCCGGACTTCATCATCAGGATCGAGGTCACGACGGGTGAGGATCGCTCCAAGCACATCGATCGGTGGGGCTATGAGCTGGGAGCGTGCATGATGTGCGGTCTGTGCGTCGAGGCCTGCCCGTTCGACGCGATCAAGATGGGTCACGACTACGAACTCGCGCGGCGCAACGTCGCAGACCTGGAGTACTCTCTGATCACCGACGAGCCTGCAGCCAAGCCCAAGCGCAAGGCCCCCGCCCCAGCGCCTGCCGCCGACACCGAGGAGGCCTCGGATGGCTGACGTGTACGGATTGGCGGCGTTCGCTGTTCTCGCCGTGGCCACCCTGGCCGGCGCGCTTGGCATGCTGGTGGCGCGAAACGTCGTGCACGCGGCCTATTCGCTGCTCGCCGTGTCGGTCACTTCGGCCGGGCTGTTCGCGCTGCTGGAGGCGCGCTACATCGCGTTGGTGCAGCTGCTCGTCTACGCCGGAGCTGTCGCGATCCTCAACATCTTCACGATCATGATCACGCTCAGGAGGCGCGAAGACGCCGTTCGCTCGCGTGACTTCTCGCTGCCTGGGGCCTTACTCGCCCTCACGTTCTTCGCCGTCGTCGTGGTGGCGGTTCTGGATGGTGGGATCGCCACGCGTACCGACGTCCTCGCGTTCCCGGGCGTCATCGAGTTCGGCGAGCGACTCTTCGCCCTGGATGGATGGGCGCTGCCGTTCGAGATCTCGTCGCTCATCCTGACAGCGGCGCTCGTGGCCGCCGTGTGGTGGACGAGGGAAGGTGGGGAACGGTGAGCGTCGGGTTGAACACATACCTCGTCTTGGCGGCGGCACTTTTCGCGATGGGATTGTATGGCGCCGTTTCGAAGAAGGGTGCCGTACAGGTTCTGATGTCGCTTGAGCTCATGGCGGTGGCGGTCAGCTTGAACCTCATCGCGTTCTCGCGCTACGTGACCCCCATCGAGATGACGGGCCAGTTCTTCACCGTGTTCGTGATGGTCGTCTCTGCCGCCGAGATCGGCTTGGGCCTCGCGCTCGTTCTCGCGATCTTCAAGTCGGCGCGGTCATCTGAAGTCGACAGCCTGAACGAGCTGAAGGGGTGAGCATGAACTGGGTCGCCCTCATACCGCTTCTGCCCGCAGCCGCCTTCGTGGTGCTGCTCCCGCTCTCGCGGGCCATGCGAGCGCGGCTCCTGTGGCTGCCCGTCGGCGCGATGGCCACGTCGTGCGCGCTGTCGGTGGCGGCGCTCGCTCGCGTCTGGCCGGGAGGCAAACTCGAGGAGCCCGCATGGGCGATCTCGTGGGTTCTGGGCACCGTCGGCGGCAAGAGCCTGAGTCTGGGACTTGCGCTTGATCCGATGGCGGCCGTGACGTTGTTAGTCGTGACCATCGTCGCCACGTGTGTGCAGGTCTACTCGCTGGGATACATGCACCGAGACCCCCGCGAAGGGTGGTACTTCGCCGTTCTCTCGCTGTTCACCGCCGCGATGCTCGCGCTCGTGCTCGCAAGCGACCTGCTGCTGACCTTCGCCATGTGGGAGATGATGGGGTTGTGCTCCTACCTCCTCATCGGTTTCTGGTACGAATCCGAGGGTCCGCGAAAGGCGTCACAGAAGGCGTTTCTCACCACGCGAGTGGGCGACCTGGGCTTTCTCGTCGCGCTGTTCGTGATCTATGCGAACTCCGGCACCTTCGATCTGGCGACCGTCTTGCAAGATGCTGCCGGCTGGGCACCGGGTGTCGCGGTCGCGGTGTCGGTGGGTCTGCTGTGGGCGGCGATGGGCAAGTCCGCCCAGTTGCCCCTGCATGTGTGGCTTCCCGATGCGATGGCCGGTCCCACGCCCGCTTCGGCTCTCATCCACGCGGCCACGATGGTGGCCGCCGGCGTCTTCGTGGTCGCACGCACGCTTCCGATCTTCAAGCACGCCCCGATGGTCATGGACGCGATGCTCTGGATCGGCGTGGCCACCGCGATCGCTGGTGGTCTGCTCGCCTGTGTGCAACACGACATCAAGAAGGTGCTCGCGTACTCAACGATCAGCCAGCTGGGCCTCATGTTCGTCGCGCTGGGAGTGGGCAGCGCCGTGGCGGGCATGCTCCACCTGACGACGCATGCGTTCTTCAAGTCGCTGCTCTTCCTCGGTGCGGGCGTGATCATCCACGCGGCACACACACAAGACATGCGCGAGATGGGCGGACTCGCACGACACCTGCCCGTCACGACCGCCACGTTCACCGTGGGAAGCCTGGCGCTCGCGGGAGCCTTTCCTCTGTCCGGCTTCTTCAGCAAAGACGAGATCGTCACCGTTCTTCTCTACGACCACCAGTACGCTGCAGTGGGCGCCGTGCTCTTCGCCTCGGCACTGACCGCGTTTTATGTGACCAGGCTGTGGTTCCGGGTCTTTTCCGGCCCCGAGCAAAGCGAGGAGTTGCACGAGGCGCACCGCTCGATGCTCGCGCCCATGGGGGTGCTCGCGCTGATCACTCTTGGCGTAGGGTTCCTGAGTCCGACCTTCATGGAGTTCCTGGGCTATAAAGGGGTGTGGCCGAAGCCGACGGTCGCCTTGACGACGACCGTGGTCGCGGCGCTGGGTATCTCGATCGGGTGGTGGTTCTACGGACGGCGTTCGGTCGTGGTCAACACGCGTGCCTGGAAGGCGCGACTCGGATACCTGTACGACTCGTTGGTGCACAAGTTCTACTTCGACCTCACCTACGACAGGTTGTTCGTGAAGGGCTACTTCGTGGCCGCCGAGGCGGCATCCCAGTTCGATGCCAAGGTCGTTGACGGCGCTGTCAACGGCGCCGGTACGGCATGGGTCGCCACGGCCACAGGCGCCGACCGATTCGATCGCGGTGTGATCGATGGTGCCGTGAACGGACTCGCCACGCTGGCCCGCTCGTGCGCGACCTTGCTTCGGCGCGTACAGACGGGCCGAGCCCAGAGTTATCAACGCCTCGTTGTGGGCGCTGTCGTCTTGCTCATGCTGATTCTCGTCGTCACAAGGGGGGCCTAGGGTGCTGAGCTGGATAGTCTTCCTGCCGCTTGGTGGAGTCGCGCTGTGTGCGCTGCTTCCGAAGAGCCGCAGCGACCTCGCGAAGTGGGTCGCCCTCGTCGTGACCGCCGTCGATCTTGTACTCGTCACGCTCATGTTGGTGCGTTTCGACGTGGCGGGAGGGATGCAGCACGTCGTTGATGTGCCGTGGATCCCACAGGCGGGCATCCGTTACGCGTTGGGAGTGGACGGGATGTCTGTCCCGCTCATCGCCCTGTCTGCGCTGCTCACCTTCCTCGCGGTGATCGCGAGCTGGAGGATCGAGCGCAAACCGGCGTTCTATTTCTCCATGCTCCTGCTTCTCCAAGTGGGGATGAGCGGAGTGTTCGCCGCGCTCGACTTCGTGTTGTTCTACGTGTTCTGGGAGCTTGTTCTCGTGCCGATGTACTTCCTGATCGCGCAGTGGGGCGGCCCGAGACGCGAGTACGCCGCGATCAAGTTCTTCCTCTACACGCTGTTCGGTTCGGTCTTCATGCTCATCGGCCTCATCGTGCTCAGGCTCGAGCTGGGCACGTTCGACCTGATCGAACTCGCACGGCTGGGCTCAACGCTTTCGGCGCCGATGCAGTGGTGGCTGTTCGCCACGTTCTTCCTCGGCTTCGCGGTCAAGGTGCCGGTGTTTCCTCTTCACACCTGGCTGCCTGACGCGCACGTCGAGGCCCCCACGGCCGGCTCAGTCCTGCTGGCGGGCGTCATGCTCAAGATGGGAACCTACGGTTTCTTGCGCATCTCGCTTCCCATCCTGCCCGAGGGCTTCTCGCAGTGGCAGTTCGCACTGGCGGTGATCGCGGTGGTGTCCATCGTCTACGGTGCGGCGGTCTCGTTCGCGCAAAAAGACGTGAAGAAGCTCATCGCCTACTCGTCGGTGTCGCACATGGGCTTCGCGATGCTTGGGATCGCGGCCGGTACGGCGGCCGGGCTCAACGGTGCGATGGCCGTCAACATCAGCCACGGGCTCACCACAGGCATGCTCTTCCTGATGATCGGCATGGTCTACGACCGCACGCATACCCGTCAGATCGCAGACCTCTCCGGTCTCGCCGGTCAGATCCCGGTGATCGCGGGACTCATGGCGTTCGCGTCGTTCGCGAGCATGGGTCTTCCCGGGCTCTCCGGATTCGTTGGCGAGTTCCTCGCGCTGCTGGGCGCGTGGATGTCGACGTCGCTCAGTCCGTGGTTCGTGATCATCGCGGCACTGGGCGTGCTGCTCGGTGCGGCCTACATGCTCTGGATGCTGCAGCGGGTCGTCATGGGCGAGCCGAGCCAGATCGTGATCGGGCAGGTGGATGCCTCGCCACGCGAGCTCGTGACGGTTGTGCCGCTGGTCGTGCTGATCGTCGTCATCGGGCTCAACTGGGGAGCGCTGCTGCGCTTCACCGATCCGGTCATGACATCGCTTGCGAAGATCGTGGGTGGCTAGATGACCGGCTTGGCCCTCCTCATCCCCGAGTTGCTCCTTCTCGTCGGCGTGGCGTGGGCGCTTTTCGCCGAGCGACTGCCCGGTGGGGACCGAGGCGCCGCTACCGTCGGCGCGGCGCTTGCCGCTGTCGCGGCCCTCGTCGCGGCCCTCTCGCCGGTTGGCGCGTCGCTCTTTGACGGGTTGCTCGCCATGGACGGCGCAGCACGTTTCGCGCGGGTGGGTGTGGCGGCGCTGCTGGCGGTCTGGTTGCTGTGGACAGCGGGCAGGGGTGAGGGCAGGATTCGCGAGGCGGTCGCGTTCGCGACGCTCTCTGCGCTGGGCGGCATGCTCATGTGCGGGGCGAACGAGCTCATCACGCTGGTCTTGACGCTCGAGCTGGCCACGATGCCCGCCTACGTGCTCATCGGGTATCGTAAGAATCGCCCCCAGGGACTCGAGGGCGCTCTCAAGTACTTCCTCCTGTCGATGCTCACCTCTCTTGTGATGCTCTACGGCATGTCGTTCCTCTACGGCATCTCCGGCTCGACACGCTTCGATCAGCTGACGGTGGCGTCTGCAGGTTCACTCGGGCTGCTCGCCGTGTTGATGACCTACATCGGCATGTTCGCGAAGCTCTCGGCGGCCCCGTTCCACTACTGGACGCCTGACGCCTACGAGGGCGCCGAGGCGTGGACGGTCGCGTTCGTGTCCACGGTCCCCAAGATCGCGGGCGCCGTGGCGATGGTGCGGCTGACCGCAGCGCTTGCGCCCAGCGCGCCCGTGCTGGGAAGCCTGCTGCTTGCGGCGGCGGTCGCCTCGATGGTGCTCGGCAACTTCGCCGCTCTGACTCAGACCGACGTGCGGCGGATGATGGCCTACTCCGGCGTCGCACACACGGGCTACCTGCTTCTGGCGCTTGCCACGCTCACGCCGCAAGGATCGAGCGCGGCCGTGTTCTACGCGTTCGCCTATGCGATCCCGTCACTCGGGCTCATGCTTCTCGTGGCCGAGCAAGGTCCTCTCGTCGAGGATTTCGCGGGTCTCGCTCAGAATCGCATCGCAGCGGCGTGGGGCCTGCTCATCATGATCGTCTCGTTGATCGGGATACCCCCCGCGATAGGGTTCTTCGGCAAGCTGTCGCTGTTCTCCGCCGCGCTCGACGCGGGGCTCGCGATCTGGGTCGGCGTCGCGGTGCTGACGAGCGTGGTCTCGGCCGCCTACTACCTGCGCATCGTGCGCGCGGCGTTCCTCGCCTCGGGCGAGGGCGCGCGTGCACCGCTTCGTCCGGCGCCGCTCGCCTCGGCAGCCGTCGCCGCATGCGTGGTCGCGGTGGTGGCCCTGGGCGTCGCTACCGGCCCCTTGCTGAAGTGGATGGGTCCTCTCGGCCTGTAGCGCTCGCGCACCAGGCGTGATGCGCGCGTGGTCATTTCGTGTACTGAGTGACTCAGGCGGGCGATAGAGAGTAGGGTTGTCGTACGCGAGCATCCATCACGTCTCGCGATGCCACGATAACCTCAGAGGTGCAGCATGAGCGACGAGTACACCCGACCGAACGAGTCATCCGCCGAGCCCCCCGCGATCGACGCGCCGCCAACCCAGCCGGAGTACGAGGTCGTCTCAGGGCCGCTTCCGGTGTGCGAATACACGGGCGACAGCGACGAGCCGTGCGAGGAGCCCGCGCGTGAGCGCCGCTGGTCGAGCGCATCAGTGATCATCGCCGCGTCGCTGGGCGCCATGACCGGTGCGATTCTTGCGACTGCGGGAATCATCTGGGCGTTTGGCCTCTTCCCCGGAATCGCGCCGTTGATAGCTGACGGATTCTCGCCGTCGCCGTCGCCCTCGGCGGCGACGACCATCACGATCGACGGGACCCAGTCTTCAGCGAGCATCTCCGAGGCGGTCGCCCGCAAGGTGGTCCCGTCAGTCGTCAACGTCACCGTCTTCCAAGAGGTGCAAGATCCCTTCAGCGGCACCGTGCGGCGACGGGCCGTCGGGAACGGGTCGGGCGTGATCATCCGCGCGGACGGTCACATCCTGACGAACTACCACGTCATCGCGGGTGCCGACGGTGTCATGGTGACCGTGGGCGTCGATGATGTTCCTGCGCGGGTGGTGGGAGTCGACCCCTCAAGTGACCTCGCGGTGCTCAAGATCGAGGGCGGCAGCTACCCGGCGATCGAGGTGAGCCCCTCGCAGGGCCTCGTCGTTGGTCAGTACGTGATGGCAGTTGGTAGTCCGTTCGGGCTTGAGAAGACGGTGACGTCAGGCATAGTGTCTGCGCTGAACCGCTCGGATATCGTCGAGGGCGCAAGTGACCTGACCGCCTACACGAACCTCATCCAGACCGATGCCGCCATCAATCCCGGCAACTCGGGCGGAGCGCTGGTCGATTCATCAGGCAGGCTCGTGGGCATCAACACACTCATCCAGTCGCCCTCGGGCGCCGTGGGCGCGCCCCAATCGGCGGGCATCGGCTTCGCGATCCCGGTCGATTTCGCGATGGACATCGCCCAGCAGCTCATCACAGACGGGCGCGCCGTGCATCCGTACCTGGGTGTGAGCACCGAATCGGTCAACGAGAACGTCGCCGAGCGCTTCGGTCTGCCCATCTCGAAGGGCGCGCTCGTGCGCTTCGTGCAGCCGTCCTCTCCGGCTGAAGCGGCCGGTATCGAGAGAGGCGACATCATCGTGCGCATCGGCGAGACCGTCGTGGGCGGCGTCGAGGACGTGTTCGCCGGGATCCGCGCCAATCGCGTCGGTGACGAGGTCGCGGTCGAGGTCGTGCGAGGAGACAGCCGTCGCACGCTGAAGGCCACGCTGGGCTCGGACGCGGACCGACGTTGATGCGTATCAACGTCGTAGCCGTGGGTCGCCTCAAGGAGCGCTACTGGGTCGAGGCTTGCGGTGAGTACCTCAAGCGCCTTCGCTCCTACGCCGACGTGCGCGTGGTCGAGGTCGCCGACCGCGATCCGTCTCGCGGTGGCGAGGAGCGCGCGCTTGCCGAGGAGGGCGCAGACGTGCTCAAGGCGCTGCCCGAATCCGCACATGTGGTGGCCCTCGACATCGCGGGCCACTCGCCGTCAAGCGAACAGTTCTCCGGGCACCTCGCGGACCTCGGCTTGGCGGGCCGAAGCTCGGTCGCCTTCGTTATCGGTGGCTCTCACGGACTGTCAGAGGCGGTGCTCGCGCGCGCTGACGAGCGGATGTCCTTCGGGCCCATGACGCTACCTCACAACCTCGCTCGCGTCGTCTTGCTCGAACAGGTCTACCGAGCGTTTCGCATCGCGCGGAAAGAGCCCTACCACAAGTAGGGCGTCGCCCGGAGGCGTGGTATCCTGCCTGCTCGTACACCCGGCGCGACGGAAGGGCCTCGCTCGTGAGAGACGCGATCTCGAAACTCGTCGAATCCGCGCTCGACGCTGCCATCGCCGCAGGCGATCTGGTCGTGCCCGAGAGGCCGGATCCCGCCCTCGAGCGCCCGCGCGACCCTTCGCACGGCGATTGGGCGACCTCGGTGGCTCTTCGGAGCGCGAAGCTCGCCGGGAAGCCTCCTCGCGAGGTAGCAGAAGTCGTGGCGCGCCATCTGGAGCAGCACGACGACATCGCCGCTGTCGAGATAGCCGGTCCCGGCTTCATCAACCTGCGCCTGTCGCCCACGGCGCTGCAGCGCGTCTTGCGCATCGCGCACGACCAGGATCGCGATTTCGGCCGAACTGATTCCGGTGCCGGTCGGCGCGTGCAGGTCGAGTTCGTCTCGGCGAACCCTGTCGGGCCGATGCACGTGGGACACGGTCGCTGGGCCGCGCTGGGTGACTCGATGGCGCGGATCCTCGCGCACACGGGCTGGCAGGTCGAGCGCGAGTTCTACGTCAACGACGCCGGCGTCCAGATGGACCTCTTCGCCGCAAGCGTGGCCGCTCGCTACGTCGAGCTCTGCGGCGGCTCTGTCCAGTTCCCCGAAAACGGATACCAGGGCGCCTACATCGGCGAGATCGCGCACGAGATCTACGCGGACGAGGGAATGTGTTGGCTGGACGCATCTCAAGCCTCGCGAGAAACCCACTTTCGCGAGAAGGCCTACGCGCAGGTTCTGGCCCACCTGAAGAAGGTGCTTCACGACTTCGGCGTCGATTTCGACGTGTGGTTCTCGGAGCGCACCGTGCACGCACCGACCGCCGACGGCGGACCGAGCGGTATCGAGTCCGCCATCGCACAACTGCGCGAGCGCGGCTTCATCTACGAGTCCGAAGGCGCGGTGTGGTTCCGCTCCACGGACTTCGACGACGACAAGGATCGCGTGTTGCTCAAGGCGGACGGGAGCTACACTTATTTCGCCGCAGACATCGCGTATCACAAGGACAAGTTCGACCGCGGATTCGACCGCGTCATCAACATCTGGGGCGCCGATCACCACGGCTACGTCGCGCGGATGAAAGCCGCCGCTGCGGCCCTAGGCCACGAGGGCAAACTCGACCTGGTGATCGGGCAGCTCGTCAACTTGTTCCGTGACGGCGAGGCGGTGCGCATGAGCAAGCGTACCGGCGAGATGGTCACCTTCGAGGAGCTGCTGGACGAGGTGGGGGCAGACGCCGCCCGCTACTGGTTCCTGAGGCGCTCGACCGACCAGCAGGTCGACTTCGACATCGCTGTGGCCAAACAGCAGTCGGCCGACAACCCCGTCTACTACGTTCAATACGCCCATGCGCGCATCTGCTCGATCCTTCGCAAGGCGGCTCAGGCCGAAGAGGGCGTCCACGTCGACGACATGGCCGCGGAATTCGTGAGCCCCCACGCAGACCTCTCTCCGCTGACGGCTCCGGCCGAACTCGCGCTCATGCGCAAGCTCGACGAGTTCCCGGAAGTGGTCGAGGTCGCGTCGCGTGAGCTCGCGCCTTACAAGGTCGCGCGTTATGCCGAGGACCTCGCCGCGGTGTTTCACCAGTTCTACGCGCAGTGTCGCGTGGTCGACCCCAGCGAACCGCACGTGAGCGCCGCGCGCCTGTTCGCTGTGGACGCGACTCGAAGGACGCTTCGGTGCGCGCTGGACCTTCTGGGAGTGGACGCGCCCTCATCTATGTAGGGGCGCGAGCAGTAGCACCGTGAGGTGAGTACCGATACCATTCGGACACGTTTCGAGCAGGGAGAAACATCATGGGCAAGCCATCCGCGCCCCGACCGCCAGCGACTCCGGATATGAAGACGGGCCACGATCTTCTCGGCGTCTTGCCGTTGACGGCTGAGATCAAGAACGGGCACCTGTGGATCGGGGGTGTCGATACGGTCGCGCTCGCCCGCGAGGCGGGAACCGCGGTCTACGTGATGGACGAGGCGACGATTCGCCATCAGCTCACCGAGTACGTGAAGTGGACGCGCTTTCACTGGCCGCACGTCGACACCGTCTACGCGGGCAAGGCGTTCATGTCGCTCGCGATACTGAGAATCGTGGCCGAAGAGGGCTGTAGCCTCGACGTGTCCAGCGGCGGAGAGCTCGCCTTCGCACGGCGAGCTGGTTTCCCCATGGAGCGCGTCTACGTCCACGGCAACAACAAGACACCCGCCGAGCTGGCCGAGTGTCTGGATGCCGCCGTGGGCCGCATCGTTGTTGACAGCTTCGAGGAGATGGAGCGTTTGAGCGCGCTTGCGACAGAGCGCTCGGTCACGCAGAAGGTCCTCGTTCGCGTGACCCCCGGCGTGGAGGCCGACACGCACGACTTCATCATGACCGGCGCCGAGGACTCGAAGTTCGGTTTCGGTCGCAACCAAGGCCTTGCCATGGCCGCCGTCAAGCGCGCCATCGAGCTTCCGGGCCTCGATTTCGACGGCCTCCACATGCACATCGGCAGCCAGATATTCGCGCTGCACAGTTTCGCCAAGGCCATCGAGGTCGTCGTGGAGTTCATCGCCGAGATCAAGTCCGAGACCGGCGTCGAGGTTCGCATGCTCGATACCGGCGGTGGTCTGGGAATCGCCTACGGCCTGCCCGATGAGCCCGCGACGATCAAGGACTACGGCAAGGTCGTGGTGGACGGCATCAAAGAGGAGTGCGAGCGTCACGGGCTCACCGTGCCGGCCATGGCGGTGGAGCCGGGCCGCTCGATCGTGGCCAACGCGGGCGTCACGCTGTATTCGGTCGGATCGATCAAGGAGATCGAAAACATTCGGACCTACGTCGCGGTCGATGGCGGCATGTCCGACAACATCCGCACATCGCTTTATGACGCGCACTACGAAGCGCTTCTCGCCAACAAGGCCGACCAGCCGCGCGAGATGGTCGCGACGGTGGCCGGTAAGCACTGCGAGAGCGGCGACATCGTTGTCAACGACGCGCCGCTGCAATGTCCCGAGGTCGGAGACGTGCTGTGCGTGTGCGCGACCGGCGCCTACTGCCAATCGATGAGCAGCAACTACAACAAACAGGTCCGCCCCGGGGTCGTGTTCGTGCGCGACGGCCAGTGGCGCTGGGTCGTGCGTCGCGAGACGTACGAGGACCTGCTCAGGTGTGAAGTGGGGTAGGCAGCAGACGTCGGTCGTGAGCGCGCTCGAAAGAGAACGCGTCGGCTCAGGTAGAATAACGGGCACACCGGGAGGGAATCCGGCGTCTCGCCCCAAGGAAGGAACCACACTCCATGCGCACCATTCGCGTTGGTCTCATCGGACTTGGCACCGTTGGCTCGGGAGTCGTCGACATCCTCAAGCGACACCGCGAGGACTTTCGGCGTCGTGCCGGCGTCGACATCGAGCTGGTCCGTTTCGCCGACAAGAACGCGGACCGTTTCGTTGAGATGGGGCTTGACCCGGATGCCTGCACCACCGATGCGTTCGCCGTCGTGGCCGCTGATGATGTCGACGTCGTGATCGAGCTCATAGGCGGGACCGGCGTGGCGCGCGAGGTCGTGCTGGCAGCGCTTCGGGCCGGGAAAGCGGTCGTCACCGCCAACAAGGCGCTCATGGCGACCAGTGGCGAGGAAGTCATGGAGGCGGCCGAGGCGGCGGGTGTCGACATCCGTTTCGAGGCGAGCGTGGGCGGCGGCATCCCGATCATCGGGCCGCTGAAGCACTCGCTGACCTCCAACGAGATCACCCGCGTGATGGGCATCGTCAACGGCACGACGAACTACATGCTCACGCGCATGGCCCAAGACGGGCTCGACTACGACTCCGCGCTCGCCGAAGCGCAGGAGCGCGGCTTCGCCGAGGCCGACCCGACGGCCGACGTCGACGGCCTGGATGCGGCCGCGAAGATCGCCATTCTCGCATCGATCGCCTTCAACAGTCGGGTCGTGCTGGAGCAGGTTCCCGCAAAAGGGATCCGCTCGATCGCCGGGGCCGACATCGACTACGCCGCCCAGATCGGGTACGCGATCAAACTGCTCGCAATCGCGAACCGCACTCCGGAAGGCATCGACATCAGGGTGCACCCCACGATGATCCCGAAGGCCCATCCCCTTGCCAGCGTCAATGGCGTCTACAACGCCATCTACGTCGTGGGTGACGCGGTGGGCGAGACGATGTTCTTCGGCGAGGGCGCAGGCTCCCTGCCTGCGGCATCCGCGGTGGTGGGCGATCTGGTCGAAGTCGCCCGGAACCTCGAGACGGGGTGTCCGCCGCTCGTAGGATGCACCTGCACGGAGCACCATCCCGTGCGAGACATCTCCACCTTGAAGACTCGCTACTACATACGGCTGCTCGTCGCGGATAGGCCCGGCGTACTCGCGGCCACAGCGAAGGTGTTCGGCGATCATGGCGTCTCGCTCGCAAGCGTCATACAGCGCGGGGCCGAGGAGGGCGAGACCGCCGAGCTCGTCTACGTGACTCATGCGGCCGTCGAAGCGGATGTGAGCGCGTCGCTCGATGTGATCGCGTCTTATGACACCGTGCACGAGATCAGCGCCATGATCCGCGTCGAGGATCTGTAGCTCGCCGTGGGCGCCGCAGTCCTCGTACCCGCCACTTCGGCCAATCTCGGACCTGGTTTCGACAGCTTCGGGCTGGCGCTGGACCTGCACAATCGCTTCGAGGCCGAGCTGGCCGATCAGTGGCACATCTCGATTGAGGGTCAGGGCATCCAATCCCTTTCAACGGGGACGGACAACGTGGTGTTACGTGCGATGGCGCGCGCGTTTCTCGAGGCGGGCCACCCTGAGCTGCGTGCGAGGATCGGGTGCGTGAATCGAATCCCCCTCGGCAGCGGACTGGGCTCTTCGAGTGCGGCGATCGTGGGAGGGCTCTTGCTGGGCGAGGCGCTCGCGGGAGCTGATTTCGGCGAGAGGCGTCGTGTCGAGATCGCGGCCGACCTCGAGGGGCACCCCGACAACGTCGCGGCAGCACTGCTCGGAGGATTCACTGTGTGCTGGACGGCGGAGGGGGCGGCCCGGTGCGCGCGCTTCGAGCCTGCGCGCGGACTCGCGGTCGTCGCGGTTCCCGCTCTGGTCGAGCTCTCTACACCCGTGGCGCGGGCGATGCTGCCCGACGCGGTGAGCCACGCCGACGCGGCGTTCAACGTCGCACACGCGGGGCTTCTCGCCGCATCCATCGCCGCAGGTCGTCCCGAGCTCTTCGGAGACGCGCTGGTCGATCGTCTGCACGAGCCGTACCGTGTTTCAGCCGTGGGGGATCTGCACGCGGTCGCCGACATCTTGCGAAGCGCCGGTGCGGCCGGGGTGGCGCTTTCCGGCGCGGGGCCCACGGTCGTCGGGCTGGTTGCCGGTGACACCGATCGCGCCGCGCACGATCTGGCCCGGGTGGTCGCCGGGCGAGCGGCCGACCGCATTCGGGCCTTGGGCACGCGTCACGCGCCTGAGGCGCTTGCAATCGATCGCTGGGGCGCGCGCATGCTGTGAGGCGCGCTTGCCACACATGGAGCGGCGAGCATATGTTGACCACACCCCCGCCGTGGGGAAGAATCAATTCATCCTCGCACCCGCACACTCGCGCGGCGCACCGATTCCACTCGAGAGGCACATCATGTCCGAACAGGACGTCTCGCCCCCCGGCGGTCATACTCAGGTAGCCCCGCCGATAGCGTACGCCTACCCGCAGGTGCCACCCATGCCCGTCCCGGCTCCCGCGCGCAGAAGCCGCGCGTGGATGTGGTGGACGCTCGGTATCGTGTTCTCGGTCAGCCTGCTCTTCGGGGGGTGCGCGCTGTCGCTCGCGGTGCTTGCCGGCACCGATTCCGGCAGCTGGGCGTCAGTTGACTCGGTCGCCGTGATCCGGATCGATGGCGTGATCGCCGGAACCGGCGACTACTACTCAGGCTACGTCACGCCGGAGTACTTCTACGACCAGATCGATCAGGCCCAGGAGGACGAGAGCGTCAAGGCGATCGTCTTGCGGGTGGATTCGCCCGGCGGCACGGTCGCGGCGAGCGAGGAGATCTCTCGCTATGTGAAGCAGTGCAGCAAGCCGGTGTTCGTGTCGACCGGGGACATCAACGCCTCGGGTGCGTACATGGTCTCCTCGCAGGCCGATGAGATATGGGCGCTGTCAGGCTCTGCGATCGGCAGCATCGGCGTCATCTCGCAGATTCCGAACGCCTCGAGACTGCTCGACAAGCTGGGCGTCGAGTTCCAGGTGATCACCGCGGGTAAGAACAAAGACACCGGCAGTGCGTTTCGCCCGTTGACGAAAGCGGAGCGCGCGCTCATCCAAGGACAGGTCGACGAGATCTACACCCAGTTCATCGACACCGTGGCCAAGGGGCGCGGAATGAAGCGCTCAGCCGTCGAGGAGCTGGCTACCGGCTGGACGTGGAACGGCGACAAAGCCCTCAAGCTCGGGCTCATCGACAAGATCGGAACCTACGAGGACGCTTTGGATGCTGCCGCAAAAGCAGGTGGGATCAAGGGCGACTACGACATCATCACGTACGAGCCGGATCCGTTCGACGATCTGTTCGGCTCGATGTTCGGGCTTTCGTCCGTGCTCAAGCGGCTCTCGAGTATCGAGGCCGCTCTGCCCGAGATCAGGGGCCGCGAGACCTTGGCCCGTTAGTCGCCTTCAGGAGGGTCGGACCGCATGGGTGCACCAACGATCATCGCTCACATCTCCGACTTGCATTGCGGGTCGCGCTACCACATCCCGTCACTGGCCAAGCGCGTGATCGATGAGCTGAACCTGTTGTGTCCGGACATGGTCATTGTCACCGGTGACCTCACCGACATGGGTTTTCGCCACGAATTCGAGCAGGCTCACGACCTTCTTGACCGCATCGCCTGTCAAGGTCGGGTGGTGCTGATGGGCAACCATGACGCGCGCAACGTGGGTGACGAGCACTTCTCTGAGCTGTTCGGCGAGCGCAACGTCGAACTCGACAAGGGCAGCGTGCGGGTTCTTGGACTGGACTCAAGCGAGCCCGACCTTGATACGGGCCGGGTGGGGCGCGAACGCTATCGGTGGGTCGAGGAGCGCTTCTCCGGGTGTCTCGACGAGTTCAAGGTCGTGGCCATGCACCACCATCTCGTGCCGGTTCCACGGACCGGGAGAGAGCGCAACATCGTGCATGACGCGGGCGATCTGCTGCAGGTGCTCGCCAGCAACGGAGTGGACCTCGTGCTGTGCGGGCACAAGCACGTGCCCAACGTCTGGCGCCTGGAAGACATGTTGATCGTCAACGCCGGCACGGCCTGCACTCACCGCCTGCGCGGCAAAGTGCGCCCCTGCTACAACATCATCGAGATCCACGACGATGGCCGGGTTCGTGTGCTGCGCAAGGAACCCTACGTCGACGCCGAGATCGTCGCCGACTTCTCAGACATCAATCGGCGGTACTGCAGATGGAGGCCGGGGGCTCAAGCGCCCGACCTCGACGAGGTGATACCGGAGGCCACGCAATGAAACGTGTCGTCACGCTGATAGACGGAGAACACTACCCGCCCGTGGTCAGATTCGCCTTGAATGAGCTTGGCCGTGAGGTCGAGGTGGTCGCGGCCGTCTTCATCGGGGGGACCGAGAAGGTCGACCTCGACAAGGGGCTCGACACGTACGGCGTGCCCGTCGTTGCCGGTGACACGGCGAGCGCCGCCCTTGTCACCGCGCTTGAGCGCTACGAGCCGGATGCCGTCGTCGATCTGTCTGACGAGCCGGTGATCTCAAGCGCTGACCGGTTCGTGTTGGCCTCCGTCGCGCTGCAGGCCGGTGTCGAGTACCGCGGTGCGGACTTCGTCTTCACGCCGCCGCGCGCGCAGGTGATCCCCACGACGCCTTCGATGGCGATCTTCGGGACCGGCAAGCGCGTGGGCAAGACGTCGGTGTCGGCCTACATCGCTCGCGAACTCAAGGCGAACGGACATGACATCGTGGTGCTAGCGATGGGCCGCGGCGGCCCGGCCGAGCCCGAGCTGATACACGGCGACCAGGTCAGCCTCACCACCCCCGACCTGCTGGAGCTGGCCCGGGCGGGCAAGCATGCGTCGAGCGACAACTACGAGGACGCCGTGATGAGTCGCGTGACCACCGTGGGCTGCCGACGCTGCGGAGGCGGCATGGCCGGCGAGGTGTTCTTCAGCAATGTCGCCGAAGGAGCGCTTCTCGCCGATTCGCTCGGCAAGGAGCTCATCGTGCTCGAGGGCTCAGGGGCGGCGATCCCGCCGGTGTACTCGGATGCCGGAATCGTCGTGATCGGAGCAGGGCGCGGCGAGGGATACGTCCGTGACTACTTCGGTCCGTACCGGGCCAGGCGCGCTGATCTCGCGATCATCGCCGGAGCCGAGGAGCCGATAGCCACAGCCGAAGACGTCGAGGCGGTGCGCCGAGCGCTGGCAGAGGTCGCGCCCGACGTGCCGGTCGTGACGACCACCTTCCGGCCCGCACCGCTCGAGCCCGTCAGCGGCAAACGCGTCTTCTTCGCCACGACCGCGCCTGCGGCCATCGTGCCGCGTCTCGCCCGGCATCTCGAGGACGAGTACGGCTGCGTGGTCGCGGGGTACAGCTCGGCGCTCTCGGACAGGACTCGATTGCGGGCCGACCTCGCCGCGCATGCCGGGGAGTTCGATGTGTTGCTGACCGAGCTCAAGGCTGCGGCGATCGATGTCGTCGCCGCAGCTGGCGAGGAGGCCGGTGTGCCGACCGTGCTCTGCGACAACGTTCCGGTCGCGGTTGACGGTCACGACCTGGGCCACATGGTCAGACGCGTCGCAGCGCTTGCGTTCGAGCGTGGCGAGGCCCGGCGGAGCAAAGGATCCTAGATGCCTGAGCGCAACGAGAGCATCACCATCACGGACAAGTCCCACGGGCTCCCTTTCAGCAAAGGGCTTCTCGCGCAGTCCTTCACCGCCACCGGCGTGGCGCCGCGTCGAGCCTTCGAGATAGCCTCACGCGTCGAAGAAGAGCTGCTCCAGTCAGGTTCGATGCGCGTTTCCACACAGCGTCTCCGGGAGATCGCCACCGCCCAGCTCGACGCTGTCGCAGGGGCCCCGTACGCGCGTCGCTATATGCGCCTGCGCGACGTGGGGCGCCTCGACCGACCACTCGTGGTGCTCATCGGCGGAACGACCGGTGTGGGCAAGTCGACGATAGCCACGGAAGTGGCCCACCGGCTGGGCATCACACGTGTTTCGTCGACGGATTCCATTCGAGAGGTCATGCGTGGTATATTCAAAGACGACCTCATGCCGGCGTTGCACCAAAGCGCATTCAACGCGTGGCGGGGCTTGAGAGTTCCGGTGCCACAGGGCGCCAATCCCGTGATCGTCGGTTTTCGCGAGCAGACCGCTGTCGTGATATCCGGCGTGAAATCGCTCATCGACCGGGCCATGATCGAGGGCACCTCGATGGTGATCGAAGGGATACATCTGGTCCCCGGCTACCTCGACCCGCACCAGTTCAAAGGTGCGCGTGTGGTGCAGCTGGTGGTAGCCGTGGACGACGAGCAGTCGCACCTGAGCCACTTCTATATCCGGGACGTCCAGACCGAGGGTACGCGCCCGCTCGAGCGCTATCGCACGGGATTCGAAAGCATCCGAGAGTTGGGTCACTACATCGAAGAACTGGCTTTGGAGCACGGAATCCCGGTGATCCACAGTCATCAACTGGATAGAACCGTCGCGGACGTGCTGGAACATGTGATCGCCGCGGCGATCGACGAAGAGTAGACGAGACCGTGCAGCGCGCCAGCGCCCGGTTCACGAAGAGAGGAAGCGACGAGTGAAGTTCTTTCTGGACACGGCAGACATCGCCGAGATCGAAGAAGCGGCGAGCTGGGGCGTTCTCGCGGGCGTCACGACGAACCCCACGCTGTACGCCCGCATAGGCGGCACGCTGGCCGGCTTCCACGACCATCTTGCGCGCATCTGCGCGATCGTGGACGGCCCGGTGAGTGGCGAGACGGTCGGCCTGACCCGCGACGAGATCGTTCGCGAAGGCGAAGAACTCGCCAAGATCGCCCCGAACCTGATCGTGAAGGTGCCGACCATGCCCGAGGGCCTCGCCGCCACCAAGATCCTGTCCGGCAAGGGCATCAAGGTGAACATGACGCTGTGCTTCACCGTGCCGCAGGCGATGCTCGCCGCGCGCTCGGGGGCCTCGTACGTCTCGCCGTTCGTGGGCCGCTTCGACGACATCAGCGAAGACGGGATCGCCCAGCTCGCCGATGTGGTTCTCGCGTTGTCGAACTACGACTTCGGACACGAGGTCGAGGTCATCGCCGCTTCTGTTCGCTCGGCGAATCACGTCACGAGCGCCGCTCTCATGGGTGCCGACATCGCCACAGTGCCATTCGGTGTGCTCAAGAACCTCGTGAAGCACCCGCTTACCGACCGAGGCCTGGAGTCCTTCTTGGCCGACTGGGAGAAAGTGAAGAACGCATGAGTGCACGCCCCCGCAAGAGAGGACGCCGCAGTCCAGCCGGTGGCCAGCAGGACGCGCCACCCCAGCCGTCGATCACGCGCCCGGAGCTTGAGGCCAAGACGGTTGCGGAACTCAAGGTCATCGCAACCGACCTCAATCTCGACATCAAGGCGCTGAAGAAGAAGGACGAGTTCATCGACGCGGTGCTCGAGGCGAAGGTCAAGTCTGAAGGATTCATCGAGATATCAGGAATCCTCGACGTGTTGCCCGAAGGGTACGGCTTCGTGCGCACCAGCGGGTATCTGCCGGGTGACCACGACGTCTACGTGTCGATGTCGGTGGTTCGCCGAAACGAGTTGCGACGCGGAGATCTGATCCGCGGCCAGGTGCGTCCGCCTCGCGACAACGAGAAGTATCCGGCGCTGCAGCGGCTCGACGCGATCAACGGAGAGTCACCCGAAGCCAACCGGGGAAGGCCGAAGTTCGCCGACCTGACCCCCATCTATCCCGAGGACCGGTTGCGCATGGAGCACGGTGCGGAGTTCATGACCGCGCGCACCATCGACCTGGTCGCCCCGATCGGCAAGGGGCAGCGCGGGCTCATCGTCTCGCCTCCCAAGGCGGGCAAGACCACGGTACTCAAAGACGTCGCCGCCGCGCTGACCGCGAACAACCCCGAGGTCTACCTCATGTGCCTGCTCGTCGATGAGCGGCCCGAGGAAGTCACCGACATGGAGCGCTCCATCAAAGGCGAGGTCGTCTCCTCGACGTTCGACATGCCCAGCGAGCAGCACATCCAAGTGGCCGAGCTCGTCATCGAGCGCGCCAAGCGTCTCGTCGAGTCCGGGCGCGACGTCGTGATCCTCCTCGACTCGATCACTCGTCTGGCTCGTGCGTACAACCTGGCCACTCCGGCCTCGGGCCGCATCCTGTCCGGCGGCGTGGATTCGCAAGCGCTCTATCCGCCGAAGAGGTTCTTCGGTGCGGCACGAAACATCGAGTTCGGTGGCTCGCTCACGATTCTTGCAACAGCGCTGGTGGACACGGGCTCGAAGATGGACGAGGTGATCTTCGAGGAGTTCAAGGGCACCGGCAACATGGAACTGCGTCTCGATCGCGGTCTGGCCGACCGTCGCATCTTCCCCGCCATCGACGTCATCACGTCGGGTACCCGCAAGGAGGAGCTGCTGCTCGATCCCCAGGAGGCCCCGTTCGTGTGGGGAGTGCGCCGCGTCCTGCACGGGATCGACAACTCCGAGCGGGCGATGGACATGCTCATCAAGGGCCTCAAGCAGACTCAGAGCAACATGGAGTTCCTCGCCAAGATGGCTCGCAAGGCGGGGGAGAGCCGAAACGGGATCGACCTGTAGCGCGCGAGCGACCCTTTCGCCGGGTCCTCGACGGAGTCGGGCATCGGTTCACAGGAGTAACCAAGGGAGCGCCACAGAGGCGTTCCCTTTCGCGTTGGTCGGGGAATAGCGTCAGAGGGACGCTTGTCCAACCAGCTGGTGCGAGTGCCCGTGCCCGCGTGAACGGGAACCCGAACGGCGCCTGAAGTGTCCCGAACGGACTGTCGAGGGCCCTGAGTGGCATACGCCTGTGCCCCCCAGGACCGCTTGCCCTCCTCAACGTGGCCAAACGCCCGTGTGCCGAGGGGGGGTCGCCGTTGGCGGGTGTTCAGGGTCGGGGGGAGGGGAGCGAGCCTACACTCGGCGTAATCGAGTTTCGTGATCCCGCGCATCGGGATCGGCCATCGTTGGTTCGGTGGCATGGTATCTCATTGATCGGAGAGCCCAGATGAAGTCAGATCTCGACATCGCTCAAGCTCATACCATGCGTCCCATCATCGAGGTCGCCGCCGAGATCGGGATCGAGCAGGGCGAACTCGAAGCGTACGGCACCTACAAGGCCAAGGTCTCGCTCGGCGTGCTCGCGCGTCTCGCTGATCGGCCCCAAGGGCGCTACGTCGACGTGACGGCGATCAATCCGACACCGCTCGGTGAAGGTAAGACGGTCACGACGGTGGGGCTGGGGCAGGCGCTTCGCCACATCGGCAAGAACGTGATCACCTGCATCCGGCAGCCCTCGCTCGGACCTGTGTTCGGCATCAAGGGCGGCGCGGCGGGCGGCGGGTACTCGCAAGTCGTGCCGATGGAGGACTTCAACCTCCACCTGACAGGCGACGTCCATGCGGTCACCATGGCGAACAACCTCTTGGCCGCCTACATCGACAACCACATCTACCAGGGCAACGATCTCGACATCGACCCGCATTCGATCACCTGGCGTCGCGTGGTCGACCTCAACGATCGGGCGCTGCGAAACACCGTGGTCGGTCTTGGAGGCAAGCTCGACGGCGTGCCGCGCGAGACGGGCTTTGACATCTCGGTCGCGAGCGAGGTCATGGCGATCCTTGCGATGGCCACCGATCTCGCTGACATGCGTGCGCGCCTGGGCAGGATCGTCATCGGCATGAATCGCTCGGGCAAGCCCGTCACAGCCGAGGAGTTGAAGTGCGCAGGCGCGATGGCAGTGCTCATGCGAGACGCCATCAAGCCGAACTTGCTGCAGAACCTCGAAGGCGGAGCGGTCTTTGTCCACGCCGGCCCGTTCGCCAACATCGCGCAGGGGAACAACTCGATCATCTCCGACAAGATCGCGCTCAAGCTTGCCGACTATGTCGTGACGGAGTCCGGTTTCGGCGCCGACATGGGCGCGGAGAAGTTCTTGAACATCAAGTGTCGTGCTTCAGGGCTGCGTCCCGACTGCGCCGTGGTGGTGGCCACCGTCCGTGCGCTCAAGTCGCATTCGGGCAAGTTCGAGGTGACCCCGGGCAAGCCTTTGGACGAGCGGCTCAAGAAAGAGGATCTCGAGAGCCTCGCCCAGGGCATCGTGAACCTGGAGAAGCACATCGAGAACATGAAGAAGTTCGGCATCCCGGTGGTGGCCGTCGTGAACCATTTCCCCACAGATACCGAAGCCGAGCACAGCTTCATCAGGGAGCGCGCGTTGAGTGCGGGTGCTGATTTCGCTGTCACCCACAAGGTCCATGCCGGCGGAGGCGCTGGCGGCGCTGAACTCGCAGAGGCCGTCGTGGCCGCATGTGAGATGCCCAAGGAGTTCAAGCTCCTCTACCCGGATGACGCCTCGATCAAAGAGAAGATCGAGGTCATCGCACGCGAGATCTACGGTGCCGACGGGGTGGATTACCTCCCCGCCGCCGAGGCGAAGATCAAGCTCTACACGGAACTGGGCTACTCGCATCTTCCGATGTGCATGGCCAAGACGCACTTGTCGTTGTCGCACGACCCGACGTTGAAGGGCCGACCAACGGGGTGGCGTCTGCCCATCCGTGATATCCGCGCAAGCGTGGGTGCAGGCTTCCTGTACCCCCTGTGCGGCGACATGCGCACGATGCCGGGCCTGCCCAAGGTTCCCGCCGGCGATGCGATCGACCTCGATGAGAACGGCAACGTGGTCGGTCTGTTCTAGGTCCCACGTCGAGAGGTGAACCCGTACATGCCACAGGTCACATTCACACCAGACGGCGCCACGGTGAGCGTCAGTAGCGGCGAGAACCTCTTGCGCGCCGCGATGCTCGCCGATGTTCCCGTGAGTGCGAGCTGCGGCGGGAATGGTACCTGCGGTAAGTGCCGGATGATCGTCGAGCAAGGAGCGGTGGACGCGCTGCCTTCGACGAAGCTCTCGGACGCTCAGTTGGAATCCGGGTACGTACTCGCATGCTTGAGCACCATCACAGAGGATGTCAGCGTTCTGATCCCGCCGGAGTCTCGTCCGGGAACAGCTCCGGTTCGCGGCGAGTCCTTGCGTCGTCCCAACGTGGTGCTGTCCGCCCACGAGCACGCTGAGAGGTTGCCGAGAGGCACCTCGGTCCCACCGGTCTCCAAGCGGGTCGTGAGGATGGCCCCACCGGACCTCACCGACAACCTCAGCGACGCCAGCCGGTTCAAGCAGGCGCTGAAACGGCAGCACGGAATCCGTGACGCGACCATCGGCCTGCCGGCGTTGCGCGAGTTGTCAGGAGCGGCACGCGAGGGCGGTTGGGTGGTGACCGCGTCCGCCGCTGAGCCCTGCAACACGATGCCGATGATCTCGGGATTCCAGGCCGGTGACACGACCGCACGCCAGTACGCCGTCGCGGTGGATGTCGGCACCACGACGGTCGAGGTCGCGCTGGTCGATCTGATCAGCGGTGACGTGGTCGCGAGCCGTTCCGAGTACAACGCTCAGGTGGCCCGCGGTGACGACGTCATCAGCAGGGTGATCGCGGCCTCCAAGCCAGACGGGCTCGAGGATCTCAACCAGTTGGTCGTGGGCACCATTCGTGACCTCGTGCAAGCCTCGCTTGACGAAGCGGGAGTTCTCGCTGAAGACATCGTCTCTTACTACGTGGCTGGCAATACGGTCATGACGTATCTGTTGCTCAGGATCTCACCCGAATTCGTCCGGGTCTCACCATTCACATCGACGGCCACGTCGTTTCCGTGGATGCGTGCACAAGACATCGGGCTTCCATCCGGGCGTTCGACACGCATGCACGTCGTTCCGTGTCCGGCGAGCTGGCTCGGCGGCGACGTCGTCTCCGGTCTGATCGCTGCAGGCATTCCTTGGACCGAGAAGCTCACGCTCTTCATCGACGTGGGAACGAACGGCGAGATCGTGCTGGGCAACAAGGAGTGGCTGGTTTCATGTTCGTGTTCGGCCGGACCCACGTTCGAGGGCGGCGGGATACTCCACGGGATGCGGGCGGCGCAAGGCGCCATCGAACAGGTTCGCGTGGACGACGAGACGCTTGCGCCCATGATAATGACCATCGGGGCCACCAAGCCGCTCGGTATCTGCGGAAGTGGCCTGATCGACTGCGTATCCGAACTCTTCATGTGCGGTGCGCTTGAGCGCGACGGGCGGTTCTGCACCGACCTGGACTCAGCGCACCTCGTCAGTGGTGAGCAGGGATTCGAGTACGTGCTCGTCCCTGCCGAGGAGAGTGGTACCGGGCGGGCGATCGTTCTCACCGAGGGTGACGTGAAGAACCTGATGCGTGCGAAGGCGGCGTTCCACGCTGGAGTGGGCGTGCTCATCGAGAGTCTCGACCTGAGTCTTGACGCGATCGAGGAGGTCGTCATCGCAGGCGGGTTCGGTCACTACCTCGACCTGAGGCGCGTCATGGCCATCGGGATGGTTCCTGAGATCGCACCGGAGCGATTCGTCTTCCTCGGAAACACGTCACTGCTTGGGGCGAAGTTGCTCTCGGGGTCGCGCGAGGCCCTACTCACCGCTCGACGGGTCGCCGAGTCGATCACATATCTCGAGCTCTCGGTGAACGCGGGATTCATGGAGCACTACACGTCGGCCCTGTTCTTCCCGCATACCAACACGGCGCTGTTTCCTCAAACCGAACAGATGCGTGCGCAGCGTATCGGTGCACGGGCGGTGGTGTGAGCCATGGCCTTCACCATCGCGCTCGCCGGCAAAGGGGGTACGGGAAAGACGACGACGGCCGCTTTGACGGTGCGCGCCCTGGGTGAGATGGGCGCGCGCAACGTGCTCGCGGTCGACGCCGATCCGAACTCGACGCTGCACGAGGCCCTGGGCGTGACCGTCGAGCGTTCGGTGGGAGAGATCACCGAGGAGATGCTGGAAAACGCTGGCGCGAACCCGCATGGGGTGACGAAGCACGCGTGGTTGGAGTACAACGTGCAGCGGTATCTGGTGGAGGAACCCGGATTCGACCTGTTGTCGATGGGGCGCCCGGAGGGTGCCGGCTGCTACTGCTTCGCCAACGACCTCGTGCGCGGGTGCATCGACGGGCTGCAGCGCGGTTATGAGTACGTGGTCATGGACAACGAGGCGGGGCTTGAGCACCTCTCACGCCGCACCACTCGCGATGTCGACCTGCTGCTGGTCGTCTCAGACCCCAGCGTGCGCGGCATCGCCACCGCGGGTCGCCTGAGTGCACTCGCTGATGAGCTCAAGATCCGGGTCGCTAGTCGCTACCTGCTGATCAACCGGACGAGTGAGCCACTCGATCCAGCGCTGTCGGTCGCTATCGAGGCCGCAGGGGTGCCACTGCTGGGAACCGTGCCTGTCGACGAAGGCGTGGTCCGCTGCGATCTCGCCGGTCTCGGCCTGTTCGACCTTGACGAGGACTCGCCATCCCTGGCTGCGATGAAGCAGCTTCTGGCGAGGGCGATTCCGGCCTTGGTCGGCGCCACCGCCTGACCGCCGTCGCCCTTAGCGCCGGTCTGACGTAGAAAGGACGTACCAGATGTCTTATCAAGAGCCCATCGAATCACCCGCGGGACGCATCCGCGAGACGACGCTGGGCAGCGGCGGCGGGGCGGTGACGGTCGGCGGTGCCGGTGCGCTGCCGTTCCACGGCTTCGATGGCGAGCTGCCCCATGCGCCTGCAGTGGCGATGGAGGTCTTCGATCTCGTGCCCGAGGGTTGGCCGACCGCGCTGACCGATGCGCTTGGAGACCTCATGGGCGATCCGGGCGCATGGGCCAAAGCGAACGTCGAGCGCTTCGGCGCCGACATGATCTGCGTGCAACTCGCGGGCACCGACCCCAATGGCGCCGACCGGTCACCCGAGCAGGCCGCCCAGGCGGTCTCGGCGGTCGTGGCCGCAGTCGACGTTCCCGTTCTCGTGTACGGCAGCGGCAATGCTGAGAAGGACATCGAGGTTCTCAAGAAGGTCGCCGAAGCCGTGACGGGAACCGTTCTCGCCATCGGGTCGGCCACCGAGGACAACTACAAGCCGATCACGGCGGCCGCGCTGGGCTACGGGCACGTGGTCATCGCCGAGACGCCCATCGACGTCAACATGGCCAAGCAGCTCAACATCCTCATCACTCAGATGGGCCTGGCGGCCGACCGTATCCTCATCGACCCCTCCGTCGGGGCCGTGGGCTACGGCGTCGAGTATGCCTACACGGTCATGGAGCGGCTGCGTCTGGCGGCGCTCAACCAAGACGACGGCATGACCCAGATGCCCATGATCTGCAATCTCGGCAAGGAGGCATGGCGCACCAAGGAGGCCAGGGCCACCGAGGAAGAAGAACCGACGTGGGGCGATGCGGAGAAGCGCGGTGTGCTCTGGGAGACGGTCACCGCGATGACGCTCGCCATGTCCGGCGCCGACATCCTCGTGCTACGGCACCCGAGGTCGGTAGAGATCGTGAAGCGCGCGCTACATGGGCTCGCAGCCAGTTGATGGGAGCGCGAAGTGACAAGGAGACCGACATGTTGACGACATGCTCATGTGACGAGAAGAAGGCCGTGACCCGGATCGTCGAGGCGTACTCCGGCACGCGCGGCGTCCTCGTGGACGTCCTTCACGACACCCAGACCGAGTTCGGCTACCTGCCCGAGCCCGTGTTGCGCCTCCTCTCCGTTGAACTGGGCGTCTCACTGGCGCAGGTCTACGGTGTCGCCACGTTCTATGCGGGCTTTCGCTTCACGCCTCCGCCAGAAAACGTCATCAAGGTATGCACGGGAACGGCCTGTCACGTGCGCGGCGCGACAGCGGTACTCAAGCAATTCGAGGACTCGCTGGGAATCGCGCAGGGCGAGACGACGAGCGACGACTGGATCGGGCTCGAGACGGTCAGCTGCGTGGGCTGCTGTGCGCTCGCTCCAGCACTTGTTGTCAACGGCGCCGTGCGCCGCGGCGACAAGCCGGAAAAGATACTCGCCGCGATCGGATCACCGCCAAAGGAGGTCGACGAGGATGCTGCGTGACGCCAAGGACCTCACCGCGCTGCGCGAGCGGCTGCGCACGCAAGAACAGCTCCCCGAGTGCTGCATCAGGGTGTGTGCCGGAACGGGCTGCCGTGCGGCTGGGGGCTACGAGACTTTCGAGGAGTTCACCCGCCTCGCCGAGCCCGGCGTCGTCGAGGTGCGGATGACCGGGTGCATGGGCCTGTGCGAGAAGGGGCCCGTGGTCACTATCGAGCCGGACCACATCTTCTATCAGAAGGTGCACGCCGCAGACGCGCGAAAGGTCCTCGATCTGACGGCGTCGCGTGGCGTCGTCGTGCGTGGCCTCCAGGTCGAAGACCCCCTCTCTGGGGAAGCGGCACGCACCAAAGAAGAGGTGCGCTTCTACGGGAAGCAGCGCCAGCTGCTGCTCAGCCTGTGCGGCAGGGTCGACCCGACCTCGATCGAGGACTTCATCAAGGAGGGCGGCTACGACGCGCTGGCTAAAGCACTGACGCAGATGACCCCCGAGCAGGTCATCGAAGAGATGAAGACCGCAGGCCTGCGCGGACGCGGCGGCGCCGGTTTTCCCGCAGGCGTGAAGTGGGAGTCGGGACGACGCACTCCCGGTACTGAGAAGTACGTCATCGCCAACGGTGACGAGGGCGACCCCGGGGCCTTCATGGATCGAAGCATCATGGAAGGCGACCCGCACAGCGTACTTGAGGGCATGATCATCTGCGCATACGCGGTGGGAGACGTTCGTCAGGGCTACATCTACGTGCGCGAGGAGTACCCGCTCGCGGTCCGACACCTCGAGATGGCCATCGAGCAGGCGCGCGACCTCGGTCTGCTCGGTGATGACATTCTCGGCAGTGGATTTCACTTCGACATCGAGATACGGCGAGGGGCCGGCGCGTTCGTGTGCGGCGAGTCAACGGCGCTCATGTACTCGATAGAAGGACTGCGCGGCATGCCGCGCGTCACTCCGCCTCGCTCTGTCGAGGCTGGCCTGTTCGGTAAGCCCACGGTCATGAACAACGTCGAGACGCTCGCGAACGTAGGTTGGATCATCAGTCGCGGCGCCGAGTGGTTCCGTGAGATAGGTACGGAGGGCTCTCCCGGAACGAAGGTCTTCGCCCTGACCGGCAAGGTCCGCAACACCGGGCTCATCGAGGTTCCCATGGGCATCACGATGCGCGAGGTCGTCGAAGACATCGGTGGCGGGGTGCTCGGTGGCGGGCGATTCAAAGCCGTGCAGGTGGGCGGACCTTCCGGCGGTTGCGTGCCCGAGGAGCACCTGGATCTCCTACTCGATTTCGACTCGCTTGACGAAGTCGGGGCGATGATGGGCTCCGGTGGACTCGTGGTCATGGACGAACACGACTGCATGGTCGACGTGGCTCGCTACTTCCTCTCGTTCACGCAGGTCGAATCGTGCGGCAAGTGCCCTCCCTGCAGAATCGGGAGCTTCGAGATGCTCGAGATATTGAACCGGCTCACCGAGGGCCAGGGAAGGCCGGGCGACATCGAGGCGCTCGAGGAGATCGGCGCGCGTGTGCAGGAGACCTCGCTGTGCGGTCTGGGCCAGAGCGCTCCCAACCCCGTGCTGAGCACGATCAGGCACTTTCGCGAGGAATACGAGGCGCATGTGAACGGCGGCTACTGCCCCGCGGGCGTCTGTCGTGGACTGGGGCGCTACTCCATTCGCGACGAGGAGTGCATCCTGTGCGGCCTGTGCCGGGACGCGTGCGCGTTCGGCGCCGTCGTCGAAGGGAGGCGCAGTTTCCACATCGACAACACCACCTGCACGGGTTGCCGGGCGTGCATCCCGGCGTGTCCCGTCGACTGCATCGATGTTCACCCAGCAGTCGAGGAGGTGATGAGCAGATGAGCGTGGTCGCAACGCAGGAATGCGCCGTGCGCTCGGCACGTCTCCTCGTCGAGACGTTCGCCGAGGAGAAGATGTGCCGCAAGTGCGTGCCGTGCGTGCTGTCGGTCGCACAGATCACCTCCGTGCTGTCGGATCTCTCGGCCGGGTCTGCGACGTCGGGAGACACAGAGAGGCTGCTCGCATTCTGCGACGGGATGGACGAGACGGCTATGTGCAAGCTGGGCCGTGACGTTGCCATAGAGCTGAAGCGTCTGTTGGGCGAGCACTCGCAGGAGTTCACTCACCACGAGAGCGGGAGCTGTCCGAGCGGTGGCTGTACCTCGTTGCTCACATTCACGGTGGTTGGCGAGAAATGCACCTTGTGCGGTGCGTGCAAGGAGATTTGTCCCGCTGGGGCGGTCGTTGGCGAGAAGCCCCTGTGGTACGTGGCGGACAGCATGCCTTTTCGGATACGGGCCGACAAGTGCACGGGCTGCGGGTTGTGCGTACCGGTCTGCGAACCGGGGGCCATAGTGCTTCAAATAGGAGGCGATTCGGTTGGATAACACGGTCAAGGTCACCATCGATGGCCGGGAGGTCTCGGTCGCGCAGGGAACGCCACTCATCGAGGCAGCGGCATCCGCAGGGATCCGCATCCCGTATCTGTGCTACTGCCCAGGGATGAAGAGCGTCGGGTCATGTCGGTTGTGCGTGGTTGAACTCGAAGGCTCACGCACGCTGGTGGCCTCCTGCGCACGGCAGGCGAAGGACGGCATGGTCGTGAGGACCGACACGCCGCGCGTTGAGGCGGCGAGACGCTTCGTGGTCGACTTGCTGCTCTCGAACCACCCGAAGGAGTGCCTGAGCTGCGATAAGAGCGGCAGCTGTGGGTTGCAGGACGCGGCCTACGGATTGGGCATCCCAAAAACCAGCTATCCGATGAAGGATCCGGGGTACCCCCTCGACTGCTCGAACCCGTTCATCGTGCGTGACTACAACCTGTGCGTCCTGTGCGGCCTGTGCATTCGCGTGTGCGAGTCACAGAGCCAAGGCATCCTGTCGTTCATGTCCCGAGGTATGGGGATGAAGGTGGGCACAGCCAAAGACCTGCCGCTCGAGGAGTCCGGCTGCGATTTCTGTGGAAGCTGCGTCTCCGTGTGTCCGACGGCTGCGCTCATGGAGAAGGGCCGACAGACACGAGGCCGTGAATGGGCGATCGAGCGGGCCGCAAGCGTCTGTGGCTACTGTGGCTGCGGCTGCGAGACCGTGCTGAACCGGGTCGACGGACGTGTCGTGCGCGTCGAGTCGCCTGATCCGACCGCGTTTTTGTGCGCACGCGGCCGCTTCGGTCTTGACGCCTACGAGCATCCCGAGCGCCTGCGCAAGCCCCTGATTCGTCGGGACGGCACTTTGGTCGAGTGCGAGTGGGATGAGGCGCTCGATGTCGCCGCCGCCAAGCTGCGCGATGTGCGCGAGTCGGCCGGCGTGGGTTCCGTGGGCGTGATTCTGGGCGCGAACGCCACCTGTGAGACGGCACTCGCACTCGGCGATATCGCGCACCGAGCACTGGGTGACGCCCGCGTGGGCAGCTCGGCTCGCCCGTACGGGTTCGCTGTCCTGTCCCGGCTCGAAGAGAGCTTCAGTGACCTCTCGGTGGTCGCCACTTCAGATGACATCGAGGCGGCCAGCGTCATCGTCGTCGCTGGCGCGGATGTGACTGCGGACTCTCCGGCCGTGGGCGCGTGGATCACGCGCGCACAACAGCGCGGGGCGACGCTCGTGGCTCTCGACTCTCGCGTGACGGGTGTCGCCAAGCGGGCTGATGTCCACCTGCGTCCCAGGGCGGGTGCTCTGGGCCGCGCCTTGGCGCTGCTTGCCAAGGCGCTGCTGGACTCGGGCGGTTGGGACCAGGAGTTCGTGGCTGCTCGAACGAGTGGGATCGATGAGCTTCGCTCGCATCTCGCGCAAGCCGCCGGTGGTGACTGGGAAGCAGAGACCGGCCTGTCCGCTGACGCGCTTGCGGAAGTCGCAGCATCGTTGGCGGGGGCGAAGGGGCACGTGGTCTTCGTCGTGTCCGCCGAGACCGATGATTCCGCAGTCATCGAGGGAGTCATCGACCTCGCCCTGTTGAGCGGCTGCGCCCAGGGGTGCATCGCGCCCACGACCATCACGAGCAACGTACGTGGTCACTTCGAGCTTCTCGGCGATGAAGAGGCGTCAGACGTCGTCGGCTCTGACGCGACCCGGGCCCTGTTCGTCTGGGACGACGATCCGAAGGGGCGCACCTTCTCGGGATCTGAGCTCTCGTCGAAACTCGCCGCTCTCGATGCTCTCGTCGTCGCCACCTCTTTCATGTCCGATACGGCGGCTGCGGCCGACGTGGTTCTGCCGGTGGCCTCGGTGGCCGAGACCTCCGGTACGCGGGTGAGCCAGGAGGGTCGTGTGCGTCGGCAGTCCGAGGCTCCGGGAACGGACTCGATGTCGGATTTCGAGGTGCTGAGCCGCATGGCCACGGGTCTTGGAACCGCGCTGCCATGGGACAAGGCCGAGGCGTGTGAACAGGCGGTCGCGACCGTTCTTGCGGCCCACCGGGAGACCACCGACCCCACCTCGCACAGGCTCACCTTCCCCGCGCACTCCGCGTTCGGTGACGTTCCCGAGGGTTCTGCGGATCGACCGACGCTCCTCGTTGGAGGAACGGCTTTCCATTTCGACGATGGGCTGGTGACGCGCCACTCGGCGCTGACCGCCCTCGAGATCGAAGGCGATCTTTTCGGCATGAACTCGGAGGACATGGCCTCGCTAGGGCTTGTTGAGGGGTCCACGGTCAGCGTTGCCTCTGACGCGGGTGAAGTCGACGCGGTGGCAAGGACGCTCGATTCGTTGGCGCCCGGAACGGCGTTCGTACCGCGCTGGTCCTCAAACGCCAAGGAGCTCCTCGGAGACGATCCCTACGATCCCGCATGCATGCCGCAACACACATCGGTCCACGTCAGAGTGGTCGTGGTCGGCACCGTACAAGGAGGTGAGTAACGATGAGCGTGTCACAGTGTTCGAGTTGCCCGGAATGGAATTCGATGACGAGCTGCGCCGCGAGTGGCCAGATGATAGAGAAAGCCACAGCCGACGGCGCCTCTACAATGTTTCATCGCGCGCAGACGTCCAAGCCGTGTCCCATCGGCTCCAAGGGGCTCTGCTGCTCCGTGTGCGGCCTGGGTCCCTGCCGCGTCACCGAGGATGACGACAACCCTGTCGTCGGCGTGTGCGGTGCCACGGCCGCCACGATTGCCGCGCGGAACTTCGCACGCATGGTCGCTGCCGGAACGGCCGCGCACTCGGATCACGGTCGTGAGATCGTGGAGCTCTTCATCGCGGTGGCCAAGGGTGAGGCACCCGGCTACGAGATCAAGGACGTGCGAAAGCTGCATGCAGTGGCCACCGAGTTCGGCATCGATGTCACCGGCAAGGAGAAGAACGCCGTAGCGCTTGAGCTGGGAGAGAAGGCGCTCGGCGAGTTCGGCAAGCAGCACGGGGAGCTGACCTTCCTGTCCAGGGCACCAGCGGCGAGGCAGGAGAAGTGGCGCAAGCTCGGCATCGCTCCTCGCGGCATCGACCGGGAAGTGGTCGAGCTGCTCCACCGCACCAGCGTGGGCGTCGACCAGGATTACAAGAGCATCCTGATGGCCGCCTCAAGAACCGCTCTCGCCGATGGGTGGGGCGGCTCGATGATCGCGACTGAGCTCCAAGACATCATGTTCGGAACTCCTGTACCCGTGCGTTCCAAGGTCAATCTCGGTGTACTGAAGGCCGACCAGGTCAACATCATCGTCCATGGTCACGATCCCATCATCCCGGAGTCGATGGTGCAGGCGGCACGTGAGCCCGAGATGCTCGAACTCGCGGCCTCTGTTGGTGCGACGGGCATCAACATCAGCGGAATCTGTTGCACCGCCAACGAGATTCTCATGAGGCACGGTATCCCGATAGCCGGCAACTACGTGCAGCAAGAGCTCGCCATCGCCACAGGTGCCGTCGAGGCGATGGTCGTCGACGTGCAGTGCTGCCTGGAAGCGCTGCCCGAGATGTCGAAGTGCTACCACACCGAGATATTCACCACCTCGGACAAGGCGAGGATCACGGGAGCAACCCATCTCGAGTTCGAGCCAGGCACCGCGTTTGAGACCGCGAAGGAGTTGTTGAGGCGCGCTATCGCCAACTTCCCCAACAGGGGTGTCGTTGAGATCCCGTCCGAGGTCATGGATATGGTGGTGGGCTTCAGCCACGAAACGATCAACTACATCCTCGGTGGCCACTATCGCAGTTCGTACCGTCCGCTGAACGACAACATCATCAACGGCAAGATCCGCGGATTGGTCGCTGTGGCGGGGTGCAACAACCCACGCCAGCGTACCGGGGCCGTGCACTCCGCGCTCTTCCGCGAGCTGATCGCGAACGATGTGCTGGTGCTCGCCACCGGCTGCGCCGCCATCACAGCCGCCAAGGAGGGGTTGATGAGGCCCGAGGCCGCTGAGCTCGCCGGCGCCGGGCTGAGGGAGGTCTGCGAGGCAGTGGGCATCCCGCCGGTCCTGCACTGCGGTTCGTGCGTAGACAACAGTCGTCTGCTCGTCGCGGCATGTGGAATCCAAGCCGAGGGCGGGTTCGGCGACGACATGGCCTACGTCCCGGCGGCCGGATGCGCACCGGAGTGGATGAGCGAGAAGGCGATCGCGATCGGACACTACTTCGTCTCGTCAGGGGTCATGGTCGTCTTCGGAAACACCTGGCCCACGCTTGGAAGCGACAAGGTCTCAGACTTCCTGTTCAGAGAGATCGAGGAGTACACCGACGGGCACTGGGTCTTCGAACCCGACCCCCTGGAGATGGCGCGCATCCTCATCGAGCGCATCGACTTCGGTCGTTCGCTTCACGGCTACGACAAGGCGCGGGAACGGGTCCTGTTCGACATGGACATGCGGAGGGAGCTCGATGTCTAAGATCATCGCGAGCGGCGCGATACGCGGCGCGCACAGCATCTTGGCAAAAGCCGAACAGGCGCTTGCCCAGGCGAAAGAGGCTCACGGAGCGACTACGGCGGTCGAGTTCCCGAACACCGCCTACTACCTGCCGGTCACGTACGGCCTCACCGGCGAGAAGGTCGAGAGACTCTCGGACATGGACCGGGTGCTCGCAATGGCTCGGGACCTGGTTCCGGAAGTGCCTTCCGAAACACTGTGGCTGCCCTACCTCGGACCCACTCTGGACGCAGGTATCGCCACGCTTCTGGCCGAGGAGTGCATCGAGGCGCTCCGCTACGTGGACGGCGCTTCAGCCGCCACCGGAATCTGGCTGGGAGCGGCCGACGACGTCATCATGCGTGCACGAGGAATTGAGTTCGTCGACGGCTCGGCGCCCGGCTTCGCGGCTGTGGTCGGGGCGGCGCCGGATACTGAGACCGCGGTGCGGCTCGCGCGCGAGATGCAGGAGAAGATGCTCTACGTCTTCATGGCCGGAGGCGACGGTGGCGTGAGCTTCGCCGGGCAACTTGAAGAGGCGGGCGTGCAGCTGGGCTGGGACACGCGGCTGGTGCCGTTCAGCCCGGAGGTATACGGGCACATCTACTCCCTTGGGTTTGCGACGCGCGCCGCCATGGCGTTCGGAGGCGTCCAGCCCGGCGATTACGAGCGCATCCTCAAGTACAACCAGAATCGCGTGTTCGCTTTCGTGCTCGCACTGGGCGAGGTGACCGACGAGTGGTATGCGACGGCGGCGGGCGCCATCTCCTACGGATTTCCCACCATCGCTACGAGCGATATTCCGCAGATCCTGCCCACGGGGGTGTGTACTTACGAGCACGTTGTCTCGAACGTGTCCACTGACGATATCGTCCAGAAGGCCATCGAGGTGCGCGGTCTGAAGGTGAAAGTCGTCGACCTGCCCATTCCTGTCGCCTACGGCCCCGCGCTCGAGGGTGAGCGAGTTCGCAAGGAGGACACCTTCGTCGAGGCCGGGGGTCAGCGTACGACCGCGTTCGAGTTCGTGCGGACCCGCGACGCCTCTCAGGTCGAAGACGGGCGGGTCACCGTGGTGGGCCCCGAGATCGATGATCTCGAGGAGGGGGCGCTCGTCCCTCTCGGTATCGTCGTAGATATCGCGGGCCGCAAGATGCAGCCCGACTTCGAGCCGGTCATCGAGCGGCAGTTCCACCATCTCATGAACTTCGCCGAGGGCGTCTTGCACATGGGACAGCGCGACCTCATCTGGATACGCATCAGCAAGGCGGCGAAAGAAGCGGGCTTTCGCTTCCACCACCTCGGGGACATCCTCCACGCGAAGATTCTCGATGAGTTCGACACCATCGTCGACAAGGTCGAGGTCACGATCTACACCGATGCCGAGAAAGTCGAGGAGATGCTCGCGGGGGCTCGCGAGACCTACGCTGTCCGAGACGAGCGTGTGGCCGGGCTCAACGACGACACCGTCGACGTCTTCTACTCGTGTTCGCTGTGTCAGAGCTTCGCGCCGACGCACATCTGCGTGGTCACGCCCGAGCGGCTCGGACTCTGCGGCGCCTATAACTGGCTCGATGCCAAGGCGTCCAACGAGCTCAATCCCACAGGCCCCAACCAGCCGATCGAGAAGGGCGTGCTTCTCGACGAGTCCCTGGGGCAGTGGTCGGGCGTGAACGAATTCATCTTCGAGAAGTCGGGGCGTACCGTCGAGCGGATGAGCTGTTACTCGCTCATGACCGACCCCATGACGAGCTGCGGTTGCTTCATGTGCATCATCGCGCTCATGCCTATGTGCAACGGCGTGATGATCGTCAATCGTGAGTTCCCGGGCATGACCCCGTCGGGCATGAAGTTCTCGACGCTCGCCGGCATGGTGGGCGGAGGCGTGCAGGCGCCGGGCTTCATGGGAATCGGACGTGGTTACCTCTCGAGCAAGAAGTTCCTCTACGCCGAGGGCGGGATATCGCGCGTCGTGTGGATGCCGAAGGAACTGAAGGAAGTCCTGCGCGTATCGCTCGCTCCCCGGTTCGAGGAGATGGGCGACCCGGCGTTCCTCGACAAGATCTGTGACGAGACGATCGCCGAGACCGAAGAAGCCGTACTTGAGTTCCTGACGAGCGTGAACCACCCAGCGCTGTCGATGGAGTCGTTGTTCTAGTCCTCCACAACGCGATTCAAGGAGTGCCCCATGGCATTGAGCGGTATTGAGATATTCAAGCATCTACCGAAGACGAACTGCGGTGACTGCGGTGTTCCCACGTGCCTCGCGTTCGCGATGAAGCTCGCGCAGGCGCAAGCTGAGCTCTCGTCGTGCCCTCACGTCTCGGACGAGGCCAAGACGGCCCTCACCGCTGCCGCCGCACCTCCCATGCGTGCGGTGACGATCGGCGTGGGCGAGACGGCGTTCACCGTGGGTGCCGAGACGGTTCTGTTCAGGCATGACAAGACGTTCGTCAACCCCCCGGCGCTGGGCGTTTCGGTGAGCGCGAGTGCTTCCGCCGATGAGATCGACGCGGTCGTGGCGCAGGCGAACGCAGCGTCGTTCGAGCGGGTGCAGCAACAGCTCCGCTGCGGTTTCGTTGCGGTCTCGTCTGCCTCAGACGCAGCCGGATTCCGCGCGGCCGTGGCCCGGGTGATCGCCGCGACCCAACTGCCGCTGGTGCTGATGTCTGAGGACGCCGATGAGATGTCGGCGGCGCTCGAGGTGGCGGGTGAGCGGCGACCGCTGATCTGCGCGGCGACCGAGGGAAACGCAGAGGCGATGTTCGCTCTGGCCAAGGGTCACTCGTGTCCGCTCGTGGTGCGCGGTGAGGGACTCGCGGCCGTTGCGGCTCTCACCGAGAAAGCCACCCAAGCGGGTCTTGTGGACCTGGTCATCGACAGCGCGCCGACGAGCATCGCTTCAGGCTTGCGTGACAGGGTGTTCGCGCGACGCGCGGCTATCGTGAAGAAGTTCGCCGCTCTGGGCTACCCCGTGATCACCTTCCCGGGTGACCTGTCAAAGGGCGATCCGCTTCTTGAGACGGCGTATGCCGCCATGGATGTGACCAAGTACGCGAGCATCATCGTTCTTTCCGGCGCCGAGCCGTGGCGCATGCTGCCGCTTCTGGTGCTGCGACAGAACATCTTCACCGACCCGCAGCGTCCGATGCAGGCGGAATCCAAGGTATACGCCATCAACAACCCGGGTCCCGATGCGCCGTTCTTCGTCACCACGAACTTCTCGCTCACCTACTTCATCGTCTCGTCCGAGATCGAGGGCGGGAAGATACCCGCCTACCTGGGGGTCGTCGAGTCAGAGGGACTCTCGGTCCTGACCGCGTGGGCTGCGGGCAAGTTCGTCCCTGAGCGTATCGCCAAGTTCATCAACGAATCCGGCATCGCCGAGACGATCTCGCACCGCGAGGTGATCATCCCTGGCGCTGTCGCCCAGATAAGCGGCGAGCTCAACGAGGAGCTCGACGGCTGGAAGGTGGCGGTCGGCCCCTACGAGGCCGCGGACATCCCGGCGTATCTCAAGCGACGCGCGAGCTAGTCAGCCCGACCAGAAACGACCCTGACAATGGCTGTGACATCCAAGAGGATCAAGTTCGGCGGCGGCGAGGCCCGGCAACGGGTCTTTGCCCCATGCCGTTCTCAGTGTCCGGTGCATCTGGATGTCCCCGGCTACCTCGGGGCGATCGCCGAGGGGCGCTTCTCCGACGCGCTCCAGATAGTCCTGGAGCGAAATCCGCTACCGTCGGTGTGCGGTCGGGTCTGTCTTCATCCGTGCGAGGATGGTTGTCGGCGCTGCAATCTCGACGACCCCGTGGCAATCGCGCGACTCAAGCGGGCCGCAAGCGACTTCGGAGTGTACCCGGCCTTCCGGGCGGCTCGCCCGCGACCTGAGCGGATCGCTGTCGTAGGAGGTGGCCCGGCCGGGCTGACCGTAGCGCACGATCTCGTTCGGAGAGGGCTGCAGGTCACCGTCTACGAGTCCAAGGCGAGACTCGGTGGCATGCTGCGCTACGGAATCCCCAACTATCGTCTCACTGATCACGCGCTTGACCGAGACATCGACTACATCCGCTCAGGCGGAGTCGAGGTCATCACCGGCGTGAGGATCGGCGATGATCTCTCGCTCGAAGAGTTGCGCACCACCCATGACGCGGTCGTGGTGACCGCCGGGCTGCAGGGCAGCCGCCCGCTTCCGATTCCCGGCACCCACCACCTCCAGGTGCTTGCCGCACTGCCGTTTCTCGAGGCGGCGGCTGCGGGCGAGCGCGTGGAGATCGGCGCTCGTGTGGTCGTGGTCGGCGGCGGTAACGTCGCCATGGATGTCGCGCGCACGGCTCGCCGTCTGGGCGCCGATTCTGTCACGGTGGTGTGCCTCGAGAACGCCGACGAGATGCCCGCCTCTGAACACGAGGTCGATGAGGCCCGGGGCGAGGGCGTCCAGATACAGTGCTCCTGGGGTCCGCGGGAGGTCTGCGGTGAGGAGCGCGTGTCGGGGCTGAAAGTCACACGATGCGCCTCGGTGTTCGACGCCGAGAAGCGCTTCAGTCCTGTGTTCGACGAGTCGTGCACGGAACAGTTCGACGCCGACACGGTGATCTTCGCCACCGGGCAGTTCGCCGACGTTGGCGACCTGGGAGTCGAGCTCTCGCCACGAGGCATGATCGTCGTGGATCCGTTGACGCTTCACACGAGTGTGCCCGGTGTCTACGCGGCGGGCGATGTGGTCAGCGGGCCGACGCGGATCATCGACGCCATCGCGGCGGGTCATCGTGCGGCGGCCTGCGTTCTGCGCGATCTCATCGGCGACTCGGCGGCTCTCGACGATCTGAATGTCGACAGCTTCGAGCTGGGACACGTGTCCGATACGATGATGTCCAAGCTCGAGAACCGTCGCCGCGTTCAGATGGAGAGACTCGAGTGCTATGAGGCGGTCAAGACGTTTGACGAGATCGAGCAGGGCTACACGGAATACGAGGCCGCACGGGAGGCTCAGAGGTGTCTTCGGTGCGCCAGCGGGGCTCGACTGTCGTTTGAGAAGTGCGCCGTGTGTCTCACCTGCGTGCGAGTCTGTCCGCATAACGCTCCGAGCGTGATGGTCGGAAACATCATCGACTTCGACACCGAGGCCTGCCACGCCTGCGGGGCGTGCGCATCGCAGTGTCCGGCACGAGCGATCAGCATCGAGGGTCAGTCAGACGAGGAGATGCACAGGCGCGTCGAGCTGATGCTCACGAATCCCGCATTGGACACGACGATCGTGTTCGCGTGCGGATCAACGCCGTACCTTCCGTCAATCCCGGGCGTCGACATCCGCACGCTCACCGTCAGCTGCCTGTTGCGCGTGAGCGAGGCTGTGGTCCTGAGGGCTCTCAGGGCCGGCGCTTCGCACGTCGTCTTCACGGGGTGCGTCGAGAGCGGCTGCCGATACCCCGACTCGCGCGAACTCGTGGACAGGGGCATCGCCAAGATCCGCGACGTGCTCTCGCAGATCGAGATGCACGACGTCTTGATGGTGCTCGGCGCACGGGACGAAGAGGAGCTGCACCTCAGATGATAGTCGTACGCCAGAAACCGCTTGACGAGATATGCGATGTCGTAGCAGGACATCGTCGCGTTCTTCTCGTGGGGTGCAACACCTGTGCCGCTGTCTCACTCGCCGGTGGCGAGACCGAGGTTCTCGCGCTGCTCGAGGCGCTTGCCCTCGCCGCGTTTCGCAAGGGTTCGCACATTGAGTTCGCGAGCGCCGTCGTCTCGCGCCAGTGCGAGCCGGAGTTCGTCGACACGCTCGAGACGGAGGGGTTTGACGCCGTCCTCTCCTTGGGCTGCGGGGCCGGCGTCGCTTTCATCGCCTCGACCGAGGAGATCCCCGTCTACCCGGCGCTCGACACGCTGTTCATCGGTGCGGCCACGGGCTTCGCGAGATGGCAGGCCGAGTGCTCGGCGTGCGGTTCGTGCGTGTTGGCCGAGACAGCCGGCATCTGCCCGATGACGCGATGCGCCAAGGGCATCCTGAACGGACCCTGCGGCGGCGTGCAGGCCGGGCGCTGTGAGCTCGGCGATCGTGACTGCGCGTGGGTCCTGATCCACGATCGTCTCGAACGACAGGGCAAGGTCGAGCAATTCGCGGTCATCGGCGGGCTCAAGGACCATTCGGTCAAGTCGACTTGTTGCGAGTGGGATCTCTCCGGAACACACGGGGGCGCGAGATGAGTCTGCGCAACGCGCTCGCAGCGGGCACCTTCGCCATCACCTCCGAGGTCGCTCCCCCCAAAGGGACCGACATCTCCGAGATGCTCGGTGCCGCCGAATCGATGCGCGGATACGTTCACGCGCTGAATGTGACTGACAACCAGGCATCGGTCATGCGCCTGTGTACGCTGGCCGGGTGTATCCACCTTCGGCAGCATGGGCACGATCCCGTCTTGCAGGTCACCTGTCGCGACCGCAATCGACTCGCGATGCAGTCCGACCTTCTCGGCGCCGCTTCGTTCGGTATCACGAACGTCCTCGCACTCACCGGAGACCACGTGGCCATCGGGGACCACCCCACCGCCAAGCCGGTCTTCGATCTCGAGTCGGTCCATCTCATCCAGGCGATGTCCTCGCTCAACGACGGTAGCGATCTGGCGGGAAACGAGCTGCATGGACGCCCGGATTTCCTGATCGGCGCGGTCGTGACACCGGACGCCGATCCCATCCGGCCGCAACTGGCCAAGTTCGATAAGAAGATCCGGGCCGGAGCGAGCTACTTCCAAACGCAGGCCGTCTACGACGCTGAAAGCTTCCGCGAATTCGTTGACTACGCTCATGGATCAGGCGTGAAGGTGCTCGCGGGCATCGTGGTCCTGCGCTCCGCTCGCATGGCGAGGTTCATGACCGAGAAGATCCCCGGCATCACGGTTCCGCAGCCGCTCATCGAGCAGCTCGAACGCTCTTCTGACGCTGAGCGCACGGGGGTCGAGATCGCCGCGCGCTTCATCGATCAGGTTCGTGACGTGTGCGACGGTGTCCACATCATGGCCGTGGGTGCCGAGCACCTCGTGCCCCACGTGCTGATGGCGGCCGATCTGGAACGGGTGGCTTAGATGAAACTGGCGATCTCAGGCAAGGGTGGCGTTGGCAAGACGACGCTCTCATCGAGTCTCGCTCGCCTGTGGGCGGCGCAAGGCAAGCGCGTCATCGCCATCGACGCCGATCCTGACGCGAACCTCGCAGCGGCGTTGGGGGCGAGCGCGAGCGCCGTCGAGTCGTGCACGCCCCTTGCCGAGATGGCCGACCTGATCGAGGAGCGCACAGGCGCCGCCCCCGGACAAGGCGGCATGTTCATCCTGAACCCGGATGTCGCCGACGTGGTCGAGACGTGTGGACTCGACGTCGACGGCGTGACCCTTCTGCGACTGGGCACCGTCGAGCGCGGCGGTTCGGGCTGCATGTGCTCGGAAAGCGTCTTTCTCAAGGCGTTCATGCGTCATCTGCTCATCGAGCGAGGAGATGTCGCCATTCTCGACATGGAAGCCGGTATCGAACACCTCGGGCGGGGGACGGCCGAAGGCGTCGACGTGTTCGTCGTCGTCGTCGAGCCGGGAATGCGCAGCGTCCAGACCGCCTCGCACGTGCGCGACCTCGCCAGAGACATCGGCGTGCGCGACGTCGTCGCGGTGGGCAATCGCGTGCGTGACGAGGCCGACCGCGCATTCCTCGTCGAGGTGTTGGGTGACATCCCCTTACTGGGCACGCTGCCGGACAGCGCGGCGGTGCGCCTGGCTGACCGTGAAGGGCGCTCGCCGTTCGGCATGGATGAAGCGTTCACCGAGGCCGTGCGCAAGGTGGCGTCCGCGCTCGTTGACAGAGCCGATCGAATCCGAACCGAGGAGGGACCCGCATGCTCGTCATAGGCGAGAAGGTCAACGTAATGAGCAAGTCCATCGGGCCGGCGATGAAGGAGCGCGACCCCGGCCCGATCCGCGCGATGGCCCTCTCGCAGGTCGAGAGCGGCGCCGATGTGCTCGATATCAACCTGGGGCCGGCCACCAAGGGTGGCCCGGAGATGATGCGTTGGGTCGTCAAGGTCGTCCAAGAGGCCGTGCCGGGTACTCGCTTGTGCCTCGACACGATGAACCCCGAGGCCATGCGAGCAGGTCTGGAGCTGTGCATCCTGCAGCCGATCATCAACTCGACGTCGGCGGAGCGCTCGCGCCTCGAGACCTTCCTGCCGCTGGCGCGCGAGTTCGAGGCCGAGATCATCGGTCTGGCGATGACCGAGGCCGGGGTGAGCCGCGATGCCAATGAACGCCTGATGGCAGCGATGGAGATCATCACCGCGATGATGGAGTACGACGTGCCCGTTGACCGCCTCTACCTCGACCCGCTGCTGCTCCCCGTTGCTGTCGCGCAGCATCAGGCGCTGGAGGCCACCGAGTCCATCGCCATGTTCAAGCAGCTCAATGATCCGGCGCCGAAGACCGTTGTCGGCCTCTCGAACATCTACAACGGGTGCCCGGAGCACGTCAAACCCCCGCTGGCCGCAGCGTTCCTGACGCTTCTCATCCCAGCCGGACTCGACGCCGCGATCATGGATTCGGAAGACGCGCTGCAGATGGCGGTGGCTCGCAGCGACCAAGCGGCCCTGACCGGCAACGAGATGATCGAACGATCGGTGGCCGTCCTCCAGAACGAGACGCTTTACTGCGACTCCTACCTCGACTGAGTGGAGAGTGAATCGGGTCATGCAGCAATGCGCCTGTGCGGAGGAGTCGAAAGCAGTTCCCTTCGATTCCGCGCCGCTTTCAGAGATCATCGCACGGCATCCCTCGGACAGGAGCGCTCTCTTGTCCGTGCTGCAGGCGACGCAACGCGTCTACAACCATCTGCCTCAAGAGGCTTTGCGAGACATCGCGAAAGCGCTGCGGATCCCGTTCGCGGACGTCTACGGTGTCGCGACGTTCTACACGCGGTTCCACCTCGAGCCACGAGGCGAGCACATCGTGAGGATCTGCCAGGGCACGGCCTGTCATGTCAAGGGCGCCCCGGAGGTCACCGCCGCGATCGTGGATGCGCTGGGTGTCGGGGTGGGGGAGACGGCGGCCGACTTGAGCTTCACCGTCGAGGCCGTCTCGTGCGTGGGCTGTTGCGGTCTCGCGCCTGTCGTACTCGTCGATGACAAGACTTTCGGAGGACTCAAACCCAAGGCCGCTCGGGAGATGATCTCTCGCCTGCGCAAGGAGTACGACAGATGACAGCTCACATCACAGCATCCGACAAGGTCGCGATCATCCGCATCTGCACAGGATCCGGCTGCGTGATGAGCGGTTCGCTCGCCGCCGCCGAGAGGCTGGAGGAGGCGATCGCCGCCGCAGGCGCCACTGACCGTGTGCGCGTCGTGCGCACCGGATGCCACGGACTGTGTGATCTCGGGCCGATCGCCGTCATCGACCCGGATGACATCTTCTATCCCGGCGTGACCGAGGAGAAGGTCGCCGCCATCATCGACAGCTTCCTTGGTGGGGGTGCCCCGATCAGCGAGTACTTGTATCGCGTGACCGAAGACGCCGAGCCTGTCACCCGCTACCGCGACATGCCCTTCAATCGGTTGCAGCACAGGATCGTGTTGCGGAACTGCGGCATCGTCGACCCGGAGAGCATCGACGACGCGCGCGCGCACGGCCTCTACGATGGCCTAGGGCGCGCGCTCACCCGGATGAGCCCTCAACAGGTGATCGACGAGATGAAGGCATCAGGTCTTCGCGGCCGCGGAGGGGCGGGTTTTCCCACAGGAGTGAAGTGGGAGTCTGGTCGCCGTACAAAGAGCGACGAGAAATACGTCATCGCCAACGGCGGCGCGTTCATCAACAGAAGCATCATGGAGGGCGACCCACACAGTGTTCTCGAGGGCATGATCGTCTGCGCCTATGCCGTCGGCGACGTTCGTAAAGGCTACATCTACGTACGCGATGAGTACCAGCTCGCGGTCAGGCGTCTGGAGCTCGCCGTCGAGGCTGCGCGGCAGGCCGGTCTGCTGGGGAACGACATCTCCGGCAGCGGATTCGATTTCGACATCGAGATCCGGCGCGGCGCCGGGGCGTTCATCTGCGGTGAGTCGACCGCTCTCATGTTCTCGATAGAGGGTCGACGCGGCATGCCGCGGGCCACCCCGCCGCACTCGGTTGAGGCGGGCCTCTTCGGTAAGCCAACGGTCATGAACAACGTCGAGACGCTTGCAAACGTCGGCTGGATTCTGAGCAATGGTCCTTCAGCGTATGCGGAACTCGGAAGCGGCGGCAGTAGGGGCACGAAGGTCTTCGCGCTGACCGGCAAGGTCCGGTCGGGCGGCCTTGTGGAGGTTCCCATGGGTGTGACCGTGGATACGCTGGTGCACGAAGTCGGTGGCGGTTGTTCGGGTGACGCTGTATGCAAGGCGGTACAGATCGGGGGTCCCAGCGGTGGCTGTCTACCCGCGGAGTTGTTCGACACCCCCATGGATTACGAGGCGCTCGAAGCTGTCGGGGCGGTGGTGGGTTGCAGTGAGATCGTCGTCATGGACGAACACGACTGCATGGTGGACGCGGCTCGCTACTCCCTGTCCTTCACGCAAGCCGAGTCGTGCGGCAAGTGCGTTCCCTGCCGGATCGGCACCAAGCGGATGCTCGAGATCGTGACCCGCATCTGCAAGGGAGAAGGCCAGATGAGCGACATCGACACTCTGGAGCGCCTCGGCGTTGACATCCAGCGTTCGTCGCTTTGCGGTCTCGGTCGGACCGCTCCCAATCCCGTGCTGACCACCCTGCGCTACTTCCGGCACGAGTTCGAAGAGCACATCGTCGACCGTCGCTGTCGAGCGGGGCAGTGCAAGGAGATCTCGACGTTTCGCATCATCGCCGAGGTGTGCACGGGTTGCGGAGTCTGTAAGAAACACTGTCCGGTCGACGCCATCTCCGGTATCGCTCAGGAGACTCACATCATCGCTGACGCCCTGTGCGTGAAATGCGGACTGTGCGAGCTGCATTGTCCGTTCGAAGCCATCGAGCACTCGTAGATTCATCGTAGGTATTCCGCGACCGAGAGGACGACCCGTGGCCCTGACGACCGAGAACACCACCATCACCATGGCGATCGACGGACGTCAGGTGACGGCGCACCCGGGACAGACCGTGCTCGAGGTGTGTCGAGACGCCGGCATTCACATCCCCACGCTCTGCCACGACCCGCGTCTCGAGCCGTTCGGCGCATGTCGGCTGTGCGTCGTCGAGATCGAGGGAATGCGCGGCTACCCGACCTCATGCACCACACGTGTCGTCGACGGCATGGTCGTCAAGACCGAGAGCGACGCGCTCCGCTCGATGCGCACCACCATCGTCGAGCTGCTCCTCTCCGACCACAACGTGTCGTGTCTGACGTGCGAGACGAACGGGCGGTGCGGCCTTCAGGACCTCGCCTACGAGTATGAGATCGAGACGCCGTCCTTCTCGGGAGACAAGCACGCGGTGAGCACGGTTGACGACAACCCGCTGATCGCCCGTGATCTGACGAAGTGCATCGCCTGCGGGCGCTGCGTGCGCATCTGCGACGAGGTCCAGGGTGCAACCGTCTACGGTTTCCACGGGCGCGGTTTCGACGTGCTTCCCGACACGCCCTACTCGGTGTCGCTCATCGACGCCGGCTGTGAGTTCTGCGGTCAGTGCGTCTCGACCTGTCCGGTGGGAGCGCTCACCGATCGCCGCGCGTATTTCACTGGCAGGCCGTGGGAGACGTCGACCGTCGAGTCGATCTGCGGCTACTGCGGCGTGGGCTGCTTGATCGAGTACCGCGTCAAGAACGACCGCATCGTTGGTGCTTCAGCTCCACTCGAGCGCGGAGTCAACAAGGGGAATCTGTGCGCCAAGGGCCGCTACGGCTGGAGGTTCACGCATCATCCGGACCGTCTCACCACCCCGCTGGTGCGAAAGAACGGGGAGTTGGTCGAGGCGAGCTGGGACGAGGCGATCGGGCTCATAGCCGAGCGATTCAAGTCGATCGTTGAGAGCGACGGACCCGACGCGATAGGCGGACTTGCCAGCGCGAAGACCACCAACGAGGAGAACTACCTGTTCCAGAAGTTCATGCGCTCGATGGTCGGCACGCACAACATCGACCATTGCGCCAGACTTTGACACAGCGCCACGGTGGCCGGTCTGGCCGCCGCACTCGGTAGTGGCGCGATGACGAACTCGATCGCGGATCTGGGAGATGCGCAGGTCGTCCTCGTCATCGGTTCCAATACGACAGAGGCTCATCCCGTCATCGGCATCGAGCTCACCAGGGCCGCAAGGCGCGGCATGCGGATCTTCGTGATCGACCCGCGAGACATCCGACTCACTCGGCATGCCGAGAGCTGGCTGCCTGTTCGCCCCGGCGCCAACGTGCTGCTCTTCAACGCCATGGCGCGCATCATTCTCGATGAGGGCCTGGCCAATCAGGAGTTCATCGAGGCCCGAACCGAGGGCTTCGAGGAGTTCCTCGCGGTCATCGAGCAGGTCGATCTTGAGGCGGCCGCCGAGGCGTGCGGCGTGCCTCTTTCGGATATTCGCGACGCGGCTATCGCCTATGCTTCGGCGGAGCGCGCATCCATCGTCTACTGCATGGGTGTCACGCAGCATGTCTCGGGCACCGAACAGGTCCGCTCGCTCGCGAACCTCGCGTTGCTCACGGGCCAGATCGGGCGTCCGGGTACCGGCCTCAATCCGCTGCGCGGTCAGAACAACGTCCAGGGCGCATGCGATTTCGCGTGCCTGCCAAGCTGCCTGCCGGGCTATCAGCCGCTGACCGACAAGGGTACGCTCGACCGCTTCTGTGACTACTGGGAAATGGAGACCGAGCTGCCCGATACCCCGGGCCTGACGCTCGTCGAGATGTGGGATGCGGCGGTGGAGGGCTCCCTGAAGGCGCTCTACATCATGGGCGAGAACCCTGTCCTCGCCGACCCCGACCAAGCCCACGTGATCGACGCTCTCGAGGCGATCGACTTCCTGGTGGTCCAAGACATCTTCCTCACCGAGACCGCAGCGTTCGCCGATGTCGTGTTGCCCGCTGCCACATTCCTCGAGAAGGTCGGCACGTTCGCCAACACCGAGCGGCGTATCCAGCTGGTCAACAAGGTCGTCGATGCGCCGGGGCAGGCACTGCCCGACATCGAGATCCTCGCCCTGCTGTTCGCCGCGATGGGCTCGCCTTTGGATAGCGACACGCCGTCCGATGTCATGAACGAGATGTCGGCGCTCACGCCGCAGTACGGCGGTATCAGCTACCGACGACTGCGCGAAGAGGGCAGCCTGCAGTGGCCGTGCCCAAGCGATGAGCACCCCGGCACTCCCATACTGCACGTCGGGCAGTTCACGCGCGGCCGGGGAGTCTTCGCACCGGTCGAGTATCGGCCATCACCGGACGAGCCCACGACGGATCGGCCCTTCGTACTCACCACGGGCCGTCACCTCTTCAACTTCCACTCGGACTCGATGATCAAGACTTCTGCGGGGCTCTCGGAGCTCAACCCGACGGGCTACGTCGAGATGAATCCCCAAGACGCCGGGCAGCTCGGGGTCTGTGACGGCGAACGCGTGATCCTGGAGAGCAGACACGGCGTCGTCACGGCGCCGGTGCGCGTCTGCGGGATCGGTGCGCCCCGACGGGGGACGGTGTTCATGCCGTTCCACTTCGCCGACGCGCCTGCGAACCGCCTCACCGGCGGAGAACTCGATCCGATATCGAAGATCCCCGGGCTGAAAGTAACGGCGGTGTCGATCAGGAAAGAGAGCGCATAGCCTCGCACTCGGCGGCGGCGGAACACCATTCGGCGCAGTTCGCCGAGGGTATACGTGGCACGCGCTCCCCGCACTGAGGGCAGGTCCGCACGCGCTCATCCGAGAAGAACTCGATCGCGTAGGCACACTTAGGGCACGACAGCTCGGCGACGGTCAGGGAACGCGCGTCTTGGCCCGGGCATCCTGTGGGAGAAGCGACCATCGAGACCTCCTGTGGAATCCTTGTCGCCAACAAGGCGAACGCTACCACGCCGTGTCTCATGCGAGAAGCCTGCTTCCTCGAAGGGTTCGAGAACTCTTGACGGCTGGTGCGGCTTACACGGACTGCCGATCAACATACGGGGTGCCTACGGTATACTTACGCAGAGGCGCGGTGCCCTCGTGGCCGCTCGATGGCAGACTGTAGAATCATTGTTCGACGGAGTCCTGCGACTACGGTGGATTGTGCGGTGCAAAGCAACATCTGGGTGGGAGGTCGCTGCCATTGCGGGCGACACTGAACTGAGGGGGCCATGTGGGGCGATTCGATGGAATCCCAAACCCCAACGAGGGTGCGGTGGAAGCTGCAGCTGCGTCGGAGACTGCCAGGGCAACGGCTGTGGATCTTCTGGCCGAGGCTTTGGAGCGTGTTCGCGACGTTCCAGAGGAAATGGTGCGCGATTTTGCGGCGAAGGCCACTGAGTTCGAATTGGAGGGTGATATCCGCTCAGGGGCTACGGAGTGGTTTAATAACGGCAGATATCGCAGGTCCTACGAAGTCCAGCTCGGCCGACGCCGTATTAGCTCGGGTTTCATCGCCTGGGAATGCGCTTGGTCACTCGTCCGGACCTACGATGTGTGGAACCCAAGGCCGTGTTTCTGGGCGCTGCCTGATGGCCGCCTCGCCACAGGAGGCAATGGCCGCAGCCAGACACAGACGAGCGGCAACATTTTTATCGGTTGGCGTGAGACCGAGTTTGCACATTCAACATACACATACAGTCACGCCCTTATCCGACGTTGTGGACGATGCTGTTGATGCACCAGGCGGGCGAGGGAAGAACGGAATCGTCGCTGAGCCAGTGCGTCGAGCCCGCCCTTGCTCAGTTCGAGCGAGGGCTCGTTGCACGGCTGGCTGGCAAAGGGGGACATGAGATCAATTTGGCACCCTGCGGCGATGCGTCGCAGGGCCACAACGCTTCCGTGATTATCGAGGCGGTGGAAAGAATCTCGGGTGGACGTCGCAAAGGGAGGCGCTGACGGTGTGCCTGTACCACGCCCTGCACCCGTCGAACAAGCGCATCAACCCGACGCGCAGAAGCGCGCCGCCGCTTCGCGGGGTAAGGTATTGGCGCGCGGGTTATGCGCAACACGACTAGGCGCACGGGCGACGGGTCACGCGTGCGATGTTGCCGTGCCACTTGGAATCTGCGCTCATCCGACGAGGTAAGGTTTTGGTAAGAACCTGTTAAGACCCGTGGGCTACGATGGGGGCTCACCAGTCACGCAGACACTCTACGTGAACGATGAATCGTGAGGGTGGACACGGGCAGAGTCCGTCGGGAAGGGGGGTAATGGAGGACATACGGCGGTTCTGGTGAGACGCGCTTGTTGCTCCGCCGACAGCCTGTCAGCTGAGGGCCAATGAGTAGATGGGGGAATCGATGAGACGTTTGGGTGCGATGCTAGCCACGGTCTTGGTCTTCGCGCTAGCGGTGTCGCCGACGCCCGCGTTCGCGGATGCCGACGGCTCAAGTGTGCAAATCATGACGGAATGGGTCAACTACTACTACAACTACCAAGGGCTATACGATCTGAATACCACGGACGAATGCGTCAAAGAGCTCGACGACATTATTGCGGATCCCAACACCAACTGGCTCAAGGGGTACAACTGGGGGAATTCCGATGCGTGGGAACGGGACTGGAAGTCGTCCACGCTAACCGGAGGCAACGACTATCGCCTAGCCGACGATGTCGACTTGGCTGCGTTCGCGGGTCACGGATACGGCCGCAACTTCGTCATGAACAACGCGAACTACGATCATTTCGCCGCCATTTCCGACATGCGTTTGGGCGACCGCGACCTAGAGTGGCTTCTCGCCTACACCTGCAACTTCCTTAACGGGACAGTTTCGGAACTCGGTGGCATGATGCGTGGTCTGCACCTTGCGAACGGATACGCGACGCAGATGATAGTCACGAGCAACGGGGGCGCTCGATTTGCCGCTTGGGCCAAGGCGCCCTACGGGGTCCGGGTAGCTTGGTATCGCCAGGCGTACGACTCTCAGCCGAACACGCTTAGCAGCGGTGGACGCATAATCGCGCGCACATTCGGTCATCGGAACAACGTGAACGACTACCTTTGGGGCTACGGCAGTGCGGGTAGCGACCCGCCGGTGTACTCCTCGACAACAGCCGGCGACTACCTGAGGTGGGATTATGATGTCTATGGTCACTAGGCGATTGTCTGTTGTTGCTCTAGTCATGCTCTTTGTCGTCGCGATACTCAGCTTCGTCTTCAGCGTCGCGCCCGGAAAGCGCTCGATGTCCGTTACCGTTGCGAAGGGGCAACTGGAGCGTTTGGAGCTGAATCCCCTTGGGACGCTTGGCGCCCCGGGCCGCCTCCGCTCGATTAAGATGGCAGATCCATCGCAAGTCGCTTCCCTCCCAACCGAATCGATGGTTTATCGCGTGGTCCCTAAGACTGTGTCCATTGCATCAGTCGAAGCCGAAGCGAGGCGCTTCGGCGTTAAAGGCAAAGCGCGAAAGGACAAGGCGCTGACGTTGGTTCAAAGCGCTGGCGGTGATGTTGTCGTGGACAACGTCACCGGCTCGGTGAACTGGATCACTCCGGGTTACGAGACGGCTACACTGCCGATGCATCGCCGATTGGCGGATGACGAGTACGCATCTCTCGCCAAGGCATTCATGGAAGCCAAGGGTCTATGGGAGAGTGACTACGTTCTTACCGACGTGGGCCAATATGCAGTTGAAGGCGAGCCCGTAATGGTCGAAGTGAGCTTCGGCCGAAGATTGAACGGCAAGCAGTGGCAAGGCGTGGGCCCCAAGAAGACGGTCGCTTTCGGCGACGACGGAGAGATTGTGGGATTTTTCTCAGTATGGCGAGAGGTAGAGCCGCTGACGCGCTACCCACTAGTGCGACCTTCGAAAGCAATGGAGCAGATCGAGGCCGGTGACGCGCTCGTGAGCTCGGACGAGCTGGATGTGGACGCGATAGTTGAACGGGTGGAGCTCGTGTATATCAATGACGGCGCAGGAATACAACAGCGCTATGTTGCGCCGTACTACAGGGTCACCGGCAGAACCACCACCGGCAAGCCGTTCACGGCGGTCACCCGCGCGATTCCACTTGAGTTCGTCAATGAGCGGCCAGACGAGCTGCCCGGCAAGGGCGGCACGGCACCTTCGGTTGGCAGAATCGAGTAGGAATGCGCCGATACGTAGCGATAGTCTCGGTGTCGTCGGTGGTGTGTCTCGGGATGGCGTTGATAGCCCTGTCCGGTTGTGCTTCTGCAGCTCGCAGCCCTAGACTGGATCAGGCCACTGAGGTGATCATCTTCGCCTCAGCGGCCGACGGGGGCATCACGTACTCTACTGATTCTGCGCAGGGGGCACGGCTCGTGGGTCTCCTCGACAAGGCACGGCCCGCTGCTCCGCCGCAAGGCGAGACAACCCCCAGCTACAGGGTCGTCTTCAAGAGGGGCGATGTCGTGCTCACGACCGTGAGTTTCTCGGAGGGGGACCCTGTCCTTCGACTGCAGACCGGCAATAGTGTGTCTGGTGTTGTTGGCAGTGATTTCGCGGGTGCGGTTGAGGGATTGGTCGTGGACCGCCGATAGCTCTCGCACATTCGTTGCTGCGGGGGAGCATGGCGCTGCCCCGCAGCAACGTCTGTGCCTGGCGAGCGGCTGCCATGCGATCACATCGGCGCCTAACCAAGGCATCGACGCAGACAAACCGGCCGTGTGAGGTATTCTCGGCTTGGAATGTGGCGTGGCCGGTTTGCTGGTCATGCCTAACACGTTGATATGAGATGGCCAGTCAACCCCGCAGGTCTCAGGGTGGTCTTCGCCCTTGAAGAGATGCAAGCGGGCGGGCACATGGAATCGGCGCTCGACCATGCTGATATCCGGGGATTTCAACCCCACATCTCGGTCCTGCCGAAGCCTGCCTCCCACTCTTGCGCGCGCTTACAGAGTCGCATAACGTGTGCGAGGATCTCTTCGGATCTGTGTCGCCCGCCCGCGTGCATGACTGTGGTTACGCCCCCATGTTCCCGGTCATCGCACCCCAGACGAATCCGGAGAGCTCACGGGCCACGGCGACGGCCGCCTTGTTGGAGTTCTTCCTGGCGGCGATCTTGCGGTAGGTGGCGTTCAAGCGGCATTGCGCCGCCCATGAGTACGCCACGACCTCCGGTGGCTGC